>CAVPFP010000021.1:0-99376 GCA_963703775.1 uncultured Solirubrobacterales bacterium | reverse complement strand
TTCTTCCGGAACATCGACCGTGTCTCGGTGCTCGTCGCAAGCAGCGTCGGCATTGCGGACATCGTCGGCGCGGCCTCGCTGCTGTGCTCCGAGGTCGCCCTCGCCGAACTGACTGCGCGCGCGACGACGGCGGCGAAGGGCGAGGGCGCGCAGCAGGCGACGCCTGTCGAAGCGGCCCGTGCGACCAAGCCGGCGGAGACCGAAGCGGCACCCGCGACCGCGACAGCGGCCGCGCCGACGGAGGTCGCAACACCAGCGCCGAAACCGCGTGCGGCAGCCAAGCCGAAGCCCGTGGCGACCGCTGCGAAGCCGAAGCCGGCCGCGACCGCTGCAAAGCCCAAGCCGACGACCGCCGCTGCGAAGCCGAAGCCGGCCGCGACCGCTGCGAAGCCAAGCCGGCGGCGACCGCTACGAAGCTCACGCCGGCGACCGCCGCTGCGAAGCCGAAGCCCGCGGCAGAGAAGGCGGCGCCGAAGCCGAAGCCGTCGCCGAAAGCGACCCGGGCGCGTAAGCCGACGACCGAGAGCTGATCCGTGGATCACACCGAAGTCATCATCCGTCCCGTCGTCTCCGAGAAGAGCTACGTGCTCGCGAGCGCCGGCAAGTACACATTTCGCGTTCATCCCGATGCGCACAAGACGCAGATTCGTCAAGCGGTCGAGGCGATGTTCGCGGTGCACGTCGTCGACGTGCGCACGATCTCGATGCGGCCGAAGCCAAAGCGCCGCGGCGGCATCCGGGGCAGCACGCGCGCCTGGAAAAAGGCGATTGTCCAGGTTCGCGCGGGCGAGACGATTCCGATCTTCGCCGGTCTCGAGGGAGCGTCGTAATGCCCGTTCGTAAGCCAAAGCCGACGAGCCCGGGGATGCGCTTCGTCTCGTACCCGGATTTCGCCGAGCTGACCGCCGACAAGCCGGAGCGATCGCTCGTCGAAGGCCTCACGAAAAGCGGTGGGCGCAACTCCTACGGGCGCAAGACCTCCCGCCACCGCGGCGGCGGCGCCAAGCGGCTGTATCGCAAGATCGACTTCAAGCGCCGCAAGGACGATGTTCCGGCCCGCGTGGCGGCCATCGAATACGACCCGAATCGGACCGCGTACATCGCGCTGCTGCACTATGCGGACGGTGAGAAGAGCTACATCCTCGCGCCGAACCGGCTGACCGTCGGAATGAGCGTGATGTCCGGCGAGCAAGCCGAAATTGCTGTCGGCAACTGCCTGTCGCTCGCCAAGATGCCGACCGGTACCGTCGTCCACAACGTCGAGCTCCAGCCGGGTCGCGGCGGGCAGCTCGGCCGCTCGGCCGGCGCCTCGATTCGCCTGATGGCGAAGGATGGCGACATGGCCACCCTGCGCCTGCCGTCCGGCGAGATGCGCCTGGTGCGTGCCGAGTGCCGTGCGACGGTCGGGGTGATCGGCAACGCCGACCACCAGAACGTCAAGATCGGCAAGGCCGGGCGTAAGCGCCACCTTGGCGTGCGTCCGCAGACGCGCGGAACGGCGATGAATCCCGTTGACCACCCGCACGGTGGCGGCGAGGGCTCCACGACGCCGGGTCGCCACCCGGTCACGCCGTGGGGCGTACCAACGCTCGGCTATCGCACGCGCAAGAAGGGCAAGGCATCTGACCGTTACATCGTTCGCGGTCGCCGCCGCGGGAAGGGCAAGCGTTGAGTCGCTCGAGCAAAAAGGGCCCGTTCGTGGAGGAGCGGCTGCTCTCGCGGATCACCGCGATGAACGCCGCCAACACGAAGCAGATGATCAAGACCTGGTCGCGTTCATCGACGATCTTTCCCGAGATGGTCGGCCACACGATTGCCGTGCACGACGGGCGTAAGCACGTTCCCGTTTTCGTTAGCGAATCGATGGTCGGTCACAAGCTCGGCGAGTTCGCGCCGACGCGCCTTTATCGCGGCCATGCCGGCTCGGGGAAGGTGAGATAGTGGCCGACGAACCGAAGAAGCCGACACGCGCTCGCGCCGCTGCCAAGCCGGCCGCCGAGGGTGACTCGAAGAAGCCTGCCGCTCGCGCCCGCGCGACGAGCGCCAAGGGTGACGCCGCCGCGAAGCCTGCCGCGCGTGCGCCGGCCGCGGCGAAGAGGCCCGCTGGCGAGAGCAAAGCCGCGGCCGCGAGCGCCGAAAAGCCGGCACGGCGGCGCGCGGCGGCCAAGCCCGCGACGAGCGACGCGCCGGTCGAGGCGCCGCGCTCGCGCGCAACCGCGAAGGCAGCGGCCGAGGTGCCGACCCCCGCGGTCGAGGCGCCCAAGCGCGCTGCCTCTCGTGTGCGCGCTGCGAAGACGCCGGCGACACCCGCAGCCGCACCGGCCCGCCGGCGACGCGCGGTCCCAACCGGTCCGGTCACCGTCACAGCCCGCGCGCGCTACGTCCGCGGCTCGGCTCGCAAGGCCCGCCTCGTTTGTGATCACATCCGCGGCAAGCCGGTGCCGGAGGCGCGGGCGCTGCTTGCATTCGCGCCGCGCGGCGCCGCGCGCGACTGGGAGAAGCTGCTCAACTCGGCGATTGCGAACGCGGAGAACAACCACGAGCTGGTCGCGGACGAGCTGCGCGTGACGGCCGTCTACGCGGACGAGGGGCCGACGATCAAGCGCTTCAAGCCGCGAGCGATGGGGCGTGCGACGCCGATCCTCAAGCGCACCAGCCATCTCACGATCGAGCTCGGGACGGAGGGCTAGCGATGGGTCAAAAGGTTCATCCCGAGTCGATGCGCGTGGGCTACATCCACGACTGGCAATCGAATTGGTTCAACGAGCGGCACTTCGCACAGTTTCTCGCCGAGGACATCAAGATTCGCGAGCACATCATCGGCAAGCTCGCCCATGCCGGACTCTCCGACATCACGATCAAGAAGGACGCGAACGAGGTCGAGGTGAACATCCGCACGGCGCGCCCGGGCATCGTGATCGGGAAGTCAGGCGCCGAAGTCGACGCGCTGCGCCGGGACCTCCACAAGATCACCGGCAAGCAGATCAAGGTGAACATCCTCGAGATCAAGCGCCCCGAGCTCGACGCCAAGCTCGTCGCGCAGTCGATCGCCGAGCAGCTCCAGAACCGCGTCGCGTTCCGTCGCGCGATGAAGCGCGCGCTGACGAGCGCGATGCGCTCAGGCGCGAAGGGCGTCAAGGTCCAGGTGTCGGGGCGTCTCGGCGGCGCCGAGATGGCGCGCACGGAGGCCTACTCCGACGGGCGCGTTCCGCTGCACACGATGCGCGCCGACATCGATTACGGCTTCTACGAGGCGCGCACGACATTCGGCCGGATCGGCGTGAAGTGCTGGATCAACAAGGGCGAGATCATGCCCGAGGGGTACACCGGCGCCGATCTCACCGACATGAGCGCACCGGCTCCGCCTGGCGGAGACCGCCCCGAGCGCCTCGAGCGTGAGCGCGGCGAGCGCGGCGGTCGCGGCGGTCGCGGCGGTGGCGAAAGCGGGCCGGGCGGCCCCGGCGGTCCTGGTGGCCGCGGCGGCGGTCGCGGACGGCCCGGCGGCGGGCGTGGCGGCCGTGGGGGAGGTCCCCGCTGATGCTCGCCCCCAAGCGTGTCAAGCATCGCAAGCAGTTCCGCGGCCGGCGCGGAGGTGTCTCGCGCGGTCAGGTGAAGGTGCAGTTCGGCGAATACGGTCTCAAGTCGCTCGAGGCCGGCTGGCTCACCAACCGCCAGATCGAGGCCGCCCGTATCGCGATGACACGCAAGATCCGTCGTGGCGGAAAGGTCTGGATCAACGTCTTCCCCGACAAGCCGGTGACCAAGAAGCCGGCTGAGACGCGCATGGGCTCCGGCAAGGGCTCTCCCGAGGGTTGGGTCGCGGTGGTCAAGCCCGGTCGCGTGATGTTCGAGCTCGCCGGTGTGCCCGAGGATCTCGCGCGCGACGCGATGCGCCTCGCCGGCCACAAGCTGCCTGTCAAGACGAAGTTCGTTTCGCGCGAGGACTGATGGCTGACCGGGCTGCTGACCTGCGTGACCTGAATGATGCGGAGCTCGCTGAGCGCATCAAGACGACTCGACGCGAACTCTTCGGACTGCGCTTCCAGAACGCGACCGGCGAGCTGGAGAACACGGCTGGGCTGCGCGCAAACCGCCGCGCGCTCGCCCGCGCACTGACGATCGCACGCGAGCGCGAGCTGAGCGCGCCCGAGAACAAGGAGCTTTGATGGCTGAAGACGAGACTCCCGCCGCGGCAGCGGACGCCACGGCCGAGGAGCCGGTTGCCGCCGACGTGCCCGCCGAGGAAGGCGTAACAGAGGAGCCGGCCGCCGATGAGACGCCGGCCGAGGAAGTAGCAGCCGCCGACGCGGAAGGCACGGCGGTGCCCGCCGACGAAGCTGGGACCGAGGAGCCCGCCGCGCCCGAGGCGCCGGCCGAGGAGGAAGCAGCTGCCGAGGACGCGGAAGGGAGCGGCTCGGCCGCGGCGGAGCCTGCCGCACCGGCAGCGCCGCCCGAGGAGGTCCTCTCCTCGAAGGAGCGTCGACGCCGCACGCGCCAGCGGTCATCGACCGGCGCTGGGACGCCGCGCACGCCGGAGGAGCGCCGGGCCGAGCGCGACGAGCTGCGCACCAAGGCCGCGAAGGCTCGCCGACAGCGCCGCATCAAGGTGCGCGGGCGCAAGCCCGCCGCGCAGCCGGCTGCTGCGTCCGAGGCCGAGTCGCCGGCTCGCGGCTCGCAGAAGACGCGCCAGGGGATCGTGATCTCGGACAAGGCCGACAAGACGATCACGGTTCGCATCGACATCTCGCGCCGCCATCGTCGCTACGAAAAGATCGTTCGCACATCGAAGTCGCTGCACGCGCACGATGAGAACAACGACGCGCACGAGGGCGACCTCGTGCGCGTGATCGAGACGCGCCCACTCTCGCGCACGAAGCGCTGGCGCCTCGACCAGGTCCTGGAGCGCGCGCGATGATCCAGAACGAGACGCGCCTGCGCGTGGCTGACAACACGGGCGCGCGCGAGATCCTCTGCATCCGCGTCAAAGGCGGCTCACGCCGCCGCTACGCGCATGTCGGCGACGTGATCACGGCGACCGTGAAGACCGCGAGCCCGCAAGGAACCGTCAAGAAGGGCGAGGTCGTCAGCGCCGTCGTGGTGCGAACGAAGAAGGCGTTCGGGCGGCCCGATGGCACCTACATCGCGTTCGATGAGAACGCGGCGGTGATCATCGACGATCAGAACAACCCGCGGGGGACGCGCATCTTCGGGCCCGTCGCGCGTGAGCTGCGAGAGCGCAACTTCATGAAGATCGTCTCGCTGGCGCCGGAGGTGCTCTGATGAAGATCCGCCGTGATGACCAGGTGATGGTGATCGCCGGCAAGGACCGCGGCAAGGTCGGCAAGGTGACCCGCGTCGACCCGAAGAAGCAGCGCGTGTACGTCGAGGGCCTCAACATCGTCAAGCGTCACGAGCGCCCGCGGCAAGTGGCGGGCGCAACCCGCGCCGAATCGGTCGGCGGTGTCATCGAGCGTCCCGGTCCGATCCACGTGTCCAACGTGGCACTGCTCGACCCGAAGGACCACAAGCCGACGCGTGCCGGCGTCGAGCGCGCCGAGGACGGTAGCCGTGTGCGTGTCGCGCGCCGTTCGAAGCAGAGGATCGACTGATGGTTGCCACCGAGCAGCCCCGCCTGAAGGCGCGCTACGTCAGCGAGATTCGGCCCGAGCTGCTGCGCCGGTTCGGCTACGCATCGACGATGCAGGCGCCGCGGATCGACAAGATCACGCTCAACATGGGCGTCGGGGACGGCAAGCAGGACTCCAAGATCATCGAAGCCGCGACCGAACAGCTCGCGAAGATCGCCGGGCAGCGGCCCAACGTTCGCCGCGCGCGCAAGTCGATCGCCAACTTCAAGCTCCGCGAGGGCATGCCGGTCGGCGTGTCCGTCACACTGCGCGGCGAGCGCAGCTACGAGTTCCTCGACCGCCTGATGTCCGTCGCGATCCCCCGGATCCGCGACTTCCGCGGCCTCAGCCCGCGCGCGTTCGACGGCCGTGGCAACTACTCGATGGGCGTGCGCGAGCAGATCATCTTCCCCGAGATCGACTATGACGCCGTCGATCAGGTCCGTGGTCTCGACATAACGATCACGACCTCTGCAAAGACCGATGTCGAGGCGTTCGCCCTGCTTGAAGCATTCGGATTCCCGTTCGCCGCCGAAGGCCGTCCCCAGCTCCCCGGCGAGGAGCCGCCGCAGGGCAACGGATCGCAGCCCAGTTCCCAGGCCGAGCCGGCGCTCGAGCCCGAGCTCGAAGCCCGAGCCCGAGCCTGCAGCCGAGCCGGAAGCTGGGCCGCAAGCCGACGAGCCCGAGTCTGCAGCTGGGCCGCAAGCCGAGGAGCCTGAGCCCGCAGCTGAGCCGCGCTCAGCGGCTGACGAGGTCGCCGAGGCGACCGACGAGGCGCAGGAGCCGGGCGGCACGGACGCTGAAACCACCCTGCAAAACGATCTAGAAGAGGATCCGGTTGCGGAGCAGAGCTCCGAAACCGCGTCCGACGATTCGGAGGACGACAATGGCTAAGCTCAGCCAGCGGGTGCGGCAGGCCCGCACGCCCAAGTTCAAGACCCGCGGCTATAGTCGCTGCCACCGTTGTGGCAGGGCTCGCGCCGTTTATCGCAAGTTCGGCCTGTGCCGGATCTGCCTGCGCGAGATGGCGCACCAGGGGCAGATCCCTGGCATGACCAAATCCTCCTGGTAGGTAGCAACCGATGTCGATGACAGACCCGATAGCCGATTTCCTGACGCGGATTCGCAATGCGATCCACGCGTCGCACGAGATCGTCGTGATGCCCGGCTCGCGCCAGAAGGCCGAGCTTGCGCGAATCCTCGCCGAGCAGGGCTACATCGACGCGTTCACGGTCGCGCCCGCAGCCGACGGACCGGGGGACACGCTCGAGATACGGCTCAAGTACGACGAGGCCCGCCGCTCGGCGATCTCGGGTCTGCGCCGCGTCTCCCGCCCCGGACAGCGCTCATACGTCGACGCGAAGCACATTCCGCGCGTCAACGGCGGCACCGGCACGGCGATCGTGTCGACCTCGCGTGGCGTGATGACCGGCCATGAGGCGCGGGCCGCGGGCGTCGGCGGCGAGCTTGTCGCGGAGGTCTGGTGAATGTCGCGTATCGGTAGAGCGCCGATCCCGGTTCCCGGGGGCGTCGAGGTGACGATCGAGCCGGAGCTCGTGCGCGTCAGCGGGCCGAAGGGCGCGCTTTCCGAGCGCATCCCGCGTGACATCACCGTTTCGCGCCAGGACGACCAGATCGTCGTTACACGGCCGACCGACCGCGGCGAGCATCGGGCGCTCCACGGCTTGGTGCGGACGCTCGTCGCGAACATGGTGACCGGCGTCAGCCACGGCTACGAGAAGCGCCTTGAGATCCAGGGCGTCGGCTACCGCGCGCAGCTGAAGGGCGCCGACCTCGAGCTCGCGCTTGGCTACTCGCATCCCGTCAACATCGCCGCGCCCGATGGAATCGAGTTCGAAGTGCCGCAGCCGACGCGCATCGTCGTGCGCGGAATCTCCAAGCAGCAGGTCGGTGAGGTCGCTGCGACGATCCGCAAGCAGCGTCCGCCGGAGCCCTACAAGGGCAAGGGAATTCGCTACGAAGGCGAGCAGGTCGCGCGCAAGGTCGGCAAGCGGGCATGAGTACGGCGACCAAGCAGGAAAAGCGCCTCAAGCGCCGTCGTCGTGTGCGCGCCAAGGTCTCCGGCACCGCAGAGCGTCCGCGTGTCTCGGTGTTCCGGTCGAACCGCGGCATCTCCGCGCAGTTGATCGACGATGGTACGGGTCGCACGCTGGCCTCGGTGAGTTGGACCGAGACCGCGCTGCGCAAGCTCGGTCCAACCGAACGCGCCAATCGCGCCGGCGCACTGCTCGCCGAGCGGGCCGAGGCAGCGGGCGTGAAGACCGCCGTTTTCGACCGCGGCGGCTATCTCTACCACGGCCAGGTGAAGGCCCTCGCCGAGGGCGCCCGCGAAGCCGGCCTCACGCTTTAGCTACCCTTCCCCGCTCATGCGCATCGACAGAACCGTAAGCCCAGCCGGCCTCGACCTCCAGGAGCGAGTCGTCGAGATCAACCGCGTTGCCAAGGTCGTCAAGGGCGGCCGGCGCTTCTCGTTCACGGCGCTGGTCGTTGTCGGCGACGAGAAGGACGTGGTCGGCGTCGGCTACGGCAAGGCCAACGAGGTGCCGCTCGCGATCCAGAAGGGCGTCGAGCAGGCGAAGAAGTCGCTGTTCCGCGTACCCAAGCACGGCTCGACGATCACCCACGAAACCACCGGTAGGTTCGGCGCCGGCAAAGTCTTCCTCAAGCCGGCGGCACCGGGCGCGGGAGTGATCGCAGGCGGTGGGGTGCGCGCGGTGCTCGAGCTCGCGGGGATCCGCGACATCCTTTCCAAGAGCCTTGGCTCGCAGAACCCGATCAACCTCGTGAAGGCAACGATCGACGGTCTGCAGAGCCTGCGTACCCCGTTGGAGGTCGCGGAGCTTCGCGGCCTCTCCGTGGCCCAGGTCCTCGGACTCGCGGATAAGCGCGAGACCGCCACCAACGCCAAGCCCGCGGAGACGTCGGCGTGAGCGACAAGGCCGTGACGCTGCGGGTCACGCAGCATCGTTCCCGCAACGGCGCCGACAAAGCCCAGCTCGCGACGCTGCGCTCGCTCGGCCTGCGCCGCATCCGGCACACGGTCGAAGTCAGCGACACGCCGCAGATCCGCGGCATGTTGCACCGCGTCCGCCATCTCGTCGATATCGAAGAGCCCCAGAGCTGATGCCGCCAGCGCGCCGCACGGCGACGACTGAGGAAGAGTCCGCGCCGGCGACGGCGCCAAGAGCCCGTCCGGCGAGCCGTACATCGGCCTGCACTCCTTGCGACCCGCGCCCGGGTCGCGACGTCCCCGCAAGCGCGTCGGTCGCGGCGAGGGCTCCGGGACCGGCAAGACGGCTGGCCGCGGACAAAAGGGGTACGGGTCGCGCTCGGGTGCCAAGGATCGTGCCCGCTTCGAGGGCGGCCAGATGCCGATCCACATGCGGATGCGCAAGCTGCGCGGGCCGACGAAGAAGATGTCGATGCCCTTCGAGCCTTTCCGCACGCGCACTCAGCCGGTCAATATCGAGGATCTCGACGCGCGCTTCGACGCCGGCGCCGAGGTGACGCTCGAGGCCCTGAAGGCGGCGGGGCTCGGTACGCGCAAGGACGTACCGGTGAAGATCCTTGCCCGCGGCGAGCTCACCAAAAGCCTGACCGTCCACGCCCACGCCTTCAGCAAGACGGCGCAGCAGCGCATCGAGGGCGCCGGCGGCAGCTGCGTCCGCGTCGATTCCTAGCCGGGGATCGGCACCGAATGCCGAACCGCCAGCCGGCTGCTACCGTCAGATGCGCGTGCCAGACACAGACGGCAATCCCTCCCAAGGAGGGAGGTCGCTAGGCCTCCGGACGACATGATCAGCACGATCGCAAAGGCCTTCACGGTCCCCGAGATCCGCAAGAAGATCGCGTTCACGGCGCTGATGCTCGGGCTCTACCGTTTCGGCGCTCACCTGACGGCGCCTGGAATCAGCGCCAGCGCAGCGAAGGCCCTCTCGAAGTCGTCCGCCGGCTCGCAGGGGATTCTCAGCCTGCTGAACCTTTTCTCGGGCGGCGCGCTCACCCAGATGGCCGTTTTCGCGCTCGGGATCATGCCGTACATCACGGCCTCGATCGTGCTGCAGATCCTGACCGTCGTCGTGCCGTCGCTCGAGAAGCTCTCGAAGGAGGGGGAGATCGGTCAGGCGCGGATCACGCAGTACACGCGCTATCTGACGGTCGGCTTGGCGCTCGGTCAGTCGATCGGCTACGTCTTCCTCTTCCACTCGCTGTCGAGCCAGGCGCAACCGATCATCCCGGTCTTCGACCTCCAGCACATCATGCTGGTCGTGATCTCGCTCACGGCCGGCACGGTGCTCGTGATGTGGATGGGTGAGCTGATCACCCAGCGCGGGATCGGGAACGGCATCTCGCTGATGATCTTCGCCTCGATCGTCTCGCGCCTGCCGGGCGCGGTTCAGCAGTGGTACAACACGAACAACCAGGTCTTCAAGGTGATGGCGCCCTTCCTGGTGCTCGCCGTCGTCGCGGGCATCGTGTTCGTTCAGGAGGGCCAGCGACGGATTCCGGTTCAGTACGCGAAGCGCGTGATCGGCCGGCGCATGACCTCCGGCCAGCAGACATACCTGCCGCTGCGCGTGAACATGGCGGGCGTCATCCCCGTGATCTTTGCCGCCTCGCTGATGGCCTTCCCGCCGACGATCGGTCAGCTCGTCAACACGAGCTGGTCGCGCCACTTCGCCGACTTCTTCTCGCCGAGCGGCTGGCATTACATCTTCGGCGAGGCGCTGTTGATCATCGTCTTCACGTACTTCTACACGGCGGTCACGTTCAATCCCGTCGATCAGGCCGAGAACCTCAAGAAGTACGGCGGGTTCATCCCCGGCGTCCGGCCGGGACGCCCGACCGCCGAGTTCCTCGACCGGGTACTTGCTCGCCTGACGTTCCCGGGCGCGATCTACCTGGCTTTCATCGCGATCCTGCCGGCGATCGTCTACGCCCGCAGCGGCGTGAGCTTCAACTTCGGCGGCACTTCGATCATCATCGTGATCGGCGTCGCGCTCGACACGATGAAGCAGCTCGAGGCGCAGCTCATGATGCGCAACTACGAGGGTTTCCTCAGACCCTGACTCAAACGGCTAGCCGAGCGCCGGGTTTGGGATGAAGAGATCCCATGGCGGAACGGCGTCGCTCGTGAAGATCGCGCCGCGGGGCGCGAGCTCGATCCCCGCCTCGCTGAAGACCTCGCGCGCCCAGCGCTGCTGCTCGCCAACGAACGAAACCTGGAAGTCTCCGTCGCCAGCCAGGGTAAGCGCATGGCGCAGGAGGTTGCGCGCCACCGGCTCAGTGGTCGCGGCGAGCGCGAAGAGGCGGTCACGGCCGGTGATCAGATAGCCGCGGCCACGCCGATCGTCGATCACCCACAGCTCGCGGCCGCCCGGCCCGATCATGAACTCGAGATCGGCTCGGCGCACGCCGCGCGCGATGCGATCCACCTCGTCGCAGAGCGCGAGCGACTCTGTCCCAGCGGCGCTCACCCCAGCGCTTGCCGGCAGTCGCGCGGATCGATCCGCCCCTTCCTTCGTGGCCCGCCGTACCGCTTGCTAAAGCGCGCGGTCAGAAGGCAGCCGCTCTCCCGGCTCCGAGGAGTTCTGCGCCGTCTTTGCGACCGCGAGAACCGACAGCGCCCAGAGGCTCCCGCGCCGGATCGCCGTCGCCACTCCGCCGACGTTGCCACCAGCGTCCAGCGCGACCCAAGCTCCCTGCGGATCTGTGTCCAGCACGTGCGAGAAGCGCGCGCGGAGGTACGCCTCCAAGCTCGTATCGGCTATCTCGAACGCGTCGAAGAAGACAGCGAGCACCTGGTCGAGGTCCGGCGGCTCGAGTGGTCGCGTGATCGGCACCGCTGATTAGGCTAGCGGCGCGCGCGCAGGTGCCCAGGTACTCTTCGCTCGGCGCCCGGCACGCGTGCAACGTGCCGCTCGCCCTCTCAATGGCAGAGCTAAATCTGATCCTGCTGGGTCCCCCCGGGGCGGGCAAGGGCACGCAGGCCGCCCAGCTCACCAACGAGTTCGGGATCCCGCACATCTCGACGGGCGACATCCTGCGCGCGGCGCTCGCCAACGAGACGCCGCTCGGCAAGGAGGCCAAGCGCTACATGGATGCGGGCGAGCTCGTGCCCGATGACGTGATCATCGGCGTCGTGCTCGAGCGCATCGCGGAGGATGACGCGCGGGACGGCTTTCTCCTGGACGGATTCCCGCGCACGGTCGCCCAGGCTGACGCGCTCGGCCGCGAGCTCGCGCAGCTCGACCGTCGGCTCACGGCAGCCCTCCTGATCGATGTTCCCGACGACGTCGTCGTCAAGCGGATCAGTGGACGGCGTACCAACCCGCGGACCGGGCGTATCTACCACGTCGATTTCGACCCGCCCAAGCAGGAGGGGATCTGCGACGAGGACGGGAACGAGCTGATCCAGCGCGACGACGACAAGGAGGAGACGGTCCGTACGCGACTGGCCGTCTATCACGAGCAGACGGCGCCACTGATCGACTACTACGACGAGCGCGGCCTGCTGTGCCACTTCGACGGCACTGCCTCGCCGCGTGAGGTGCACGCGCACATCCGCTCGACGCTGGCGACGCTGAAGCTCGAGGACGAGCTGTGATCATTCGCAAGTCGCTGGCCGAGATCGACCGCATCGCCGCCTCGGGTGCGATCCTCGTGCGGACGCTTCGCCTGCTCGAGCGCCAGCTGCGCCCCGGCGTCACGACCGCCGAGCTGGACGCGGCTGCCGAGCGGTTCATCCGCTCGCAGGGCGCGGTCCCCTCGTTCAAGGGCTACCGCGGGTATCCCGGTTCGATCTGCGCGTCCCCGAACTCGATGATCGTGCACGGGATCCCCGGCCCCTACGGGCTCGAACGCGGCGACCTGCTCTCGCTCGATGTGGGCGTCACGCTCGACGGGTGGGTTGCCGATGCAGCCCGGACCTTCCCGATCGGGGCCGTCAGCGCGCAGGCGTCGCATCTGCTCGAGGGCACGGAGATGGCGCTGTTCGCCGGCGTCGAGCGCTGCGTCGTCGGCGGTCGCCTCGGCGACGTCTCGCACGCGATCCAGGCGGCCGCCGAGGGCCAGGGACTGCAGATCGTCCGCTCGCTCGTCGGCCACGGCGTCGGCCGCGACATGCACGAGGATCCCCAGATCCCGAACTTCGGCAAGGCCGGCACCGGCCCGCGTCTGGAAAGCGGCATGGTTCTCGCGATCGAGCCGATGACCACGATCGGAACCACCGAGGTGGTCGCAGCCGACGATGGCTGGTCGATCTACTCACAGGACGGCTCGCTCGCCGCGCACTTCGAGTTCACGGTTGCGATCACGCCGGACGGGCCGCGGATCCTCACGCCATGGCACCTCGCCGAGGGCGGCGATACGGTGGAAAGCGAGCTTGCTAACATTGGCGGTCGCGCTCGGGTCGGGTAGGCCCGAGCTGCTTGTGCGTAATCCGCGGTGGTAGCGGCTGCCGGACCGGCGGCCAGAGCCAACCGGCGGAGTCATCGGAAAGGTTTTCATGAAGGTAAGGCCGTCGGTCAAGCCGATGTGTGAGAAGTGCAAGATCGTGCGCCGTCGCGGGAGAGTGCTCGTGATCTGCAAGAACCCGCGTCACAAGCAGCGCCAGGGGTAACTGCTCGATGGCCCGTATAGCTGGCGTCAACCTGCCACTCAACAAGCGCGTCGAGGTCGGGTTGACCTACATCTTCGGCGTCGGCCGTCCGACCTCCAACAAGCTGCTGACCGAGCTCGGCATCTCGCCCGACACCTACGTGCGCGACCTGACCGAGGACGAGGTCGCCCAGCTGCGCGATGCGATCGACCGCGGCCTGACAGTCGAGGGCGACCTGCGCCGCGAGGTCTCGCAGGACATCAAGCGCCTCGTCGAGATCGGCTGCTACCGCGGTGTTCGCCATCGCCGCGGACTCCCCGTTCGCGGCCAGAAGACGAAGACGAACGCGCGCACTCGCAAGGGCCCCAAGCGGATGCAGATTGCCGGCAAGAAGAAGGCCGGTAAGAAGTAATGCCCGCACCAAAGCGCCCCGCGCGCGGCCGTCGCAAGGTCAAGAAGAACATCCCGGTCGGGCAGGCGCACATCAAGACATCGTTCAACAACACGATCGTCTCGCTCACCGACACGCAGGGCAACGTGATCGCCTGGGAGTCGGCTGGCGGTGCGGGCTTCAAAGGCTCGCGCAAGTCAACGCCGTTTGCCGCCCAGGTCACCGCCGACGCCGCCGCGCGCAAGGGAATCGAGCAGGGCCTTTCCAAGGTCGAGGTGTTCGTGAAGGGACCTGGCTCAGGACGCGAGACGGCGATCCGCTCGCTCCAGGCCGCGGGCCTCGAGGTGACCGGTGTCAAAGACGTGACCCCCCAGGCCCACAATGGCTGCCGCCCGCGCAAGCGGCGGCGGGTGTAGGCGAGCGATGGCAAGAGATACTTCCGCCGCCTGCAAGCAGTGCCGCCGCGAGGGCCAGAAGCTGTTCCTCAAGGGCGAGCGCTGCCTGACCGACAAGTGCGGCGTCGAACGCCGCTCCTACCCGCCGGGCGAGCACGGCCGCGGACGCCAGAAGCAATCCGAGTATCGCCTCCAGCTGCGCGAGAAGCAGAAGGCGCGGCGCTACTACGGCCTGCTCGAGCGCCAATTCCGCAACTATTACGAGAAGGCCTCGCGCATGCCGGGCGTCACCGGCGAGAACCTGCTGACGCTGCTCGAGTGCCGCCTCGACAACGTCCTTGTGCGCCTCGGCTTCGCCGCTTCGCGCCGTCAGGCACGCCAGCTGGTGCGCCATGGCCACTGGACCGTGAACGGCCGCCGTGTGGACATTCCGAGCTTCCAGGTGAAGCCCGGTGACGTGATCGCCGTCAAGGCCAACACGAACGCCACGCAGGTGATCCGCGACGCGACCGAGCTGACCGGCCAGGTTCCGGCCTGGCTCCAGGCGGACCACGACGGGCTCACAGCGAAGGTGCTGCGCAAGCCGGAGCGGCGCGAAGTCGCTGCGCCGGTGCAGGAACAGCTCATCGTCGAGCACTATTCGAAGTAGCGCAGCGCCCCGAGATTTGCGCGCCGGCCCGTGCCAGGCGCGCCCAAACAAACGACGTTAGGACCCCGATGCTTGACTTCCAAATTCCCCGGATCACGAGCGAATCGGCCGAGGACAACCACGGCACCTTCGTTATCGAGCCGCTCGATCGCGGCTTCGGCTACACGTTCGGCAACTCGCTGCGCCGCGTGCTGCTCTCTTCGCTCGCCGGCGCCGCTGTGACGAGCGTACGCATCGAGGGCGTCGCGCACGAGTTCTCGACGATCCCGGGCGTGAAGGAGGACGTGACCGACATCGTCCTCAACCTCAAGGGCATCGTCTGCCGCATGCATTCCGATGCGACCGAGATCGAGGCCGCCCTCGTCGCGACCGGTCCGGGCGAGATCACCGCGGCCGACATCGACCTGCCGTCGGGCGTCGAGATCCTCAACCCGAACATCCACATCGCGACCCTCGATAAGAAGGCGCGGCTCGAGTTCTACATGACGATCGGGCGCGGCCGCGGGTACCGACCCGCGGAGGAGAACAAGTCCCCCGACCAGCCGATCGGCGTGATTCCGATCGACTCGATCTTCTCGCCGGTCCGCCGTGTCGCATACAACGTCGAGCAGGCTCGCGTCGGGCAGCGCACGGACTTCGACAAGCTGACCCTCGACATCGAGACCGACGGCTCGGTCGAGCCGTCCGCAGCGCTGCGCGAGGCGGCCGAGCTCTTGATCTCCCAGCTCGCGATCTTCACCGACGAGGATCGCGTCGAGGAGCTTCGACAGGGCCCGGTCGGCCATCTCGACGGTGGCCTCGGCGCTAACGGCGCCCCCGGCGCCTCGCTGATGCAGGGCGAGGAGTACAGCATCCTGATCGAGGAGCTCGAGCTCGGTGTTCGCTCATACAACTGCCTCAAGCGCGCCGGAATCGCGACGGTCGGTGACCTGATCTCGAAGTCCGAAGCAGAGCTCAATGCGATCCCGAACTTCGGCAAGAAGTCGATCGACGAGGTCATCGAGACCCTCGCCGCCCGCGGGCTGCACCTGCGCGACGACTAAGCTCCATCACCGATGCGCCACCAGAAGGCCCGCCACAAGCTCAGCCGCGACGCCGCGCACCGCAAGGCGTTGCTCCAGAACCTCGCGAAGGAGGTCATCGAGCACGAGCGGATCAAGACGAGTGAGGCGAAGGCGAAGGCCGTCAAGCCGGAGCTCGAGAAGTTGATCACGCTCGCCAAGCGCGGCGACCTCCACGCGCGCCGCCAGGCGCTCTCGGCCCTCGGCCAGGACAAGTTCGCCGTCCACAAGCTCTTCGAGGTGATCGCGCCGCGCTTCGAGGAGCGGCCGGGTGGCTACAGCCGGATCGTCAAGCTCGGGCCGCGGCCCAGCGACTCCACCGAGATGGTGCTGCTCGAGCTCGTCGCCTAGGAGGCGGCGCGGCCAACTCGCGGCCGCGCAGTGCGCGCAGTGGTCACGAAGGTCACGCTCGCCTATGACGGGACGAAGTTCGCCGGGTGGGCTGCCCAGCCCGGCCAGCGCACCATTCAGGCCGAGCTCGAGCGGGCGCTAGCGACGATCCTGCGCGAGCCGGTTGCGACCATGGTCGCCGGGCGCACCGACGCCGGCGTTCACGCGTGGGGGCAGGTTGCCAGCTACGCCCACGAGGCGCTCGACCCGGCTTCAGTGAACGCACTGCTCCCCGACGACGTGGCGCTCAGCGCGTGCGAGCCGATGGATGACTCGTTCAACGCACGCGCACAGCGCCCGCTCGCGTACCTACTGTTACCGCGTCCACCAATCACGCGCCCGCTCACCCTTCGAGCGCGATCGCGCGCTCGAGCATCCGCGTCAGCTCGACCGTGACCTGCTCCAAGCGTGTGCGCACGCGCTCAGGGGCCGGCACGACTTCACCGCGTTCACCCCGACCGAGACCCACCACGTGCACTTCGAGCGCTACGTCCTGCGCGCCGAGTGGTCCTTCGAGGGCGACCTGCTCAAGTTCTGGATCGAGGCGGACGCCTTCATGCGCCAGATGAACCGCGTGTTGGTCGGCACGATGCTCGAGGTCGCGACCAGCGAGCGCTCGCTCGAGGACTTCACGACGTTGCTGGCCGGTGCTCCCCGCTCGGCTGCCGGGCGTACCGCACCCGCACACGGGCTGTATCTCGCTAGCGTGAGCTACTGATGGTCACACTGCGTCCACTGGCTGCTGCCGATGTCAGCGAGCTGTCTCGCATCCACCGCGAGCCGGGCGTCGCGGATTGGTGGGGCATCCCCAGCCCCGACTTCCCGAGCGAGGACCCGACGGCCCATCGCCTCGTGATCGATTACGACGGCCTGGTTGCGGGGATGATCCAGTTCTTCGAGGAGGAGGATCCGGACTACCGGCACGCGATGGTCGACATCTTCGTCGACCCTGCACTGCATGGCCGCGGTATCGGCACGGAGGCGCTACGCCAGACGGTCCAGCATCTTGTGGTGGTGCGTGGGCACCACCGCATCACGATCGACCCGGCTGCCGACAACGCCGCGGCGATTCACACCTACGAGAAGGTCGGCTTCAGACCGGTCGGCATCCTTCACAGCTACGAGCGCGACCACGACGGGTCCGGCTGGCACGACTGCCTGTTGATGGAGTACGTCAGCGAAGCCTGAGCTCGCCGCTCACGCTGCGAAGCCTAGGCCCGCGCAAGCGCGTGAGCTACCGTGTCCCAGAGGTGGCCGACTACCCCCAGCATCTCGCGCAGTCCGGTCACGTCGAGCCGGTGCCGCGCCGCGTGCGCGGCTTCTTTGCCGGAGCGAAGGTCTTCGACACGACGCGGGCGCTCTACCTCTGGGAGATCCCCGCCTATCCCGCCTTCCTGATACCGCGCGCCGATGTCGACCCGGATGTGCTGGTCGACGAGCGCCACGCGCACAAGCTGAAGCTCGGCCGCGCCTGTCGCTACGGCCTGCGCGCCGGTGGGCGGGAACGCAGCGAGGCCGCGCGGCTGTACACCGAATCCGAACTGCCGGCGATCGTCGACCACTTCCGCTTCGAGTGGGATGCGCTCGACGCCTGGTTCGAGGAGGACGAGGCGGTCTTCGTGCATCCGCGAAGCCCGTACGCCCGGGTGGATGCGCTGCGCTCGACCCGACGAGTGCGAATCGAGCTCGACGGCGTCGTCCTCGCTGAGAGTGCCTCACCGGTGATGGTCTTCGAGACGGGTCTGCCTACGCGCTACTACCTGAACCGAAGCGATGTCGATTTCAGCCGCCTCGAGCCGAGCGGCACCGTCACCGCGTGTCCCTACAAGGGCCGCACGAGCGAGTACTGGTCCGCTCGCGTCGGCGCGACGCCTCACCCCGACGTGGCGTGGTGCTACGACTTCCCGACGGTCGCGCTCGCTGCGATCGCCGGCCTGATCGCGTTCTACGGCGAGAAGGTCGACACCTTTCTCGACGATCGGCTGCTCGAGCGTCCGAACAAGAAGCTCTCCTAGCCGTCGCGGCCAGCATCAGGACGACGTCGACAGGTGGACGCGGCGTTCTTCGCTGCGGCGCCCCGCGACAAGACGCTCGACCTGCTCAGGGCGCTGGCGCGGCACGAGGGCGCGTGACCGACACGGCCCCGTCGCATTCGGCCGGAACGAAACGGCCTCGCGCCGCTGCCGCAATATCCTGGACGCGTGCGCCAGATACTTCTGACCAACGACGACGGCATCGACGCCGACGGCTTGCAGACGCTCCGGCGTGCGCTTGCCCGGCTGGAGGACGTTCGCCTGCTCGTCGTCGCACCCGATGGGAACCGCTCAGCGACGGCGCGCTCGATCACGACGCGGCGGCCGCTGTGGGTCGCCGAGGTCGACTTCGGCGACGGAACGGTCGGCTACGCCACGGATGGCACCCCGGTCGACTGCGTCCGCTTGGCAAACCTGGGTCTGGTCAGCGACTTCACGCCCGATCTCGTCGTCTCGGGGATCAACCACGGCGCGAACCTTGGCGACGACATCACGTACTCCGGCACCGTTGCGGCCGCACTCGAGGCGGTCGTGCTCGGGATCCCGGGCATCGCGGTCTCGCAGCAGGCCGCCGGTGCGGCACTCGAGTACGTCGACCGCGGCAGCTTCGACTTCACGCTCGCGGCTGAGATCGTCGCCCGGCTCGTCGACTCGCTGGACACCGTGCCGCTTTCGCCGAAGACACTGCTCAACATCAATGTCCCGGGGGAGGTGCCGACCGGGATCGAGGTCACCTCGCTCGGCAAGCGCGTCTATCGCGACGAGCTGCGGCTCGAACGCGAGGAGGAAGGACGGCGCCGCTACTGGATCTACGGTGCGGCCCCCGGCTTTGAGGACGTTGCCGGCACCGATCTCGCGGCTGTCGCCGCCGGGCGGATCGCCCTGACCCCGATCCACTTCGACCTCACCGACCATCCCGGCATGCATGCTCTCGCGCAGCTGGACCTGGAGGCAGTGCTGACACCGTGAGCCCGGCTAGCGATCCGGCGTCCCGTGCCGCGGAGCTGCGTGAGCTCCTCGCCTACCATTCGCGCCGCTACTACGTCGACGACGACCCGGAGATCGGCGACGGCCAGTACGACGCGCTCTACAACGAGCTGCGCGACATCGAGGCTGAGCACCCCGAGCTCGTCAGACCCGACTCGCCGACCCAGCGCGTCGGCGGAGAGGCGGTCGATCGCCTCGAGAAGGTCCGCCACCTGCAGCCGATGCTCTCGCTGGCGAACGTGCGCTCAGCCGAGGAACTGCGCGCATGGGTCGCGCGGATGCGGGCGCACCTCGCTCGCGAGGGCATCGACGACCCCGACGTTCAGCTTCGTCTGCGAGCCGAAGATCGACGGCCTCGCGATCTCGCTGATCTATCGCGACGGCGTGCTCGAGCGTGGCGCGACGCGCGGCGACGGCGAGATCGGCGAGGACGTCACGCACAACCTGCGCACGATCGCCCAGATTCCGCACCGAATCGAGAACGCGCCGGCGCTACTCGAGGTTCGCGGCGAGGTCTACATGTCGCTGCCCGATTTCACCGCGTTGAACGAGCGCCTCGCGGCCGCCGGTCAGTCGACCTTCATGAACCCACGCAACACGGCGGCGGGCACGGTGCGCCAGCTCGATCCGACGCTCGCCGCCCGCCGGCCGCTGTCGATGCTCGCATACGCGATCGGCGTCACCGATGGGCTCGAGCTGCACAGCCAATGGGAGGCGCTCGCCTGGTTGCGCGACCGCGGCTTCCCGGTCAACAGCGAGATCGTCGTGCGCGACGACGAAGAGGCGGTCGTCGAGCAATGCCTCGAGTGGGAGCGTCGCCGCGGCAGTCTCGACTTCGAGATCGACGGCGTCGTGATCAAGGTCTCCGACTTCGAGCTCCAGCGCAGACTCGGAGCGGTCGGCCGCGATCCGCGCTGGGCGGTCGCCTGGAAGTTCCCGCCGACGACCGCCAAGACACGCCTCCTCGCCGTGCGCTGGAACGTCGGCAAGTTCGGCGACCTGCACCCGTACGCGGAGCTCGAGCCCGTCCACGTCGGCGGCGTCACGGTGAAGCTCGCGACGCTCCACAACGAGGAGGACCTCGCGCGCAAGGACCTGCGCGAGGGCGATGAGGTGATCGTGCTGCGTGCGGGCGACGTGATTCCGCAGGTCGTTTCTCCGGCGCCGCATGCGGTCGAGAACCCGCACCGCAGCACTCTGCCGCAGCCACCTGCTCGGTGTCCGGTCTGCGACACCCCGACCGTGAAGCCGCCCGGCTCGGTCTTCACGAACTGCCCGAACGCGGACTGCCCGGGACGCCAATGGCAGCTCCTGCGCCACTTTGTGGCGCGTGCCGCGATGGACATCGACGGCCTCGGTGAGACGCTCGTTGGAACGCTCCTCAGCCGCGGGCTGGTTCGCAACGCCGCCGATCTGTACGACCTGCGCGCCGAGCAGTTGCTCGAGCTCGACGGCTTCGCCGAGATCTCCGCGCGCAACCTGATCAACGCGATCGATGCGTCGCGCTCGAGGCCGTTCCACCGCGTTCTCTTCGCGATCGGGATCGAGGAGGTGGGCTCCGTCACGGCGCGCAGCCTCGCAAACCAGTTCCGCTCGATTGACCGCCTGCTGGAGGCCGGGCCGGAGCAGCTCGTGCAAACCCAGGGCATCGGGCCGAAGATGGCGGAGTCGATCGCGGCGCAGCTCGCCGCGCCGGCCCTGCGCGGGCTGATCGAACGCCTCCGCGCCAAGGGGCTGCGCTTCGAAGAGGAAGGTCCGGCGCCGGGAGAGGGGCCGCTCGCGGGTCGCTCGTTCGTGCTCACCGGCACGCTGCCGACGCTGACCCGCGAGCAGGCGAGCGAGCGAATCGTTGCCGCCGGCGGGCGTGTGACGAGCTCGGTCTCCAAGAACACCGACTATCTCGTGGCCGGCGAATCGCCCGGCTCGAAGCTCGAGAAGGCCGAGCGACTCGGCGTGAACGTCATCGATGAGGCTGCTTTGCTGGATTTGCTGTAGCGGGCGCGGCGAGCTTTGCCAGCGCCTCGACGATCACATCCTCGGCGTGCTGGGCGCGCGACAGGGAGCAGTGGTTGATCAGGATCGCGAAGGCATAGCGATCGTCGCACCAGCCGGCGAGATCCGATGCGTCGCTCAGTGTGCCCGTCTTTGCCTGGCAGTTCCCCGCCGCCGCCGTGCCGCGCATCCGCGTGGCGAGCGTCCCCGTCTCGCCGGCCACCGGTAGCGCTGCGTGCAGCGTCTGCCCGACGCTCTGCAGCTCGGCGTTGCCACCCGGGCTGAGGTCGCGCAGCAATGTGACGACCTGCAGCGGCGTCGTCAAGTCGCCGCGCGCAAGACCCGAGCCATCAACGACCGCCGGCGTCAACCCGAGCTTGGCAAGGTAGCTGCTCATCACGGCCGCGCCCGCCGCCGTCGTGCCGCCGGCACCGAAGTGCGCGCCCAGCGCCTTCAGCAGCATCTCGGCAAAGAAGTCGTCGGACGGGCCGGCGGTCAGCGCGGCGAGCGCTCCGAGTGTCGGTGAGGCGATCGTCGTCAGCAGCTGGGCGCCGACGGGCGTGGTGCCCGCCTGGGAGCGCCCGCTCACCGGCACGCCGGCATGGCGCAGCGCGCCGGCGAGTTCCCACGCGGCGTGCGCCGCCGGCGATCCCTGTGCGCCCTGCGCGCCGCGGTCGAAGCTCAGCGCGCTCAGCTCGCCGGCGAGGTTTGGGTCGGGCAGGAAGTCGCTCGCCGGGTCGCCGACGAGGCTGTCGAAGTAGGACGCGTCGCCGACGACTGATCCGTGGACGCGCGTAATGTGCGTGGCGGCGATCAGCTGGCTGGCCAGCGCGACCACGGTTGTCCCGACGCCGCCGTACCACTTGTCGATGAATCCCGGGTCGCCGAAGGTCGGATCGCCGCCACCGCGTACGTAGAGGTTGCCGGTGAACACGCCCGTCGGCGAGAGCGTCCCAACGCCGGAGACGCTCGTCTGCAGCGTGCCACCGGCGCCAAACAAGCCGAGCGCAGTCGTGAGCGTGTAGAGCTTCTCGACCGACGCCGGGTATCGGCGGCTGGTCGCGTTCTCGCTGAACAGGACCTGCCCTGTGTCGAGATCGAGCACATAGGCGCCGGAGTTGCGCGCGAACGGCTTCAGCGCCGCGAGCAACTTTGCCTCGAGCCGGGCCGGCGGCGCGGTTGTCACCGTAGGCCCGCTCGGCCCCGTGCCTTGTGCGCCGACCGCACCAGCGGCTGCGACCGCGCTCAGCGCCAGCACACCGGCCAGCGCGAGGAGCGTTGCGTTCCGTCGGAGCGCCACTCGCCCGGAGCATAGGACGCGCTTGTGCGGCGCGCGCCGCCAGCCGCTACTCACGTACCGGTCAGCGCGGCGCGTGAGTAGCGGGTGCTGCTAACTAGGCCTAGGCTGGCCGCGCTTGTGCGACGCCGAAGCGACGGAGGTTGTCGAGGAAAAGGGCCTTGTCGATCCGACCTTGGAAGATCGGGACGCCCATCTCCATGCATTTGGAGATCACTTCGCGACGTTCGAGGCCTGCTTCACGCGCGAGCTCCGTGGGCGTCAGGTGATTCGCCATCGGTGCGTCCCTCCTAAAATTGTGACCAGGCTACGTATATCGCTCGCGCCGGATAGTTGCAAGGGTCTCGCGCGGATCGACGAGCGTTCAAACGGGGTTGTCGATCTCGACGTAGTGGTGCTCGATGCCGAACCGCTCGGCCAGCAGTTCGCCGAGCGCGCGAACGCCGAAGGTCTCGGTCGCGTGGTGCCCACCGGCAAGGAAGCTGATCGCGGCCTCGCGCGCGACCGCGCGCGCCCACTCCTCCGGCTCGCCGGTGATGAACGCATCGAGCTGCGCCGAGATCGCATCGTGGACGTTGCGCCCGCCGCCTCCCGAGACGATGCCCACACGGCGCACCGCCTCCGGCCCCTCGAGAAAGGCGATCGGCTCGCGTCCGGTCAGCGTCGCCAGCCGCCCGACGAGTTCGGCTCGTGGAATCCCGGCCCCATCGAAGCTCGCGATCCAGCCGACCGGCCGGCCCGCAACGGGAGCGAAGGCGGCGGTTGGCGTTGCGCCGATCCCGGCCGCGATGAGGACGTTGTTGCCGAGCGTCGGGTGTGCGTCGAGCGGGAGGTGATACGCGGCGAGCGATATCCCCGCAGTGAGCAGGACGCGAAGGCGCTCGCGCCTCGCGCCGATGATGCGGACGTCCTCGCCGTCCCAGAACAGGCCGTGGTGGACCAAGATCAGCTCAGCCCCGAGTTCGTTCGCGCGCTCGAACAGCTCGCGGCTCGCGGAGACCCCGCTCACCAGTCGGGTCACCGCTGGTCCGCCCTCGACCTGCAGGCCGTTCGGGCCGAAGTCCGTGAAGCTAGGTGCGTCGAGGAGCTCATCGAGCACGGCGATGATCTCGTTCAGCGCGGCCATTCCGCCGCACGCTAGCTGACCTCGCCGCTGTGGGATACTGGCCGACGTCATCGGGGCGTGGCGCAGCCTGGTAGCGCGCACCGTTCGGGTCGGTGAGGTCCCCGGTTCGAATCCGGGCGCCCCGATACATCCGAAGCTCGCCCGACGCTCGCTTCGGAGTCTCCGCCAACGGGTATCCCGGCGGTTGGTGAGTCTGACTCTGCCGGTGCAGCCGATCGGATCTCGAGCACCGCGCTGATGGCGGTCATCCTCGCCGTCCTCGCTGCAGCCGGCTGGGGTGCAGCCGACTTCCTCGGCGGCGTCGCGTCGCAGCGTCGCACCTCCGTGCTGCTGGTCGTCGGGATCTCCGAGCTCCTGGGGGTCGTGTTCCTGGTGCCGGTCTTGCTCGCGCGCGGATCCCCCCCACCGGCCAACCCGCGGCTGCTGCTCGCGGCGGTCGCCGGCGTCGCTGTCACGATCGAACTGAGCCTGATCTACGTCGCCCTCAGCCGCGGCGAGGCGTTCATCACCGCTCCAGTCGGGGCGCTCGGAGCTGCGGGAGCTGTAGTGATCGGCCTGCTCGGCGGCGACAGGCTCGACCTCCCGATCGCCGCCGGGCTTGTGCTCGCGTTGCTCGGGGGCGGTGTCAGCGCCTGGACCTCCGGCACCAGCGACGGCCCTACGACAGCCGTGCAGACCGCCGCCATCTGCCTCGGCGCAGCGGCCGCAGTCGCGACGATGCTCACGTGCTTTCACGCCGCAGGGCGGGTGGACCCCTATTGGGCAACTGCGATTGAGCACGTCAGTACCGGACTTTCGGCCGGGATCGCCGCGCTCGTCGCCGGGCGGCGGTCACTACGGCGCGGTGTGTCGTCGGGCTCCCCGCTCCGTGCCTTGACCGGCATCGCCGCTATCGGCGTTGGCGGTGATCTCGCCTACGCTGCGGCCTCGCACCACGGGGCGCTGAGCATCGTGTCGGCGATCTCGTCGCTATACCCCGTCATGACCATCGTCCTCGGGCTAGTGCTGCAGCGCCAACGCCCCGCCGCGATCCAACTCTTCGGCACAACGCTCGCTCTCGTCGGCGCCGCGGTGCTCGGGGCCGCCGCCGGCTAGGCGCAGATCAGTCTCTCGACAAGGGCCCTCGGCAGCGGACGGTCGGTGCGGAAGTGCAGCGCGTGCGCGGGTTGTGCGTACGTAGTTTGGTCCGGCGCGTTTTCGGGCTAATCCCGATCCTGCGAGAGGCGACGGGTACTAGCGTGCAGAGCGCGCAAACATCGGCCACGCTCCGCTCCCTCGGAGCGCGGGCTCTCATAGCAGCACATGTCCTCCCGTCTGGGCGCCCCCCGAGCGCCGCGCTTCAAGGTTTCACGCGAGCGCGGCACCGGGGGGCGCTTTGCTATCCGCCGACGGTCGCGCGGGCTATCGTGGCGGCGGTGATGCACGCCTCCGCCGAGCTTCCAACCACGCGCGAGCGGATGCTCGACTCGCGCTGGCTCGTGCCGGCTGCCCTCGCAGTCCCGTTGCTTGTGATGGTCGCCGCCCTGCGCGGCATGACCGTCACGCTCCCGATCTTCCACTCGACCGACGAGGGCAACTACATCTACCCGACGATCATCCAGTTCTCGCACGGGCTGCCGTTCCCGAGCCTGCACCACTACGTCGCCGCCCAGACGCCGCTCTTCCCGTTGCTCGAGGCATACGCCGGCAAGCTGATCGGCTACGCGCTGTGGCGCCTGCGGCTCGTCGAGGTCGCGATCTCTTACGTGCTCGCACTGGCCGTCTACTACCTGCTGCGACGGCGGCTGGGCCTCGAGCGCCTCGCCGCGCTCTCGCTCGCGCTTCTCTTCCTGCTCTCCCCGTACGTCTTCGGGACATCGTTCCGCGTCATCACGGACAACCTCGCGACGCTCTTCATCGTTATCGCGGTCGAGCGCTTCGAGCGCTCCCGCGAGAACCGATCGATCGTCGCGTTCCTCGTTGGCTGCGTGGCACTCGCCGCAGCGATGCTCACTCGCCAGAGCGCAGCCTTCATGCTCGCTGTCGGCGGTCTCTACGCGTTGCGATCCGGCTCGACGCTCCTGCGCCGCGCCGAGTTCGCCGGCGCGGTCGCGCTGACCGTGATCCCGGTCGGTTTGCTGTTTCTCAGCTGGCACGGGCTCGTCCCGCCCGGCGGCGATCCGAGTTCCTGTGCGCTGTGCGGCACCGGACGTGACGTCGGCGGGCACGTGGGAGCGCTCGTCGTGCAGACCCCGGAACTGGCGCTCGCGACCTTCGGCCTCTACTGCGCCGTGTTGTTCGCGCCCGCGCTGATCGTCGCGGGGCGAGCCACCCTCGATGGTCCGCGCGAGCGCTTATGGCGCGCACTGCGCCTGCCGGCGGCCGCGGCGCTGGCCGGCGCCGTCCTCCTGCTCGCCTTCCCTGCCGAGCCCGGGACACACACGGCCGGGCTGCTGTGGAACGCGGCCGCGCGGCTCCCGATCGTCGCCGGATCCTCGCTGCTGTTCTGGGCGCTCGTGCCTGCAGCTTGCGCGCTGCTTGCCTGGCGCGCGCTCCTCGCCCCACACCGCTGGCTCCTGTTCGCGTTCTTCGCGAGCTTCCTGATCGGCGCGCTCGCGATCCGCTACCCATGGCAGAAGTACGTCGACCCGTTCGCTCTGCTCGCGATCTACTTCACCGTGCGGCGCGAGGACTTCTCCAGTGCGCGCTCGCTTGCCGGCGCGGCCGTGCTCGCGCTCGCATTCGTTGCCTACACGCTCAGCTTCGTCGTCTGACCGATGAATCTCTTCGGGACGCGCGGTCAAAAGGGCATTACCCCATCGACAGGAGGCAGCAGAATGAGCACCACCACCACGACCGGTCTGCGCGAGCTGAACCTCGTCTGCGTCCCGGTCACCGATACCGACCGTGCGATCGAGTTCTACGTCGAAAAGCTCGGGCTCGAGAAGCGGACCGACGTCCCCTTCGGCGGGCAGTACCGCTGGGTCGAGGTCTACCTGCCGACCGGCACCGCGGGGATCGCGCTCGCGCCCCCACCGCCCGGACAAGAGGTGACGCCGATGCTGACCGGCATCGCCCTCGCGACCGACGACATCGATGCGACGCACGCGGAGCTGCGGGCGCGCGGCGTCGACGTCGACGAGGCCGTCTCGCGGATGGGCGATCCGATCCCGCCGATGTTCTGGTTCCGCGACGCCGACGGCCACACGCTGATGGTCGTCGAGCTGCCCGCGGATTAGCTCGACGCAGGGCAGGGGCGGCGCGCGAAGATGCGCCGCCCCTCGCCGGCGAACGGCGGTCTAGGCCTCCGCCGCGGCGCGCCCGTCGATGCGCTCGCGCACCGGCTCTGCCTGGCGCCCGCGCGGCTGGCGCAGCAGCACCAACGCGAGCACGAACGCCGCAATGGCGCAGCCGCCCGCGACGACGAATGCATCCTGGTAGCCGCCCGTCAGCGCGCTCGGCAACGAATGGCCGAGCCGGGTCAGCGTGCGGGTTCGATCTGTGGAGATCGTCCCGAGCACGGCGACGCCGAGCGCCCCACCAACCTGCATCGAGACATTGACGATCCCGGAAGCAAGCCCCGCATCTGCCGGCGGAACGTTGGCCATCGCGAGCGTCAGCAACGGCACCGACGCCGTGCCCATGCCGATCCCGAGCAGGGCGAAGGCGAAGAACATCAGCGGGAAATAGTCGCCGTGGACGCTGATCTGGGAGAGCATCAGCACGCCGGCGATGACGGACACGATGGCGGGTAGCAGCACGCGGCGCGGTCCGAACGCCGAAACGAGCCGCGCCGTGACCCCCATCGACATGATCGCGACGACGATCGTCATCGGCAGGAATGCGAGCCCGGTGCGCAGCGCTCCGTACCCGAGTACGTGCTCGAGATAGAGCGTCCCGAGGAAGAAGCAGCCGTACATCCCGACGAACATGCACGCACGCACCAGGCTCGAGCTGATCAGTCCGCGCACGGCGAAGACGCGCAGCGGCATGATCGGGTTGCGCAGACGACCCTCGAGTGCGACGAACGCCGCGATCAGCGCGAGCGCACCGCCACCGACGCCCAGCGTTCGCGCTGAGCCCAGCCCGTAAGTCGTCGATTTGACGATCGCGTAGACGAGCGCGACGAGGCCGCCCGTCACGAGCAACGGCCCAACGATGTCGGCGCCCTGCGACAGGCCGAGTCCCTTGTTCTCACGCACGAGAACGACGCCGAGGGCGAACGCAAGCACGCCGATCGGCAGGTTGATGAAGAAGATCCAGTGCCAGTTGAGCGCCTGCGTGATCGCGCCACCGGCAAGCAGCCCGATCGAGCCGCCCGCGACCGTCACGAAGATGTACGCGCTCATCGCCAGCGCGCGCTCGGATTGCTCGGGGAACTCCGTCGCGATGATCGCGAGGATCACCGACGTGCACAGCGAGCCCGAGAGGCCCTGTACGAAGCGCCCGCCGATCAGGAGGCCCTGGCTGTCGGCGAACCCGCAGACGAGCGAGGACAGCGTGAACATCGCGAGGCCGACCAGGAACACCTTCTTGCGACCAACGAGGTCGCCGAGCCGCCCGGCGAGCAGCAGGAAGCCACCGAAGGCGACCATGTACGCGTCGATCACCCACGCGAGCGCCGACTGGGTGAAATGCAGATCGTGCTGGATCTTCGGCAGCGCCACGTTCACCACCGTGAGATCGAGGACATTCATCAGCATCGCCAGGCAGACGACGACGAGCGCCATCCACCGGCGACGCGACTCCTGCAGCGAGTCAGCCATCGCGAATCAGCCCTTCCCGTTCGACAACAACGCTACGATCGTCACTGTAGCAATGATGATTGACCGGCAAATGAATGCTTCGGGGACGCTGCCGCTGTTGACGCGGATGTCCAAGTTGATCTACAGGCGCAGCAGCGAGGAGCTGCTCGGGATGAGCCTGCGCCATTACGTCGCGCTCGCCTATCTGCGCGATGTCGAGCACGCCCCGCAACAGCTGATGTGCGAGATCTTCGGCATCGACGCCAACAACATGGTCCTGCTCCTGAACGCGCTCGAGGCCGTTGGCTACATCGCGCGTACTCGCGATCCCGCCGATCGCCGCCGCCACCTCGTCGAGCTCACCGATGCGGGCCGCGCCGCGCTCGAGCGCGCCGAGATCGCGCAGGGTGCGATCGAGGACGAGATCCTCGGCGCGCTCAGCGTTGCGGAGCGCGCGACCCTGCGCGAGCTCCTCGCTCGCACGCTCGCCGGCCAGCGCTAGCGATCAGCTCAATGGCCGGCGTCCGCGGCGGCCTCGGGCGCCGGGATGGCGAGCACCGGGACGTGGCAGTGCTGGAGCAGGGCGTGCGAGAGAGTGCCGACCAGCAGCTCCTGAATGCCGTGGAGGCTCCGCGTGCCGGTGATCACGACGTCCGGCTCGAGCTGATTCGCCGCCTCGATGACGGACTGCCAGACGCTTGCTTGCAGGGTCGCGATCTCGGCGGTTGCCTGCAGGCCGGCCTGTGCTGCGAGCCCTGCGCCCTCCTCGGCAACGCCGTGCGAGTCCCGCTCGGCGCCCTCGTCCGCTTCGTCGACCTGCTCGCCGAGGTAGGGCGCGAGCACCGCGTAGCGCGCGACGATGTGCTCCACCGGCTCCCACACGTGGAGAACCGTTGCCTTGGCGCCGGGGAACAGCCTCCCCGCGACCTCGATCGCGTGCTTGGCGCGATCGGAGGCGTCGTAACAGATCAGCAGATGGGGAGCTTGGCCTGACATTCGGTCTCCTATCGGGGCGGCGGCAGGACTCTCCCGCAAACGCTACACGGGCGATTGAGATGCAAAACAGATCACAGAGAGAAGAAACATGTATTGGACGATTTACCGGGTCGGTCCTAGGCTGTGTCTCCCTCTCCTCCGTGCAGCCCCCCGTGAGAAGTTCATAAAAGCCCCGGGGGGTTTGCACTTTAAGGCCCGGGTGAGGGCCGATTCGGGGCGGCAAGCTCGAGGAACGCCTCACGCACCGGCGAGCGGGCGTCTGTCGCCCACGCGAGCGCGAGCTCGATCGCCGGCGATCGGTCCGCGAGCGGGCGGAACGCGACGCCGGGACGCTCGGTCTCACTCACCGATGCCGGTACGAGCGAAACGCCGAGGCCGCTGCCGACGAGTCCGATGATCGTCTGCATCTCGGCCACTTCGAGCACGTTGTCGGGGATGCCGCCGGCGTTCCCCATGACCGAGCTCAGCGGCGCCCACAAGCCGGGGGCCTCGCTGCGTCCGAGCGTCACGAAGCGCTCGCCGCGCAGCTGGGCGGCGCCCAGCCGGGGCTCAGCGGCGAGCCGGTGCGTCTCCGGCAACGCCACGACGAGGTGCTCGCGATGGATCACCGCGAACTCGAGCCGCGGCGAAAGCGTCGCGACGTGGAGCGGACCGCGGATCACGCCGACGTCGATCCGGCCGCGAACGAGCGCGTCGAGCTGCTCGGCCGTCGGGAGCTCGCGGAGATCGAGTGCGACGTCCGGGTGGCGGTTCGCAAAGTCGCGGAGGATTTCGGGGAGCACCGGGTTGAACATCGCCGAGCCGACGAAGCCCACCGACAGCGAGCCGATCTCGCCGGCCGCCACCCGGCGCGCGGTGTCCGACGCCCGCTCGACGGCCGCGAGGATCTCACGCGCCTCGACGAGGAACCGCGCTCCCGCCGCGGTCAGCTCGACGCGCCGGCGGTTGCGCTCCAGCAGTCCCACACCGAGCTCCTCCTCGAGCGCGCGAATCTGCTGACTGAGCGGTGGCTGCGAGATGTGCAGGCGCTTGGCCGCTCGGTGGAAGTGGAGCTCCTCGGCGACTGCCACGAAATACCGAAGGTGGCGCAGCTCCATACCAGGTCAGCCTACGCGCCAGGGAAGCAGCTCATCGGCGCGACCGTGGAGAATGTAAGTCCACATGCTGGCGAGTCGATGAATCCGCAGTCCACCGAACACGGCCACGACGCGAGCGCGCTGGCCACGGGCAACGCGATCGAGATCCTCGCCGACGTCCTTGCCCGCAGCGAGGAGGCGGTCGGCGATGACTTCTACAGCCGGTTGTGTGAGGGCATCACGCGCTGCACAGCCATGCGCCGCCTGCTGATCTTTCGCTACGACTCGGCGCGGAGGCGTGTCTATGCGGCGGGAAGCTATGGCGTCGACGTGTCGCTGTTCTCGAACTTCTTCTTCACTGCCGAGTCGGCGCCGCTCGCGATGCGCGCCCTTGCAGAGGATCGCGTCCTCGAGATTTCGGGCGACATCGCAAGCCAGCTCCCGGCCGAGTACGTGCGCCGGCTAGCACCGCGGATGCTCGTCTGCACGCCGATGGCCGCGCGCGGGCGCTGGCTCGGCGTGATCCTGTCCGATCGCGGTGGCGACGACGCACCGCTGTCGGACACCGAGCGCGAGGTGCTTTGGATCATCGGCAAGATCGCTGCACTGGCGTCGATGGCGCGCGCCGCGACGCGCCAGTACGAGCGGGCGATGCAGCTCGAGGCGCGCATCGACCTCGCCCGTGAGCTTCACGAAAGCGTTGTGCAGCGCCTCTTCGGCATTTCACTCGCGCTGTCCGGCGATCAGCCGCTCGCGGATGACGCGCGTCGGCGCTGCGCCGATGAGCTCCAGCAGGCTCTCGGCGAGCTGCGCAGCGCGATCCAGCGGCCGCTCGGCCGGCCATCCGCCCAGACCAAGACGACCCTCCGAGAGGAGGTCGAGCGTCTACGTCACGAGCACCCCGACCTCGGGATCGCGGTCGAGGGTGCCGATGCCGGCGGACTTGCGGTCCCCGCCGAGCTCGAGCCGCTCGCTCAGTCCGTCCTCGCCGAGGCGATCCGCAATGCGCACAAGCATGCCCACCCCACGCGCGTCGCCGTGCACACCGTGCTCCGCGACGGGGCATTCGTGCTCGAGGTGACAAACGACGGCGTTCAGGGACACCCTGGCGTCGCCGGCATGGGCCTGCGTCTGGCCGGCTTCGAGGCGCTTCAACACGGTGGGCTGCTCGAGTTCGGCGCCCGCGACGGCGACCTGTGGCAGGTCCGCCTCGTCGTGCCTCATGGGAACGAGAGCGTGTGATGGCCTCCGAGCTCGATCCCGCCGGCGAGCTCGCCGGCGACGAGACGAAGCTGCGGGTGCTGATCGTCGATGACCACGACGTTGTCCACTGGGGCTTTCGTCTGATGCTCGGCAACCAGCCCTGGGTCGAACGCTGCGTCAGCGCGCGCTCGGGTGCCGAGGCCTACGCGTTGGCGGCGCGCTACAAGCCGCACGTCGCGCTCGTGGACCTCTTCCTCGGTGAGGAGTCAGGTCCGGATGTCTGCGCGCAGCTGCGCGAGCGCGCGCCGCAGATGAACGTCCTCTTGATTTCCGGAGCCGGGCGGATCTCGCCCGGCGCGGCCAAGGCCGCGGGGGCCTCCGGGTTCATTCCGAAGGACTGGGGCGCCGCCGACATCGCGCGCGCCGTCCGCATGGTCGGGCTCGGCATGACCGTGTTCCAGCCCCAGGTCGAGATCGACGCGCCGCTGTCCCAGCGCGAGCGCGAGGTGCTCGACCTGATCGCGGGCGGCTCGACGAATCGCGAGATCGCCGCCGCGCTGCACCTCTCGCCGCACACGATCAAGGAGCACACGAGCGCGCTCTATCGAAAGCTCGGTGCGCGCAACCGCGCGGAGGCTGTCCAGCGAGCCCAGCGACTCGGCCTCTCCGCGTGATCGGGCCCCGGGCTATCATCCGCCGGCGGCGCGGCCGCGCATGCGCAATGACCGAAGACCGATGAAGGATCGCGTGGCGATCATCGCCGGCGCCGGGCCGGCCGGCTTGACGGCGGCGCTCGAGCTCCTCGACCGCACCGGTGTGGTGCCGGTCGTGTACGAGGCCGACTCGATGGTCGGGGGGCTGGCCAAGACGGTCCGGCACAACGGCAACCGGATCGACATCGGGGGTCACCGCTTCTTCTCCAAGAGCACGCGCGTCATGCACTGGTGGACGGACATCGTCCCGCTGCAACGCCTCGATCCCGAGCAGCTGACCGGCTGGATCTCGTCCGCGGCAAACGGCGCCGGGCCGGACCCCGACCGCGAGGAGCTCGTGATGCTGCTGCGCGAGCGACGCTCGCGGATCATGTACCTGCGCCGGATGTTCGACTATCCGGTGAGCCTGAACGCGAACACGGTCCGCAACCTCGGCCCGGTACGGATGGCCCGCATCGGTTTGAGTTACGCGCGCGCACGCCTGCGTCCGATCGCCAACGAGTCATCGCTAGAGGACTTCATGGTCAACCGCTTCGGGCGCGAGCTCTACGCGACCTTCTTTGAGGACTACACCGAGAAGGTCTGGGGCGTGCCGCCGAGCCGGATCAAGGCCGACTGGGGCGCGCAGCGGATCAAGGGCCTCTCGGTCTCCCGCGCGCTCGCCCACGCGCTGCGCAGCATGCTTCCCTCGCGTGGTGGCGGCGACATCTACCAGCGGGGGACGGAGACGAGCCTGATCGAGCGCTTCCTCTATCCGAAGCGAGGCCCCGGTCAACTGTGGGAGGAGGTCACGCGGCGGGTACGCGAGCGCGGCGGGCAGGTGATCCTCGACACGGCGATCGTCGGGCTCCATGCCGAAGGCGATCGCATCGTCGCCGCGTCCGTCCGCGGCCCCGATGGCATCGTCAAGCGTGTCGAAGGCGACTATTTCTTCTCGTCGATGCCGATCAAGGATCTGGTCGCCGGCCTCGACGCCGACGTTCCGCCGTCGGTGCGCGAGGTCGCCGAGGGGCTGTCCTATCGCGACTTCATCACGGTCGGGGTGCTGCTGCGTTCGCCCGGCGGGGCCCTCGCGGGGATGAAGGACAACTGGATCTACGTGCAGGAGCCCGACGTCAAGGTCGGGCGGCTGCAGATCTTCAACAACTGGAGCCCCTATTTGGTTGCCGACCCCGAGACCGTCTGGCTGGGGATGGAGTACTTCGCGAACGAGGGCGACGAGCTGTGGTCCAAGCCCTCCGAGGAGTTTGCCCAGTTCGCGATCGATGAGCTCGTCTCGCTCGGCCTGGTCGATCGCAACGACGTGCTCGACCACACGGTCATCCACGTGCCGAAGGCCTACCCGGCTTACTTCGGGACCTACGATCGTTTTGCGGAGCTGCGGGAGTACCTCGACCGCTTCACGAACCTGTTCCTCGTCGGGCGCAACGGGATGCACCGCTACAACAATCAGGATCACTCGATGCTCACCGCGATGGTCGCGGTCGAGAACATCGCCGCCGATGTGACCAGCAAGGACAACATCTGGTCGGTCAATGTCGAGCAGGAGTACCACGAGACCAGGGCGCAAGACGAGGGCGCGGAGGTCGAGGCGGTCGCATGAACCCCCCAAGTGGGTGGTTTTCACCCCGCCGATCGGGGCACGGTCAGCAAGCCGGGCGTACCCTGCCGGCCTCAATGGAGTAGAAGAGCCCATGGCACGCGAGCGGAAGGCGGGCGGCCGATGAGCGAGCCTGCGCGCCCGGACGGGGCTTGCGCCCTCGTCACCGGCGCCTCCCGGGGGATCGGCGCCGCGATCGCGCGCGCGCTCGCGGCCGACGGCTGGCCGGTCGCCGTGAACTACCGCTCGGACGCCGCCGGTGCCGCGGCGACAGCGGCCGCGATCGAATCCGCCGGCGGACGCGCGGTCACCTTCCAGGCCGACGTCGCGCAGCCGCAGGGCCCGGCGCTCCTTGTCGAGGCGGTGCACGCCGAGCTCGGGCAGATCAGCGTGCTCGTCAACAATGCCGGCGTGCGCGCCGACGGCCTTGCCCTCTCGCTCAGCGACGACGACTGGCAGCGTGTCCTCGACACGAACCTCCACGCCACCTACCGGCTGACACGCGCCGTCTTACGCGAGATGATCCGGGCGCGCTTCGGTCGCGTGATCAACATCGCCTCCGTGGTCGGGCCGCGAGCAAACGCCGGACAGGCCAACTACGCTGCGTCCAAGGCTGCGGTCATCGGCTTCACAAAGACGGCGGCCGTCGAGGTGGCGCGCCGCGGTGTCACGATCAACGCCGTAGCCCCCGGCCTGATCGCGACAGATATGACCGAGGACATCCCGACCGTGCTCGCCGAGCGGGTTCCCGCGCAGCGTGCCGGGACACCGGACGAGGTGGCGGCGGCAGTCGCCTTTCTCGCCTCGGAGCGCGCGAGCTACATCACCGGTAGCACCCTGTACGTCGACGGCGGCCTGTCCGCCTGAAAATCACTCGAAAGGACGGTCAATGGCAGAAGCCCCCACCAGCGAGCAGATCGAGAAGGTCATCACGGAGTCCCTTGTGACCTTCGGTGCCGATCCCGACGCCATCTCGCGCGATGCGGCGCTCGAGGAGCTCGACGTCGACTCGCTCGACCTCGCTGAGCTCTCGCAGGTCATCGAAGAGCAGTTCGGCGTCGAGCTCAGCGCGAGCGACGTGGCCGAGATCAAGACGGTCGGCGACGCCATCGACCTGGTGGCAGAGCGCGCGAAGTGACCGACGTCGTAGTCACCGGTGTCGGCGCCGTCAGCCCGCTTGGCGTCGGCGCGGCAAAGCTTCACGAGCGGTGGGTTGCGGGCGTCTGCGGCATCGTCGACGGCGAGGGCCGCTGCAGCGATTTCGAGCCCACCGAGCACTTCTCGGTCAAGGAAGCGCGCCGCGCCGATCGCTTCACCCAACTCGTCCTCGTCGCGACGCGCGAGGCGCTTGCCGATGCGGGCTGGGAAGACGGGCTGCCCTATCCGGCCGAGGACGTCGGCACGATCATCGGCACCGGCATCGGCGGCATCGGGACGATCGAGTCGAACGACCGCATGTTGCTCGAGCACGGGCCCAAGCGCGTGTCGCCACTCGCCGTACCGCTGATGATGGGCAACGCGGGGGCTGGAGCGGTCAGCATGCACCACGGTCTCAAGGGTCCGAGCTACGGCGTTGTGTCGGCCTGCGCGGCGGGCACGCACGCGATCGGGTCGGCGATGCGGGCGATCCAGGCCGGTGACGCCACAGCGATGGTTGCCGGTGGCACCGAGGCCGCACTCACGGCGCTCTCGCGTGCGGCGTTCGTCGCCGTCGAGGCGCTGTCCGAGCTCGGTATCTCGCGCCCGTTTGACGTCCGGCGCGACGGCTTCGTGATGGGTGAGGGCGCGGCGGCACTGGTGCTCGAGAACGGCGAGACGGCGCGCGCCCGGGGTGCGCGCATCCTCGCAATCGTCCGCGGCTACGGCGCGACCTCTGACGCCTTCCACATCACGGCGCCGCCGGCCAACGGCGAGGGAGCCGCGCGCGCGATCACCCGGGCGCTGGCCGATGCGGGGGTGAGCCCCGACGAGCTCGTCTACGTGAACGCGCACGGGACGTCGACGCCGATCAACGATGCGGCCGAGACGAGCGCGCTGAAGACTGCGCTCGGAGCTGCCGCCAAGCGAATTCCGATCTCATCGACGAAGTCGGCGATCGGTCACCTGCTCGGCGCCGCGGGCGCCGTCGAGGCCGTCGCGACGATCCTCGCTCTGCGCGCGCGCGTGATTCCGCCGACGCTCGGACTCGAGCAGCAGGACCCGGAGCTCGACCTCGACTACGTTCCACTCGTCGCGCGTGCGCTGGATGTCAACGGCGACCGGCTGCTCGCGATCTCGAACTCCTTCGGCTTTGGCGGCCACAATGCAGTGCTGTGCCTGGAGGCGACATGACGATGGCTCCCACCGCAGCCACAGAGGAGAAGCTCACGCCGCTCGAACGGCTCGAGGTTCTCTGCGATCCCGATTCCCTGAACCTGCTGCGCACGGACGTGCTTTCGCGGCGCATGGGCGAGAAGGCGCGGCCCGGCGACGGTGTACTTGGCGCCACGGGACGCGTCGACGGGCGCCCGGTTGCGTGCTTCGCGCAGGACGCCTCGTTCGCCGGCGGCTCGCTCGGCGAGGCGCACGCGGACACGGTCGTGTCGGTCCTCGCGCTCGCGCAGCGCACACGCGTCCCGGTGATCGGGTTCATCGAATCGGCCGGCGCGCGCATGCAGGAGGGACTCGCGGCGCTCGCGGGCTACGGCCGGATCTTCCACCACCACGTGGCGCTTTCCGGCGAGGTGCCCCAGATCTCGGTGATCTGCGGCGCCTGTGCGGGCGGCGGCTCCTACGCCCCGGCGCTCACCGACTTCGTGATCATGACCGAGAACGCGAGCATGTTCCTGACCGGGCCCGGCGTAGTCGCGGCCGTGACCGGCGAGGACGTGACGGCGCAGGAGCTCGGCGGCCATCGCGTCCACGACCGCAACGGCGTCTGCCATCTCGTCGCCGCGAACGACCTCGACGCCGCGCTCCTCGCCCGCGACCTGCTCGACTTCCTGCCGCAGAACGCTGAGACTCCGACCGCCACCTGGCCCGTGGTCGACCCGCCCGGCGACGCCCCGGACAGTTTCGTGCCCGCCGAGCCGCGCAAGGTCTACGACGTGCGCGACGTCGCGCGCTCGCTGCTGGATGGAGGCCGTCTGCTCGAGATATCGCCGCGCCTTGCGCGCAACGTCGTCTGCGCCTTCGGTCGCCTCGAGGGCCGCTCGATTGGAATCGTCGCCAACCAGCCCCGCTACCTCGGTGGTGTGCTTGACAGCGACGCCTCGCAGAAGGCGGCACGCTTCGTGCGGACCTGCAACCTCTTCCGTATCCCGCTGCTCGTCCTCGTCGATACTCCGGGTTTCCTCCCGGGCACCAAGCAGGAGAAGCTCGGTGTGATTCGCCACGGCGCGAAGCTCGTGCACGCTTTCTCGGAATGCACCGTCCCGCGCGTGACGATCCTGATGCGCAAGGCGTTCGGCGGTGCCTTCATCGCGATGAACAGCAAGGAGCTCGGCGCTGACTTCGTCTACGCCTGGCCGAGTGCGCAGCTCGGCGTGATGGGAGCGATGCAGGCGGTCGACATCATTCACCGTCGTGATATCGCCGCCGCCGATGATCCGCAGGCTTTGCGCGTCTCGCTCGCGGCCGATTATGCGGCCGAGCACCTCACTCCGGCCGCGGCGAGCGCCGAGGGCCATGTCGACGACGTGATCGAACCCGGCGAGACGCGCGAGCGCGCCGCCGCCGCGTTTGCCGCGCTCGACTCCGTGCCCCCCCGACGCCGCCCGCTCGGCAACATTCCCCTGTAGGCCGGCGCGAATGCTTGACGGCAAGCGGCTGCTCATAACCGGTGTCCTGACGCGCGGCTCGATCGCGTTCGAGGTCGCTCGCCAGGCGCAGGAGCTCGGCGCCGAGATCGTCCTCACGGGCTTCGGCCGCGGCCTGCGCCTGACCGAGCGCGCCGCCACGTCGCTGCCGACTCCGCCCGACGTGCTCGAGCTGGACGTCAACGAGCCCGAACAGATCGCCGCCGTCGCAGCGGAGGTCGATCGCCGCTGGGGTGCACTCGACGGGCTCCTGCACGCGATCGCGTTCGCGCCCGCGGACGCCCTCGGCGGCGCCTTCCTCGAAACTCCCAGCGCGTCCGCGGTCACGGCGTTCGAGACGAGCGCGTTCTCGCTCAAGGCGCTCGCGGCCGAGCTCGCCCCCGCGCTCGCGGCGTCGGCGAGCGGGTCGGTCGTCGGCCTCGACTTCGACGCCAGCGTCGCCTGGCCGGTTTACGACTGGATGGGCGTCGCCAAGGCGGCGCTCGAGAGCGTTTCGCGCTACCTCGCGAGAGACCTGGGCCCCCGCGGCATCCGCGTCAACCTCATCTCAGCAGGCCCCATCGAGACCCTCGCCGCGGGCGGCATCCCCGGCTTCGAGACGCTCGCGGGCCTCTGGCGCGATGGCGCGCCGCTCGGCTGGGATACGCGCGACGCGAGCGCCGTCGCCGGGGCCGTCTGCTTCCTGTTCTCCGACTTCTCGCGCGCGATCACGGGCGAGATCATCCACGTCGACGGTGGCTTTCACGCCATGGGAGCGCCTCGGCGTGTCTGAGACCGTCCTGCTCACGGGCGCCACGGGATTTCTCGGCATGGAGCTGCTTGCGCGCCTGATCGAGCGCGACGAGAACGAGGTGATCTGCCTCGTCCGCGCGCCCACGCGCGAGGCCGCCGAGGCGCGTCTGGATGCCGTCTACGATCTGCTCTACGACGAGCGTCCCGGGAGCCTCGAGCGCGTCAGCGCCGTACCCGGGGACGTATCGGTTGATGGCCTGGCGCTGAGCCAGCGCGACCGTGACGAGCTGCTCGACCGCGTGACGAGCATCATTCACTGTGCGGCGTCGATCTCGTTCGATCTGCCGCTCGAGACGGCTCAGCAGACGAACTCCGTCGGCCCCGTGCGGATGATCGAGCTGGCGCGCGAGATTGCCGAGCGCGGCCACCTCCACCGCCACGTGCACGTCTCGACCGCCTACGTCGCCGGGCGCTATCACGGCCATTTCCGCGAGTGTGATCTCGACCTCGGTCAGGGGTTTCGCAATACCTATGAGCAGACCAAGTTCGCCGGCGAGCAGGCGGTGGCCGCCGCGGCCGGCGATCTGCCGCTTGTTGTCGCGCGCCCGAGCATCGTCGTCGGCGACAGCACGACCGGCTGGACGCCCGTGTTCAACGTGATCTACTGGCCGCTGCGCGCCTTCTCGCGCGGTCTGATGGACGAGGTGCCGGTCGATCCGGACGGCGTGGCCGACATCGTCTCGATCGACTACGTCGCCGAAGCGCTGCTCGCGTTGCTCGACCTGGACGACGTTCGCGGCACCGTTCACCTCGTCGCCGGGTCCAGCGCGATCAACAACCAGGAGCTGATCGAGCTGGCGTGCGCATACTTCGGTCGGCCGCCGCCGCGACTCGTTCATCACGCCGACTCGACGCCCGACCAGGCGGCCGTCTACCTACCGTACTTCGGCATCGAAGCGACGCTCGACGACGATCGCGCGCGCACGCTGTTCGGCCCGCTGGGTCTGGAGCCGGCGCACCTGCGCGACTACTTCGCGCGGATCATCGGCTACGCCGAGAGCTCGCGCTGGGGCAAGCGGCGCGTCACGCGGCAGGCTGCGGCGGCGGCTGCGTCCGCCTGAAGGCGGCAGGCGGCCACGCAGCGAGGCGACAGCTCGCGCCGCCGCCTCGTGCGGATGAGGGAGGAGGAGGTACTGCGCCGCCGCCCGGATGAGTTCTGGCGGCGGGTCTTCCCGTTCGCACGGCACCACGGCCGCGCAGGAAAGTCCTGGAATCCTGACTGCTTGTATGTAAGTATACAGGCCGGTGGTCGACATGCGCATATCGCATTCGCGACGGCTCGAGCCCGGATCGACGAGTCGCCGCGTCTACAGCTCGTTGCGGGAGGCGATCATCGCCGGCGAGCTCGAGCCAGGACAACGCATCTCCGAGAACGAGCTTGCCGAACGCCTCAGCGTCAGCCGCACGCCGATCCGCGAAGCTCTGACGCTGTTGCGCGACGAGCGCTTCGTCCAGGTGGTGCCCCAGCTCGGGACCTTCGTCACGCGCATCAGCAGCGCCGCCGTCGCCGACGCCCAGTTCGTCCGCGAGGCGCTCGAGTGCGCCGCTGTCCGCGTTGCGGCCGAGCGCGCGGACCGCAATGACATCGCTGCGCTGGACGGCCTGATCCGCCGTCAGGAGGAGGTAGTAGCCGAAACGAACTACGAGCGGTTCGCGTTGCTCGACGACGAATTTCATGCGGCGATCTGCGAGATCAGCGGGCGCGGGTTCGCGTGGGAGGTCGCGCAGCGCGCCAAGGGGCACCTCAGCCGCGTGCGCCGCCTCAGCCTTCCGCAGCCGAACTATCTGTCGACGATGGTCGTCGAGCACCACGCCGTACTCGACGCGCTCCGCCGCGGCTCGCCTGACGACGCCGAGGCGGCGCTGCGCCACCACTTGCGGATGGTCCTCTCCGCGGTCCCGGCGCTGCGCGACGAACACCCCGACTACTTCGAGGACGAGGAGGAACGGAGCGCATGACAACCGTGGCGAAGAGCACGCTGCTCGGGCTTTGGGAGCAGATGCTGTTGATCAGGCATTTCGAGACCGAGACTGAGCGGGCCTACAAGGCGGCGCTGATTGGCGGCTACTGCCACCTCTCCTCCGGGCAGGAGGCTGCGACGGTCGGGACGATGCACGCGCTGTCGCCGGACGACCTCCTGATCACGGGCTACCGCTGTCATGGCTTCGCGCTCGCGCGCGGCGTCGCGCCGGAAGCGGTCATGGCCGAGCTCTTCGGGCGTGCCGGTGGTTGCGCCCACGGGCGCGGGGGATCGATGCACCTACTCGACGTCGAGCGCGGTTACTACGGTGGCTGGGGCATCGTCGCCGGTCAGCTCCCGGTGGCGACCGGGCTCGCTCTCGCTCTCGTCCGCCAGGGTCGCCAGCAGTGCGTCCTCTGTGAGCTCGGCGACGGCGCGATCAACATGGGTGCCTGGCACGAATCGCTCAACCTGGCAGCGGTCTGGCGCCTGCCGGTGGTCTTCCTCGTGATGAACAACGCGTACGGCATGGGCACGAGCGTCGAGCGCGCCTCGGCGGTGACCGACCTACACCGCCGTGCCGCGGCCTACGACATCCCCTCGCTGCGGGTCGACGGGGACGATCTGCTCGCCGTCATGGAAGCTTCCTCGAGCCTGCTTTCCGGCGCACGCTCCGAGCGCATCCCAGCCGTCCTCGAGTTGGTTACCTATCGCTACCGTGGGCACTCCGTCGCGGACCCCGGGCTCTCCTACCGCAGCACCGAGGAGATCGAACAGCACATGCACCACGATCCGATTCAGCGGGTTCGTGCGCTGCTCCTCGACGAGGGCCTGGCCGAAAGCGAGCTCGAGGGTGTCGAGCACGCGGCGGCGGAGCGCGTCGCCGCGGCGGTCGACTGGGCACGCGCCGACCCGCCGCCCGCGGTGAGTGAGCTGGCGCGGGGGATGTACGCACCGGGCAGCGCCGCACAGTTCGCGCGGATGCTCGCGGGGGCGCCCTTCGGAGAGCGCGAGCTCGTATTCGCTGGAGGGCTCGGTCAGTGAGTCCGGCCGAGACCGCGGAGACCCAGGCGCCCGTCTCCGGGACCGAGGTGATGACCTACCGCGAGGCGCTTCGTCTCGCGCTGCGCGAAGAGCTTCAGCGCGATGAGCGCGTTTTCATCATGGGCGAGGAGGTTGGCGTCTTCGAAGGCGCTTACAAGGTTACGGCCGGCCTGCTGGCCGAGTTCGGGCCCGACCGGGTGCGCGACACGCCGATCTCGGAGGAGGGCTTTGTCGGCGCGGGCGTGGGGGCGGCGATGATCGGCGAGCGCCCGGTCGTCGAGATCATGACGATCAACTTTTTGCTTGTGGCGATGGATCAGGTCGTCAACCACGCGGCCAAGATCGGCGCGATGTTCGGCGGCGAGGTCCGCTGCCCGCTCGTGATTCGCACGCCGAACGGCGCGGGCAACCAGCTCACGGCGCAGCACTCGCAATCGTTCGAGGGCTGGTTCGCGGGGACGCCCGGTCTCAAGGTCGTCGCGCCGGCCAACCCGGCGGACGCCAAGGGACTGCTCAAGTCGGCGATTCGTGACGACGATCCGGTCCTCGTCGTCGAGAACCTGGCGATCTACAAGGAGCGCGGAGAGGTTCCGCTGGACCCTGAGCATCTCGTGCCGATCGGCCTCGCCCGAGTCGCTCGCGAGGGCACGGACATCACTCTCGTCGCGCACGGATTCGCCACCGTCCGCGCCCTCCACGTTGCCGAGCGACTCAAGCGTGACCATGGTGTCGACGCCGAGGTCGTCGACCTGCGCTCCCTGCGCCCGCTCGACGTCGACACGGTCGTCGAATCGGTGACAAAGACGAATCGCGCGGTCTGCATCGAGGAAGGCTGGCCCACCTACGGTGTGACCGCCGAGCTGGCGGCGCGGATCCAGAAGGCGTGCTTCGACGATCTCGACGCTCCCGTCGAGCGCGTCGGCATGGCTGAGGTGCCGCTGCCCTACGCAAAGGGCTTGGAGACCGCCGCGATGCCAAACGAGGACCGGATCGCGGCGGCGGTCCTCACGACGCTAGGCTTGCGCGGGTGACCGACGTCGTCATGCCCCGCCTCTCCGACTCGATGGAGGAGGGGACGATCATCAAGTGGCTGAAGCAGCCAGGCGATGAGGTTCGCGTCGGCGATCCCCTCGCCGACATCGAAACCGACAAGGCGACCGTCACCTACGAAGCCGACGAGACCGGCTTCGTTCAGATCGTCGCGGCGGAGGGCGCCACGCTCCAGATCGGCGCGACGATCGCACGCCTGCTCGACAGCGCGGACGCCGCGAAGGCGCAGGCGGCTCCCGCCGCCGACCCGGTGCCTGCGCCCCCGCCGGTGGCCGCCGAGCCCGCTCGGGAGACGAGCGCTCCGCCGGCGGACGCGCTCCCTGTTCTCGCTGCGGCGCCCGCGACAGGTCGCGTCAAGGCGTCACCCGTGGCGCGGCGAATCGCCGGCGAGCTGGGTGTCGCGCTCGAGAGCATCGCCGGCAGCGGACCGGACGGCCGGATCGTCAAGGCCGATGTCCTCGCCGCCTCAGACGGCGCCCCCGCCGCGTCGGGTGCTGCGCCGCCCGCGCCCGCGGCGGGCGATGGCGCCGGCGCAAAGGGAGAGGTCACGGTCAGCGAGCCGACGCGGACGCAAGCACTCATTGCGCGGCGAATGGCGAGCGCTAAGGCGACGATCCCGGAGTTCCAGGTGACGGTGGAGGTCGACGCCGATCCGGCGCTCGAGCTGCGCGAGCAGCTTCGCAACACCGCGTCGCCGCTGCCTTCGGTCAACGATCTGATCGTGAAGGCCTGCGCGCTCGCCCTGCGCGCGCATCCGAATGTGAACGCCGCCTACGTCGACGGGCACTTTGAGCGCTACTCGCGGATCAACATCGGCGTCGCCGTGGCCTCCGAGGGAACGCTGGTCGTTCCCACGGTGTTCGATGCCGACCGCCGGTCGCTGATCGAGATCGCGGCGCAGACCAGGCGGCTCGCGACGCAGGTGCGCGACGGCAGCGTTGCCCCCGCCGACCTGTCGGGCGGAACGTTCACGGTGTCGAATCTCGGCATGCTCGGAGTCGCGCGCTTCACCGCCGTGATCAACCCGCCACAGGCAGCGATCCTCGCCGTCGGCGCCGCGAGCCCGCGACCGGTCGCGCGGGCCGACGGAAGCATCGTCGTGCGGCGCATCATGGAGATGACGCTGTCGGCCGACCATCGGATCGTCTACGGCGCCGACGCTGCGGAGTTCCTTCAGACCGTCCGCAAGCGGCTCGAGCGCCCCGCGGTGCTGCTGCTCTAGCGTTCCGCGCTCAGCGAGCGCCGGTGCCAGCGCTTGCGCCGCTCGCCCCGCTGTTGCCGCTCGCGCCACTGCGAGCGCTTGCCCCGCTCGTACCCGTGCTCGCTCTCGCGATGATCGCCGTCGGCCCGCTGGCACCCGTGCTGTCGGTATCGCCGCTCGCGCCGTGAGTCGCCGGTGGGGCCGTGGTCGCTGTGACGGTGGTGCTGCTGGTCGATCCGCCTGCAACCGCGATCGTTCCTCCGCTCGAGGTGGCGTCGCTGGCGCCGGTTGCCGCCGTTGGCCCGCTCACGCCGCTCACGCCACTGCTACCGCTTGCCCCGCTGACACCACTCGCGCCGCTGGCGCCGGTCGCTCCGGTCGAACCGGTTGTCAGCGTGACCCCGCTCACGCCGGTCGTGGCGACGGAGCTCAACGCCAGTTCGCTCGCCGGCTCGCCGCCGGGCGGCGGCGCGGCAACGCCGGCGCCGGCCACCCCCGCCACCGACGAGGACGGGCCGACCGTGGCGCCCGTCGTGGCGCTCAGCTGACCGGCGTTTGCGGGGAAGCTCACGTGTGGCTTCGGCGGTCCAGCGCTCAACTGCAGCGCGACGGGAGTTGCGCCTCCGACAACCGCCGCGGTAGCCACGACCGCGGCGACCTTGGCCGCGGTCGCGCCACCGAGCAGCCCGGCGCCGCCCAGCGCGCCGCCGCTCGTGGTCGCCGTAGCCGCTCCGCCGGTCGTGCCCAGTGCGGTGGCGCCTCCGCCCGCGGTGCCGCCACCGCCGCCGATCCCGAGCAGCGAAGCGAGCTTCGCGAACGGCCCCACGGGCGCAAGCGCCGCGAGACCCTTGTGAATGCTCCGCAGCTCGTGGTGGTAGGCGCGGCAGCCGGAGCACTCCCGCAGGTGCCGGCGTGCGCGGGCATTCATTCGCACACCCCGGTCAACGGATGTGACGAGATCAGTATGGATGTCCGGGCACGGCGTTTCACGCGCGAGGCGTAGATCGACGAGGCCCGTTCGCGCGCGCAATAGAAGTGATTTCACGGCGGGTATCGAGACGCCCAGCGCGTCCGCGAGCTCCTGGTAGCTCATCCCCTGCAGTTCGCGCATGAGCAGCACCGAGCGCTGCGGCGCCGGCAGCGTGCGGACATCCGCGACCAATCGCGCGAGGATCTCGCTGCGCTCCGCCACGACCGACGGATCCTGGGTGTTGGTCAGCGATGCCGCGGCCCGCGGCGTCTCGCCGTCGAGCTCCGTCGGCACGGCGATCGGCCGGCGCAGCTCGTCGATGCAGCGGTTGTGCGCGATCCGGTAGAGCCACGCGCGCAACAGGATCGGACGGTTCGTGGCGCGCAGCGAGCGAAACGCGCGAACGAAGACGTCCTGCAGCGCGTCCTCGGCGTCGCCGCCGCTCCCGCGCAGCATCTGGCGTGCGTATGCGAGCAGCCGCCCCTGGTAGCGGTCGTGGATGACGCGGAACGCATCGTCAGAGCCGGCTCGGAACGCCGAGACCAGCTGCTCGTCGGTGCGAAGGCGCAGGAGCGTAGCCGAGAGCGGCACTCGGCCATCGGTCACAGCGCGTGGCAGTGCTGAGGCTTCCACAGGCTGGTTCAGAGGGCGGTCGGTGGTAACCCTCTCTGCCCGACTCTAACGCCTACGCGCGGCCGAAGTTCCGGTATCCGCGATTGCCGCTACCCTCGCGCAACGATGCCGCCAAGCCGCCGCAGGGCCGGATCCGCCCGGCAGACGACGCGAGCGCGCCCGCGCAGCGGCAAGCTCGACGGCACTCCCGCGGCCTTCGAGCACGCGACGCCCGCGCCGTCGCGCAAGGTCAGGCTCGCGGTCTCGCCCGGTCAGTGGAACGGCACATCACCGTTCCCACTGATCGCGGAGTACGCGTTCCTGTCGGACTGCCACACCGGCGCGCTGGTCGCGCCGGACGGCTCCGTCGAGTGGCTCTGCCTGCCTCGCTTCGACGCCCCGAGCGTGTTCGGCGCGCTGCTTGACCGCAGCGCCGGCAGCTTTCGGCTCGCGCCATACGGCGTTGACGTTCCCGCGGGGCGGCGCTACGTGCCGGGCACGAACGTGCTCGAAACGACTTGGATGACGCCGACCGGCTGGGTCGTGGTGCGCGACGCGCTGACGATCGGGGACTGGCATCACCACTCGGTCAACGCGACGATCCATACGCGCCCGCCGACCGACCACGACGCCGATTATCTGCTCGTCCGCACGGTCGAGTGCGTTCAGGGCGAGGTCCCGCTCGAGCTCGTCTGCGCTCCGCGCTTCGACTACGGCCGCAAGCCGGCCCGCTGGAGCGCCGCGACCGACGAGCCCGAGACGATGCTCGACGCCACCGACGGCAAGACGACGATCCGCCTGATGAGCGACATGCGAGTCGGAATCGAGGGGTCGGACGCGCACGCACGGCACACGCTGCGCGAAGGCGAGCGACGCTACTGCTCGCTCAGCTGGGGCGAGCACCTCGGCGGCCCTTGGACCTACGACGAGGCGGAGGCACACATCACGCGGACGAGCCATTACTGGCGCGAGTGGCTTGCGGCCGGGAGCTATCCCGACCATCCCTGGCGGTCCTACCTGCAGCGTTCCGCGCTGGTGCTCAAGGGGCTCACCTACGCGCCGACCGGGGCGATGATCGCGGCGCTGACCACCTCCTTGCCGGAGACGCCGGGCGGCGAGCGCAACTGGGACTACCGCTACTGCTGGATGCGCGACGCCACGTTCACCCTGTGGGGCTTGCACGCGCTCGGCCTCGACTGGGAGGCGAACGATTTCATGGAGTACGTCGCCGATCTGCCGCGCAACAAGGACGGCTCGCTCCAGATCATGTATGGGATCGGCGGCGAGCGGAACCTGCGCGAGTCGACGCTGAGCCACCTGCGTGGCTATGAGGGCGCGCGCCCGGTTCGCAAGGGCAACGGCGCCTACCGCCAGCGACAGAACGACGTCTACGGCGCGGTACTCGACTCGGTCTACCTGCACGCGAAGCGCCACGATCACATCCCTGACCGGCTCTGGCCCGTGCTTGCGGCGCAGGTTGAGGGCGCCTCCCGCATGTGGCGCCAGCCCGACCAGGGGATCTGGGAGGCGCGCGGCGCGCCACGTCATTACGTGTCCTCGAAGCTCATGTGCTGGGTCGCGCTCGATCGCGGCGCGCGTCTCGCGGAGCTGCGTGGCGAGATCGAGCTCACCGAGGCCTGGCAAAGCGAAGCCGACGAGATTCGCTCCGACATCCTCGCCCGCGGGGTCGATCGCCGGGGTGTCTTCGTCCAGCACTACGACACGGTCGCACTCGACGCATCCAACCTGCTCGTCCCGCTGGTCCGCTTCCTGCCGCCCGACGACGAGCGCGTTCGTGCGACGGTGCTGGCGATTGGCGAGGAGCTCAACGACCACGGCCTGATCCTGCGCTACCGCGTCGAGGAGACCGATGACGGGCTCCACGGTGAGGAGGGCACGTTCCTGATCTGTTCGTTCTGGATGGTTTCGGCCCTCGCGGAGATCGGCGAGACGGCGCGCGCACGGGAGCTCTGCGAGCAGTTGCTGGCGCACGCCTCGCCGCTCCAGCTCTACGCCGAGGAGCTCGACGCGCGCAGCGGGCGTCATCTGGGCAACTTCCCGCAGGCCTTCACCCACCTTGCACTGATCAACGCCGTGACGCATGTCATCGAAAGTGGCGCGTAGCTTCAGCGGACGGCGCGCTGAAGGAGAGCCTGCGCCGGCTGCGCTGGGCCGACCGGCATGCAATGGTGTGCGCGATGAGTGAGATCGAGATCCCCGATCCGCGCGCGACGCCCGCAGGCCCGGACGCCGAGCCGGCCGAGCCGCCCGCAAGCCCGAACGCGGGCACGCTGCGCCGTGCCGGCGCGATGGACCCGTGGGATCGCCAACGCCTCCCGCGCGCCACGCCCTTCGATGATCGCGTCAACAGCTCCTCGGCATTCCCGCCGATCGCCGACTATGCGTTCCTCTCCGACTGCCACACCGCCGCGCTCGTTGCGCCCGACGGTACCGTCGAATGGCTCTGTCCGCCGCGCTTTGATGCGCCCAGCGTCTTCGCGGCGATCCTTGACCGCGGCGCTGGGGGCTTCCGCCTCGGCCCGGCCGGGATGGGCGTTCCGGCGGGCCGGCGCTACGACCCGGGCACGAACGTGCTCGAAACGACCTGGCAGACGCCGACCGGCTGGGCGGTGGTCCGAGACGCCCTGATCATCGGCCACTGGCGCGAGCGCGAGATGGGCTCGAGCACCGCGCACACGCGCCCGCCGGCCGACCACGACGCCTACCACGTGCTGGTCCGCACGATCGAGTGCTTTCACGGGACGATCCAGGTCGAGTTGCTCTGCGAGCCGATGTTCGACTACGGCCGGACACCGGCGCTCTGGAGCCCCGTCCCCGGCGACCCGCAGGCGTTCGACGCCGCCGGGGCAGGTCGCACGCTGCGCCTGACCAGCGACCTGCGGATCGGGATCGAGGGCGGTTCGGCACGTGCCCGGCACAGGCTCGTAAAGGGCGACCGGCGCTACTGCACGCTTTCGTGGTCGCGCAAGCTCGACGGCCCGCACTCCTACGAGGAGGCGAGTCGCAGCCTCGAAATCACGGCTGAGTACTGGCGCAGCTGGCTCGACACCGGCACCTTTCCCGACCATCGCTGGCGTTCGCAGCTGCAGCGCTCCGCTCTCGTGCTGAAGGGGCTCACCTACGCGCCGACGGGCGCCGTCGTCGCCGCCGCGACGACGTCGCTGCCGGAGACGCCCGGCGGGGAGCGCAACTGGGACTACCGCTACACCTGGATGCGCGACGCCACGTTCACGCTGTGGGGCCTGAGTGCGCTCGGCCTGAGCTGGGAGGCCGACGACTTCATCCAGTACGTCGCCGATCTCGAGCGCAACGCCGACGGATCGCTCCAGATCATGTACGGGGTCAGCGGCGAGCGCGAGCTACCGGAGCAGACGCTCGACCATCTCACGGGCTATGAGGGCTCGCGCCCGGTGCGGATCGGAAACGCGGCCTACGAGCAACGCCAGAACGACGTCTTCGGCGCAGTTCTCGACTCGCTCTACGTGCACACCAAGCAGTACGGTCACACCTCGCCACGGCTGTGGCCGGTGATCGAGGCCCAGGCCGAGCGAGCCGCTGCGGTCTGGCGCGAGCCCGACCAGGGCATCTGGGAGTCGCGCGGCGAACCTCAGCACTATGTCTCCTCGAAGTTGATGTGCTGGGTCGCGCTCGACCGTGGCGCGCGGCTCGCCGCTCGCCGCGGTCGCGATGTCGTCGCCGACCGCTGGCGCGAGGTTGCGAACGAGATCCATGCCGATGTCTGCGATCGCGGCGTCGACGAGCGTGGGGTGTTCGTCCAGCACTACGACACGGTCTCGCTCGACGCATCGAACCTGTTGATCCCGCTCGTTCGCTTCCTGCCGGGCGAGGATCCACGCGTTCGCGCGACGATCCTCGCGATCGAAAGCGAGCTGTCGGCCGGAGGCCTCGTGCTTCGATACCGCACAGCGGAGACCGATGACGGGCTCCACGGCGCGGAGGAGGGGACGTTCCTGATCTGCTCGTTCTGGCTCGTCTCCGCCCTGCTCGAGATCGGGGAGCGCCGCCGCGCGCGCGCCCTGTGCGAGCGGCTGCTTGCGCTGGCGTCGCCCCTCGACCTCTTCGCCGAGGAGCTCGACCCGCGCAACGGTCGCCATCTGGGCAACTTCCCCCAGGCGTTCACTCACCTCGCGCTGATCAACTCTGTCGTCCACGTGATCCGCGACGAGGAGGCGGCGCCGCTACCTTGACCCGAGGCTTCAGCCCGTGAGCGGCGCGCGCGGTCGCTGGATCTGTGAGTCCTGCGGCTTCATCTACGACCCGCAGGAGGGCGATCCCGACGGCGGGATCGCGCCCGGCACGCCCTTCGAGGACATCCCCGACGACTGGTACTGCCCGGTCTGCGGGGCGCGAAAGCGCGACTTCGAGCCCTACGAGGACTGAGCCCCTCGTCAGCCAAGCCAGCGCTCGTACGGCAAGCCCATGCCGGCGGCGGCGAGAGCCGAGCGCGTGATCACTGCGAGCCGCGGCAGCCCGCACACCTCGACCTCCCCGAGCCGCTCGATCGTTGCGCGATTCGAGCGCTCGACCTCATCCGGCGCCGCCGGCCACGGCGTCAGGACCACCGCGCGCACGTCGAGCCCCGCCCGTCGCGCAGCTTCGAGCGTCAGCAGCGTGTGGTTGATCGTGCCGAGACCGGGCCGCGCCGCGATCACGACAGGCCAGCCCAGCTCACTCGCCAGACGCCGCACGTCGTAGCGCTCGTGCAGCGGGACCAGCAGCCCCCGATTCCCTCGACGACAAGCGCCGCCGACTCAGCCGCAGCGGTTTGCATTGCCGTCACGATCGCCGCGCCGTCGATCGTCTCACCGGCCGCGGCCGCCGCGAGGTGGGGCGACGCGGCGAGCTCGAAGCGCAGCATCGACACCTCCTGCGGTCGCTCGCCGCCGACAGCCGCGAGGAGCTCGTCGTCGCTCAGCGCGCCGAGGTCCGCGTCGGGATCACTCGGCGGGTCGGTCGCGGTGTTGCGAACGCCCGTGACGACGGGTTTGCGCGCCCGCGCCGTCACTCCCTGCGCCCGCAGCGCCGCGACGATGCTCGCGGCGAGGATCGTCTTACCGACCTCGGTGTCGGTTGCGCTGACCAAGCAGGCGCGCGACAACGGTGCGAGCCCCGGCGCCTACGCAGCCACTCAGGCTGCGTTGCCGATCATCGCCGCGGCGGGCGCCGACGGCACGTCCTCGCGGAAGCTCACGCCGATCTGATGCGCGCCCGCCGCGATCGCCGCGGCGCCGCGGCGCAGGTCGCTCGCGGTGTGTGAGGCCATGACCGTGAGGCGCAAGCGCGAGCTGCCCTCGGCGACGCTCGGCGGCCGGATCGCCTGAACGAACGCTCCTTGCTCGAGCGCGGCGGCGCTGAGCGCGACCGCCGTGTCGGCGGCGCCGACGATCAGCGGCAGGATCTGCGTGCGCCCGTCACCGACAGGTACGCCCGCGCCGAGGAGCTCCGCCCGCATCGCCGCAGCGTTGGCCAGGAGCTTCTCGACCCGTCGCGGCTGCTCGGACAGGAGCTCGAGCGCGGCGAGCGCTCCGGCGATCGCCGGCGGCGACGGCGCCGTCGAGAAGATCAGCGTGCGCGCGCGGTTGACCAGGTAATCGACAACCACGGGGCTGGCGCAAACGAAGGCGCCGTACGAGCCGAGCGTCTTGCCGAGGGTGCCGATGACCACGTCGACCGATCCTTCGAGCCCGGCCTCCGCCACGGCGCCCCGACCTCCCGGCCCGAGCGCGCCGATCGCGTGTGCCTCGTCGACGACGACGCGCGCCCCGTGGCGCTCGGCGAGCTCGGCGATTGCGGCGAGCGGCGCCACGTCGCCGTCCATCGAGAAGACGGCATCGGTGACGACCAGACCGCCTCCGGCGCGCCGCAGACCCCACGCGAGGTGGTCGAGATCGCAATGCTCGTAGATGAACGTCTGCGCTCCTGCCAGCCGACAGCCGTCGATGATCGACGCGTGGTTGAGCGCGTCCGAGAACACGGTCGACCCGGCCGGGGCGAGCGCCGAGACGACGCCCACGTTCGCCAGGTATCCGGAGCCGAAGAGAACGCACGCCTCACTGCCGACGAACTCCGCGAGCCGCCGCTCGAGCTGCTCGTGGATCGTCATCGTGCCCGAGACCAGTCGCGAGGCCCCGGCGCCGACGCCCCAGCGGAACGCCGCGTCCGCTGCGGCCTCGCGAACGCGCGCGTGCTCCGCAAAGCCCAGGTAATTGTTCGAGCACAGCAACAGCACCGGTCGGCCGTCGACCAGGATCTGCGGTCCCTGTGGGCCGCTCACGAGGCGCGTCGAGCGATGCAGCCCGCGGCGGTGCAGCTCTGCCAGCTCCGCCTCGAGGTCGATCACCGTCCGAGCTCCGCCGCCTCCGGGCGCGTCCGCCGCTTCCGCGCATAGCGCAGCTGCGCCGAGGGATCCCACAGTCGGACGTCGAGCCCGAACTCGCTGGCGGGCTCGGCCTCGGTCGCGCCATCCGGCGTGTCACCCTCGAGCCAGCCCGAGCGGTTGTCGGGGCGCGGGTTGCGCCCGTTGTCAGGCTGGCGAGCGACGTTGAGGCCGAGCTCCTCGAACATCGCCCGGTCGTCCTCCGGCGCGGCTCCGAGCGCAGTCAGGAAGTTGCCCATCATCACGCCGTTCAAGCCGGCCTTGACCGCGAGCGGCTGGAGCTCGCCGAGGTTCTCGATTCGCCCTCCGCACAGGCGGAACAAGGCCTCCGGCAGGATCAGCCGGAAGATCGCGACCCATTTGACGGCCTCCCAGGGGTCCATCACCGTCCGCTCGCCGAACTTGGTCCCGTCGCGGGGGATCAGGAGATTGATCGGCACGCTCGTCGGGTTGATCTCCGACAGCTCGAATGCCATCTCGACGCGCTGCTCGGCCGTCTCGCCGAGATTGAGAATTCCACCGACGCAGGTTTCGAGTCCGGCCTCCTTGACCGCGGCGATCGTGCGCAACCGGCTCTCGTAGCGCACGGTCTGCGAGACCTCCGGGTAAAAGCTCTCGGCGCTCTCGACGTTGTGGTGAACGCGCTGGACCCCGGCTTCCCGAAGCTGCTTGGCGCGCTCGACCGACATGTGGCCGATCGAGGCGCAGCGCTTGAGGTTCGTGTGTTCTGCGACGAGCCGCGCGCCCTCGAGCACCTTCTCGAAGTCGCGCTTGGACAGCCCCTGGCCCTGCGCGACCATGCAGAAGCGGTGGGCGCCCGCAGCCTCGGCGGCGCGCGCGTGAGCGAGCATCTGTTCGGGCTCCATCATCGCGTGCATCGGCGTGTCGGCCGCTGCATGGCGCGATTGCGCGCAGAAGCCGCAATCCTCAGCGCAGCCCCCTGACTTTGCGTTGACCAGCGAGCACATGTCGGTCGCATCGCCGAAGCGCTCAACGCGGGCGCGCCACGCCCGCTCGATGAGTTCCTCGATCTCGGCGTGGTCGACGATCGCGCCAAGCGCCAAGGCTTCCTCGCGTGTGATCAGTGGCGCCATCTCGTGGAACGCTACCCGAGGACGATCAAGGGGTCGCCCTCATTGACCTTGTCGCCCACGGCGCAGAGGATCTCCCTGACGGTCCCGCCGCTGTCGGCTTCGACCGGCATCTCCATCTTCATCGACTCGAGTACCACAACCGTGTCACCCTCAGAGACCTCATCGCCGATCGCGCAGTCGACGCGCCACACCACGCCACTGATATGAGCCTCGATCGCCGCCATCCTTGTGCGCCGCTGCCGCGGCAGCCGGACCGGACAATAGCTGGACCCGCTGACACGGACGGTCCCGTCACCGTCGTCGTCGTGACGGCGCGCAATGAGGCTGAGCGAGTGGCGTCGACGCTCGAGGCCCTGGCGCGGGCGCTGCCGCGCGCGCGGATCGTCCTTGCCGATGACGGATCGCGGGACGCCACGGCAAGCATTGCGCGCGCCGCGGGGGCGCTTGTCACGAGCCTTGATCGTCCGCGCGGCAAGGGCCAGGCAGCGAGTGCCGGCTGCGCGCGAGCGTTGGAGCTCGCCGGCCCAGAGGCGATCTACGTGCTCTGCGACGCGGACCTTGGTGCGAGCGCATCCTCGATCGCGGCGATCCTCGCGCCCGTCCTCGCGGGCACCGCGGACCTCGCAATCGCCGCGCCGCGCGAGACGCGGCCCGGCGACGGTCTCGGGATCGCGCTCACGTTCGCGCGCTGGTCGCTGCGCCGCGCGACCGGCTCGACGCTCGCCGCGCCGATCTCGGGCCAGCGTGCCCTACGCGGCGTGACCCTGCAGAAGCTGCTTCCGTTTGCGCCGGGATTCGGCATGGAGCTCGCAATGACGACAGCGGCGCTGCGCGATGGCTGGCGGACAGTCGAGGTCCCCGTCGCGCTCGAGCACCACCGGCGCGGGCGCGGCCTCGCCGGGTTCGCGCACCGCGCGCGCCAGCTGCGCGCCTTCCTCGCGGTGCATCGCGCGCAGCGACCCGCCCGCCACCTGAGCCCGTAAGCTCCGTCGGGCAATGAGGCGCGCGGGGGTTTGACGATCAGCAACGACCTGGCACGGCTGAGGGATCAGGTCTATGCCGATCCGCGGCCGAAGGAGTACTTCGACCGCTTCCATCGCTACGCGCGCTCGCACGACCCGAGCGTCGTGTACGAGTTCGTGCGAATCCCGGCAGCCATCTACGCCTACACGTTCCTGCGTGCGCGGGCGGTGGCGGCCCAGAACGTGCCCGAGCGCGGCCCGGTGATTCTCGCGCCGAACCATTTCTCGTTCATGGATCACTTCCTGCTCGGCTGTCACCTGCGGCGCAAGGTGCGCTTCATGGGCAAGTCGCAGCTCTTCCGCCAGCCGCTTGCGGACGTCTTCATGCGCGGCGGCGTCTTTCCGGTGCGTCGCGGTGCGCGCGACGACGACGCGTTCATGACCGCGGAGCTGATCCTCCAGCACGGGGGTGTCGTCGGCATGTACCTCGAAGGAGGTCGCTCGCGTAGCGGCGAGTTGCAGCGGCGCGCGAAACCGGGGATCGGGCGGCTCGCCCTCGAATCCGGAGCGCCGGTCGTGCCCGTCGCGATCGCCGGCTCTCAGCGGATCCGCAACTGGCGGCGGGGGCGGTTCCCATCGGTCACGATCGAGTTCGGCGAGCCGATGACCTTCCCGCGCGAGGCAGACCCTGGGCGGCTGCGCCAGCAGGAGGTCGCCGACGCGGTCTTCGCGCAGGTGCGCCAGCTCTACGACCGGCGCAGCCCGGCGCCGCACGCCGATCCGCACGATCAGGGCCATGCGGGCCAGGGCACGCCGCTGCCGGCCGATGAGTCGAGCTCCTGCGTGCCGCTGCGGTCCAGCTCAACTCGGCCGCGGACTTCAGCGCCAATCGCGGTGCCGCCGACCGTCTGACGCGTGCCGCCGCGGCGGATGGCGCGCGGCTCGTGCTGCTGCCCGAGAAGTGGAGCGTGCTCGGCAGCGGTGAGCAGTTGCAGGCGGGGCTCAGCCGCTCGACGGTCCCGCGATCAGCTGGGCGCGGGAGATCGCGCGCGAGCTGGCGATCGACCTCGTCGCCGGCTCGATCGCAGAACGCCTCGCGGGCGACGGAGCGCGCCTCGCGAACACCTCGGTCCACATCGCGCCGGATGGCGAAGTTCGCGCGATCTACCGCAAGATCCATATGTTCGATGTCACCGTCGAGGGTGTCAGCTACCGCGAGTCCGAGCTCGAGGACGCGGGCGGCGAGGTGGTCGTCTCAGCCAGCGCCGACGGTGTCGAGCTCGGTCTGAGCATCTGCTACGACCTGCGCTTCCCGGAGCTCTATCGGATCCTCGCGCTCCGCGGCGCCCGCGTGCTGCTCGTCCCGGCGGCCTTCACGCTGGCGACGACGCGCGACCATTGGCTGACGCTGCTGCGCGCCCGGGCGATCGAGAACCAGGCGTTCGTGATCGCGGCGAACCAGATCGGCGAGCACGCTCCGGGACGCCGCTCCGGCGGCCGTTCGGTGATCATCGACCCCTGGGGTGTCGTGCTTGCCGGGGCGCCAGACGCGGTCACGCAGATCACTGCCGATCTCGACCTGTCGGCGCTCGCCGAAATCCGCCGGCAGCTTCCCGCGCTCGCCAACCGGCGCCCGCAGGCCTATCGCTGGCCGCTGGGCGACTGATCGCGGACGCGGTGCGCGTGTGCGATCTGATTCACTGCCACGATGGAGGGTGATCCGATGAAGAAGCTCATGTGGTCCGGCCTGCTCGCCGGGATCGGCGCGCTCGCGAGCGTCGTCGCGAGTCGCGTGGCCTCGGCGGTCTGGCGCCGTGTCTTCGACGAGGAGCCCCCCGAATGAGGTCGCTCTTCGGCGCGAGCGGCTCGCTCACCGGGCGCCGCGCGGGCACCGCGGCGGACAGTGCCGCGGCGAACGGCGCCGGGCCTTCGCAGCACACCACTCCCGGCGCCACCCAGCTGGCGGCCGCCCACCCAGAGATCTACGTTGCCGCGGCATTCGCTGCGGGCGTGGCACTCGCAATCCTGGTACGCCGCCTTGGCCGCTGAGACAAACGAGTCGGCGAGCATCGCGCAGGCGATCGCCGAGGTCTCGGAGCGCGCCACGACGATCGTGCGCGAGGAAATCGAGCTCGCCAAGGCGGAGATCACCGCCAAGCTCGTCAAGATCGTGACCGGCATGATCGTCGCGCTCGCCGCCGCGATGTTCCTGATCGTGGCGCTGCTCTTCGCGCTGCACGGACTCGCATGGCTCGCCTGGTATCGAGCTCTTTCCCCGCAACCAGATCTTCTGGGGCTACTTCGTTGTGGCCGGTGGGCTGATCCTGCTCGGCGGGCTCGCCGGCTTTGCTGCCGCGTTCGCGCTGCGCCGCGGCACGCCGCCCACGCCGACGATGGCGATCGACGAGGCCCGCAAGATCAAGGACACCGTGTCGAAGGAGCCCCAGCCCTGATGGCCGACCGCTCGCCGGAGGAGATTCGCGCCTCGATCGAGGCCAACCGTCAGGCCCTGGCGCTCTCGCTCGACCGCTTACGGGGCGGCGTCGCGGAGCTGACCGACTGGCGCAAGCAGCTCTCGAGCCATCGGCGCGAGGTCGTGATCGGCGCGATCGTTGCCGGCTTCCTGGCCGGCGGCGGCCTGTTCGGCGGCCGCCCGCGCCGCCGCAAGCGCCGCTCTTAGGCCCTGGTTCAGAGCCCAGCGAGCAACGACGCCGGCAGTCCGCCGACGCCGAGCAACCCGGGCCCGGTGTACGTGCCGATGACGGGACCGATCTCGGACACCCAGACCGGCTCGCTGCCGAACAGCTCCCGCCCGCGGTCCGCGAGCGCGGCCGCGCGCTCGGGCGCCTGCACGTGCTGAACGACCCAGGCGTCAGAGCCGCTCTCGCGCAGCTCGCGCATGTACTCGACCATCCGCTCGAAGCCGCGGCCCGCTGTTCGCACCCGTTCGACTGGCGTGATCTCGGATTCCACGGAGAGGATCGGCTTGATCTGCAGCGCGCCGCCGATCCAGGCGGCGGCGCGTCCGATCCGCCCGCCGCGCTGGAGGTACTCGAGCGTGTCGAGGCAGAACCACAGCCGCATCGCTTGCGCGCGCCGCTCGGCGCGCTCGAGCACGGCCTGTCGCGTCGCTGCCGCTGCTCGCCGCCGCAGCCGCCGCCAGCACCACGCAGCCGAGCCCCCGCACGCGCTCTGCGAGTCCAGCACCTCGATCCGTCCCGGCGCGCCCTGCTCCTCGAGCATCGCCTTCGCCTGCCGCGCCGCCTCCGGCGTCCCGGAGAGCCCTCCCGACAGGTGGATCGAGACGACGTCGCTACCGTGTTCGAGCAGCGGCTCGTAGGCCGCGACGAAGTCGCCGATCGACGGCTGCGAGGTGCTCGGCAGCGATCCGCCGTGCGCGAGCGCACCGTAGAACGCGTCGTAGTCGGTGCAGGCCAGTTCGCGTTCGGCGCGTCCACCGCTGTGCACGTAGAGACTCACCTCGACGTCCCGGCCCGATCGACGAGCTCGCGCGTCAGGTAGTGCGTCGAGTCGGTGACGATCGCTACCGGCCGCATTGCGGCCGAGACACTAACGAAGGACCGCCGCCGTCAGCGGGTGGGTACGCGGTCGCGCGCACCGACCAACCCAGCGGCAGCTTCGGCAGGCGTCCCCGCCCGCTCTCCTCGGCCTGCACCGAGGTCGACGCGAATCCCCGCAGGTGAATCCTGACGCCGGCGTGTTCGCGCCCGCGAGTCCGATGCTGGGGGTCTGCGCGTCGCTGCCCTGCTCGAGGTAGGCGTCGAGCGGCGCGGCGTCCCAGCGGATCGCGCCGGCGCTGTGCGCCGCCTCCGCGACGATCTCCTCGGCCGCCCAGCGCTTCGCGGTAGCCATGTGGTCGACGTTCGGCGGTGCGAGCAGCAGCTCGACACGCCATTCCACGGGCGGGTCGCCCTCGCTACGCTCGCGCCACGCCTGCTCCGGCGGGCGCCGGCGGACAAGCCGCGCCGGTATATCGCGAGGCGGCCATTCCGGTAGGCCGGCCGGATTGATCTCCCCGGCGCTGTGGTAGTCCCCGCGCCGTAGCGGATCTGCACCTCCGGCGCGCGAGCGCGCGCCCAGGTCAGGGCCTGGTCGAGCGTGAGTCTTCGAACGACGGCCCGTCGATGTCTCGCGGCTGGCGCGTCCAGCGTCCGCCGAAGGTGGCGCAAAGGTACGAGCCGTCCGGGCGCTGGCGCTCCTCGTCGTAGGACGCCTCCTCCTCCTCATAGATGTGCACTACGCCCGTCCGCGTCCGGCGGGCCCCCGGCGCCAGCTGCTCGACGACCACGATCCCTACAGTCGATTCTCGATCTCGAGCACGCCGCCACCCAGCGTCGGCTCCTCGAGTGCGCCGTCCTCGTCCTCCACGCCGAGCAGTTCCGCGAGCTCGCCGCTCGCGTACATCTCGGTGACGATGTCGCACCCGCCGACCAGCTCGCCGCGCACGAACAGCTGTGGGATCGTCGGCCACTGCGACAGCGCCGACAGTTCGCTGCGGATCCGCGGGTCGGGCAGCACGTCGACCGCCGCGAACTTCGCGCCGAGCGATTGCAGCGCGCCGACGGTGCGTGCCGAGAAGCCGCACGCCGGCGCGTTCGGCGTGCCCTTCATGAAGAGGATCACCTCGTTGCCGGCGATTGCCGTCTCGAGTGCCTCACGGACCTCCGAAGTCTGTTCGCTCATTCGTTCCCTCATTCGCTTTGGGTGCTCAATGACAGGGCATGGATTGGGCCACCGATCTCATCGCCGAACACCTGGTAGACGAGGCGATGTTGCTCGATCCGCGAAAGGCCTGAGAAGGCCTTCGCGGTCACGCTCGCGCGAAAGTGATCACCACCGCCTGTCCAATCCTCGACCTCTGCTCGAGCTCCAGGGATTGCGGCTTCGATCCGTGACTTGATTTCGCCAGCTTGCGGCATGAGGATCAAAGGTTAGCTAACGCCTGGCGATTTCCAACAAGCGTACGGGGCTTGCAAGCCACGTGGCTATACTTTGGAAAGCGATGATCACGATCACCGACAAGGGCGCCGAGAAGGTCCGCGAGTTCCTCGCGACACAGGACGCAGAGGTTGCTGCCGGCCTGCGAGTGGGCGTTCGCGGCGGTGGCTGCTCGGGCTTCCAGTACCAGCTGGCCTTCGACGAGCCTCACCCCGATGACCAGATCTTCGAAGATCACGGGCTCAAGCTGCTCGTCGCGCCGGAGGCGCTGACCTACGTCGACGGCTCCCAGATCGACTACGTCGACGCGCTGACGGGGGCCGGCTTCAAGGTCGAGAACCCGAACGTCGTTGCCGCCTGCGGCTGCGGCTCGTCGTTCCGCGTGGCCGGGCAAGAGTCCTGCTCTCCCGTTTAGGGCTGGCGTTACAGCCAGCGATGCTCGCCTGTGCCCCGAACGGGGTGGTCTTCACTGCAGCGGGCGCGCGTCCAGTAGTCCCCACAGGTACATGCAGGCCGTCGTCCGGTGCGGCCGCCACGGCTCCGCGCGCGTGATCACCTCGCCTGGGGTGGGCATCGCCTCGAGCTCATAGGCGATCTGGATCCCCTTCCGGACGCCGAGGTCTCCGGGCGCAAGGATGTCGGGGCGCCCGAGTTGGAACATCAGGAACATGTGCGCGCTCCACTCGCCGAGCCCCTTGACCGCGACGAGCTCGGCGATCACGGTCTCGTCGTCGAGCTGCTCCAGCCGGTCGAGTTCCAGCGCGCCCGACTCGACGTGCTCGGCGAGCGAACGCAGGTAGCTTGTCTTCGCGCGCGAGAGGCCACCGGCCGCGCGCAGCTCCTCGGCGTCGGCGGCCAGGATCATCGCGGGCGTCGGCAGCTCGCCGTCGAAGTAGTCGAGCACGCGCAGCCAGATCGACTGGGCGGCGCGGGTCGAGAGCTGCTGACCGACGATCGTGCGGACGAGCCCAGCGTAGTAGTCGGCGGGCCGGCGTCCGCGCCGGGTCTCGATCGTCTCGACCTGGCCGGCGAGGCGCGCGATCACCGCGCCGAGCACGGGGTCGGCGGCGCTCAGGTGCGCCTCGGCCGCGTTCACTGCTCGCGCTCCGCGATCGCGAGCAGCTCGGCGATCGTCGTCAGCTTCACGCGCGGGCGCCCGCTCGCCGCGCCGAGCGCGAGCTCGTGGCGGTCGATCCGCACCCAGCCCGCGTGATCGATCGCGCGCGGCGCGCGCTCGTGGATGTAGGCGGCAAGCGCGGCGTCCGAGATCGGCGCGGGGGAGAGCAGGCGCCCGCCGCCGAGATCCTCGAGCAGGCGCTCGACTGTGTCGGCGGCGTCCTTCTTGTTCGTGCCGATCACGCCGCTCGGCCCGCGCTTCGCCCAGCCGACGACGTACTCGCCGTGGCGCACGCCCTGCTGATCGGTGACGCGCCCGCCGGCGTTCGCGATCACGGCACGAGCCTCGTCGAACGGGACGCCCGGCAGCGGCGTGCCGCGGTAGCCGATCGCGCGGAAGACGGTGTGCGCGGGGATCGTCAGCCGCTCTGCCGTCGCGCGCGCCCGCAGACTCCCGTCGTCGCTTGCGACCAGCTCATTGCGAGCGAACGTCACGGCCTCGACGGCGCCATCGCCATGGATCTCGATCGGGGAGAGCAGGAAGCGCAGCTCGATCCGGCGCGCCTTCTCGCCGCCCGCCAGCGCTGCGTAGTCGCGCACGATCTTGTCGTTGCGCCGAGCGATCGCGTCGATCCCCGGATCCTCGAGTCCGTCGCAGAGCGCGATGTCCTCGCCGCTGACGGCGACTTCGGCCTCGCTCAGCTCGGCCAGCTCGAGCAGCTCCGGGTTGGTGAACGCCGCCTGCTGCGGGCCGCGACGCCCGACGACGAGGACCTCGCGGATATCGCTTCCCGCCAGCACCGCGAGCGCGTGGTCGGCCACGTCCGTGCAGGCGAGCTCACGCTCGCTGAGCATCAACATCCGCGCCACGTCGAGCGCGACGTTCCCCGCGCCGATCACGACGGCGCGCTCGCCGCGCAGGTCGAACTCGCGCTCGGCGAAGTCGGGGTGCCCGTTGTACCAGCCGACGAAGTCGGTCGCGGCGTAGCTTCGCTCGAGCGTTTCGCCAGGGATTCCGAGCGCGCGGTCGATCGGCGTGCCGACCGCGTAGATGATCGCGTTGTAGTGCGCCCGCAGGTCCTCAACCGTGATCTCGCGCCCGAACTCGACGTTGCCGAAGTAGCGCAGGCGAGCGTGCTCCGCGGTCTTCTCGTACACGCGCGTCACGCTCTTGATCTTCGGATGGTCGGGTGCGACTCCGGCGCGTACGAGCCCCCAAGGCGTCGGCAGACGCTCGAACAGGTCGACATGCAGGTCCGTCGCGCTGTGGCGCAGGAGGTGACCCGCCGCGTAGCTGCCGGCCGGGCCGGAGCCGATGACCGCGACGCGAATCCTCGCGTCGCCGCTGCCTGCGCTCATTCCGCGAGCGTCGTCGCCGCGAGTGCCTCCCCGTCGAGCGCGGCGAGCGCTCGCGGAACGGACATCGCGATGCACGTGAAGGTCGGCGTGTCACGCTTCGTGTAGATCGAGGACTCCGCCGTGCGGAGCTTCTGCACGAGGTCGAGGAAGTCGGCGGGCTCGTCCGACTCGAACGCGACCACGAACTCCTGGTCGTCGAGCCCGAACGAGTAGCTCGTGTTGAGGTCGATGCTGGGGTACTCGCGTCCGACCCGGATGTGCTCCTGCATGATCCGGTAGCGCTCAGGCGCCGGCAGCTGGTACCACTCGCGCGTCTTCACGAACGGATAGACGAACAGGTATTTCGAGTGTCCGGGGCGCACCTCGAGGCGCGACTCATCCGAGTACTCGGACGGCTTCGTCATCGCCAGGTAGGAGTACGGGATCGAGGCCCACTTCATCAGTCCCGTCTGGCCGAGCACCACGTGGAGCTCGTGGATCCGGTCGAGGTTCGCCGACTGCGCGAGCAGCAGCAGGTCGGTGTCGCCACGCGTGCCGACGGTCGAGAACGAGCGCAGCAGATGGTCACTAGCGAAGTCCTCGCACGCGGCGATCAGCTCTTGCTTGTGCGCCGCGCGCACCTCGTCATCGAGCCGCCGCCAAGCGGGGTCGAGCTTGATGAACGTGTACTTGACGAAGTGGCGCTCGGGCATCCGGTGTGGCCGAAGGCGGCCTCGAGCCCAGTATAAGGGCGCATTTCAGCGGCTAGGATGTGTCCCCATGCGAGTCGCGCTGGTCTCGCCCTACTCGTGGACCTATCCGGGCGGGGTCACGCGCCACATCGCTTCGCTGGCGACGCACCTGAGCGCGGCGGGACACGAGCCGCGCATCATCACGCCGTTCGATCCGGATGACGCTCGCAGCGTCCGCGCGCATCGCGGCGCGCCGCCGGAGCGCCGCGAGCTCGACGACGGGATCGTCTCGCTGGGGCGGACGGTCGGGTTTCGTGCGAACGGTGCGGTCTCCAACCTCTCGATCTCCCCGAGCGCGGTGGCGACACTTCGGCGTGAGCTGCGCACCGGACGCTACGACGTCGTGCACGTCCACGAGCCGATTGCCCCGATCCTCGGTTGGGACGTCCTGCGCGAGCGGGTGCTGCCGCTCGTGGGCACCTTCCACGCCTATTCGACGAACCGCCTGACGAACAACCTCGGCAACGCCGCCGGCGCGGCCCGGCGCCTCAACCGCCTTGCCGTGAGGATCGCCGTCTCGCCCGCCGCTGCGTGGACCGGCGAGCGCTTCTTCGGTGGCCACTACCGCGTGATCCCGAACGGCGTCGAGGTTCCGGCGATCGTGCCGGTGCAGGAGCCCGCGTTGCCATCCGCGGAGCGTCCTCTGCGGCTCGTGTTCGTCGGCCAGGCGGTCGAGCGCAAGGGCCTACCGGTTGCCCTGCGCGCGTTCGAGGCGCTGCGCAACCACGCCCCGGTCGAGATTGACCTCGTCGGCGCGACCGAGACCGACGTCGAGCCGCTGCTGCTGGATCCGACGGGGTTGCGCGCGCACGGGAAGATCAGCGACGCGCGCAAGCTCGCGCTGCTGCGCGAAGCCGACCTGCTGCTGGCTCCGTCGCTCGGGGGCGAGAGCTTCGGCATGGTGCTGACCGAGGCTTTCGCCGCCGGGGTGCCGGTGATCGCCTCGAACATCGCCGGCTACGCCGGCGTCGTCAACGACGGTGTCGAAGGCGTGCTCGTGGCGCCCGGCGACCCCGACGCACTCGCAAGCGCGGTGCTCGAGCTCGCCTACGACCTGCCGCGCCGCCAGGCGATGTCGGCCGCTGCGGGCCTCGCCGCGCAGCGCTTCGCTTGGCCGCGCGTCACGGCGCAGGTCATCGCGGCCTACGAGGATGCGATCGCGATGCCGGTGCCGGGTGGCGTCGCGGCGCGGATCGGGCTGCGCGCCCGCGATCAGGCGCGCGTTGCGCTGCCACATGGCCGGCGCCTGCCGAGCGTCGAGCCGGAGCGGCGCGCCCCGACGGCGGGCATCCACTCGCTGCAGCGTCCAACATCGGCGTCCTCCAGGCCGCGTGCGTCGCGGTTCTGGCGGGCGAATCAGGGAGCGGGCAACGGCCCGGCGCCGACCGGCTCGTCGGGCGCCTCGAGCGCGGCAGACCCGGGGACCAGCGTCAGCCGGAAGGTCGCGCCGGGCGTCTCGCCGGTCAGCTCGAGCCGGCCGCCCATCCGCGTCGCGAGCTCCGAGCCGATCGCCAGGCCGAGCCCGAAGCCGCTCTCGGCGCCGCTGTCGCGGCCGCGCTGAAAGCGCTCGAAGATCAGCTCGCGCTCGTCGTCGGGCACTCCGGGGCCGCGGTCGTTGACCTCGATCACCGGTCGTTCGCGTGTGCTGGCGACGCGGATCACGACGCTCGAGCCCGCCGGGGCGAAGCGAAGCGCATTGTCGAGCAGGATCCGCAGTACGCGGGCGACGCTCGAGGGATCGGCCTCGGCCCACGACAGCCCGTCGCCGTTATCGATCTCGATCGCGACTTCGCGATCGGCCGCACGCTGTTCGAACTCGGCGGCGACGGCGCGCGCGGTTTCGCCGAGCTCGACAGGCTCACTGCGCAGCTCGAGGCGCGCGTCGATGCGACTGAGGTCGAGCAGGTCTGCCGCCAGCGCGCTCAGGCGCCGCGCCTGCCGCCGAGCCGCCGCGACGCGCTGGCGCGCGTCCGGAATGTCGATCGACTCCTCTGCCAAGTCCTCTTCGAGCAGCTCGAGCGCCCCTTCCATCGAGGCCAGGGGCGTGCGCAGCTCGTGCGACGCCGTCGCAATGAAGACGCGCCGTGCCTGCTCTTGAAGCTGGAGGCGCTCGTGCAGCGTTCGCAGGCCACCCGCGACTTCGCCGATCTCGTCAGGTACGTCGTCGCGCGGCATGCCCCCCGCGCTCGGCTCGTTCTCGAGCAGCGCGCGGCTCGTGTCGCGCAGCAGGCGCAGGCGCCGGACCAGGCGAGAGGACAGCGCGAGCCCGAATGCGCTGGCAACGCCAAGCCCGATCAGCGCGGCCCAGATCAGCGCGTTGCGCACGACGCTCGCGGCGACGGTTACGGCATCGACGCGCCGGATCATCTCGAGTACGAACCGGTGGCCGCGGTCGCGGTAGCGAATCGCGACGACGAGGACATCGCTGCGCAGGGTGTGTGGTGTCTTCGCGGCGCCGTTTAGCGCTCGCCGCACCACGCTCGGCGCGATTCTGTCGATCGCCCTGCGGTCGTCCCGGTCGGTGTCGTCGATCCGCGTGAGCTGCTCGTCCCAGATCACGTAGACGGCGCCGTTGACGTGGAAGAACTGCTCGAGCTTCGTGTCGAGCGCCCTGCGCGCCGGCTCACCTGCCGCTGTCAGCGGCAGGTTGGAGAGCCCGCCCCGGTCGACCGTGACCGTGGCCTCGCCGATCCGCAGGCTGTCGCCGCGAAGCTGCGACTCGAGCGGCGCGAGCAGCGCCAGCGCCGCCGCCACGAGCGTCGCGAGGGCGGTGAGGACGAGCGCTCCGAGCATCCGCGAGCGCATGCTGAACCGCAGCTGCCCCAGCGGCCGTGTGCGGTGGGCGCTCCGAGTCGGATCGTCGCGGCCGGGCACGGGCTGACGGTAGCGCGTGCGCGCGAGCCTCGCCACATCCGAGCCGCAGGTCGCGCCGGCGCTGCGGCGAAGATTGTGCCGTGGACGCCTGGGTCTACGTCCTGCGCTGCGCCGACGGCTCGCTGTACACCGGCTGGACGATCGACCTCGAGCGCCGCCTCGCGGCCCACGCCGCTGGCCGTGGCGCTCGCTACACCCGCTCGCGGCTGCCGGTCGAGCTCGCCGGCGCGCTAGCCGTGAGCGACTCGCACGCGGCGCGGCGCGAGGAGGCGCGGATCAAGCGCTTGCCGCGCCGGCAGAAGCTCGAGCTGATTGCGGGCTGGCATTGACCGGCGCGTCGCTCTCGCTCTCGACGCTCTGCGCCGGGTCATCGTCCGCCAGCTCGGCGGCACCAGAGCCGCGTGTCGGGTCGCGCTGCGAGCCGACGATGATGTCGTCGGGTGGCGGCGCGCCCTGCGGCAGGAAGCCCGACTTCATCCCAAAGTAGACGGCCTGGGGGTGGTGGGCAACGATCGCGAGCGTCGACTGCTCCGGCTCGAGCGCATAGCCGCTCGACAGTCGTAGCCCGATTTGCGGCGCGTCCAGCAAACGGAAGACCTTCTCGTGCTCTGACTGGTCCGGACAAGCCGGGTAGCCCCAGGAGTAGCGGCGACCCCGCGTCGCGCCGATCGCCAGATCGCTGCGTACCTTGCCGTGGAGCCACTCTGCGAGGCCTTCGGCCGCCTGCACGCCGAGACCGTGGGTGAAGAGCTGCTCGGCGAACTCGCCCTCCTTTTCGAGCTCCCCGATCAGCTGCGTCACTTCGTCGCCAACGGTGACCGCCTGGAGGGCGACGACGTCGAGCTCGCCGCTCTCGCGGGGCCGGAAGAAGTCGGCGAGGCAGATCCGGTCGTGTCGCGGCTGGCGTGGGAAGACGAGGCGCTCGAGCACGCGGTCGTTGTCCTGCGGATCCAGCACGACGATCTCGTTTCCGGCGCTGTAGCAGGGGAAGTACCCGAGTAATGCGCGTGGGTGCAGATAGGTCTGCTCGCGCCACATACGCTCGAGGCGCGGCTGGAAGTCGCCCTCGATGAGCTCGCGCCAGGCGTCGCCCTTCACGCCCTTGCCGCCCCAGTGCAACTTGAAGAGCACGTGCGTGTCGAGGTGCGGGTAGACGTCCGCAAGATCGACGGGAATCTCGCGCGCACCCCAGAACGGAGGCACGGGTACCGGGTCCGCGTGGGTCACCGCCGAGCGGACGCTGTCATCGTCGGTGCGCAGCTCCTCGACATCGCTCGCCCGCTCACGCAGCGCTCGCGCAGCCTTGCGCGTGCGCGCGACGAGAAGCTCACGCTGCTCGGGCTCGACAAGCTCGTCCATCCGCGCGAGACCCTCGAACGCGTCCTTGCAATAGAAGACGCCGGGCTCGTAGAGCTCCTCGGAATCGGCGCCTTTCGGGTAGAGGATGCGCAGCCCGAAGTCGCGATTGATCGCCGCGCCGCCGACGAGCACCGGGTATCCCAGGCCGCGCTCGTGGAGCTCGGCAATGCACGCCGGCATCTGCTTCGAGGTCGAGACGAGCAGCGCGGAGAGGCCGATCGCTGTCGCCTCGTGTTCTTGTGCGGCTTCCAGGATCGCCGAGATCGGCACCTGCTTGCCGAGGTCGACGACGGTGTAGCCGTTGTTGGTGAGGATCGTGTTGACCAACGACTTGCCGATGTCGTGGACGTCGCCGAACACGGTTGCGATGACGACGGTCCCCTTCGTGTAGCCCTCGATGCGGTCGAGGTATCGCTCGAGCTGCGCGACCGCGCGCTTCATGACCTCGGCCGACTGGAGCACGAACGGCAGGATCAGCTCGCCCGCGCCGAACTTGTCGCCGACCTCCTTCATCGCCGGCAGCAGCACGTCGTTGAGCGTCGGCACGGCGCCGATCTTCTCCACCGAGCGGTCGATCCACGTCCTCGACGCCTTCCTTGCGCCGACGCAGGATGTGGAAGTGGAGCGCCTCTTCAGGCTCCATGCCGGCGGTCGGGTCGGCGACCTCGGTCGCCTCGCTCGGGCCGAGGGACTCGAAGTGCTCGATGAAGCGCTGCGTCGCGTCCTCGCGCCGGTTGAAGACGAGATCGTCGGCGAGTTCGCGCTCATTCGCGTCGATCTCCGGGTAGGGCGTGATGTCCGCCGGATTGACCATCGCCAGGTCGAGGCCCGCTTCGACCGCGTGGTGCAGGAACACGGAGTTGAGCACGGCGCGGGCTGCTTTGCCGAAGCCGAAGGAGACGTTCGAGACCCCGAGCGATGTCTTGCAGGAGGGCAGCTCGCGTTTGATCGCGCGGATGCCTTCGAGCGTCTCGACGGCGGAGTTCTTGAACTCGTCCTGTCCGGTGGCGAGCGTGAAGGTCAGCGCGTCGAAGATCAAGAGCTCGGGCTCATTCCGTGTTCCTCGACGACATAGCTGTGGATCCGTTTCGCAACCTCGACCTTGCGCGCGGCGGTCTTTGCCATCGACTCCTCGTCGATCGTCAACGCGATCAGCGCGGCGCCGTGCTCGAGGCACCGTGGCACGACGCTGTCGAGCTTCGCGCGTCCGGCCTCGAGGTTCACGGAGTTGACGATCGCGCGTCCGGGCAGCTGCGCGAGCGCGGCGCTCATCACGTCAGGCTCGGTCGTGTCGATCTGCAGCGGCGCCGTGACCGCGAGCGAGAGGCGCTTGACGAGCTCGCGCATCTGACCCGCCTCGTCCTGGCGCTCGGTCAGCGCGACGCAAACGTCGAGCACGTGCGCTCCGCGCTCGACCTGACCTTCGCCGATCGCGACGAGCCCGTCGTAGTCGTCGGCGAGCAGCAGCTCCTTGGCCTTGCGCGACCCCTGCGCGTTGACGCGCTCGCCGACGATCGTCGGGGCCGGAAGCTGGGCGAGCGGTGTCGCGGCGATCATCGAGGACATGTGCGCGGCGCGCGGCGCCGGTCGCGGGGCGCTCGAGCGCTCGCCGATCAGCTCCTTGAGCGCGGCGATGTGCTCCGCCCGCGTGCCGCAACAACCGCCGACGATGCCGACGCCGTAGCGCTCGACGAATTCGGTCAGCGTCTTCGCGAACGGCTCGGGCTCGAGCGGGAAGATCGTCTCCCCGCGCGGCCCTTGGATCGGGAGGCCGGCGTTCGGTATGCAGGCGACGGGCAGCGGCGATGTGTCGCCGAGGAAGCGGATCGCGTCGCGCATGTCCTCCGGCCCGGTCGAGCAGTTGAGTCCGACCACGTCGACGCCGAGCCCGTCGAGCGTCGCGAGGGCGGAGGAGATATCGGTCCCCAGGAGCATCTTGCCGCCATTCGGCAGCAGCGATATCGAGGCATGAATCGGGAGCGCCCGCCCCGCGGCCTTGAACGCTTCGCGTGCTCCGAAGAGCGCCGCCTTCACCTCGAGGATGTCCTGCGCCGTCTCGATGATCAGCAGGTCGGCGCCGCCGGCGATCAGTCCCTCGGCCTGCTCGCGGAATACCTCGATGAGCTCGCCGAACGAGATCTGCCCGAGGGTCGGGTCATTCGAGGCCGGCAGGAAGCCGGTCGGACCGATCGAGCCGGCGACGAACCCCCTCGTCCCCGCTGCCTTGCGCGCGATCTGGGCGCCGCGCGTATTGATCTCGAGCGTGTGTTCGGCAAGGCCCCATTCGCCGAGCTTGAGCCGCGAGGCCTGGAAGGTGCAGGTCTCGACGACCTCGGCGCCTGCCTCGATCATCCCGGCGTGGATCCCCTCGATCACATCGGGCCGGTGCAGCACGAGTGCCTCGTGGCAGCGGCCGGCGAGCCCACCGTAGTCGGCGGACGTGAGCTCGAGCTGTTCGAGCGTCGCGCCCATCGCTCCGTCGTAGATCACGACCCGCGACGCGATCGCGTCCAGGAAGTCGCCGCGCATCAGCCCATCCTACCAGCGAAACGTGACCAACCTTGACAAAACTGTGGCAAGGTTGGCCGGGCAGGCTAGTTCGCTGCCGGGCCGAGCAGTCGCTCGACGAGCACGCAGTCCTTCCAAGCTCCGTCGAGCATGCCGTGGCGGCGTTGCACCCCGACCTCAACGAACCCCGCAGCGCGATGCGCGGCAAGGCTGGCCTCGTTGTCCGTGAACACGCGGCTCGTCAGCTTGTAGAGGCCCCCTCGCTCCGCCTCCTCGCAGAGCGCGAGCAGCAGCCGGCGGCCGAGCCCACGGCCGCGAGCGAGCGGATGGACGTACACAGCATGCTCGCCTACGCCCTCGTAAACGCAGCGATCGGAGTAGCGCGCGGCCCGTGCCCACCCGAGAACTGCGCCGTCGAGCTCGGCGACGATGAAGGGCTGCCCGTCGTGCGGCCAATTCGCGAGCTCGGCGACTGTCCTTGGTCGCGTCTCGAATGTCGCCACGCGCTCGCTGATGCCGGCGTTGTAGGCCGCGACGACGGCGGGTAGGTCTTGGTCCACGGCCGCGCGAACACGCACGCCATCGCTGGAGCTGGCCATTCCGGCATCAGCACTCCTACCCGCCTCCGCCATTGTCAGGCGGTCGCCTTTCGCGCCCGGATGGCAGCCGCAGCCGGGCGCATGGCGCTCGTCGCCGCAGCACTCAACCTTGTCCGCGGTCTCGCAGCAGGTCTCCTGCGTAGCGGCCGAACAGCAATCGTTCTCTAGCCCAGCCATCTGGACAGCTCCTTCAACGCGTCGGGAAGGACGAAGTAATAGGCCCATAACCCTTGACGCTCGGAGCCGACGATTCCGGACTCGCGCAACACCTTGAGGTGGTGCGAGACGGTCGGCTGCGAAAGGTCGAAGAGCGGTACCAGCTCGCAGACGCAGACCTTCCCAGCGTGCTTGCGCAGCACGTCCACGAGCTGCAGGCGCACCGGGTCCCCGAGCGCCTTCGCGACGAGCGCCAGCCGCTCCGCCTCGCGGCGCTCGACGTCCGGGTAGACGACGGGCTCGCAGCACGGCTCGCCCGGCAGCCGCTTGTGCTTCGGAGCGAGCTCCAGATCGAAAGCCATCAATTTATGTATATCGATTGAAGTGATACCTGTCAATGGATAAGCTTTTCTCGTGCCGGCCGCCAGCGGGAGGTGATCGATGAAGTACGTGCTGTTCGTGTGCAACCACAACGCGGGGCGCTCGCAGATGGCGCAGGCGTTCTTCGAGCGCGAAGCCCCGAGCGATGTGCGCGCCGAGTCGGCCGGCTCGAACCCGGCGGCGGCGATCTGGCCGGGTGTGATCGAGGCGATGCGCGAGGTCGGCATCGACCTCGCGGGGCGCCGCCCGCGCAAGCTCATGCCGGAGATGCAACTGCACGCCGATTGGGCCGTGACGATGGGCTGCGGTGATGCCTGCCCCTATGTGCCGACGACGGTCGACGCGTGGGACATCCCGGACCCCGCCGGCCGACCCGTGGAGGAGGTTCGCCCGATCCGTGACCTGATCGAACGTCACGTGCACGAGCTGATCGAGGACAAGCTGGAGGCGATCCGCACGGACGCGACCGCGCATCGCTACCGGCTCGTGCGAATGCTTCCGTCGCTGAGCGAGGAGTTCGAGGCCAGCCGCGATCCGCAGGAGATCCGTGCCTGTGCGGACGCCGTGCTGGCGCGCTTTGACGATGTCCCGGTACGGAGCCACATAATGGCGATCGCGCGGCGCGAGGTGCGCGAGTGCCTGCGCGCCGAGCATTGCGCAGCGCTCGACGCCGCTGCGAAATGAAGCGCGCGCTGCTCGCCGAATACCTCGGCAGCGCGCTGCTCGCCGCGGTCGTGATCGGATCCGGGGTCGCCGCGCAACACCTCTCGCCGCACGAGATCGGGCTCGAGCTGCTCGAGAACTCGGCCGTTACCGCCGCCGGCCTGTACACGATCATCCTCATGTTCGGGCCGGTCTCCGGGGGGCACTTCAACCCGGTCGTCTCGCTCGCCGACGCAAGCTTCGGCGGTATCCGCTGGCGCACCGCCCTCGCCTACATCCCCGCCCAGACCGCCGGGTGCGTCAGCGGCGCGCTGCTCGCGAACGCGATGTTCGCGCTGCCGGCACCTCGAGCATCTCGACCCACCACCGTGCGATCCCCGGCGCACCTGCTCGCCGAGATCGTCGCCACCGCGGGGCTCCTGCTCGTGATCTTCGCGCTCGCACGCACCCGCCGGCCGCCACGACGCCCGCTGCGGTCGGTGCCTACATCGGTGCCGCCTACTGGTTCACCGAGCTCGACGAGCTTCGCCAATCCCGCGATCACGGTCGGCCGCATCTTCTCGAACACCTTCGCCGGCATCGCCCCGGCCTCCGCACCGGCGTTCGTCGCTGGCGCAGCTCGCGGCGGACTCGCCGCCGTCGTCCTCGTCCGCACGCTTTACCCCGACGTCACACCCGCCGACGCGGCGCAGGTCATGCTTCCCCACAACGGCGCACGGTTGGCCGCGCCGTCGACGCCCAGGAGCGCAGCTGAGATGGCGAACGTCCTTTTTGTCTGCCTGCACAATGCCGGTCGCTCGCAGATGAGCCAAGCCCTGTTCGACCGCGCCGCCGCCGGCCGGCACGCCGCCCGCTCGGCCGGCACCGAGCCCGCCGAGCACGTTCACCCGGCCGTGGTCGAGGCGATGCACGAGCTCGGCACCGACCTGTCGGACCGCACGCCCCAGCTGCTCACGGACGAGCTCGCGCAATGGGCCGACGTCGTCGTGACTATGGGCTGCGGCGACGCCTGCCCGTACATCCCCGGCAAGCGCTACATCGACTGGGATCTACCCGACCCCGCCGGGAGGCCGATCGACGAGGTCCGCGCCGTCCGCGACGAGATCGCCACGCGCGTCGGCGGTCTCGTCGCGGAGCTCGACGCGCTCACTTGATGAATAGCATCTCCGCGTACTTCGGCAGCGGCCACAGGTCGTCGGCGACGATCCGCTCGAGCTTGTCGGCGACCTCGCGTACCGCGCCCATCGCGGGCAGGACCGTGTCGCGCATGTACTTCGCGTGGTCGAGCCCCTCGACATGTGGGTGCGACGCGTTCGCCCGCTCGAGCTCGCCGATCTCCGCGACCAAGCCCTCGACGAGCTCCTGCGTCTCCGCGACGAGCCGCTCGACACCCGGCCTCCTTGACCAGCGCGAGGTGACGCAGCGCGGCCGGTAGCACGAGCGTTCGCGCGATCGAAGCCGCGGTCTCGGCCTCGATGTTCACCTTCGTCGTGTACTGCTCGCTCGAGACCTCGTAGCGTGACTCGAGCTCGCGCTTGGACAGCACCTTGTGCTTCTCGAACAACTTGATCGTCGAGTCCTCGACGATCCAGGGCAGCGCCTCCGTCGTCGAGCGCAGGTTCGCGAGCCCGCGCCGCGCCGCCTCGGCGTGCCACTCCTCCGAGTAGCCGTCCCCGGCGAACACGATGCGGCTGTGCTTCGCATAGGAGTCCTTGACGATCGCGAGGATCGCGCGCTCCAGCGTCGCGCCGCCCTTCAGCTGCGCCTCCAGCTCGCCGGACAGCCGGTCGATCGTCTCCGCGACGATCGTGTTGAGCACGGTGTTCGGCCAGGCCGGTGACATGCTCGATCCGAGCGCGCGGAACTCGAACTTGTTGCCGGTGAAAGCGAACGGGCTCGTACGGTTGCGGTCGCCGGAGTGCAGCGGCAGTGGTGGCAGTACCGGCGTGCCTAGGCCGAGGAATGATCCGGGCTTCGACGGGCTCGTCTTGCCCTCGGCGATCGCGCCGAAGATCCGCTCGAGCTCCTCGCCGAGGAAGATCGAGATGATCGCCGGCGGTGCCTCGTTGGCGCCGAGGCGGAAGTCCTGCCCGGGGCTCGCAATCGACGCCCGCAGCAGCTCCTGGTAGTTGTCGACGGCCTCGATCACGGCACCCGCGAAGAACAGGAACGAAAGGTTCTCGTGCGGCGTGTCACCCGGCTCGAGCAGGTTCTCGCCGGCGTCGGTGCTCATCGACCAGTTGTTGTGCTTGCCCGAGCCGTTGACCCCCGCGAACGGCTTCTCGTGCAGCAGGCAGACGAGGCCGTACTTACGCGCGACGTTCTGCATCACCTGCATCGTCAGCATCTGGTGGTCGCAGCCGATGTTCGTGCCCTCGAACACGGGCGCGATCTCGTACTGGTTCGGCGCGACCTCGTTGTGACGCGTCTTGACCGGCACACCGAGCTTGCCGAGCTCGAGCTCGGTCTCGAGCATGTAGGCGAGGATCCGCTCGGGGATCGAGCCGAAGTAGTGGTCGTCGAGCTCGTGCCCCTTCGGCGGCTTCGCGCCGAACAGCGTTCGCCCGCATGTCACGAGGTCGGGCCGCTCGAAGTAGTACTGCTCATCGATCAGGAAGTACTCCTGCTCCGGCCCGACGGTCGTGAACACGCGCTGCGGCGCCTGTTCGCCGAGCAGCCGCAGCGCGCGGATCGCGGCGCCCGACAGCGCGTCCATCGAGCGCAGCAGCGGGATCTTGTGGTCGAGCGCCTCGCCGGTCCACGACGCGAACGCGGTCGGGATGCAGAGCAACGCGCCATTGGGGTTCTCGAGCAGGAACGCCGGCGAGGTCGGGTCCCAGGCGGTGTATCCGCGCGCCTCGAACGTCGCGCGGATCCCACCCGTCGGGAAGCTCGAAGCGTCAGGCTCGCCCTGGATCAGCTCCTTGCCGCTGAAGTCGGCGATCGCCGTCCCGTCGCCGGCCGGCATGTAGAACGAGTCGTGTTTCTCCGCGGTCAGCCCGGTGAGCGGCTGGAACCAGTGCGTGTAGTGCGTCGCGCCCTTCTCGAGCGCCCAGTCCTTCATCGCCTGCGCGACCATGTCGGCGAGCGAGGTGTCGAGCTCCTCGCCGCGCGCGACGGTCGCCCGCAGCTGGCTGTAGACGTGTTTGGGCAGGCGCTTGCGCTGCTCGGCGGCGCTGAAGACGTTCGACCCGAACGACTCGTTGGTGAGCTCGGTCAGGTCGCGAGTGCCGAGCGCGTCGCCGTTGGCACTCCACTGGGCTGCGGAGACGTTGTGGATCCTGGTTCGGGGCATTGCCTGCTTCCTGTTTTCGTGGGGTGTCTGTGCGGCGCGCGGGCGCGCACTTCCGGCAGCGACCGGGGGCTGTCGTGCGCCGACTCAGCCGTCGTAGTAAAGCGGGAACTCCCTGGGGTGCGTACTTCTCCTGCAACGCGATCGGGACCGGGGGCAGGCTGACGCCGGCCCCTCACGAGGCGCTGAGCCTACCGAGCGCCATTGGTGCCCGCGTTGTCCATTGGGCCAACCGGCGAGCTCGCGGGTTGGCCCTCGGGGACAACCCGCAAGCTGCATGTGATTCGAGTCGTCAGCCGGCGGCGACCGGCGCTGTCCCCGCCCGGGCCGGCCCTCCGCCAGTGGCGACTCGCTGCGACGCCGGTTGGGCTTGTCAGGCTGCGACCCGCTCGGCCTGCTCGGTCAGCGGCCGGGGAGCGCGCGGACCCGCGGGCGTGAGCATGCTCGCGAGCGTCGCGAGCTGGCGTTGGGTCATCGAGCCGATCGTCTTGCTCTCGGTCATCGGGATCGCGGCGAGGAAGCGCCGGGCGCGTGTGTGCCCCCAACGGCGCTGGCTGGTCAGCAGCTCGGCGATCTCCATCGTCTCGATCTCCTCCGCGCCGGAGAGGAGAACGTCGACGACGTTCAGCTGGCCGACCGCGACCCGACGCTTGATCTCGGCTCGCGCGAGCCTGATCTGGTTGGCGCGCTGGAGCGCCCTGAGGTGTTGCGGGGCGGGCTCCTGCGTTCGCCCGGGCACGGCGGCCGTTTCCGAGTCCCCCGCCTGCCGCGGCCCACGAATCATTACTGCTGTCGCGTTCATCTCCAACTCCCCGGCCCCATCTGCGGACGGGCCACCGCTTCCGTAGTTGACAAGTACATCTCGCACGCGGGCACATACCAGCATGAGCGGCCCGCTGGCAGACCACGCCACGACCCTCTCTCTCCGGTCGGGAGCCCCCGAAAGGCGCTCCCTCATGCGCCGCGCGGGCGCTGGTAGAAGCTACGTCAGGCCCGGCCTGCTACTCAAGTGCCAGCCCGAGTGGACGGTCGCTCAGAGCGAGAATTTCTTGTACCGGCGGGCGTTTGTTTAGACCTTGTGCAGCGGTGCACAAGTCTGGGCGCGTGTCAGCGCGCGCTCGGGAGCGGCCCGTGTTCGGCCTCGAACTCGCCCTTGACCGTCGCGAAGATCTCGAGCGCGCGATCGAGGACGGCCGCGTCATGGGTCGCCATGACGCTCGTGCGCAGCAGCGCACCGTCGAGCGGGACAGCGGGATGAACCGCGACGTTCGTGAAGATGCCGGCGTCGTATAGCGCCCGCCAGAGCAGCACGCAACGCCAGTCCTCGCCGACGAGCACGGGGACGATCGGCGTGAGGGTCGCGGTGCCCTCGCCGACCGGCGTCGGTTCGACGACCGCGAAGCCGAGATCGTGCAGGCCCCGGTTGAGCCGCTGCGCGTTGGCGAGCAGCGCTGCCATCAGCTCGCGGCCCTCCTCGGAGCGAATCACGCGCAACGCCGCGAGCGCCGCTCCGACCGCCGCCGGCACGCCGGCGGCCGTGAAGACGAACGCGCGGGCCTGAAGGCGAAGGAACTCGATGACATCGGCATCGGCCGCGATGAAGCCGCCGCACGAGGCGAGCGACTTCGAGAATGTGCCCATCCGCACGTCGACGCGATCTTCGACGCCGAGCAGCTCACAGGTCCCGGCGCCGCGCGCGCCAAGGACGCCCACGGCGTGCGCCTCGTCGACCATCAGCCGTGCGCCGTACTGTTCGCACAACGCGACGATCTCGCGCAATGGCGCGATGTCGCCCTCCATCGAGAAGACGCCGTCGACGACGACGAGGATGCCGCCGCCGTCCGCCGTCGCCTTGCGCAGAGCCTGTTCGAGCTTGTCGGTGCGGTTGTGGGTGAACGCGCGAAGCTTCGCCCGAGATTGGATCGCCCCGTCGAGCAACGATGCGTGGGCGCCCTTGTCGACGACGATCGTCTCGCCGGGGCCAACGAGCGTCCCGAGTGTCGCGAGGTTCGCCTGATGGCCGGTCGTGAAGACGATCGCGGCCTCGGTCCCCATCCACTCGGCAAGCTCCTGCTCGAGCTCGAGATGCAGCGCGGTCGTCCCGTTGAGGAAGCGCGATCCGGTGAGCCCGGTTCCGTAGCGCTCCAGTGCATCGCGCGCGCCGGCGATCACGCGCGGGTCGCCCGTGAGCCCGAGATAGTTGTTCGAGCCGAGCATGATGCGCGCCTCACCCTCCATCTCAACGACGGGGCGAGCCGGTCCCTGAACCTCGCGGAAGTAGGGGAGTACGCCGACTTCGCGGGCAGCCTGCGCCTGCGCGACCCGCTCGCTCTCGCGGACCTTCGCGAAGACGTCAACGCCGCTTGAGATCGCCATATAGGGTGGGCTCGATGAGTGTCGAGATTCGGCCGGTGTCCGGCGGACGCGACCTGCGCCGGTTCATCCTACTTCCCGGCGCGCTCTACCGAGACGAGCCGCGCTGGGTTGCACCGCTCCAGCTGGATGTCCGCAAGCGCCTCGACAAGCGCGGCAACCCGTTCTTCGAGCACGCGGAGGCGCAGTACTTCCTGGCCTACCGCGACGGGCAGCCGGTCGGACGGATCAGCGCCCACATCGATCACCGCTTCAACGAGTTCCAGCACAACAGCTGGGGCATGTTCGGCTTCTTCGAGTGTGAGAACGACCAGGCGAGCGCGCACGCGCTGCTCGCTGCCGCGGCCGGCTGGTTGCGCGAGCGGGGCCGCGACCGGATGGTCGGGCCGATGGACTTCACGACCAACGACGAGTGCGGGCTGCTGGTCGAGGGCTTCGATCGCCCGCCAATGATCCTCTCGAGCTGGCACCACCCTTACTACAGGGACCTGCTCGAGGCCGAGGGACTCGTCAAGGCAATGGACCTGCTGATGTGGAGCCTCCACATCTCCAACCGCGAGCGCGTGCACCCGATGATCTGGGCGATGGCCGACAAGGCGGAGGCCGAGCACGGGATCGTCTGCCGGCCGATGCGAAAGCGCGATCTCGATGCGGAGGTGAACCGCTTCCTCGAGGTCTACAACGCCGCCTGGGAACGCAACTGGGCCGCGGTGCCGTTGACCGCGGACGAGGTCCGCCACTACGCCAAGGACCTCAAGCCGATCCTCGATGAGAACTGGGCGTTCATCGCCGAACGCCGGGACACGGGCGAGGTCGTGGGGGCGGCGCTGACGCTGCCCGATTACAACCAGGTTCTGCGCCACCTGAACGGCCGCCTCCTGCCGTTCGGCTGGGCGAAGGCCCTCTACTGGCGGCGCAGGATCGATGCGGTGCGCGTCTTTGCGCTCGGCGTCAAGCCCGAGTATCAGCACACCGGCGTTGCCGCGCGCTTCTACCAGCTGCACTTCGACGCGGCCGAGCGCACGCCGCAGAAGGGGGGCGAGATGGGCTGGATCCTCGAAACGAACCGGCCGATGAACCGCGCGATGCAGGGCATGGGTGGCGAGGTGGTACGCCGCTATCGCGTGTTCGAGCGCACCTTGTAGCCGGCTCTACACTGCGCTGATGGAGGAGTACCCAGAGGACCTGGGCGAGCCATCGCAGCCGCCGCAGGAGACCGCCGAGGAGCTGGTGCTCGTCGAGGCGGTGCGCGTCATCGAGCCGGTCCGCAGCAGCCCACCGGCGCTCGCCCAGGCGGCCGCGGCGGCGGTGACCGGGTTCGTCGCCGGCGCGGCAACCGTGGCCGTGCTGAGCCGTCGCCGCGGCTCCCAGGCGCTGCTCGCCCCGCGCCGGCCCGCGCCGGCGCTGCGGCCCTACGGCGAGGTCCAGACCTTCGTCGTGTCGGTTCGCACGCTGCGCCGGCCCTAGCGCTCCCGCTCGCTCGCCGCGCGTCGAACGTCCCGCCGAGCGGCGACAATGGCGCGATGTCCTCGCCGGTGACGATGCGCCTCGAGCTCGAGCCGCGCTCGCCACTGCTCCTGCCGGGCGGCGGTGCGGACGGCGTCCTGCGCCGTCACGGCGGCGTTCTCGAGCGGCTGGTGCACACCGATGGCGAGCCGGTGCTCGTCCGCGCCGCCTACGCCGGTTCTCGCAGCGGTGTCCTCCTCGGCGCCTGGGGCCGCTCACGCAAAGGCTGCGCCACGGCGCTCGAGCGGATGCGCTTCGCGTTCGGGATCGACGACGATCTGAGCGACTTTCACCGCCGCTTCAAGGACGACCCGCTGATCGGCCGCACGTTGCGGGCGATGCCCGGCCTGCGCCCGCCCCGACGCCCCGATCCGTTCGAGGCCCTCGCCTGGGCGATCTGCGAGCAGCTGATCGAGTTCACGCGCGCGGTGGCGATCGAGCGGCGGATCATCGCGCGCCTCGGCCGCCGCGTGGCCTGGTGCGCACTGCGCGACCTCCCGGCGCCCGAAACGATCGCCAAGACCGCGCCCGCGCTGCTCGAGTCCTTCGATCTCGCCGGTCGTCGCGCGATCGCGCTGCGGGCGGCCGCGCGCGCGGTCGCTGGCGGACGGGTCGATCTCGGCGCGCCCGAGCACGAGCGGGCCTGGCGAGCGCTGCGCGCGATCCCGGAGATCGGCTCGTGGACGGTCGAGTCGCTCGCGCTCCACGGCCAGGGCCGCTACGACCAGGTACCAGCCGGCGACCTCGGACTGCGCAAGCTCGTTGGGCGGCTCCTGTCCGGCGATCCGCGCCATCGCGCCGAAGAGGCCGATGTGCGCCGCTTCTTCGCGGCCTACGCTCCGTGGTCCGGTCTCGCCGCTAGCTTCGCGCTGCGCAGCGCGATCACTCGCCCTGCCCTGGCAGGAACTCGTCTGTGATCGTGTCGCCCGCGACCGCGGCGCTGCGCAGCAGGCCGCGTGCCGCCATCCACTCGCCGAAGCTCTGCCACGCGTAGGGGTCTGGTACCCGAACGGCTGGTTGCCGGCAGCTGGCCCGGCAACCGTCTGGGTCGCACTCAGCTCCGCCAGCTCGAGGCGAATGCCGAGCGTCGGGTTCGCGCGAAACGAGGATCTGTCGCCGCGCTCGAGAGGGTTCGTGCGTGCATCGCCTCGGCGCGCGTGAGCGACTGCAGGAACGCGCGCAGCAATGCACCCTGATGACGGGCTTCGCCGACGCGGACGACGATCGCGAGATCCGTATAGCGCGGCACGCCTGCAGCGGCGACGCGCACGACGTTCGGACGGTGGTGTGCGAGCGTCAGCGCGACCGCATCGAGGTCCCAACGAGCGACCACGGCATAGGCGCCGTTGCCGCGTGCCGCCGGCTCGTTGGCCTGGACCAGCCGCACCTGCGCGGCGTCATGCCCGCCGTTTCGAGATAGCTCGAGAGCTCGGCAGCTCGCGAGCTTCGTCCCGTCGGTTCCGACCTTCTTCCCGACCAGCGCCGCTCGGCGAGGCGGAGCGGCCGCAGCGAGATGATCGCCTCGGCGGCACCGTCCTCGAGCGCCCCGATCGCGACGACGCGCTGGCCCGCGGCTCGCGCCGCGAGTACCGCCGGCTCGGAGGCGATCGCGATCTGTGCCTGTCCGGTCTCGAGCGCGTCGAGCGACGCGGTGTCCGAGCTCCCGGCGCGTGAGGCTCACGCGCAGCGCACCGCGCGCGAATTCGCCGTCGGCCACGCCGACGTAGAGGGGAGCGTAGAGCGCGCTCGCCGGGCCGCTCGAGCGCGATCGTGACCGGCCTCGCGGGCCCTAGCGCCGAACGGTCGGTGTGCGCTTCACCGCAGCCTGCGCACACCGCTGCGAGCGGGAGCGCGAGCAGGCTGCGCAGGCGCCGCCGTCCGCGGAGCGGCGGCCGGACCGCGGCCGCGCGCGAGCGGCACCCGAGCTGCGCTGACGGAAGCTGCGCTGCGCATCGGCGGCGATCGTAGAGGCGTACGCGGCGCTATGCGGGCACGGTCCGCGTCAGATTGCTTGACGAACTCCTCGAGCTGCCGCGCGGTCCAGCATTCGAATACCTCGCACAGCGGTTCGTAAGCGGCGATCACGGAGTCCCCGTAGTTCCAGTAGAGGCGCGGTTCCGGGTTCAGCCAGATGGTGCGCCCCGCGCACGCCGTCGAGCGCCGCTAGCTCATCGACACGGGGGTCGCGGCCGTTGGTTCGCGCGTCGCCGAGGATGATCAGCGTCGAGCGTCGACCGAGCTCGTCCCCGATCAACGCCCGCAGCTCAGTCCAGACGCGGCCGTAGTCGGTGTAGCCGGAGACGTCGGCCACGCCGGCGTCGCGCGCGATCATCTCGTTCACCTCCCGGAACCCGCGCTCACGCGCGAACACGTCGGTGACTTCGGACACGCGCTCGATGAAGACGAACGAGCGCATCCTGCGAAACGAGTCGTGCCAGGGCGTGGAGCACCGAGAGGAAGAACACAGCCGCCGAGCTGACGCTCGTCGAGACGTCACAGAGGACGTAGAGCTCCGGACGCCGGGGACGTCGCGGCCGCTGCCTGATCACGACCGGTACGCCGCCCGTCTGCAGCGACGCCCGCAACGTCCGCCTGAAGTCGACGTGATCGTGGCGGCGGTGGCCACGCAGCTCGCCGCCGGCGACTCGCGAGCCGCCGCCGCAACTGCGCGATGACGCGATGTACCGCGACAAGGTCGGCCGACGGGCCGCTCGGCAGCGCGCGGTCGAGCTCGCTCAGCGGGCGCTTCGGGCCGAGCGCTCTCGTTGCGCTGGATCTGCGCGCGTTCGAGCTCGGCCCGCAGCAGCGCCTCGAAGCGCACGAGCGCTTCGCGCCGCACGGTGCTCGCGGCGCCGCCGTCCGCGCCGACCCCACCGCGCAGCCCGAGCGCGCGGCGGATGCGCTGTACGTCGAGTCCGACGACGCCGGCGGGGTTGCCTTCGCTCGCGCCAAGCGCAGCGATCGCAAGCCGGGCGAGGTCGCGCAGGCGGGCATCGTCGAGTTCGAGCAACGCCTGCTCGAGCTGCTGCTTGAGCTCCTCGAGGTCGATCGCGTAGCCCTGCGGCGCGCCGGCTCCGTCCCGGCTCGCTGACACCCTCGCGCAGCGCCGCAGCTTCCGACCGCGCGAAAGAAGAATCGGTCGAACACGAGATCGAAGACGCGACGCTCCTCCTGCGACTTCGCGAGCGTTGCGGCGAGCGCGCCATGGAACGCGTCGCGGTCGGTCCAGTTCACCTGATCGAGCGCCGCGAAGGCGTCGAGCCACTCGGCGGTTCCGACGCTGACCCCCTCGGCGCGCAGCTCCTCGCCGAGCTGGAGCAGCCGAGCGTCGATTCCCCCGCCCGGCGGTTTCACGAAGCGGCCGCCAGCGCGACGCCCGACCCGTGCGGCGACGAGCTCGACGTCCGTACGGTGCTTGACGATCACCGACATCGTCCGGCTGAAGCTCTCGGCGTCGATCTCCTCCACGCCGAGCAAGAGCAGCGCCCGTGCCCAGTCGATCGACTCGGCAATCGACGGCGGCTTCTTGAGGTCGAGCTCGCGCACCATGCCGACGATCTCGACGAGCTTGCGGACGACCGTCTCGGCCAGCTCGGGCGCATGCAGGCGGACGATCGCGAGCTCGTGCTCGAGCTGGGGGTAGTCGAGCCAGAGGTACAGGCAGCGGCGCTTGAGCGCCTCGGTCAGCTCGCGCGAGTTGTTCGAGGTCAGGATCACCGCTGGTCGCGAGCTCGCGCCGATGGCGCCGAGCTCGGGGATCGTGATCTGGAAGTCCGACAGCACCTCGAGCAGCATCGCCTCGAACTCCTGGTCTGTCTTGTCGATCTCATCGATCAGCAGCACGACGGGGGAGCTGGATCGGATCGCGTGCAGCAGCGGGCGCGCGAGCAGGAACTCCTCGCCGAAGATGTCCTCCTGGACTTCGCTCCAAGCCGACCCCTGGGCCTCGGTCTGGATTCGCAGGAGCTGCTTGCGGTAGTTCCACTCGTACAGTGCTCGCGCCTCGTCGAGGCCCTCATAGCACTGCAGCCGCACCAGCTCGCGCTCGAGATGACGCGCAAGTGCCTTCGCGAGCTCGGTCTTGCCGACCCCGGCGGGCCCCTCGACGAGCACGGGCTTGCCGAGTCGGAGTGCCAGAAACGCGACCAGCGCGGTCTCGCCTCCCGGGAGGTAGCCGACGTCGCGCAGTCCGGCGGCTAGCTCGTCGACAGATGCCGGCAGTGCTTCCACGTGCCCCGCATGATAGGTCCGACCGGGCGGCGTTCCAGGTTGCGGCCTCAGCGGGCGACCGTGACGGCGGCCGTCTGTGCGGCCTTGTTCCCCGCGAGGTCGACCGCGGTCAGAGTGACCGTGTAACTCCCCGGGCGCGCCGGGCGCCAGACGAAGTAGTGCTTGCCGTGAGGCACCAGCGAGGTGTCGATTGAACTCGTGACGCCGCCGAGCGTGACGGCGAAGTTGACGTTGGCGATCTTCGAGAGCGTGAACACGACCCTCGCCACGTGGTGCACTCGCAGCACCGCGCAGAGCCGGGATCGTGAGCTGCGGTGGTTGTTTGAGGTCGGCGGCAAACGCCGCTTCGGTCGAGCAGAAGACCGCTGCGGGCGCTGCGCTCGGTCCGCTGGCCCCGCTCGACCCGGTGGCCCCGCTCGACCCCGTGGCGCCCGTGGCGCCGCTCGACCCGGTGGCGCCGGTCGAGCCGCTCGCTCCGCTGCCGCCGCTGGGACCGGACGCCCCGCTCGAGCCGCTCGCTCCGGTGGCGCCCGCGGGGGTGCCGCCGGTCCCGTTCGTTCCCGAGGCGCCACTCGTGCCGCTCGTTCCGCTCGCGCCGGTGCTCCCGCTCGGGGTTCCTGAGCCGATGACCCAGAGCGCCTGCGCTGTGGTGGCGCTCTCCTGCTTGCAGAGCGTGCGCAGGAAGCCCATCAGCAACTCGTGATAGCTGAGCGTCGACTCGCCGTACTGGTCGTACAGCGACCACGCGCCTGTGTTGAAGCTCGGCATCGCGAGCTCGGCCGCGGCGTTGCCGCGCTCGAAGGCCTGCTGAGCCGCCGGGTCGCCCGTGTAGGCGAGGTCGTAGAGCCCGATCAGCGCCTGAACGAAGGCGTTGATCACATAATCGTGCGGCGCGAAGCTGTAGATCAGATACCAGCTGCCCCCCTGCACGCTCTGCTCGATGCCGGCGGGCGGCGGCGCGTTGAAGATGCCGAGCGCCTCGTGCGCATCCGTGAGGTAGCTGCTGTCGTGCAACAGCGTCGCGGCGCTGACCAGCGCCTCGATCGCCGTACCCTGCGTGATCGCGCTGACCCACTGCGGGCCGCCGCCGTCGAAGCGGAAGTCGTATTCCCACGCGATCCCGCCGGCACGCGACACGGCGAGGCTCAACGCCTGCGAGAGCAGCGCGGCGAGATCGGTCGCGTCGTGGCGGTCGTAGAACCCGTTCGCGGCACCGAACGTCCCGAGCCATTGCACCTGGATCCCCTGTCCGGGGTAGTACTCCCAGACGAGGTTGCTGCCAGGAAAGCCGACGCGCTGCCCGTATGAGAGAAGCGGTCCGCTGGTCCACCACTGTGTGTTCGCTTGCAGCGTGAGGACCAGCTGGGGCAGCCGCGCCGGCGTCAGGTTGCCGCCGCGAGCGATCGTCGTGAGCGTGCGCGCGACCGAACTGAGCTCTGCCTTGCGCACGCCGCGGAGGTGGCGGATCGCTATTCGCGCCGCGCTCCACGCTGACACGTCGGCGGTTGCGGTGACTGTGGGTATCTCGCCATGCACAGCCAAGCTCGAGACGGCTGCCGTGAATCCGAGCCCGCGCCGCGCTGCGGCTCCCACCGCGGGCACGAACGCCCCACTGCGGGTCGCCGGCGCGCTGGCCGTGCGGGCCCCCACGCTGGTGCCGGGTGCCACAGCACGCGCTGCGTGACCGACGAGCACGAGCTCGAGGCTGGTGTGAGTGACCCGATGCCCCTGATCCGAGCCGTTCGAGGCGGACGCGCCGGCAACGCCGCAGACAGCGAGCAGCAACACCGCGCAGCCCGCCAGGCGTAGCGGACGCACGACCAGCATGCTAGCGTCGGTGCCCGATCGTGAACCCCGCTCCCCGAGCCATGCAACTGCGCTTGCGCGCGGCCACCGGCGCCCTCGTTGTGCTCGCGGTTGCATCGCTTATCGCCGCATGTGGCGGCTCCTCCGGCAGTGGCCCCCCGGCTGCGCGAGTGCTTTCGCAGACCTTCGGCACGAACGCCGGGCAGATCCGTTCCGGCGAGCTGTCACTGTCCGTCCACGCCTCGCTGCCGGGGCTCACGGCCCTCGGCGGGAGCTCGATCGGCGTGCAACTCAGCGGACCATTCAGCGTTTCGCGTGGCCAGCCGCCGGCGTTCGATCTGAACGCGACCGTCACTGCCCTCGGGAACTCGATACCGGTCGGCGTGATCTCGGCGGGCGGCGCGCTGTACGTCGCGTTCGCCGGCACCGACTATTCGCTTCCCTCGTCGATCGGCGGCCTGCTCCGGCGGGAAGCCTCCTCTCAGAGGACAGGCTCGCGGAACCTCTTGACGAGCCTCGGCATCGATCCACGCAGCTGGATCGAGAACGCTCAGGACGTTGGAAGCGCGAACGTGGGCGGGGTCAGCACCGACCACATAACCGCGCAGGTCAACACGGCGAAGTTCGTTGCCGACCTGCAGAAGATCCTCGGCGGCGTCGGGTCGGCCGTTCCCGGCGCGAGTGCTTCGGTCTCGGTCGGAGATCTGCGCCTGCTCACACGGATCGTCAAGAGCGCGACCGTCGACGTGTACACGGGCGCCAGCGACCACATCGTGCGCGAATTCCGGCTTTCCGTCGCGCTCTCGGTTCCGCAGGCCGACCAGGCGACGCTCGGTGGGCTGACGGGCGGCTCGCTGACATTGGACCTCGCGATCACAAACCTCAACGCGCCCGAGACGATCAAGCCGCCGGCGAGCTCCAAGCCGTTCAGCAGCCTCCTCGGCGGCGGCGCGCTGTCGTCGCTGTGATCGCCGCTCGTCCCCGCCATTGATCGATTTCGAGCTGACCGAGGAGCAGCGCGCCCTGCGCGAGCTTGCTCACTCGTTCGCGACCAACGAGATCCGGCCCGTCGCCTGGCGCTTTGACCGCGAGTCGACGTTTCCGCAGGAGCTCATCAGGAAGGCCTGGGAGCTCGGCCTGATGAATATGTACATACCCGAGCGCTACGGCGGCAGCGGCCTCGGCGCGTTCGACGGCGCCTTGATCGACGAGGAGCTGGCGTGGGGCTGCTCGGGGATTCAGACGTCGATCGGTTGCAACGGACTCGCGGCGATGCCGCTCCTGCTCGCGGGCTCGGAGAAGCTGAAGCGCGCCTACCTCGCGCGCCTCGTCGAGGAGCCGCGGCTCGCTTCCTTCTGCATCACGGAGTCCGCCGCCGGATCGGATGTCGGCGCGCTCAGCACACGGGCGACGCGAATCAAGGACCGCTACGTCCTCAACGGCTCGAAGTGCTTCGTGACGAACGGAGGGTACGCCGACTTCTATGTCGTCTTCGCGAAGACCGACCCGGACGCGGGCCGTCGCGGGATCTCCTGCTTCGTGGTTCCCAGAGGTGCGGGAGTCATCGTCGATCGCCACGAGGACAAGATGGGCCAGCGGGCCTCGAACACGGCTGCGGTGACGTTTACCGATGTGGAGGTGCCGCTCGACCACCTCGTCGGCGCCGAGAACGGTGGCTTCGCGATCGCGATGGCGGCGCTCGACCGTACGCGGCCGGGAGTCGCGGCGATGGCGGTCGGCGTTGCGCGCGCCGCTTTCGAGTTCGCCCTCGCCTACGCCGCCGAGCGCACGCAGTTCGGCGTACCGATCGCCTCCCACCAAGCGATCCAGTTCATGCTGGCCGACATGGCGACGGAGATCGAAGCGGCGCGCCTCCTCTACTGGCGTGCCGCCTACGCGCTCGATCGCGGTGCGCCGGCGACGCTCCTGTGCGCCCACGCGAAGCGCTACGCGGCCGACGCGGCGATGCGCATCACGACCGACGCCGTCCAGGTCTACGGCGGTCACGGCTATGTGACGGACTACCCGGTGGAGAAGCTGATGCGTGACGCCAAGGTGATGCAGCTCTACGAGGGCACATCACAGATCCAGCGGCTCGTCATCGCCCGCGAGCTGCTTGACCCGGCCCGGCTGGGGCGTTCGATCGACGCCCCAGCCTGACGGCGCGCAGCGCCGCGCTGCCTCAGTAGCCGCGCACGAAGATCGGCGCGCTGAAGCTCTCCGCGTTCGCGCCCTGCACGCTACCCACGAACACGCGGATGAAGCCGCTGTGCTTGAGCGGCACGACCTTCGAGAAGGGCACGACGCCGTTGCGAGCGACGCCCGCGGTGATCCCTCCATTGATCAGCTTCCACGTCTGTCCGAAGAGCTCCTGGACGGCGAACTTCGCGTCCGTCTCGCTCGACGGCGCCACGCTGCCGTAGATGCGCGCGGCACGGCGCGCGTGCGTTCCGGCGGCGTGCGAATGCACGGTCACGAGCAGCGAGTCCGTGACCAGCACGACCGGCGAGACCAGATTGGGATTAGTCGTGCTGACGACGCGGTACTGAGTGCTCATGTCGAGGGACGCGATCGAGAACGTGTACGCGCCGCTCGAGCTCGTCAGTTCCGCGTTGCCCGTCTGCGTGAAGCCGGCGGTGTACGGATATGGGTTTTGCTGCAGCGCCACCGGCTGGTTTGCGTTGCCGGTGCCCGAGAGCGTCCCGGCGACGGTCACCAGCCCGCCATAGGGGATCGGGTTCGGCGTCGCCGCGATTTGCAGCGATAGTGGGATCTTCTTTGTCGTGAAGTGCCCGGCCGCGCCGTAGGTCGTCCCGTTTGCATTCACTGCGACGACGCGAAAATCGTAAGTGGTGAAGGCGGCAAGACCCTTCAATGGAGCCGAAACCGCCTGGGTCGTGGTACCGGTAAGCGGAATCGGTGCGGACGTCTGGCCGTAGGCCTTGGAGGTCCCGTAGCTCGAAGTACACCTCGGTCGAGAGACCCTCCGGGTTCGAACTTCCGCCGACGACCGCAGAGTCGTAGGTGACCTGTGTTGCCTGTCCCGTCGTTGCCGTCGGCGGCGTGGCAGCGGCGCTCGCAGTCGCGGCTCCCATGGTCGGGATCGCGGCGGCTGCGGCGCACACCAGCCCCAGGCGAAAACGTTGGCTTAGCATCGAGTCCTCCTCCTAACTGCGGCCCGGAACGGCCGCGTGCCCATTGGAACACGGGTACCCGAACGGAGTTGCAGCCAATCGCGCGCTGCACGCACGGTTAATCCCGCCTCAACCTTCCGGGTTGGCCTAATCTTTTGAACATGACAGCAGAGTCAACGGATCCACGTCGCTTCGCTGGGTGAGCAGGGCGAGCGCCTCCTGGGGGCCGCGGCCCGTGGCCTGCTGCGCAGTCCGCTGCTCGGGGACGCGCTCGGGCGGGCACTCGCCGCGCGTTCGAGGGCCGCGCAGGCCCAGGAGGCCGCGATCGGCCTGTTGGGCGTTCCGAGCGCTGGCGACGTGGAACGTCTTGCTCGTCGCGTCCGCTCGCTTTCGGAGCGGCTCGGTGGTGTCGAGGACTCGCTCGCGCGCATCGAGAGCGCACTTCGTCGCCAGGGCGATCAAGCAGAGGCGCGTACCGCGAACCTCGAGCGCCAGCTTGCGGCGCTGACGCGCGCCGTCGAAGACCTCGAGGCGGCACGCTCCGAGGAGCCGTTGAGCGTCTCCCGCGATCAGGAGACACTGCGAACCTCGGCCTAGGTTGACGGTGAGTGACGCGCCGGCAGTCGTGCAGATCCTCGAAGGCGTCCGCGCGACAGGCCTGCTCGATGACGATCCGGAATGCGTCGCGCTCGTTTCGGGCGGCCGCGATTCGGTCTGCCTGCTCGACGTTCTCGTGACGCTCCTCGGACGCGGGCAGGTGACCGCCCTGCACGTGAACTACGGCCTCCGCGGCGCCGCCTCGGATGGCGATGAGCTACACGTGCGGACTGTTTGTGAGCGCCTCGGCGTTCCTTTGCGCGTCGAGCATGCGTCAGCTCCCCCGGCCGCCGGCAACCTCCAGGGGTGGGCCCGCGAGCTCCGCTACGCGGCGGCCCGGCGGATCACCGCAGCAACGGGCGCGCTCGTCGCGACCGGCCACACGGCCTCCGATCAGGCCGAGACGATCCTTTACCGGCTTGCCGCATCGCCCGGACGGCGGGCACTGCTCGGCATGCCCGCACGCGATGGGAACCTCATCCGTCCCCTGCTCAGCCTCGATCGCGAGCAGACGACTGCGTACTGCCTCGCGCGCGGGCTCCGCTGGCGCGAGGACGCGAGCAATTCCGAGCCTCGCTTCGCGCGCGGCCGTGTACGCCACGACCTGCTCGTCAGTCTGCACAGCATTCACCCCGCCGCCGAGGCCAACGTGCTCCGAACCGCGGAGCTACTCCGCGAAGAGGCGCACGTCCTCGATCGGATCCTCGACGAATTCCTCGCCGGACGCGTCGCGGTTCCACTCGCCGAGCTGCGCGACCTCGAACCACCGCTCGCGCGGCTCGTCCTCGTCCGTCTGGCCGAGAACGCCGGGTCCGGCTACCTGCCCGGGGCGGCGCGGCGCCTCGACACGCTCGAGGCGCTGGCGCGCGCCGGCGGCACCGGCAGCGTCGACGTCGGCGGCTCCGTACGGGCGGTGGTCGAATACGGGGTGCTGCGCTTCGAGCGCGCCGCCGACGACCGTCTGCCCGAGGAGGTGGCCCTGTCGGTGCCAGGCGAGGCCCGCTTCGGCAAATGGACGCTGACTGCTGAGCTGCGCACCGCGATGGCGGATGAGGCGCTGGCGCAGCGGCGAGGAGATGGCGCGGTCGCGGTGCTCGACGCCGATCGTCTCGAGCTCGATTCGCTGCGAGTACGCCGCTGGCGGGCCGGTGATTCGATCCGCCCGATCGGCCTCGACGGCCGCTCGAAGTCCGTCGCAGACCTCTTCACCGACAGACGCCTCCCGCGCGCGATGCGCGCCCTCACGCCGATCGTCGTCTGCGGCGAGGAGGTCCTCTGGGTCGCCCCGCTCGCCACGGCCGACCGCGTCCGCGTCACGCCCGAGACCCGCAGGATCGCCCGGATAGCTGCGGTGACGGCCGCGGACTCAGGCTGACGAGCCGCACCCGTGCTCGGCCGTCATCCTCGCTGACTGGTGGGTGAAGGCCAGGAGCCGCCGCCGCGCCGGCTCGCCATCAACCCACCACACGGGCGCCGTGTACGCTCCCTCCGCCGCGCGCGGTTGACGCCAGAGCGCGCGGCCTACGTCGCGCGATCAAGCAAGCGAGGACACCTGCCCAATGCGGTTGAGGCACATCACATGACGTCGAGGCAGGTCCCGCAGCCCGTGCGGTTGAGGCACACCACATGAGTTCAAGGCAGGGCCCGCAGCAGCTGGGTGAGGTGCTCGTCGGCGCCGATGATCTGCAGCGTCGCGTGCGCGAGCTTGGCGCCGAGATCTCGCGCGACTATGCGGGGCGCGAGCTGCTCTTGATTTGTGTGCTCAAGGGCGCCGTGCTGTTTCTCAGCGACCTGATGCGCGAGATCGAGACGCCGTGCCAGGTCGACTTCATGGCCGTCGCGTCTTACGGCTCGGCGACCGATTCGTCGGGCGTCGTCCGGATCCTCAAGGACCTCGACGCTCCGATCGCCGGTCGCGAGGTCCTGATCGTCGAGGACATCGTCGACTCCGGTTTGACGCTTCAGTATCTGATGCGCAGCCTCGGAGCGCGCGACCCGGCGAGCCTGGATGTCTGCGCGCTGCTCACCAAGCCCGCGCGACGCAAGGTGGACCTTCCGACCCGTTATGTCGGCTTCGAGATCGCCGATCGCTTTGCGATCGGCTACGGTCTCGACTTCGACGAGCGCTACCGCAATCTCCCGTTTGTGGCCGCGCTGGCCGATAACTGACGCATACTGGTTAGCGCACCGGTAGGGAACCTGCCGGACGGGCGAAAACACCATGGTACGCTTGAGTGCCTTGGCGTCCGCGCCTTTTAACCAGTACTCCAGTCGGAGCCCGCGATGAACCGCGTTTTCAGAGGAGCGTTCTTCCCGATCGTGCTGGTCATCGTGCTGGCGTTCTTCGTCTCACGGCTGATCCCGTCCGGCTCGAGCACGCCCGCACCGACCTACCAGACGCTGACCGAGCAGTGGCTGCCGGCCGGCAAGGTGAAGACGCTGACGATCAAGCCGTCGTCGAACGACATCGACTTCACGACGTACGGCGGCAAGAGCTACTCCGTCGGCTTCGTCGGCGACCAGCAGGTCAACCAGATCATCGCGACGATCAAGACGGTCAACAGCAGCTACGGCGCGGGTCACACGCTCTACAACGAGGACGCGACCAGCACTAGCGCGTGGCCGACGATCCTCATCGACATCCTGCCGTTCCTCATCTTCTTCGGCCTCTGGTTCCTGGTCATGAACAACCTCCAGGGTGGCGGCAGCAAGGTGATGTCGTTCGGCAAGTCGCGCGCCAAACGGCTCTCCGCGGACTCGCCGAAGATCACCTTCCGTGACGTCGCCGGCGTCGAAGAGGCGGTCGAGGAGCTCCACGAGATCAAGGACTTCCTCGAGAACCCGAAGAAGTTCCAGGCGCTCGGCGCGCGCATCCCGACGGGCGTCCTGCTCTACGGACCGCCGGGCACCGGCAAGACGCTGCTCGCGCGCGCGGTCGCGGGCGAGGCCGGCGTGCCGTTCTTCTCGATCTCGGGCTCAGACTTCGTCGAGATGTTCGTCGGTGTCGGCGCCTCGCGCGTGCGCGACCTATTCGAGCAGGCCAAGCAGAACAGCCCCTGCATCATCTTCATGGACGAGATCGACGCCGTCGGGCGCCACCGTGGCGCCGGCCTCGGCGGCGGCCACGACGAGCGCGAGCAGACGCTCAATCAGCTGCTCGTCGAGATGGACGGCTTCGAGGCGAAGGACAACATCATCATGATCGCGGCGACGAACCGCCCGGACATTCTCGACCCGGCGCTGCTGCGTCCGGGCCGCTTCGACCGCCAGATCGCCGTCGACCGTCCCGACCGCAAGGGCCGCGCGAAGATCCTCGAGGTTCACACGCGCGGTAAGCCGCTCGCGAAGGGCATCGACATCGACGCGCTCGCCGGCCAGACGCCGGGATTCACCGGCGCCGATCTCTCCAACCTGATCAACGAGGCAGCGCTCTTCGCAGCGCGCCGGGGCAAGCGCGAGATCACCCAGGTCGAGCTCGAAGAGGGGATCATGCGGGTCGTCGCGGGCCCCGAGAAGAAGACGCGCGTGATGAGCGAGAGGGAGCGCCTGATCACCGCCTACCACGAGATGGGCCACGCGATCGTCGGCCACTACCTCGAGCACGCCGACCCGGTCCACAAGGTGTCGATCATCTCGCGCGGGCGCGCCCTCGGCTACACGATCTCGATGCCCGACTGAGGATCGCTTCCTGACAACGCGCGCCGAGTTGCTCGACACGATGGCGATGACGCTCGGTGGCCGCGCCGCCGAGGAGATCGTCTTCGGGGAGATCACGACCGGCGCCTCGAACGACATCGAGAAGGTCACCGCGACCGCCAAGCAGATGGTGATGCGCTTCGGCATGAGCAAGAAGCTCGGCCCCCGCGTCTTCGGCCACGACCACGGCCAGCCATTCCTCGGTCGCGAGTTCTCCACTGAGCCCGACTATTCGGATGAGATCGCGCGCGAGATCGACGACGAGGTCCGCCAGATCATCGAGGGCGCCCATGCGCGCGCGACGAAGCTCCTCAACGATCATCGCGAGCGCCTCGACACGATCTCCGACATCCTGCTGCGGCGCGAGACGATCGAGAAGGAGCAGTTCGAGATGCTCCTCGCCGGCGTCGCCGAGGCCGACGCGTTCCCCGATGAGGCGCCGAAGGCGCCGGAGCTGCCCGAGGGTGCCGTGCCGGAGCCCGCTCGTCCGCGGCCCGAAGCCAAGCGACCGCTGCGCCGTCCCGGCCTCGCCGGCGGCACTGCGGAGTTCCGCAGCAACGATCCGCCAGAGCGCCCAACGCTCTAAGTCGTCGCGCTTTCGCTTCGCGGACGTCGCGTCGCGAACATTTCCTGCCAGGATCAGCCGCTTGGACGCGCGCTACCGCTTGATGGGCGTCTTGAACGTGACGCCGGACTCGTTCTCGGACGGTGGGCGCTTCCTCGAGCCGGCGACGGCGGTCGCGCACGGGCTCGAGCTCGCTCGGCAGGGCGCGGCGATCATCGATGTGGGTGGCGAATCGACGCGGCCCGGGGCTGAGCCGGCCGGGGAGCCGGAAGAGCTCCGGCGCGTCGTGCCCGTGATCGAGGGGCTTCGCGCGGCGGGGGTCGATGCGCAGATCTCGATCGACACCTCAAAGGCGGCCGTCGCGCGAGCGGCGATCGATGCCGGGGCGAGCCTCGTGAACGATGTGAGCGCGCTCCGACACGACCCGGAGATGGCCGCGCTCGTGGCTGAGCGGGGCGTTGACTGCTGCCTGATGCACATGCGCGGGGAGCCCCGCACGATGCAAGTCGACCCACGCTACGCCGATGTCGTGGGCGAGGTTCGCGACTTCCTGTCGCGGCGCGCCGAGTTCGCGATCAAGGCGGGCATCGAGCCGGCGCGGATCATTCTTGACCCCGGCATCGGGTTCGGCAAGGCGGTCGAGCACAACCTCGCGCTGCTCGGTCGGATCGATGAGCTCGTCGCGATCGGCTTTCCGATCCTTGTCGGTACCTCGCGCAAGTCATTCCTCGGGCGGATCACCGGGCGCCCGACGGACGAGCGCGTCGCCGCAACGGTCGCGACCTGTGTGATGGCCTTCGAGCGCGGCGCGACCCACTTTCGCGTGCACGATGTCGCGCCCGTCGTCGACGCGCTTGCTGTCGCGGCTGCTACGGTCAGCGGGCGATGGAAGACGACGCCGATGAGCTCGACGAGCCCGAGGACCTAGACGCCGACGGGGAGGAGCTCGAGGCGCGCGACGGGATGCAGACCGTTGTCACGATCGAGATCTCGGGGCTGTCCCTGTTCACGCACATCGGGGTCACCGCCGCAGAGCGCGAGGTCGGTCAGCGGCTCCTGTTCGACATCCGCATCGACGTCGGCGAATCCGACGCCACGGAGACCGATCGCATCGAGGACACGATCGACTATGCCGAGGTCTGCCAGCTGGTCGCGCTCGTCGCCCAGCAGCGCAACTACAAGACGCTCGAGCGCCTCTGTACGGCGATCGCCGATCGGATCATCGAGGATTTCGACGGTGAGGCCGTCTGGGTCAAGGCGGCGAAGCCGGAGCCGCCGATCCCGCTGCCCGTCGAGGAGGTTTCGGTCGAGGTCTGGCGGGAGCTCCCCGACTGACCTCTGGTGAGTAGTCACTTACAATACGTTTCATGCCGCCACGACCACGAAGCACCGCCGAGCAACGCCGCGCGGAGCTGACCGAGGTCGCGCTTCGCGAGTTCGCCGGCGGCGGCCTGCACGGCACCTCCACGGAGGCGATCGCCCGCCGGGCCGGTATCTCGCACGCCTATCTCTTCCGTCTCTTCGGGACGAAGAAGGATCTCTTCCTCGCTTGTGTCGCCGTCTGCTTCGAGCGAACCCGAAAGACCTTCGAGGACGCGGCGATCGGCGCCACGCCGCAGGAACGCCTGAAGTCGATGGGCTTGGCCTATGTCGAGATGCTCGCTGACCGCGAGCTACTGCTCGCGCAGATGCAGCTCTATGCGGCCTGCGCGGATCCCGACATGCAGGCCGTCGCGCGCGAGGGCTTCAACATGCTGCGCGCCGAGGTCGCTCGCCTTGCCGATGGTGCGGGGCCGATGGAGCTGTACAACTTCTTCGCGCAGGGCATGCTGCTGAATGTCGCCGCCTCGATGGACTTCCCCGAGCTCGGGGATCCGTGCCGCTGGTGAGTGCCCCGCGAACCGGCTACCTCGGCCTCGGCAGTAACGTCGGCGAGCGGCGGGCCAACCTCGAGGCCGCCGTTGCCGGGCTCGAGGACCGTGGCGTCGAGGTCCTCGCAGGCTCCTCGACCTACGACACCGATCCCGTCGGCGAGATCCTCGACCAGCCGAGCTTTCTCAACGCGTGTCTTCGCATCCAGACGGAGCTCGAGCCCGAGCCGCTGCTCGACCTCTGCAAGGCGGTCGAGCGCGAGCTCGGCCGCGCCGCCGGGGGACCCCGTCACGGGCCGCGGGCGATCGATATCGACGTCCTGTTGCTTGGCGAGTGCGTCGAGCGCACCGACCGCCTGACCCTCCCGCACGAGCAGGTCGCCACGCGGCGCTTCGTCCTGATCCCCCTACTCGAGCTCGACTTCGAGCTCTGCCTGCCGGACGGTACGCGGCTCGCCGACGCACTGCTCGCCCTGCCGCTCTCGGAGGGCGTGCGCTTGGCTGGCCCGCCGCTGCGCCGCCCTCGATAATCATCTCGAGATGCTGCTCGTAGTCGACGTCGGCAACACCCAGACTCACTTCGGCGCTGTGCGCGGTCGCGAGCTGGTCGAGCGCTGGCGCTTTGCCACCGACCGCGTCTCGACCTCCGACGAGCTCGGCGCGACACTCCGCAACCTGCTCGAGCTGCGCGACATCGAGCTTTCGCAGATCGACGCATCGATCATCGCTTCGACCGTCCCCGAGCTCGCGCCCCAGTGGGTCGAGATGGCTCGTCGCTATCTCGAGCATGAGATGCTCGTCGTCGGCCCAGGGGTCAAGATCGGAATCTCGATTCGCGTCGACAATCCCCGCGAGGTCGGGGCGGATCGCCTCGTCAACGCCGTCGCCGCGTTCGAGCGCTTCGGCGAAGCCTGCATCGTCGTCGACTTCGGCACGGCGATCACCTACGACGTCGTCTCGCAAGCCGGCGAGTACATCGGCGGGATCATCTCGCCGGGCCTGGAGATATCGCTCGCAGCGCTATGGGAGCGAGCTGCCAAGCTGCCGGAGGTCGAGCTTGCCGAGCCCCGCGCGCTGATCGGCAAGACGACGGTTGACGCGGTCCGCTCGGGGATCGTCTACGGCTTTGCGAGCCAGGTCGACGGCATCGTCACCCGGATTCGCGAGGAGCTCGGCGACGCAGTGCCGACGATCGCCACGGGCGGCCTGGCGCACCACATCGTCCCGGCCTTCACCGAGACGATCGACGCCGTTGATGAGCTCCTCACCCTCAAGGGCCTCAAGATCGTCTGGCGTCGCAATGCCGCATGAGGAGCACGCCGGCGAGCCGGACATCGTCGGCCGGCCCCGGCAGCCCCGCTAGTCTCGAGGCATGACCTCGCTGACCGACAGCTGGCGTCTCGCTGACCTCGAGCTGCCAAACCGGGTCATCCTCGCGCCGCTCGCCGGCATCGGCAACTGGTTCGTGCGCCTCCAGGCGCGCCGCTACGGCGCCGCCCTCGCCGTCTCCGAGATGGTCTCGAGCGCACGCGATCCACTACCGCAACGCCCGCACGCTGAACGAGTTCCTGCGGATCGATCCCCGCGAGCGCGCCTACGGTCCGGTCTCGATCCAGCTCTTCGGCTCGGACCCGGCCGTGATGCGGACCGCCGCCCGATACGTGGCCGAGCTCGGGGTCGACGTGATTGACCTGAACATGGGCTGTCCGGTTCCGAAGGTCTGCCGCACGGGCGCCGGCGCCGCGCTGCTCGACGACGGCGAGCGCGCGGTCGCCCTGGCGAGGGCCGCGCGCGAAGGCAGCGGCCTTCCGGTGACCGTGAAGCTGCGCTCTGGCCGGCGCAGCGGCGACAGCTCCGGGATCGTGCTCGCCCACCGCCTCGTCGAGGAGGCGGGTGTCAGTGCGATCGCGATCCATCCGCGCGCGGCGGTCGCGGGGCACAAGGGCAGCCCTGACTATGCGGCTGCCGCCGAGCTCGTTGCGAACGCTCGATGTCCCGGTGATCCTGAGCGGAGGCCTGCACACGGCGGCGGCGGTGCGCGAGGCGTTCGCGCTGACGGGCGCCGACGCCGTGATGATCGCGCGCGGCTCGCTCGGCAACCCCTGGATCTTTGCCGAGCTGCTGGGCACCCGCGATGTCCCGCCGGCCCGCACGGAGGTACTCGCCGAGCTCGAATGGCTCATCGAGCGCGCCATCGAGCACCTCGGCGTCGCCCGCGCGACCCGCTACCTGCGTCGCTTTTACCCGTGGTATCTGGAGCGCCTGCGACTCGATCGCCGCCACGCACGCCGGCTCCAGAGCGCGTTACAGATGAGCGAAAGCTTCGCCGCGGTCCGCGGGCTGCTCGAGGGGGCCCCCGACGCGACACCGACAACCGTTTAGGCGCCCACGATGGCCCCGTCTGCGCGCTCGCTATACTGCGCGCCCGCCGGGTGGGCACGTAGTCCTCACCGCCACCACGGCTTCACCGCGGACGAACTAAAGGGACATGCCGAAGGACATCATCCTCACCCCAGAAGGCCTCGAGAAGCTCCAATCCGAGCTTGACTTCCTGTCGACCGAGAAGCGGCGCGAGGTCGCCGAGCGGATCAAGGAAGCCCGCGAGTTCGGCGACATCGCCGAGAACGCGGAGTACGACGACGCCAAGAACGAGCAGGCGATGCTCGAGGCGCGAATTGCGAACGTCCAGGAGAAGCTCGAGGATGGCCACGGTGATCGAGGCCGACGAGATCTCCACCGACATCGTCCAGATCGGCTCGGTCGTGCACGTCAAGGACGAGAAGACCGGCAAGTCGACGAAGTACACGATCGTCGGCTCAGCCGAGGCCAGGCCGGCCGAGAACAAGCTCTCGAACGAGTCACCGGTCGGGCGCGCCCTTCTCGGGCACAGGCGCAACGACACGGTCAGCGTTCAGGTCCCGCGCGGGCCGGCGCGCAAGCTCAAGATCACGAAGATCGACGTCGGCGTGAAATAGCCGGCCCCGGCCGGCGCGGGCGACCGACCCCGGCTAGGACTCGATCAGGAGCACCATCGTCTCGGGGATGACGCCGTCGTACTCCATCGCATCGATCCCCTCCTGTGCCTGGATCATCGCCATCGCTGCGTCCATGTCGGGAACGTTCATCGTCAGGCCGACTCGATTGGACCCCTGCGGGTCGATGTAGGTCTTGATCTCGGTGATGCCGAGCGGCCCGAAGACCTCCTCGCGCTTTGGCGAGGAGAGCCAGTGCTGGACGTCCTTGACCTCGTGAGACGCATGTACGCGCGGCATGTTGAGCTCCCCTTTGGTGGTGCGTTGGGTGCTGCTGGACAGGTTCAGTCCGACCGGTCCTGCGCCTCGCGGAGTCGCTTGACGAGGATCTCCAGCAGCGCCCACATCGTCTTCGGGTGCGACTTCGCGAACGCGCGGAAAGCCGGTTGGGTCAGCATCAATGCGCGCACGTCGGTGTCGGCGACCACCGTGGCGGATCGAACGTTGGAGCCGTCGATCAGTGCCATCTCGCCGAAGAACTCGCCCGGACCGAGCGAGCCGACGACGACGCCATCGACCGTGACGCTCGCTCGACCATCGGCGATCAGCGTGAAGACGGATCCGAACTTCCCCTGATCGGTCAGCGCGGTGCCCGGCGCGAACTTTCGATCATGGACGTCCTTGGCCAGCTTCCCGAGGTCCTTCTTCGACTCCGCACTGAACAGCGCAGTGGACGCGAGCAGCTCCGCGATGTCGGCCATCGCGGGATCGTAGACGAACATTCAACGGCGAATCGGCGACACGCGCCGGCCTGCTCAGTGCTTCAGCGCGATTGCCACCAGCAGCACCCCGACCGCGGCCGCGATCAGCACGAACGGCAGCAGCGCGAGCAGCCAATCGGGCCACCGGCGCGGCCGCCGCTGCGAGTCCGGGCGCGCCTCGGGCGCACTCCAGAACCGCTCGTACCAGTCGCGCATTTCCTCGAGCCACGGCGGCAGTTGCATCGCGATGAGCGAAAGCCTAGCCGCGGCCCTCAGCGACCGCCACAGCGCGCCGCGCCCGCGCGGGATACGGCCGCTTGCTCAACGCAGGCGCGACCCTTGTAGCCTCACCGGCGCAATGAACGCTGAAGAGGGTGGCCTCGCGGAGATCCTCGCGGCTCGGCGCGCGAAGCTCGAGCGCCTGCGTGCCGAGGGCATCGACCCGTTCCCGCACGCGTTCCCGGGCGTCGAGCCGCTCGCCGAGGTCGCGAGCCAGCACGCCGATCTCGCGCCCGGCGAGGAGACGGCGACCGAGCATCGCATCGCCGGGCGCATCGCCGCACGCCGCGAGGCCGGCCGCGCTGCTTTCGTCGACCTCGTTGATCGCTCCGGTCGCCTCCAGGTCCACGCGCGCGTGGACGAGCTCGGCGAAGCGGCCTTCGAGCGCCTCGTCTCGCTCGACCTCGGCGATCTGATCGGCGTCGATGGCGTGGCGATCCGCACGCGGCGCGGCGAGGTCTCGTTGCGGGCAACCGCCTTCACGCTGCTCGCCAAATCGCTGCGCCCGCCGCCCGACAAGCATCATGGCCTGCAGGATCTCGAGACGCGCTTGCGCCGGCGCGAGCTCGACCTCGTCGCGAACGCGCACACGCGGGATCTCTTTGTCTCGCGCGCGCGGATCATCGGTGCGATCCGCGGTGCGCTCGACGGCGCGGGCTTCGTCGAGCTCGAGACGCCGGTCCTCCAGCCGATCTACGGCGGCGCGCTGGCGCGCCCGTTCACGACCCACCACAACGCGCTCGACCGCACGCTCTACCTGCGGATCGCGACCGAGCTCTACCTCAAGCGGGCGATCGTTGGCGGCCTCGAGCGCGTCTACGAGCTCGGCAAGGACTTCCGCAACGAGGGCCTCTCGCCGAAGCACAACCCCGAGTTCACGATGGTCGAGTGGTACGAGGCCTACGCCGACTACGAGGATGGAGCGCGACGCCTCGAGGCGGTCCTCGCCGCCGCCGCGGCCGCCGTCCCCGAGCCGGCGATCGACTTCAGCGGACCCTGGCACCGCGTCAAGCTGCGCGACGCGATCCGCGAGCGCTCCGGGATCGACATCGGCGAGCTGCGCGAGCGCGACGCCCTCGCAGGTGCGATCGAGGCGAGCGACCTCGCGATCGAGACCGCCGACGCAACCTGGGCCAAGCTCGTCGACGAGCTGCTCTCGACCGCCGTCGAGCCGGCGCTCCAGGAGCCGACTTTCGTCTTCGACTATCCGGTCGAGCTTTCGCCGCTTGCCAAGGCGCACCGCTCGAGCGACGGCTACGTCGAGCGCTGGGAGGCCTTCGCCGGCGGCGTCGAGATCGCGAACGCCTTCACGGAGCTGAACGATCCCGACGAGCAGCGCGCGCGTTTCCTCGCTCAGCGTGAGCAGGCCGCCGCCGGGGACGAGGAATACCAGCCCTTCGACGACGCTTTCATCGAGGCGCTCGAGCTCGGCATGCCGCCGACGAGCGGGGTCGGCCTCGGCATCGACCGCCTCGTGATGCTGCTGCTGGGGCGCAGCCCGATCCGCGAGGTGATCCTCTTTCCGGCAATGCGCGACCGCTGAGCGGCGGGCCGTGGCGGCTGGTGCGCAGGGCGGCCCGCCGGCACTGGTAAACTGCGTTCAGGCGCGGATCAAGGAAGGCTCAACAGTTTTGGCGGCGCCCGCCGAATACTCGCAGAGCAGCCTTGCGCGTCGTCGTCCCTGTCCCCAACCGTCGTTCTGCAAGTCCAACGAAGCGCCAGCAACGGGGAAGGAAGTAGCGAGCGATGTTTGAGCGATTCACAGAGCGGGCCCGCCAGGTCGTCGTTCTTGCCCAAGAAGAGGCAC
>CAVPFP010000020.1:0-19373 GCA_963703775.1 uncultured Solirubrobacterales bacterium | reverse complement strand
GGGGCCCGCGTTCGCCGGCGAAGTGGCGCGCCGGACGGGCGCACGAATAGTCAAGGCCGCGGCGGTCCAGGGCGCGGCGACGCTCCAGGACCTCGCCCGCTTTCACACGGACTTCCACCTCCTCGATGGTCATCACGAAGGCCAGCGTGGTGGGACGGGCACGACCTTCGACTGGTCGATCGTCGCGTCGCGTCGCTCGAAGGTGCCGCTGATCCTGAGCGGGGGCCTGCGTCCGGAGAACGTGGCCGAGGCGATCGCCATGACGCATCCGTTCGCGGTCGACGTCGCGAGCGGCGTCGAGTCGCAACCCGGGATCAAGGACCACGACCTGATGCGCCGTTTCGTGGAGGCGGCGGGCGCCGCAGTCACCGTATGAGTAGCGCGCAGGTGCCGCACCGCTACGGCCCCTATGGCGGCCAGTACGTCCCGGAGACGCTGATGCCCGCGCTCGCGCAGCTCGAGCTCGCCTGGATCGAGGCACGCGCGTCGGCAGCCTTCGCGAGCGAGCTCGCGCTTCTCGCCCGCGACTACGTCGGGCGTCCTTCGCCGCTGTATGAGGCGCGCGCGCTGAGCGCCCGAACGGGCCACCCGGTGTTCCTCAAGCGCGAGGACCTCAACCACACCGGCTCGCACAAGATCAACAACGCCCTCGGGCAGGCGCTGCTCGCAAAACGGATGGGCAAGCCGCGCGTGATCGCCGAGACCGGCGCCGGGCAGCACGGCGTCGCGGCGGCCACCGCCGCCGCGCTGCTCGGGCTCGACTGCGTCGTCTACATGGGCGAGGAGGACATCCGCCGCCAGCAACCAAACGTCCAGCGCATGGAGCTGCTCGGCGCGCGGGTAGCACCCGTCGGGGCGGGCGCGCGGACGCTGAAGGAGGCCGTCTCGGCGGCGATCCGCGACTGGGTCGAGAACGTCGCGAACACGCACTACATCATCGGCAGCGCGGTCGGGCCGGCCCCCTATCCGGCGATCGTGCGCGAGCTCCAAAGCGTCATCGGCGACGAGGCGCGGGCGCAGATTCTCGAGCGCACGGGTCGCCTGCCCGATCGCGTCATCGCCTGCGTCGGCGGCGGGTCGAACGCGATCGGGACCTTCGGCGCTTTCATCGAGGACGAAGGGGTCGAGCTGATCGGCGTCGAGGCTGCCGGTGAGGGCCTCGAGACCGGGCGCCACGGGGCCCCCTTGACCGCCGGTGGGCGTGCCGGCGTGCTTCACGGCTCGCTCTCAGCGGTGCTCCAAGACGACGACGGCCAGATCCTCGAGGCCCATTCGGTGTCCGCGGGCCTCGACTACCCTGGCAGCGGACCCGAGCACGCGCAGTTGCGCGACAGCGGCCGCGCGGTCTACGTGGCGGTCACCGACGCGCAGGCGCTCGCCGCGTTTCGCGAGTTTGCTCGACTCGAGGGGATCATCCCGGCGCTCGAGTCCGCGCACGCCATTGCCTGGCTGCTCGAAAATCCCGCTGGCGAGCTCGACATCCTCTGCCTGTCCGGTCGCGGTGACAAGGACCTCGCCGAGGTCCTGAGCTTCAGCGGCCCGCGGTGAACGGCGCCGAGCGGATCGCGTCGGCGTTCGCCGCGAGAACGGAGCGGGCCGCGGTCATGCCCTACCTGATGGCCGGCTTCCCCGACCTCGCGACCTCGGCGGCGATCGGCGAGGCGTGCATCGATGCGGGCGCCGACATCATCGAGCTCGGCGTTCCCTTCTCGGATCCGCTCGCCGACGGCCCGGTGATCCACGCCGCCGCAACGCGTGCGCTGGCCCAGGGCACGACCGTGGCCGACGTGCTCTCGGTCGCTGAGCGGCTCGCCCAGCACGCGCCCGTCGTGGCGATGGCCTACTCGAATACCGTCCTCGCCCCCGGCGCCCAGCAGTTTCTGGAGCGCTTGGCGGCGACCGGCGTGGCCGGGCTGATCATTCCCGACCTTCCCTACGAGGAGGGGGCGGAGCTCGCCGCCGCCGCGACCGCCGCCGGCATCGCGCTCGTACCGCTGGTCGCCCCGACGACGACGCCCGAGCGCTTCGCTGCGATCGGCGCGCGCGCCGCAGGCTTCATGTATGTCGTGTCGGTGACCGGGACGACCGGCGAACGAGCGCAGGGAGCGAGCGACCTCGGACCGCTGCTCGCGCGCGCCAAGGCCGCCACCACCGTTCCCGTCGCCGTCGGATTTGGCATCTCGGGACCCGAGCAGGCGGTCGCGGCAGCCGCCGCCGGCGCCGACGGGGTGATCGTCGGCTCGCGGCTCGTGCGCGCCGCCGGCGAGGCTGAGGACCCCCCGGGAGAGATTGGCCGCCTCGTGCGGGAAATCGCGGAAGCACTCTCCAGCGCGGTGGCATAGACTGCCGCGAGCATGGGCCTCGTCATCGCCGCCACGTTCGGCCTTGCGCTGTGGATAGTGCTCTGGGCGATCGGAGCGAGCGGCCTCGACGCCTTCCTGCTCGCGCTTCTTGTCATGCTGCTGGGGGCGGCCGGACGCGTCGTGATCCGCCACCTTCCCGGTCGCGGAGCCGGCACCCCGCAACCCTGAGAGACTGGGCGTCGTCTCGGCGCAAGCGCTGCTGGGCGCTCGTGCTGCTCGCACTCGTTCTCGCCGGTTGCGGATCCGCAAGCCCCGGGCCCGATGTTGGTCGCACGCTGACCGTGTACACGGACCTGCCCTTCGGCGGTCCGCAGCAGGATGTGATGACAAGCATCTACGACGGCGAGTGGCTCGCGCTGTACAGCTGCAGACGGCACGGGCGGATCGACCTGAACTGCCAGAGCGACGACGTCAAAGGCCACATCGTGACGCTCGCGCAGGTTGAGGACGGAAACGCGAGCGGTTGGGACCCCGCGGATGCCTCTGCTGCGGCCACGAACGCGGTTCAGAACAACGGTGCGATCGCGATGATCGGCGACTTCGACTCCGCGGCGACGGCAACCTCGCTCCCGATCACGAACGCGGGCGATCTGCTCCAGGTCTCGCCCGCGAGCCCGTACGTAGGCCTGACGGATCAGAGCCCCTTCGACGACAAGGGCGAGCCGGGGAGCTATTACCCGGCCGCCGGCGCGCAAACCTTCGCCCGCCTCCTTCCGACCGATGCGCAGGAAGCGCGCGCGACCGTTTCCTACATGCGCTCTCTGGGCGTGAGGCGCGTGTTCGCGATCACCGACACGGCGCCCTATGCGAGCTATGACAGCGTGGTCGCCACGATGGTTGCCGCGGACGCGCGCCAGAGCGGAATCACGCTCGCCGGTCAGGCGCAGGTGAACAGCTCGACGAGCGCGCTCGATACCGGCTACTCCTCAGTTGCCCAAACGATTGCCGCGAGCGGCGCGGACGCGGTGATCGTCGGCGCCGCTCCGGACTCTGGCATCGAGGCGCTCTGGCAGGAGCTCTTCACGCAGCTGCCGGGTGTCAGGCTGTTCGCGCCGAGCACGCTGGCGACCAACCCGTTCCTGAACGCGATCGGCAACGCGGTGAGCGCAACCTATGTAACGAGCCCGATCCTGCCGTTGAACCAATATGGCCCCCAGGCGCAGGGCGTCTTGAAGGCGTACACGCGAGTGTGGCGGGGGCTGACGCCCACCGTCTGGTCGCTCTATGGCTACGAAGCGATGGAGTCCGTCCTGACCGCGATCAACCGCGCCGCCAAGCACGGTCATGCTGGCGATCGGCTCGCCGTCGCGCACGCCTATTTCCAGCTCGGCTATCGCCACAGCGTCATCGGTGGCTACACGATCAACAGCCATGGCGACACGTCGCTCTCGCGCTTCGTCGGCTACATCGTCGAGTCCAACGGGGGCTCGTTCGCGCTCGTGCTGAAGCGCCGCTATCTGGGCGGTGGGACGCGATGAGCGGGCCGCGGCTGGTCGATCGTCGCCGTCGGCCTCGCCGCTGCGCTCGCCGGGTGTGGCTCGCGCCAGCACGCAGCCGGGCGGCTTCACCTACGAGAACACGCTGACCGTCTATTCGGCGCTCCCGCTCGAGGGGCCGCAGGCGACGCTGATGCAGAGCATCGTCAACGGCGAGATCCTCGCGCTCAAACAGGCTGGCGGCCGCGCGCACGGGCGTCCGATCAGCTTCGCCTCGCTCAACGACGCGCCGCTCAAGAATGGGACATGGGACGGCAAGGAGCCTCGCGCCGCCGGTCAGGACCTCGACGCGATCGCATACATCGGCGATTACGACTCGGCCGCGACGGCGATTTCGCTGCCGATCATCAACGCCAACGACATCCTCCAGGTCAGCCCGGGCAGTCCCTACATCGGTTTCACCGACGCGACTCGCTTCGATCGGCCCGGTGAGCCGCGGTACTTCTTCCTCTCCGGGCACGACACTTTCGCGCGGCTCGTCCCGTCCGATCTCGCCGAGGCGGCGGCGAGCGTGCGCTTCATGCGCGACGAAGGGGTGAGGCGCGTCTACGTGCTCAGCGACAGCTCAGCCGCGAGCGCGCCTTACGACTCGGCGATCGGCGCGATGGTCGCGCACGCCGCCCGCACGAGCGGTCTTGCGCTCGTCGGGTCGCGGCGCTTCGACAGCACTGCGCGCTCCTCACGCGGCGCGCTGATCGCCGCGCTTCGCCAAGCGCAGCCGGACGCGGTCTTTGTAGCGGCCGCGCCGAGCGCGGGCGTCGAGTCGCTTTGGAAGGCACTGCACGCGGCTCTCCCAACGCTGCGGCTGTTCGCGCCCAGCACGCTCGCGACGGCGAGCTTCCTCGACGCGACGGCACCGGCCGCAAGCACGACCTTCCTGACGAGCCCGATCCTGCCGCTCGCCCAATATCCGGCGAGCTCTCGCGCCGTGCGGCGCGCCTACCGGCGGGCGTTTGGCACCCAGGCGACCGCGCTGAGCCTCTACGGCTACGAGGCGATGAGCTCGATCCTTGCGGCGATATCGCGCGCTCGCGATCCCGGCAAGCGACTCGATGTCCTTGCCGCCTACCGGAGCCTCGGTTGGCGCGACAGCGTGATCGGGCGTTACCGGATCAGCGCGAACGGCGACAGCTCGCTCACGCGCTTTGCCGGCTACGGCGTCGGCGCCGCCGGGCAACCCGTCGAGCTTCGCCTGCTCAACGGCTGAGCGCGTCGGCCAGCGCCTCGTCGAGCTCCGCGTGGCGGTAGTCGAAGCCGAGCTCAGCGGCGCGTGCCGGAGCCACGTTCTGGCTCGCGGTGATGATCGCCGCCATCTCGCCGTATAGCGCGCGCAGCGCGAGCGCCGGCACCGGCGCGAACGAGGGGCGGTGGAGTGCGCGCCCGAGGGCGTGCGAGAACTCTGCGTTGCGCACCGCCAGCGGAGCGACTGCGTTGAGCGCTCCCGCATAGCGGGCGTCGTCGATTGCCGCCACATAGAGGGTGACGAGGTCTTCGAGGTGGATCCAGGACATGAACTGGCGTCCGCCGGCGACCGGCCCACCGATTCCGGCGGCGAAAGCCGGCAGCATCTTGGCCAGCGCGCCGCCGCGCCGGTCGAGCACCACGCCGCTGCGAAGCACGCAGACCCGCACGCCGTGATCGCCCGCGCGCAGCGCCTCCTCCTCCCACTCGACGCACACGCCTGCGAGCCAGTCGCCGCCAGGCCCTGCATCCTCGGTCAGGCGCTCGTCGCCGCGGTCGCCGTAGAAGCCGACGGCGTTTGCACAGATGAGCACGCGTGGCCGCGGGTCAGTCGCCGCGATGCCGGAGACGAGGTTGCTGGTTCCCGTGCCGCGGCTTTCGCGGATCCGCTCCTTCGCGCCGGCCGTCCAGCGCTGCGCGATGTTCTCGCCCGCGAGGTGCACGACGGCGTCCGCTCCCGCGAGCACCGCGCTCGGCGCCGGTCCCGACAGCGGATCCCAGCCCGTGCTGCGCCCGAGCGCCACGACCTCGTCGCCGCGCGCGGCAAGCCTTGCCGCCAGCTGCGAGCCGATCATCCCGGACGCTCCTGTCAAGACAATGCGCATGCCAAGTGGATGCTAGTCCGCCCGTGGCTGGCCGATTCCGTAACGTTGCGCGACATCACCCGCCACACAATCGGCCAAGCCACTTGCTCTACCTGATCGACGGCAACAGCCTCGTCTATCGCGCGTTCTTCGCGCTGCCCGAGGCGATCGCGACCTCGCGCGGCGAGCCGACGAACGCGATCTTCGGCTTCGCGTCGATGCTCGTCAAGCTGATCACCGATCACGGCGTCGAACCGACCGTCGTCGCCTGGGACGCCGGCAGCTCGGGCCGTGAGGAGCTCTACGAGCAGTACAAGGCTGGTCGGCGCTCACGCCCCGACCTGTTGCGCGAGCAGTGGCCGGCGTTCGACCCGCTCGTCGAGGCGTTCGGCTATCGCAACGCGCGGCTCGAGGGCTACGAGGCCGACGACGTGATTGCGACGCTCGCCGAGCGCGCGCGGACGCAGGGGATTCCGGTGACGATCGTGACGGGCGATCGCGACGCGTTCCAGCTCGTCGACGAAGCCGGGCTGGTGCGCGTGATGGCGACCGCGCGGGGCATCACCGAGACGAAGCTGTATGACCGCGACACCGTGATCGAGCGTTACGGGATTCCGCCGGAGCTGATCCCCGACTTCTACGGTCTCAAGGGCGACACCTCCGACAACATCCCCGGGATCCCGGGGATCGGCGAGAAGACCGCCGCCGAGCTCCTCCAGCGCTTCGGCTCGCTCGAGGCGATCCTCGACCGCGTCGACGAGGTCAGCGGCGAGAAGCGCCGTGAGAACGTACGCCTGCACCGCGACGATGCGATCGTCTCGAAGCAGCTGGCGACGATGCAGCGCGATCTGCCGCTCGAGCTCGACCTCGCGGCGATCAACGCGGGCGAGCCCGACATGACGGCGATTCGCGACACGTTTCGCCGGTTCGAGCTGCGCGATCCGTTGCGTCGATTGGAGGAGGTGATCGGCGAGATCGGTGCCGGCGGCGCGCCCGCAGTGCGCGAGACGGTCAAGCCCCGCACGGCGACGCTCGGTCAGCTGGCCGCGCTCGGTGATGGGGAGCTCGCGGTCGCCGTGCGCGAACCGCTCGTGCCCGACGGGGCGCTGTTCGCGGACTCGCCGGCGTTCAGCTTCGGCGTGGCCACGGCAACCGAGGTGCTCGGTGGCGAGGTGCGCGAGGCGCCCGAGCTGGTCGGTGCGCTCGCGACCCACCCGCTCGTTGTCCACGATGCGAAGTCGCTCGGCAGCGTGCCGCGCCAGCTCGCCCACGACACGATGCTCGGTGCGTACCTCCTCGACCCTGCGCGTCGCGGCTACCCGCTGCACGAGCTGCTCGAGGATCGCGGCCTCGCGGCCGAGCCGGACGGGGCGCCCGCGGACGCGCTGCTCACCAAGCGCTTGGCGGAGCTGCAGCGTGCCGAGCTTCTCGCGAACGGTCTCGAGGAGCTGCTGCGCGAGGTGGAGCTGCCGCTCGTCAGCGTGCTGCGCGAGATGGAGCTTGCGGGCGTCGGCCTCGATGTGGTCCAGCTCGCCGAGGTCGGGACGCGCGTGAACGAAGAGATCGACAAGCTCGAGCGCGCGATCTACGCCGTGGCCGGCGAGGAGTTCGTGATCGGATCGCCCCAGCAACTCGGGGCGATCCTCTTCGAGAAGCTCGGCCTCTCGCGAAAGCGCCGCGGCAAGACGGGCTTCTCGACGGACGCTCGGGTGCTGCAGGCGATCCGCGCCGAGCACGAGATCATTCCGATGGTCGAACGCTGGCGTGAGCTTTCGACGCTGATCAAGACCTATCTCGAGCCGTTGCCGGTGCTGGTTGATGCGCAGTCGCGCCTGCACACGACCTTCCTGCAGACGGTTGCCGCAACCGGACGGCTCTCGTCAACGAACCCGAACCTCCAGAACATCCCGATCCGCACGCCGCTCGGGCGCGAGATTCGCCGCTGCATCGTCGCGGCTCCGGGCAATGTGCTCGTCTGTGCCGACTACTCGCAGATCGAGCTGCGCGTCCTCGCACAGATCGCCGATGAGCCGGTGCTCAAGCAGATCTTCCGTGCCGGCGAGGACGTCCACACCGCGACCGCCTGCCAGGTCTTCCAGGTCGAGCCGGGTGAGATCGACGCGCGGATGCGCTCGAAGGCGAAGATGATCAATTACGGGATCGCCTACGGCTTGACGGACTTCGGCCTCGCCGACCGACTCCAGATCCCACGCGAGGAAGCGGCGGCATTCATCGCGACCTATTTCGAGCGCTTCCCCAAGGTGCGCGAGTTCATCGACCGCACGATCGCGCAGGCGATCGAGCAGGGCTATGTGACCACGTTGCTCGGGCGGCGCCGGCCGATCCCAGAGCTGCGCGCGCGCAATCGCCAGCAGCACGCGCTCGGCGAGCGCCTCGCGGTCAACACCGTGATCCAGGGGACCGCCGCCGACATCATCAAGGTCGCGATGGTGCGCGTGCACGCCGCGCTCGCCGGGGTTCGCTCGCGCCTGATCCTCCAGATCCACGACGAGCTGATGATCGAAGGCCCGGCGGAGGAGGCCGACGAGGTTCGCAGCCTGCTCACCGCGGAGATGGTTCGCGCCTGGGAGCTGGACCCGCCGCTCGGCGTCGACGTCGGCGTCGGCGAGAACTGGCTCGACGCGAAGTGATCGCCGCTCAGCGGGCGGCGATCAGTGCCTCGGCCGGCGTCACGGTGGTCCATTCGTGCGCGGGCGGCGGTGTGATCCGGTAGTAGCGCTCGAAGACCCAGTGCGATAGGCGGCGTGAGTCGAAGCGCTCGACGAGCCAGTTGAGCGGCGCGCGGCCCGTCGTGCGGCCGGCGAGGTGCTGAGCCCAGAGCATGAAGCCGAACTGCAGCGCGTGCCGGCGGCTGAAGGCGCCGTAGCGCGCGAGTGCCTGTTCGCGCGTGCTGTGGCCGGCCAGTGCAGCGCGCAGCTCGCGACCGAGCGCGAGCGCGAAATAGAACGCCGGGCGGATCCCCTCCGCCGTCAACGGAAGGCAGTGCCCGGCCGAGTCGCCAACGAAGAAGACGCCGTTCTCCGTGGCCGGACGAAGCTTGTGTGGGATCCAGTTGCCCTGAAAGGCGCCTGCTTGCAGGTCGAGCTCGGCGGCGAGCGCCAACGTTGGCGCCTTGACGTGGTCGCGCGGCTCGAATGAGCCGACGCCGACGCGCAGTTCCTCGCCGGCCGGAAACGACCACGCGTAGCCGGCGCGGATGTATCGGCGGTCGAGCCACAGCTCCATGTCGTCACCGTTGCCGGCCGGGTGAACCTCGAGCCCGCGTGAGAGCCTCGCGTTCGGCGGCTGGATCGGGGACGGCGCGGTCGAGAGCAGGCGCCGCCAGCCGAGCGCGTCGACGACGTAGCTCGCGCGGATCGTGCCGCGGTCCGTTGCCACCGCGCCGTCGGCGAACCCCGCGACGGTCGCCGTCTCGAACTCGCTCGACGGGCCGCCAGCGCGCAGCAACGCGCAGAGCTCCGCGTAGTCGAAGGTCGAGAAGCGGAACGGAAGCGGCCAGCGGACGCTCGAGCGGGGCGTGTGCACGACGAGCTCGTCGAAGGTCTGGCGCACCGAGGATGCGAGCCCGAGGCGCTCGAGCCACTCGGTCGGAGCAGCGCACGCGGACGTCTGGCGCTCGCCGATCTCATAGCGATCGAGCACCATCACGCGCGCGCCGCTGCCCTCGAGCGCGCGGGCAACAGTCAGGCCGGCAAAGCTCGCGCCGCAGATGAGTACGTCGCAATCCACGTCGAGACGCGTGCGCTCGGCGCCGCGCTTGGTGGCCCGCGAAGGCATGCGCAGCTGATCATACGCACGCGCCTTGCAGGGTCGAGCAGCGAAGCTACGATACGCTCTTTGCCGGTGAACGCCGTCGTGGACAACGCATCCCCAAAGGTCGTGGAAGGCTCGGGCGGCTTGTTGCTCGAGATTGACGGGCAGATCGTCCCGAACTACGACGCGACCCTGCATCCGTTCGAGGAGGGCGAGGTCGTCACGGGGCACGTCGTCCGGATCGACCAGGACGAGGTGCTCGTCGACATCGGCTACAAGTCCGAGGGCGTAATCCCGGCCAACGAGCTGTCGATCCGCAAGTCGGTCGATCCGCACGACGAGGTGCAGCTGGGCGAGGAGGTCGATGCCCTCGTCCTCACCAAGGAGGACCAGGACGGCCGCCTGATCATCTCCAAGAAGCGCGCGCGCTTCGAGAAGGCTTGGCGTCGGATCGAAGCCGCTGCGGAGTCCGGCGAGCCCGTCGAAGGCACCGTGATCGAGGTCGTCAAGGGCGGTCTGATCATCGACCTGGGCGTCCGCGGCTTCCTGCCGGCTTCACTCGTCGACATCCGTCGCGTGCCGAACCTCGACGAGTACATGGGCACTCAGATCGAGTGCAAGGTGATCGAGCTCAACCGCTCGCGCAACAACGTCGTCCTCTCGCGGCGCGCTGTCCTCGAGGAGGAGCGCAAGGAGGTCCGCCAGCAGATCCTCGATCGGCTCGAGCCGGGCCAGGTCGTGGAGGGCCAGATCTCGAACATCGTCGACTTCGGCGCGTTCGTCGACCTCGACGGGATCGACGGCCTGATCCACATCTCCGAGCTCTCCTGGTCGCACGTCAATCATCCGAGCCAGATCCTCGAGATCGGCCAGACGGTGAAGGTCAAGGTGCTCGACATCGACCGCGACCGTCAGCGCATCTCGCTCGGCCTCAAGCAGACCCAGGAAGACCCCTGGCAGCGGATCGTCAACACGTACAACATCGGTGACGAGCTCGAGGGAACGGTCACCAAGGTCGTCACCTTCGGCGCCTTCGTCGAGATCCTCGACGGCGTCGAAGGGCTCGTCCACATCTCGGAGCTCGCGGCCCATCACGTCGAGAACCCGCGCGAGGTCGTCCAGCCCGGCGACGAGATCCGCATCAAGATCCTCGAGATCGACTCCGAGCGCCGCCGGCTCTCGCTGTCGGCGAAGCGAGTCGAAGGCCAGGTGCTTCCGCTCCACCCGATCGACCTGTCCGACGAGGATCTCGAAGCGGGTGAAGGCGGCGCCGATGCGCCAGTCGACGTTGCGCCGCCGCTCGAGGCGCCTGTCGAGGACGAGGCCGCGACGGAGGACCGCCCGCGGTCGAGGATGCGGCTCCGGCCGAGGCGCCCGCCGAGGCGAAGCCGACGCCGCGGTCGAGGATGCGGCTCCGGCCGAGGCGCCCGCCGAGGGCGAAGCCGACGCCGCGGTTCCCGCGGTCGAGGATGCCGCTCCGATCGAGGCGCCCGCCGAAGGCGAAGCGGTCGAAGCGCCCGAGCTCGACGACGCGACCGCCGAGGCCGCATCGCCGCAGGCCGCCGAGTCGCCCGCCGAACCGACCGGATCGAGCGCTGACGACGCCGCACCAGCAAGCGAAGCCTGAGCGTCCTCCCTTCATCGGGCTGACGGGCTCGATCGGCGCCGGGAAGTCGACGGCGCTCGCCGCCTGCGAACGGCTGGGTGCGGCCGTGCTCGACGCGGACGCGATTGTCCACGCCCTCTACGCGACCGACGCGGTCAAGACGGCGCTCCACCTGCGCTGGGGCGATGGCGTGTTCGACGGCGAGGAGATCGATCGCGCCGCCGTCGCGCGGCTCGTCTTCAAGAGCGCCGACCAGCGTGCGTGGCTCGAAGGGCTCCTCTGGCCACTGACCGCGCAGCGTCAGCGGGCCTTCCGTGAGGAGCTCGAGGCGCGCAGCCCGCGCCCGCGCGCCGGTATCGTCGAGGTCGCGCTGCTCTTCGAGGCTGACGCGGCCGCCCGCTTCGATGCGACGATCGCGATCATCGCCGACGATCGCCTGCGCATGGAGCGCCTCGCGCTGCGCGATCAGGCCGAGCTTGCGGCGCGCGACGGCCGGCAGCTGGCGCAGTCGGAGAAGGCCGCACGGGCAACGTACACCGTCGTCAACGAAGGGACAGAGCAGGAGCTCGAGCAGAAGCTCGCGGCGATACTCGATACTCTCGCGCCGTGAGCTCTCGTCGCGGCGGCGGGAGCGGGCGCCGCGTGCTCGCCGTGCTCGCGATCCTGGCCGCAGGCACCGTGGGGCTGATCGCCGCGCTGCCATCGGTCGAGCGCGTCGTGCGCGAACTGACCTACCCGCTGCACGACACGACGATCATCAACCACGCCGCGCAGGTCGAGCACCTCGATCCGGCGTTCGTCGCCGCCGTGATCTATGCCGAGACGAAGTTCGACCCGCGGACCTCGAGCACGGGGGCGCTCGGCCTGATGCAGATCGAGCCCTCGACCGCTCGCTACCTCGCGCACCTCTCGGGCGGCAGCCAGTTCACGGTCGGCGATCTCGCGCACCCCGCGACGAACATCGCTTACGGCAGCTACTACCTGCGCTACCTGCTGAACCGCTATCGCGGCAGCCGCACGCTTGCGCTCGCCGCCTACAACGCCGGCATGACCAACGTCGATCGCTGGGTCGCGAATGCGCGAGCGAGCGGGACGGCGCTCACCCCGGCGTCGATCCCATTCCCGCAGACGCGTGCCTACGTCGCGAAGGTCGAGGCGGCGACGAAGACCTACCGCCACTACTACGCGAAGCTGCTCGGCCCACCCTGAGCCCGCGCGAGAGCGGACGCGCCCGGCGCCGTCAACGCGCCTGAGATACTCAACTGGTGCCCCCGTTCCGCCTCGATCCGGCGTTCACGCCGGCCGCCGACCAGCCCCGGGCGATCGAGCAGATCGCCGATGCGCTCGAGCACGGCGAGCGCTTCACGACGCTGCTCGGCGCGACAGGCACGGGCAAGACGATGACGATGGCCGGTGTGGTCGAGGCGATCCAGCGGCCGGCGCTCGTGATCGCCCACAACAAGACGCTTGCCGCGCAGCTGTGCAACGAGTTCCGCACCTACTTCCCCGAGAACGCGGTCGAGTACTTCGTCTCCTACTACGACTACTACCAGCCCGAGGCCTACGTCGCGAGCCGCGACCTCTACATCGAGAAGGACTCTTCGGTCAACTCGGAGATCGATCGCCTCAGACACGCCGCCACCGCCGCGGTCTTCGCCCGGCGCGACGTGATCGTCGTCGCTTCGGTCTCCTGCATCTACGGCCTCGGCTCGCCCGAGGTCTACGAGCGCAACATGCAGCTGCTGCGCCGCGGCGAGCTGATCGACCGCGACGCGCTGCTGCGCAAGCTCGTCTCGATTCAGTACAACCGCAACGACCAGGCCCTCGGCCGCGGCACGTTCCGCGTCAAGGGGGAGACCCTCGAGGTCTTTCCCGCGTACGCCGAGACGGCCTACCGCGCGGTGCTGTTCGGCGATGAGGTCGAGCAGCTTTCCGAGTTCGATCCGCTGACTGGCGAGCTGATCGCCCCCGAGCTCGAACACGTTGCGATCTGGCCGGCGACGCACTACAACGTCGCCGAGGGCACGGGCGAGCGGACCGCGCAGCTGATCGGCGAGGAGCTCGAGGCGCGCTGCGCGGAGCTCGAGTCCCAGGGCAAGCTGCTCGAATCCCACCGCCTGCGCCAGCGCACCCAGTACGACATGGAGATGCTGCGCGAGGTCGGCTTCTGCTCGGGGATCGAGAACTACTCGCGGATCATCGACGGCCGCAAGCCGGGCGAGCGCCCGTACTGCCTGCTCGATTACTTCCCCAAGGACTTCGTCGTCTTCACCGACGAGTCCCACCAGACGATCCCGCAGATCGGCGGCATGCACGAAGGCGATCGCAGCCGCAAGCAGACGCTAGTCGACTACGGCTTCCGCCTGCCGTCGGCGCTCGACAACCGCCCCCAGACCTTCGAGGAGTTCCTCCAGATGGCGCCGCAGATCGTCTTCGTCAGCGCGACTCCCGGCGAGTTCGAGCGCACGCGCTCGGCGAAGGTCGTCGAGCAGATCGTCCGCCCGACCGGGATCGTCGACCCCCAGGTCGAGGTGCGCGCGACGCGCAACCAGGTCGACGACCTGATGGGCGAGATCCGGCTACGCGCCGACCGTGACGAGCGCGTGCTCGTCACGACGCTGACCAAGAAGATGGCGGAGGACCTGTCGTCCTATCTGCTCGAGCTCGGCTTCCGCACGCGCTACCTGCACTCCGAGATCGACACGCTCGAGCGGATCCAGATCATCCGCGACCTGCGCCTCGGCGAATACGACGTGCTCGTCGGCGTCAACCTGCTGCGCGAGGGCCTCGACCTGCCCGAGGTCTCGCTCGTCGCGATCCTCGACGCCGACAAGGAGGGCTTTCTGCGCGGCGAGACGAGCCTGATCCAGACGATCGGCCGTGCGGCGCGCAACGTCGATGGCACCGTGATCATGTACGCCGACCGCCAGACCGCGGCGATGGCCGCGGCGCTCTCGGAGACCGACCGCCGCCGCGCGATTCAGGTCGCCTACAACGAGGAGCACGGCATCACCGCCGCGTCGATCGTCAAGGGGGTTTCCGATATCGCCGAGTTCCTGACCAGCGAGTCGAAGACGCCGTCGCGCCGTCGCCGCGCGCGCGTGAAGACCGCCGAGCTTGCCCCGCAGAGCTCGAGAAGCTCGCCGTCGAGCTCGAGGAGGAGATGCTCGCGGCCGCCCAGGACCTGCGCTTCGAGTACGCCGCGCGCCTGCGCGACGAGCTGCGGGACCTCCGCCGCCAGCTCGCGGAGATGACCCGCGACGGCCTGATCTGTTCGGACCGGCGCACCCGCCGGTCCGCCGACGGCGCATGCGCCGTCGGCCGGGGCCCGCATGCGAGCCCCGAAGGAGACCAGCGCTCGGTCGATTACATGAGCGTCGCACTCAGCCCGCCCGATCTTTGGCCCGCGGGCCATACCGGGCAGGCGCTCGAACGCGCAGACTGGCCGCGGGCCGGGTGGCTGATCCCTGCGCGAGCGAGGAGCGTGAGCTGTGTCGAGAAGCGAGAGCATCCTGGTGGTGGCCAACCAGACCGCGGCATCGCCGGGTCTCGAGGCCGCGATGCGGGCGCGGCTGCGACAGCGGGCCGGCGAGGTTCACCGTGCTCCTGCCGCTCGGCGGCGGGGAGGACGCGAAACGCACCGCGCAGCACGTCGCGGAGCGGTTGCGCGACGCGGGCTTCGACGCCGATGCGCGCACCGGCGATCGCGATCCGCTGTACGCGGTGCTCGACACCTGGCATCCCGGCGAGTTCGACGAGATCATCGTCTCGACGCTTCCCGCGGCGACCTCGCGCTGGCTGGCGTCCGGCCTGCCGCGCAGGATCGAGCGGCTGACGGGCGCGCTCGTCCGCCACATCGAGACGCAGCCGGCGCCGGCGCGCAGCGACCGCGTAGCGGCCTAAACCGTCACTCGCCCGACAGCTCGAGGAAGCGCTCGACGGAAGCCTCCTGCGCGGCGAGGCGATCGGCCATCCGGTGCGCGTGGGCCTCAGCGCGTCCGAGGAAGTCCTCGAGACAGCGCTCGGGGTCGTCGGTCAGCGGGTACACGTGGGCGACCTCCTGCTGAACGCAGGCGATCCCGAGCGGGGGCGCGCCGGCGGTCAGCGAGCGCGCCGAGCAGACTGCGGCGACCATCAGCTCGCGCTCCGGTGCGCGCAGCGCGATCGGCATCAGCAGCTGTGCGGGCAGCTCCACGGCGGCGCCGATCAGCCGCTCGACCCTGACCTGGGCTGCCGCGTACTCAGTCAGCGGCTCCCACCAGACCGATAGCACCGTGTCGGCGGCGCGTAGCGTCTCGCGCAGCAGGCCGGCCTGCTCGCGGTAGAGGTCCTGCGCTGCGCGCCGCGAGTCCGCCTGCGCGAGGTCGAGGTAGACCGGCACGCGCAGCAGCTCGTTGGGCGACAGGGCCTCGCCGGCGGCGTGCTCGCCGAGCGCGATGTAGGTCTGGATCGTCGAGAGATCACGCCGGCCGTGGAAGATGATCGTCAGCTCGCGAGCGAGCGTCAGGCCGCCGACATGCATCGCCACGGCGGCCGAGGCCTCGCGATCGAGCAGCGCCCGGCTCAGCAGCTCCTCGGCGCGTTCACCAGCGTCGGGAGTGACGCCATCGCCCTCGATGTGCGGTTCGCTCATCTCAGCCACACCTCGCTTCCGTCTGACCACGGCCGAAGGTACCCAACCACCCGGCCGACCAAGCAAAACCTAGCGGCGCATGCGGCGGGATGCGGCGGTTAGCGGCTCGCGCTCAGCGCGGATAGAAGTCGCGCTGCCAGCGATGGCGCGCGAGCACGGCGAGCTCGCGCTCGTCGAGCGGGCCGCGCTCGGCGGCGGCGGCGTTGGCGTTCACGCTGTTCAGCGAGCGCATCCCGGGGATCACGGTGCTCACGGCCGGGTGCGAGAGACAGAATCGCAGCGCGATCTCGGGCATCTGGTCGACTTCGACGCCGAGGTCCGAGGCGATCGCCTGCACGCGCTCCCAGACCTCGCGCTTGCGGTCGCCGGCGAAGTAACGGTTGCGCCAGTCGCCCTCAGGGAACTCGGTTTCCGGGCGGATCAGTCCGGTGAGCCCGCCCTCGTCGAAGGGGACGCGCGCGATCACGCCCACGTCCGCTTCCTGTGTCGCCGCGAACAAGCGGTCGGCGGGCGCCTGGTCGAAGATGTTGTAGATCACCTGGACGCTGTCGACGGCGCCGCTCTCGACGAGCGCGATTCCGTTGTCGGCCTCGTGGTCATTGATCGAGATGCCGAATTGGCGGATCTTCCCGTCCTCCTTGAGGCGCTCGATTCCTTCACGCCAGGAGCCCTGATCGACCCACTCGTCCGACCAGACGTGGAACTGCTGAACGTCGATCGTCTCGACGCCGAGCTTGAGCAGACTCCGCTCGGTGCAGCGAATGATGTGCTCGGCGGGGAAGGTCTCTTCGGCGCGGACGCCGGCGCGCGCGGGCCATTGGCCGTTCGCGGGCGGGATCTTCGTCGCGATGCGAATGTCGCCGCCCGCTGCGCGAACAGCCTGGCCCACGAGCTCCTCGCTATGCCCGTCGCCGTAGCCGTAGGCAGTGTCGACGAAGTCGACGCCCAGCTCGAAGGCGCGAGCGAGCGAGCGCAGCGACTCGTCGTCCTGCGCCCCGATCCACATGCTCTGGCCGATGCCCCATGCGCCGTAGCCGAGAACCGAGACTGCGGGTCCGTTGTGGCCGAGGGTGCGATGCTCCATCTTGCGCACACTAACGGATCCACTCCTCCACCGAACATCTGTTCGTCTCGGTACAATTGGACATAACGTGGCGTCGTCCAATCAGATCGTCGTTTCCGGCGCGCGCGAGCACAACCTCAAGAACATCTCGCTGGCGCTGCCGCGCGACGCGCTCGTCGTGCTGACCGGGCTCTCGGGCTCCGGCAAGTCCTCGCTTGCCTTCGACACGATCTACGCGGAGGGTCGCCGGCGCTATGTCGAATCGCTGTCGGCGTACGCCCGCCAGTTCCTCGGGCAGATGGACAAGCCAGACGTGGACTCGATCGAAGGGCTCTCGCCGGCGATCTCGATCGACCAGAAGACGACGTCGCGCAACCCGCGCTCGACCGTTGGCACGGTCACCGAGATTTACGACTACCTGCGCCTCTTGTGGGCCCGGATCGGCGTGCCGCACTGCCACGTCTGCGGCGAGGAGATCGCCGGCCAGTCGATCGAGCAGATTGCCGATCAGGTGCTCGAGCTCGCTGAGGGCACGCGCTTCATGGTCCTGGCGCCCGTCATCCGCGGGCGCAAGGGGGAGTTCAGCAAGCTGCTCGAGGACTTCCGCGCGGAGGGCTTCACGCGGGTCATCGTCGACGGCGAGCTGCACGGTCTCGAGGACTATCTCGATCTCGACCGCAACGTCAAGCACGAGGTTTCGGTCGTCGTCGACCGCTTGGTGATGCGCGCCGATGTGCGCAAGCGCCTCGTCGACTCGATCGAGACCGCGGCTGCGCTGGCGGACGGGATCGTCGCGGTGCAGATGGTGCCGCGCGATGAGGATCACGCGGCGGTGGGAGAGACGCTCACGTTTTCCGAGAAGTTCGCCTGCCTGAAGTGCGGTACCTCGATGCCCGAGCTCGAACCGCGGATCTTCTCCTTCAACGCGCCGCAGGGTGCCTGCGAGCGCTGCACCGGGCTCGGCTCGCAGCTCGAGATCGACCCGGACCTCGTCGTGCCGAACCCCGACCTCTCAATCGCGCAGGGCGCCCTCGCGCCGTGGGCGGGGTCGAGCTCCGGCTACTACGAGCAGATGACTGCCGCGCTTGCCGAGCGCTACGGCGTCGACGTCGAGAAGCCCTGGCGCTCGTTGACCGCCAAGCAGCGCGAGATCTTCCTCTACGGGACGAACGGCGAGCCGGTTCAGGTTCGCTACCGCAACCGCTTCGGGCGCGAGCGCAACTACGGCGCCCGCTTCGAGGGGATCGTGCCAAACCTCCAGCGCCGCTACCGCGAGACGGACTCCGAGTACCAGCGCGAGAAGATCGAGGAGTACATGAGCGTGCGGCCGTGCCCGGCCTGTCACGGCGCGCGCCTGCGTCCCGAGTCGCTCGCCGTGCTCGTCGGCGGGATCGCGATCAACGAGTTCTGCGCGCTGTCGGCGCACGCCGCGCTCGACTGGCTCGCGCAGGTCCAGCTGAACGAAACCGAGCGCCACATCGCACGGCTCGTGCTGCGCGAGATCGAGGAGCGCCTGCGCTTCCTCGAGAACGTCGGCATCGGCTACCTCTCGATGGATCGCGCGGCGGCGACGCTCTCGGGCGGCGAAGCGCAGCGGATCCGTCTCGCGACGCAGATCGGCTCAGCGCTCGTCGGGGTTCTTTACGTCCTCGACGAGCCCTCGATCGGGCTTCATCAGCGCGATAACGCAAAGCTCGTCGCGACGCTGGAGCGCCTGCGCGACCTCGGCAACACCGTCCTGGTGGTCGAGCACGACGAGCAGACGATGCGCGCCGCGGACCACGTCGTCGATCTCGGCCCCGGGGCGGGCGAGCACGGCGGGCGGATTGTCGCGCAGGGAACGGCGCTCGAGATCGAGCTCGTCCCCGAATCGCTGACTGGGCAGTTCCTCTCGGGCGCCGCCCAGATCGCGGTGCCCGCACGGCGGCGCAAGCCGAGCGGGGCGATCGAGATCCTCGGCGCCTCGATGCACAATCTGCGCAACATCGACGTGCGCATCCCGCTCGGGACGCTGACCTGCGTCACCGGCGTGTCCGGCTCGGGCAAGTCGACGCTCGTCAACGAGATCCTGCTGAAAGCGGTCTCGAACAAGCTGCACCGCACGCGTCAGCGACCGGGCACCCACCGCGAGCTGCGCGGTCTCGAGGCGCTCGACAAGATCGTCGCGGTCGACCAGTCGCCGATCGGGCGCACGCCGCGCTCGAACCCGGCCACGTACACGGGCCTCTTCGACGTGATCCGCGATCTCTTCGCGAAGACTCAGGAGGCGCGCGTACGCGGCTACAAGCCGGGGCGCTTCTCGTTCAACGTCAAGGGTGGACGCTGCGAGGTCTGCCGCGGCGACGGCCAGATCCGCATCGAGATGCACTTCCTCCCCGACGTCTATGTCCCGT
>CAVPFP010000019.1:0-16583 GCA_963703775.1 uncultured Solirubrobacterales bacterium | reverse complement strand
AGGCCGAAGGCCTCATCGCAGAATGCGCTGCGCGCGGCGCGAGCTCGTGGTGTTTCCAGAGGCCTTTGTCGGCTGTTACCCCAAGGGCAGCGGATTCGGCGCGGTCGTGGGGCGTCGCAGCGGGCCGGGCCGAGACCTGTACCAGCGCTACTTCGACGCCGCCGTGCATCTGGACGGGGACGAGGTGGAGCGGCTGATCCGCGCTGCCGCTACCCAGGCGATCTTCGTTGTGATCGGCGTGATCGAGCGGCGCGGGGCGACCCTCTACTGCACGGTGCTGATGATCGATCCCGATGCCGGGCTCGCCGGCATCCACCGAAAGCTGATGCCGACCGGGACCGAACGGCTGATCTGGGGCTTCGGAGACGGCTCGACAATCGGGACCGTTGAAAGCCGCGCCGGGCGCGTCGGCACCGTCATCTGCTGGGAGAACTACATGCCGGCACTGCGTCAGGCCATGTACGCCCAGGGCGTCCAGCTCTACTGCGCCCCGACAGCCGACGACCGCCCGACGTGGATCCGTCGATGACACACATTGCGCTGGAGGGTCGCGTCTTTGTCTTGACCGCCTGCCAGGCGATTCGGCTCGGCGAGTATCCGGATTGGTATCAGGAGGAGATCGGTGAAGATCCTGCTGAGTATTTGATGCGAGGCGGGAGCGCGATCATCGCGCCCGACGGCTCGGTCCTGGCCGGACCGCTGTTCGACGAAGAAGGCATCCTGGACACCGAGATTGACCTGGCGCAGATCACTCGCGGCCACCTCGACATGGACGCGGTGGGCCACTACAGCCGCCCTGACGTCTTCGAGTTGCGCGTAACACGCGCCGGCAATCGCCTGTCGTGTTCACCGACAGCGGCTCGATCGCAACGTGGCGGCCGAGCGCGGGGACGACGAGGAGCAGTGACACGGACCGCCGTGGCGATACGCCACGTTCACTTCGCGGATCTCGGGCTGTTGGCCCCGCTCCACACGGATCACGACGCGATATCGCCGCGCGAGCCGCCGGGCTGCCCGCGGCGCGAGCGGGTCGACCGGGTCCTGGCGCGTACTCGCCGCGCCAGGGCTTCCGCACGCGCCCGGAGAGATTCGAACTCCCGACCTTCGGTTCCGTAGACCGACGCTCTATCCAGCTGAGCTACGGGCGCAGAGCAGGCAAGTCTAGCCGCCCCTAGGTCGCGGTCCCGGCTCGCTCGCGTCGGCGCGCCTCGCGCTGCCCTTACGCGGCTTTGTTTGCGGCGTGCCTATGCGGGCTGCGCTCGCCGCTCTTCAGTCCGAGGGCGCTGGCCTGCAGGCGTACCGCTCGGTGCGCCTGCGCAAGGCAACGCGGGCAGTACTCGATGTGCCAGCTCGCATTGCGCGTCTGGTAGTGCCACTCGCATCGGGGACAGTTGAGGTGCGCGCCCATCTCTCTCTGCTTAATACGTCGTTTCACGCAATTTGTGACATACGGGCTTCTACTCTCAACGCCGGTCAACGAATGACCGATCATGCAGCCATGGCCCCTGTCGAGCTGACGCCGCGCCAATACGCGAAGGAGCTGCTGCGCCTGCAGACGGAGCTCGTGTACATGCAGGAGTGGATCGTCAAGCGGGGCGAGCGTCTCGTCGTCCTGTTCGAGGGCCGTGACACGGCGGGCAAGGATGGAGTCATTCGCCGCATCACGGCGTACCTGAACCCGCGTACGTGCCGGGTCATCGCGGTGCCGACGCCGACCGAGCGCGAGCAGACGCAGTGGTTCTTCCAGCGCTACGTCGAGCGTCTCCCGGCGGCGGGCGAGATCATCCTCTTCGATCGCTCCTGGTACAACCGCGCCGGCGTCGAGCACGTGATGGGCTACTGCAACGAGGAGCAGTACCGGGAGTTCTTGCGCTTCGCGCCCGAGTTCGAGCTCGCGCTCCAGAACGACGGCATCACCCTGCTGAAGTACTGGCTGTCGGTTTCCGACCGCGAGCAGGAGCGCCGCTTCAAGGCTCGCCTCGAGGATCCGCGCAAGCGCTGGAAGTTCAGCCCGACGGATCTCGAAGCACGAGCCCGCTGGGTCGATTATGCGGAGGCGAAGGACCGCATGTTCGAGTACACGGACACCGCCCACAGTCCGTGGTGGGTGGTCGAGGCGGACGACAAGCGCACCGCGCGCCTGAACCTGATCGATCACCTCCTGTCAATGGTGCCCTACGAGCACCTGCACAACCACGACCACGTGAAGCTGCCCAAGCGTCAGGAGCGCGACTACGTGCGTCCGCCGAAGGCGACCGAGCGGATCGTCCCGGCGCGCTACGCAGTGCGCAAAGACGCCAAAGACTGACCCGACGCGCCCGAGCCTAGGCGTTGCTAGGGTACGGACGGCTGCCCGCGGCCTGTATTGCGCCGGACGCGGCCCACTTCTGCCTATGTACACACCACGCTCGATCGGCGTCCTGGCCCTCGCCGTCTCGGTCATCGGCCTCTGCTGCGCGGGCGGTGCGGTGCTCGGCGGCGCCTCGGCCGCAGCTGCTCAACGCGGGAGTGGTCCGGTGGACGTCCTCTACGCCGGCTCACTCGTTGACCTGATGCAGAACGCGATCGGCCCGAAGTTCGACACCGCGACCGGCTACGCGTTCACGGGCTTCTCCGCCGGTTCGACGGCACTCGCCGCCGAGATCAAGGGCAAGACGGAGGTTGGCGATGTCTTCGTCAGCGCAGGCGCGCAGGCAGACGCGTCGCTCGAGGGTGCGGCCAACGGGAGCTGGGTGTCCTGGTACGCGAACTTTGGCAAGACCGAGCTGCTCCTCGCGTATAACCCGGCAAGCAACTTCGCGCACGACCTGCGGACGATGCCCTGGTACAAGGTCATCACGTTGCCGGGCTTCCTGCTCGGTCGCACCGATCCCGCGATCGACCCGAAGGGCGTCCTGACGGTCGACGCGCTGAAAGACGCTGCGAAGACATACCGCGACCCGGCGCTCCTGTCCTTGACGCAGTCGACGACGAACGTCTTCCCTGAGCAGACGATGGTGGGCCGCCTCGAGGCGGGCCAGCTCGATGCCGGCTTCTTCTACGCGGTCGAGGCGAAGGCTGCTGGGCTGGCCACGATCCCTCTCGGCAAGGTCAAGCTCTACTCGCCCTACACCGTCACGGTTCTGAACGGGGCCCCCGACCAGGCCGCCGCCGAATCCTTCGTCTCCTACTTGCTCGGGCGCCAGGCCGGGAGCGTGATGAGCGCGCAGGGGATCCGAGTGCGGAACTGACCGCAGCTTGTTGGCCCGCGCTCCGCCGTCCCCAAACCGCTGCGAATGCTCTTCCCGAGCGCGACCGGAAGATAGCCCCCGGCGGTGGCGGCGCGGGCTTCGCGAGGCAGACCGCTCGTCCTGCTCGGCGGGCTGCTTGCGCTGTACCTCGCCTGGCCGCTCGTCGGCTTCGTAGTTCGGCTCGCTGAGACGGCGCATCCCGGCTTCACGACGCCCGGCCTCTTCGGCGCGCTCGCGACCTCGGCGGTCGCGGCGACGATCGCGACGGTCTTGATCGCGTTGTTCGGGATTCCACTCGCCTACGTGCTGGCGCGCTCTCGCGGCCGCCTCGCCTCGTTCGTTGGCTTCATCGTCACGCTGCCGCTCGCACTACCGCCGCTGATGAGCGGCATTCTGTTGATCTACGTCGTCGGGCCGTACACCGCCCTCGGCACGTTCTTCGGCCGCACGCTGACCGACTCGCTGGCTGGCATCGTCCTCGCGCAGACGTTCGTCGCGGCCCCGTTCCTCGTGATCGTCGCCCGCGCGAGCTTCGCCGCGATCGACCCGGCCCTGTTCGACCTCGCCGCCGCCCTCGGGCGCGGCGAGGTCGCGCGCTTCGTGCGTATCGCCGTGCCGGTCGCAGGCGGCGGCCTGCGCGCCGGTCTGCTGCTCGCGTGGCTACGCGCCTTCGGCGAGTTCGGCGCGACCGTGATCCTCGCCTTTCACCCGTACTCCCTTCCGGTCTACACCTACCTCCAGTTCAGCAGCACCGGTCTGAGCACGACCGAGGCGCCGACTGCCTTGGCGCTTGCCCTCGCCGCGCTCGTCGTGCTGGGGAGCGGTCTGCATGCTGGCCCACGTCGGCACCGACGTGTGCGCCTGCCGTCGGCAGCCGCGCCGCCGTCGGTCGCCGGCGAGCCGATCGCCTTCGACATCGACCTGCAACTCGGGGACTTCCACCTCGCTGCGCAACACGCCGCGACGCGGCCACAGCTGGCGATCGTCGGACCGTCCGGATCCGGCAAGACGGCCACGCTGCGCTCGCTCGCCGGTCTGTTCGGCGCGCGGGCCGGGTCCGTCAGTTACGGCACCAACCGCGTGGAGTCGGTCGCGACCGAGCGGCGCCGGATCGGCTACGTGCCGCAGGGGGCGGGGTTGTTCCCGCATCTCACCGTCTGGCGCCAGCTCACCTTTGGCGTCGGCGCCGATCCGGGCCTCGCCGCCCACTGGCTCGCACGGCTCGGGCTCGGCGGACTCGAGAACCGCCTGCCGGACGAGCTTTCGGGCGGCCAGCGCCAGCGCGTCGCCTTGGCCCAGGCGCTCGCGCGAGCACCGCGGCTGTTGCTGCTCGACGAGCCCTTCGCGGCGCTTGACGCGCCGGTGCGCGGCGAGCTGCGCCGCGAGCTGCGACGGCTTCAGCAGGAGACCGCAATCGCGAGCGTGATCGTCACCCACGACGCCGAGGAGGCAGCGCTGCTGGCCGAAGAGATCCTCGTCCTGATCGACGGGCGGATCGTGCAGGCGGGACTGCGGCGCGAGGTTTTCGACCGCCCGCGCTCACCGCAAGTCGCCAGGCTGCTCGGCATTCCCAACCTACTGTCTGGGCAGGTGAAGGAGGAGGGCCGGATCATCTGCGGCGAGATCGAGTTTCCCGCGGCGACCGGCGTGCACGCCGCCGGGGCACACGTGTTCTGGCGCGTCGCACCCGAGCTCGTGCGGATCGGCTCTGCGGGTCTGCTCGAGGCGAGCATCGAAGAGGTCCTCGACCTCGGCACGACGACCGAGGTGGCGCTGCGAGTCGGCCCGGACCTCATTCTGCGGGCACGCGACCCCTCCGCTCCGCCGCTCGCCGCCGGTGAGCGCTGCCGCTTCGACCTCCCGCCCGCCTCGATCGCTGTGGTCAGCCAGCGCTAGCGGCCGGCGAAGTCAGCCTCGCTCGACCATCACCGACGTCGCCTTGACGAACGCCGTCGCGGCGACGCCCGGCTTGAGTCCGAGTTCCTCGACCGAGTCGCGCGTGATCGCGGCGGTCACGAGGAACGGGCCCGCCTCGATCTCGACGAGCGCCATCACGCCACCAACCTCGACCGAGCGCACGACGCCCGTGAAGCGGTTGCGCGGCGAGTTGGGCGCCTGCGTGAGGTGGCGATCGGGGCGCTGCGTGAGTCGCTCGATCTCCGACTGCGGGACCAGGCGCCGGTTGCGATCGTCGCGCTCGGTTGCGAGCTTCCCTGTGCGGTCCCAGCGTCGCAACGTGTCGACGCTGACGCCGATTGCGCTAGCAGCCTCGCCGAGCGGCACGTTCTGCTCCATCGGCTCAGTATGGCGCGCTGGCGTGCTCGCTAGGGCGGCCCGCGATCAGCTCGAGCGCGTGCGGCAGTGCCTCCGCAATCGCTTCGCCGGCCTGCGCCACCGCCTTCGGGCTGCCGGGCAGGTTGACGATCAACGTCGTGCCGCGAATGCCCGCCACGCCACGCGAGAGCAGCCAATGTTTCGTGTGTGCGCGCGAGCTCGCGCGCAGCGCTTCGGCGATCCCCGGAACCTCGCGCTCGATCACTGCGCGCGTGGCCTCGGGAGTCACGTCGCTTGGCGCGACGCCGGTGCCGCCGCTCGTGAGCACGAGCTCGCACCGGCCGCCTTCGCTCCAGTGGCGCAGGCGCCGCTCGATCAGCTCCCGGTCGTCTGCGATCAGCTCGCGTCCCGCCAGCTCGAGCCCGAGTCCGGCCGCGAGCTCCGCGAGGCGCTCACCCGATTCGTCGTGACCGGACCCAGCCGCCTTGGAGGTGCTGATCGTGATCAGCGCGGCCCGCACTACTCGCGCCGCCAGTCGCCGCGCTTGCCACCCGTCTTTTCGAGCAGCACGATCTCTTCGATCGCCACGCCGCGCTCGAGCCCCTTGACCATGTCATAGACGGTCAGCGCTGCCACGGCGCACGCGGTCATCGCCTCCATCTCGACGCCCGTGCGTCCAACGCTGCGCACTTCGCTACGCAGCTCAACGAGGCCGTGCGCAACTTCGACGCTCGCGCTGACGTCCGCGAACGTGAGCTCGATCGGATGCGCGAGCGGGATCAGCTGACCGGTCTGCTTTGCCGCCTGCACGCCGGCTATCCGCGCGACAGCGAGCACTTCGCCTTTCGGCCCGCTGGCTTCGGCCACCGCGCGCGCGGTCTCGGGCGACATTCGTACGCGTGCCCGCGCGATCGCGCGCCGCTCGCTCGGCGGCTTGTCCCCGATGTCGACCATTCGGGCGCTTCCGTCCGCTCCCACGTGCGACAGCTCACCGCTCACCGCGGCGCCATCCCGTCGACCCAGTGCGCGGTCCCGTCGCGCTCGACCGCCCGCTTCCAGATTGCTGCCTGCTCCTTGACGCGGTCGATCGCGTCGCGCGCCCCGGCGAACGCCTCGTCGCGATGTGCCGCGGACACCGCGACGACGACGCTCGGCTCGCCGAGCGGCACGCTGCCGACGCGGTGATCGATCGCGATCGCCGCGAGCCCGTGTCGTTCGGCGCACTCTTGCGCAATCTGCGACAGCTGCTCCTCGGCCATCTCGTTGTAGGCCTCGTAGTCGAGGCTTGCGACCTCGCGCGTGACGCCGCAGAAGACGACGATCGCGCCAGCCTCGTCGCGCCCCACCGCGCCCACCAGCTCCTCGATCGCGAGTGGCTCCTCGCGCAGGCGGGTCATGGCGTACGGCGCGCCGCCGCTGACGGGCGGTATCAGTGCGAGCTCGTCGTCGGGTCTGAGCACCGTGTCCGCGCTGGCGTAGTCGCGGTTGACCGCCATGCGGACCGGCAGCAGCTCGATCAGTCCGCCCAGCGGTCCGCCGGCGGCGAGCTTGGCGAGCGCATCGCCGACCGTGGCACCGTCGGGGAGCTCGAGCTCGATCCGGTTGGAACCGGCGCGCTCGCGCAACATCGCGAACAGTCGCACTTGCACGTGCACAGCGTCCAGAGTATCCGCCACTGCCGGACTTGCCTGGTCGAGTCGCTCTCGCCAGCGCTCGTGGCGATACTGGCCGACCCTGCGGGACGGTGGATCGGCGGTGCCAGGCCGGCGCCCCCGCGCAGGGAGCCGCGGTCGTTCTCGTTAAGTCCGCGCGAAGCAGAACTTGACGCCATGGCCTCCTGGGCTACGCCGCCTGCCGCCGAGCGGGGCGCGCATCGCCTGCGCCCAAACGCCCTCGGCTTCTCGACGCCCTACGATCGAGCCCTTGGCCAACACCGGAACAGCGATCGTTGCGGCGCTCTCGACAACGCCCGTCAAGGGCCTGCGCATCCAGCGACGCGACGCGATCGAGCTCGAGCTGGGTGGCGTGGCGGACGACCGCTGCTTCTACCTGATCGATGAGCGATCGAAGATGGTCAACGGCAAGGTCCTCGGTGCTCTGAGCGAACTCGTCGCGAGCTACGACATCGGCGCCGGCGCGCTGTCGCTGCGCTTCCCCGACGGCACGGTCGTTGCCGGTTCGGTCGATCTCGGCGAGCTGGTGGACACCCGTTTCTACTCGAGTGACTACCGCGCGCGGCTGGTCGGCGGAGCGTTCTCGGCCGCCATCTCCGAGCACGCCGGCCGCCCGCTGCGGCTCGTGCACGCCGATCCGCAGACCGGCCGGGGCATTGACCGCGGACTCGACGGCACCGTCTCGCTCGTCGGTAGCGCCTCCGTAGCGAAGCTCGCCGAGCGGGCCGGGGTGGACGTCGACTCGCGTCGCTTTCGCATGCTCGTCGAGGTGTCCGGGCTTTCGGCTCACGCCGAAGACGCGTGGGTCGGCGGCGAGGTTCGCGTCGGTGCTGCGCTCGTCCGCATGCACGGCCACGTGGGGCGCTGCCTGGTGACTGGTCGGGACCCGGACAGCGGTGTCCCGGACCTCGACACGCTCGGACTGCTGCGCTCCTACCGCGCCGGGCTTATGACGACCGAGCCGCTTGCCTGCGGCATCTACGGCGAGGTAATCGAGCCGGGCGCCGTCCGGCTCGGTGACGCCGTCGCGCTCAACAGGTAGCGCCGCCGCCCCGCGGGGAGATCTGCGGGGCGGCGACGCCGGCTCGGCGTCAGGCAGCTGCCTCTGCCTGTGCGAGCCCTGGTTCCTCGCTCGGCCCGGCCTGGAGGGCCGGCCGGCTCTCGAGCAAGAGCGCGGAGATGACGGTGCCCGCCGCGGCGATGCCGGCAAGCACGTAGAAGGCGGCTTGGAATCCGTGGACGAGCGCCGCCGGCGCGAACGTCCCCGTGTGATGAGCACTGGCGTAGTTATTGGTGAACGTCGTGGCGATCGTCGTGACGATTGCGACGCCGATCGCACCGCCGACCTGCTGAACGGTGTTGATCAGGCCCGAGGCGACACCGGCCTCTGATGCGCGCACGCCCGTCAGCGCGCCGATCGACATCGGCACGAACGCCAGCGCGAGACCGAGGCCGCCGAGCAGGAACGGGCCGAACAGGTTGGTCCAGTACTCGCCGTGCACCGGAACCTGCGCCAGCCAGACAAGTGAGCCGGCCGCAATCGCCATCCCGACCGGCATCACGACGTGCACGCCGATGCGCGTGGTCAGGGCCTGGGCGATGCCCGAGCAGAGGACGATCGTCAGCGCCAGGCCGATATAGGCGAAGCCCGTCGTCAGCGCCGAGTAGTGGAGCACCTGCTGCATGTAGAGGGTGAGGACGAAGAACTGCGCGAAGATCGACGCGCCCAGCAACAGCCCGCCGACGTTCGAGCCGGAGAGCGTGCGCAGGCGGAAGATCCGCAGCGGCAGCAAGGGCGCCTTCGAGCGGCTCTCGATCGCGAAGAAGCCGCCGATGAGCGCGACCGAGAGAGCGATCAGGACGATCGTTTCAGTCGTTCCCCAGCCGTGCTGCGCCGCGTGCGTCATCGCGTAGACGAGCAGCATGAGGCCGCCGGTGATCGATGCCGCGCCAGCGAAGTCGAAGTGCCGATGCCCCAGCCCGGCGACGCTCTCGTGCAGCAGGAACGGAGTGGCTGCGATGACGGCCACGCCGACCGGGACGTTGACGAAGAAGATCCACGACCAGCCGAGACCGCTCGTCAGGACGCCCCCGAGCAGCACGCCGATGGCGCCGCCGCTGCCTGAGACTGCGCCCCAGACGCCGAGCGCGACGTTGCGCTCGCGTCCCTCCTGGAAGGTCGTCGTCAGGATCGACAGCGCGGCCGGGGATACGAGCGCGGCGCCGAGGCCCTGAAGGGCACGGAAGGCGATCAATGACGGCTCCGACCACGCCAGTCCGTCGAGCAGCGAGCTGACGCTGAACAGGGCAAGGCCGATGACGAACAGGCGCCGGCGCCCGAGCAGGTCGGAAAGCCGGCCGCCGAGCATCAGGACGCCGCCGAAAAGGATCGAATAAGCGGTGATGACCCACTGCAGGCTCACCTGCGAGAAGTGCAGGCTGTTCTTGATCGACGGCAGTGCGACGTTGACGATCGCCACGTCGAGGACGACCATGAACTGCGCCATCACGATCAGCGCGAGGATCACCCAGCGGCGCGGGTCCGGCTCCGCTCCGGGCTGTGTAACGTTTTCATGCGCCATGTTTGCGCCTCCCAATTGTTTGATGGCCGAACGGTAGCACAGTCCGATCGTTTGACCGCTACACTTCCGTAACAGATGAGCGACGTGGTCCTCGAAGAGCAGCCCCAGCCCGCCCCGGCGATTGCCCGCGAGCTCGCCGACAGTACTGCCTACCTGCTCGTGAACCTCGCTGTCGGTTGCAAGGCGCTGGCGGTCGCGCGCGTCGCTGACGCAGGCTTCGAGCTATACGACTACAGCGTCCTCGCACTGCTCAGTGAGGGCGCCCGTGCGACCCAGGCGGCGATCGCGGAGGCGCTGATGCTCGACCCAAGCCGTCTGGTGGCACTGCTGGACTCGCTCGAGGAGCGCGGCATGATCGTTCGCCAGCGCGACGCGCAGGACCGCCGCCGCCACGTCGTCAGCATCACGGCTCAGGGCACCAGCGAGCTCGCCAAGATGCGCCGGATCGTGAGCGCGATGGAGGAGGAGTTCTTCGCCCCGCTCAGCAACGACGAGCGCGCGACGCTTCACCGCCTGCTCGTCAGCCTCGCCGCCGAGCACGATCCTCGCTGTTGCCCGCTCAACGAAAGCGCTGCGGACGAGCTCGCGGCGCAGCTGCGCCGCACCTAGCCTCTAAGCTGGATCCAATGACGGGAGTCGTCGACCGCTTCGCGCGGCCGCTGCGCGACCTGCGGATCTCGGTCACCGACCGCTGCAACCTGCGCTGTCCTTATTGCATGCCACGCGAGGTCTTTGGCAGCGACTACGCATTCCTGCGGCGGCATGAGCTGCTCAGCTTCGAAGAGCTCGCGCGTCTGTGCCGCGTGTTCGCGCGTCTTGGTGTGCGCAAGGTCCGACTGACCGGCGGGGAGCCGCTGCTGCGCAACCAGCTCGAGCTGCTCGTGGCCCAGATCGCGGCGATCCCCGGGATCGAGGACCTGGCATTGACGACGAACGGGACGCTCCTGGCTCGCCACGCGCGGGCGTTGCGCGAGGCCGGCCTGAGACGCGTCACGGTCAGCCTGGACGCGCTCGACCCGGCGGTCTTCGCCGCGATGAGCGACGCTCGTGTGCCGCTGGCGGCTGTGCTCGCCGGCATCGACGCGGCTCAGGCCGCCGGCCTCGCGCCGGTGAAGATCAACATGGTCGTGCGCCGCGGCGTCAACGAGCATTGCGTGATCCCGATGGCGGAGCGCTTCCGCGGCGGCGATCAGATCGTGCGCTTCATCGAGTACATGGACGTCGGCATGACCAACGGATGGCGCGCGGCCGATGTCGTGCCCGCCGCCGAGCTGCGCGATGCGATCGCTGCGCGCTGGCCGATCGAGCCGCTCGCGCCATGCGATCCTGGAGAGGTCGCGACGCGCTATCGCTACCGCGATGGCGCCGGTGAGATCGGCTTCATCCACTCTGTGAGCAGCCCTTTCTGCTCGTCATGCACGCGCGCCCGGCTCTCCGCCGACGGGCGGCTTTACACCTGCCTGTTTGCGAGCGCCGGCCACGACCTGCGCGCACCGCTGCGCTCCGGCGCAAGCGACGCGGAGCTCGAGGCGCTGGTCAGCTCGATTTGGCGCTCGCGCGCCGATCGCTACTCGGCGGAGCGTGCGCAGCTGCGCGCCGAGGCTGGACGAGCCCGACTCGCGGGTCGAGATGTCCTACATCGGGGGCTGAGTCAAGGCGTGCCCAGGCAGGCGATTGAGCTCGAGCAAGCACGTGCGCTCGTGCTCTCGCGCGTCGCGACGCTCGCCACCGAGCGTGTCGAGCTCTCGTGGGCGCTGGGCCGCGTGCTCGCGGAACCGGTGCGAGCGGCGGCTGACCTGCCCGGGTTTGATAACTCGGCGATGGACGGCTTCGCACTGCGCGCCAGCGAAAGCGCTCCGGGTGCACGGCTTCGCGTCGTCGCGGAGTCGCGCGCGGGCGCTCCTTCGCGCCGTGCGCTCGGCGCGGGGGAGGCGTGCGCGATCTCGACCGGCGCCGCGATCCCACCGGGGGCCGATGCGGTCGTGCGCGTCGAGGACACGCGTCGCGATGGCGATGACGTCGAGCTCGTCGTGTCCGTGCCCGTCGGGGCGAGCGTGCGCTACGCCGGCGAGGACGTCAGGGCCGGCGACGCGCTGCTCGAGCCGGGGGTGCGCCTCACCCCGGCCGAGCTCGGGATCCTCGCCGCGCTCGGCTCTGCGGAGCTGACCGTGTACCGGCGGCCGCGTGTCGGCGTCGTCACGACCGGTGACGAGCTCGTCGCGGTCGGCGGCAGCCTGTCGCCGGGGAGTGTCCACGATTCCGGGGCGGTCGTGATTCCAGCGCTCGTCGGAGGCTCCGGCGGCGAGGTCCACTCGATCGGGCGCGCACGCGACAGCGCGCCCGCGATCGAGGAGGCGCTCGAGCGCGCCCTTGGCGCCGACGTTGTGGTCGTTTGCGGCGGAATGTCGGTCGGCGAGCACGACCATGTCGGGACCGTCCTCGACGCGCTTGGAGTCGCGCGCGAGTTTGCCGGCGTCGCGCTACGCCCCGGTCGTCCCACGCTGTTCGGCACCCGCGGCGCGACGCTCGTCTTCGGCCTGCCCGGGAACCCGGTGTCGACGTTCGTCACTTTTCTGATCTTTGTGCGCCCAGCGCTGCTCGCCCTGGCGGGCGAGCGTCCCGACGCCCGTCGCGCGCGCGCCAAGCTCGCTGAACCTGTCGCTCGCGAGCCGGGCCGGATCCACGCCGTGCGCTGCACGCTCGAGCTCCGCGACGACGGCTGGTGGGCGGCGAGCACCGGCGCGCAGGGGTCGCACGTCCTGCGCTCGCTTCTCGGCGCCGAAGCGTTCGCGCTGATCCCCGCCGGCGACGGGCAACTCGACGCCGGCGCGGAGGTCGTGGTCGAGCTGATCTGACAGGGCCCGCGGGCGCACCCTTGACAGTCCCCGAGTTGGTGGTAAAACGGAGGGGGTAGTACGGAGAAAGGAGTTCCCGATGGACCGGAGTCGCCTTTCGTAGAAACCCGCCGGCCACGGCGCCCGATCTGGTGAGGCGTCCCAGTGAGAGTAGATGGGACCCGACCGCGTGCTAGCGCGCAACTGGGCGTCAGGGGCGGGACGACAACCGTAAGACCACGGGCCCTGTGCCGGACATCCGGCGGCGGGGCCCGAAGTGGTTAATCAGCTCTCGTCGAGGTGCGGCTTCGCGACCTCCTCGAGCAGGAGCTTGACCGCCGCTGCAATCGGGATCGCGACGAGGGCGCCGATGATCCCAAGGATCGCGGCGCCCAGGACGGTCGCGACGACCGTCACGAGGCCCGGCACGGCAACCGTGCGCACCATGATCCGTGGGGTCAGGAGGTAGTCCTCGAGGAAGCGGTAGAAGATGTAGAAGGCGGCGGTTGCGATCGCGATCGGGAGCGAAACCGACAGCGCGATCAGCGAGACGATCACGCCGCCGATCGTCGAGCCGATGATCGGAATCAGATCGAGGATCGCGACGAGCAGCGCTGAGAGCAGCGCATAGGGGATGCCGAACGCGAGCGCCCAACCCCAGGTCAGGACCCCCGCGATCGCCGACGTCAGCAGGTTGCCAAGGACGTACCCGCCGACGCGATCGAAGACGGCGTCGGTGATCAGCACGACGCGTGCGCGGCGGGTCTTCGGCACTAGCGAGTAGATGCCGCGTTTCACGCGCGGCAGGTCCAGCAGCACATAGACCGTGACGATCGTCACGACGACGACTGATGTCACGAACCCGAGCACCGCTTCACCGATGCCGAGCGCAGAGCCGAAGGACACCGACTTGCCCTTCAACACGCTCTGAAGCCGGCCGACGATGTGGTACTGGTGGTTGAGCCGCGCGAGCTCGCCGTGTCCCCGCTGCAGCGAGCGGAGGTAGTGCGGGAGCGCGTTCGCGAGGTGGCTGGCCTGGGTGATCACCACCGGAATTGCGCTGGCGAAGAACGCGATGACCGTCCCGCCGACGACGAACAGCACGATGAACACCGAGAGCCACCGCGGCAGGCCGCGCCGGTAGAGCCAGCGCACCGCCGGATCGAGGCCAACGGCGATGAAGAAGGCGAGCCCGAGCAGTACGAGAATCTGCCCGGCGGCGACCACCAGATAGGCGAGCGCCAGCGCGCAGACGGCTCCGAACGTCGCACTGAAGCCGACGATGAACGGTGCGTCGCGGTCGAGCGGTCGACCGGGGCGCCCGAACTCCCTTGCGTCGCTGGCGCCGGCTTGCTTGCGCGCCTCCGCATGCACATCGTCGAGGAGCTCCTGCGAGGCCTCCTCGTCAGCGAGTGCCAGTGGCCCCACTTCCGGGACACTCGTGCTCTGCCGCTTCGCCGCCATCGGAACCCTCAGCAGCGCTCGCGACGGGCAGCCTCCAACCGCCCGACGCTGACCCCACTGAGCGGCATCCCACGTCAATACCCGCTCGGGCGCCCGCGTAACCTCCCGGGCGCCCGTGTCGTCGTCTCCGGCGACGGGTAGGGCTACGGCGACCGATGACTGCGCATGAGAAAGCTGAGCTCCAATCGGGCGCGCACGACCCGCCGCCCGGTGTGCCCGGGCGCAGGCGCATCGTCATGACGGTCGCCGTGATCTTCGTGGTGCTCGTCGGGCTTTACTTCCTGCTCCCGAAGCTTGCCGGTTTGAAGCAGACCTGGGGCAGGCTGCGCCGCGGCGACCCGGCGTGGCTTGCTGTCGCCGCCGTGGCCGAGCTCGCCTCGATCGGCGGTTACGCACTGTTGTTTCGCACCGTCTTCGGGCGTGGCGTGGCGCGCCTTGACTGGCGCGCGAGCATCCAGATACCGCTCGCCGGGATCGCCGCAATTCGCCTGCTCGCGGCGGCCGGCGCCGGAGCGGTCGCGCTGACGGTCTGGGCGCTCGGTCGGGCGGGGGTCGCGCCGCGCGTCGTCGCGTGCCGCATGGTCGCGAACCTGTTTATCCAATACGCGGTGTTCCTCGGCGCGGTCTTCGTGTTCGGTCTCGCGGTCGGCCTGCATCTCCTCCCAGGCCGAGGGCCATTCGAGCTCACGGTCCTGCCCGCCGTGTTGAGCGTCGGCGTCGCGGTGTCCGTGATCAGCGCAGCGTTGCTCCCGCACGACGTCGAGCGCCGCCTCGCGCGGATCGCCGGCGGTCCTCGGTGGTGGTGCCGGCTCGTCCGCGCCGTGGCCAGCGCACCCACCGCGCTCGGGGACGGGGCGCGGACCGCCATTCGGCTCGCTGCTCGTCGAGCGCCGGCCCGGGCTACTCGGGGCAGTCCTCTACTGGGGATTCGACGTCTGCGCGCTCGCCTTCTCGTTCGCCGCGTTCGGCGCGCATCCGCAGGTCGGCGTGATCGTGCTCGGGTACTTCCTCGGGCAGCTTGGCGGCCTGCTGCCGCTGCCGGGCGGAATCGGCGCGGTCGAGGGCGCGATGATCGGGAGCTTCGTAGCCTTCGGCGTGCCCAGTGCCCAGGCGATCGTCGCCGTCCTCGCCTACCGCGCGATCTCCTTCTGGCTGCCGACGCTACCGGGGATCGCCGGCTACATCCTGCTGCGGCGCACGGTCGGTCGCTGGCAGCAAGCAGCGCGCAGCGCGCCGGCGCCGAGCGGTAGTTAGGGTCCGGCCGGGCGGCAAGCCGCGTCCGGTACATCCGTCCAGCTTGTCCGCATCGCCGGCGCTACCCGAGCGGCGGCGCAGCCCAGTCTCGGTCGGTCCCTTCTTGGACGGTGCGCGAATCTGCCCGTGCCAGTTGGCTCGCGACGCCGCCATGCGCGGTATGCTCGGACGCAACATCGCGGCGGCTCCGGCCGCGCTCAGATCGACGGGAGCCACCGTGAAATCCCAGCCAGCGGCCCGGCAGGCCGTTACATACTCCGCTTTGCCGGATCAGTCGCCCCCGATCGCCTGGTCGAAGGAGCTTGCCGCCTACGCCCGGCCGAGCCTTCGGCGAAGCATCCTCGACCTGGCCACTTCGGTGTTGCCGTACCTCGCCCTGTGGGTCGCGATGTACTTCTCCATGCGCGTCTCCTACCTGCTCACCCTGGCGCTCGCGGTGCCGGCGGCCGGCTTCCTGCTGCGCACCTACATCGTGTTTCACGATTGCGCCCACGGCTCGTTCCTGCCCTCGCGGCGCGGCAACCGCTATCTCGGCACCGTCCTCGGGCTGTTCGTGATGACGCCGTTTCACTGCTGGCGCCACAACCACGCCGTCCATCACGCGACCGCCGCCGACCTCGACCGCCGCGGGCAGGGCGACGTTCCGACCCTGACGGTCGCGGAATACGTCGGGCGCGATCGGCGTGGCCGTCTCGGCTACCGCCTGTTCCGCAACCCGATCGTGATGTTCGGCCTCGGCCCGCTGTTCGCGATGATCATCGGCCCGCGGATCGTCACGAGCTCCGCGAGGCCCGCACAGCGCCGCAGCATCCACGCGACGAACATCACGCTGGCGACCTGGTCGCCGGCCTGTGCCTGCTGGTCGGTGGCGCCATTCCTGCTCATTCAGGCCCGCGGCGATGCTCGCGGGCTCGGCCGGGATCTGGCTGTTCTACGTCCAGCACCAGTTCGAGGATACCTACTGGGAGCGCGGCGCCGATTGGACCTACGCGACGCCGGCGCTGCGCGGCAGCTCTTTCCTAAGCTGCCCCAGCCATTGCAGCGGTTCACCGGCAACATCGGCTTTCACCACGTGCACCATCTCAACGCCCGCATCCCGAATTACAACCTGAAGAGGGCACACGACGAAATCGAGGTCTTCCGCGAGGTGCCGACGATCACCCTCTGGGACGGTCTGCGCGCGACGCGGCTGAAGCTCTGGGACGAGGATCAGGGTCGCCTGGTCACCTTCCCCGAGGCGTGGGCCTCCGTGCGAGTCCCGCCCGCCGCCGC
>CAVPFP010000018.1:0-48881 GCA_963703775.1 uncultured Solirubrobacterales bacterium | reverse complement strand
GACACTCAACTGCGGGCACTGCGAGCACTGCTGGGGCCTGCGGGACCCTGCTGTGCGCCAACCTCAAGGGGCTCGGCACGAACTGGCCGGGGTCGTTGACATCTTCGACGTGCCCGGTGCCTTCGAGCTGCCGCTGCCGCGCTCTACGCGGCGCAGAGCGGGCGCTACGCGGGCGTCGCCTGCCTCGGCGCGATCATCCGCGGCGAGACCGACCATTACGACTACGTCTGCACCGAATGTGCGCGCGGCATCCAGGAGGTCCAGCTGAGCACGGGCGTCCCGTGCTCGTTTGGCGTGCTGACGGTCGACTCGATGGACCAGGCGCTCGAACGCACCGGTGGGCGCAAGCGTGACCACGGCGCCCAGGCGGCGCACGCCGTGCTCACGCTCGCGCGCCTGCGCGACGAGCTCGCGTCCTAAGCTCCGGCCGGCTCGCTTTCCGGCTCGAGCGGCCGGTGGACCGGGCGCTCGGCGGCTGCACCGCGCGCCGCGTGGCCCTCGATATTGATCTGCGGCAGGCGGACGTCGAGCCACTTCGGCAGCCGCCAGGTCACCGGCCCGAGCAGCTCGAGCACGGCCGGGAGCAGCACGCAGCGCACGACGACCGCATCGAGGAACACGGCGATTGCCAGGCCGAAGCCGAACTCCTTGATCGCGCGCTCGTCGCCGAGCATGAACGACAGGAAGACGCAGACCATGATCGCCGCAGCCGCGGTGATCACGCGCCCGGTGAACGCGAGGCCGTCGGTGACGGCTGCTCGCGTCGCCCTTGCGGATCCACTCCTCGCGCACGCGCGAGACCAGGAACACCTCGTAGTCCATCGAGAGCCCGAACACGACCGCGAACATGATCACCGGGATCCATGGCTCGATCGGGCCCTTCTGCACGCCGAAGAGGCTCGACAGCCAGCCCCATTGGAAGACCGCCACCGTCGCGCCGAGCGAGCCGCCGATGCTGAGCATGTTCATCGCCGCCGCCTGGATCGCGATCACCGCGAGCGGAACATCACGAGCAGCAGCAACGCGGAGAGCACGACGACGATCGCGATGAACAGCGGCAGCTTGGCCGAGAGCACGTTCGAGAAGTCGATCGAGCCGGCCGTGAAGCCACCGACGAGCACGGTTGTGTCGGGCGCTCTGCGCGAAGCGGCGGCAGCACGTTGTTGCGCAGCTGTGTTGACGAGCGTCGTCGTTGCGGGCGCCTGCGGCGCCGATCCCGGGTAGGCCTCGAAGACCGCGACGTCGACCGCTCGGCGAGAACCGAGTTCGGGCTCACGCGCACGATGTCCGAGTGTCCCTTTGACCGCCGCGCGCGATCGCCGGCAGCGCGGCCTTGTCGCCGGCCGATGGGCAGCTCCGCGACGACGAGCAGCGGCCCGTTGAAGCCGGCTCCGAAGCCCTGCGCGAGCAGGTCGAAGGCGTGCCGCGAGCTGAGGTTCGAGGGGTCGTTGCCCGCGTCGCTCGTGTCGAGGCGCAACGCGAAGACCGGGAGCAGCACCGCGACCATCACGGCCAGCGAGACGAGCGCCAGCGGGTCGGGTGGCGCCTGGACGAACTGGCTCCAGGTGCGCCAGCCGAATCGCGAGGCGGCCTCGCCCGCTCCTCGGGCGTCGCGGCCGCCGCGCGCGCCTCGGCCGCACGACCCGCTCGCCGAAGCGCGAGATCATCGCCGGCAGCAGCGTCAGCGAGGCCAGCAGCACCAGCAGCACGCCGAGCACCGACGCGATCGCGAGGCCGTACATGAAGCTGACGCCGGTCGCGAACATGCCGAGCAGCGCGATCACGACGGTCGCTCCGGCGAGCAGGATCGCGCGGCCGGAGGTGTCCATCGCCTCGTTCGAGCGACCGCTCGACGTCGTGCGTGCGGCGGTAGTTCTCGCGGAAGCGCGTGACGATGAACAGCGCGTAGTCGATCCCGACGCCGAGCCCGATCATCAGCGCCAGCTCGGGCCCGACGTTCGAGATGCTCGTGACGTGCGTCGCGAGCCCGATCAACCCGACGCCGCTGATCAGGCCGAGGCCGCAGTCACGAGCGGCATGCCGGCGGCGACCAGCGAGCCGAACGTGATCAGCAGGATTACGAGCGCGGCGAGCACCCCGACTTCCGTCGCCGGCCCGATGTTGAAGCCCTCCGCATGCCTCGACGACGGCGCCGCCGGCGGCGCCAGCTGGACACCGGCCACGTGCGCGTCTTGGCGAGCGTCAGAGCGGCTTGCCCGTGTTGATGTTCGAGCATGTTCGCCGGCTGGTCGTAGAAGATCGTCTCGAATGCGGTCTGCGATCACGCGAGACTTCGACCGCGCCGCCGGCGAGTAGGGGCTCAGCTCACGCCGTCGACGTGCGGGAAGCCGTCTTGACCTTTTCGAGCAGCGGCAGCATCGCCGCGCGCACTGCCGGGCTATCGATCGTCCCGCTGCCGACGTGGAAGACGAGCGTGTCCTTGTCGCCGCTCTGCGCGCCGAAGTTGTGCTCGAGCAGGTCGAGCGCGGTCGTGGGACTGAGTGCCCGGGAGCGTGTAGTTCGTGGCGTAGCTGCGCCCGACCGCCTGCGCGGCGACCGACGCGACGATCGCGATGACGATCCAACCAACGATCACGATCGGCGGTGATTGCTGCACCAGCGCGCGAGTCCTATCAACGGGTCACCGTTCCTGGGTTCGAGAGTGCTGACTGAGGCCCGCGGTGCGGGCGTGACGCTACGGCTCGCCGCGCAGACACCGCCCGGAAGGCAGCCAAGAGCGTCGCGTGACGACGCACATGTTAGGGAACGCGCCTGCGGGTTGCTCGCCGCGTGGGAGGCTCTTTCGCCCGACCCATTACACTGCCCAAGCGATGGCCAAGGTTTGTCACTCCTGCGGCAAGGGTCCGGCATTCGGCAACTCCCGGAGCCACTCGATGGTTGCGACGCGCAGGCGCTTCGATCCGAACCTGCAGAAGGTCCGCATCGTCGAGGACGGCACCGCCCGCCGCGTGTACGTGTGCACGCGCTGCCTCAAAGCGGGCAAGGTCACCAAAGCCCTGTAGCGGGTCGTGACTGACCCGAACATCGTCCGCTTCCGCACGATCGTCGCGGGCGCGCTCGCGCAGCTCGAGGCACGCCGCGAAGAGGTCAACGATCTCAACGTCTTTCCCGTGGCCGACGGCGACACGGGGGACAACATGGTGCTGACGCTCCGCGCGGTGGTCGATGAGCTCGACCGCCTCGGTGCTGACGGCAACCGCACGATCGACGAGATCGGTCGCGAGGACATCGTCGACGCCGTCGCGCGCGCGGCGCTGCTCGGCGCGCGCGGCAACAGCGGCGTGATCCTCTCGCAACTGATCCGCGGGGCGGCCGAGGAGCTCGTCAGCAGGCCCGGCGAGCTCGTCGATGCGACGCTGATCGGCGCTGCGCTCGCGCGCGCTGCCGACCGCGCCTACGCCTCGGTGCGCGAGCCGGCGGAGGGAACGATCCTCACCGTGGTGCGCGAGATGGCAAGCCGCGTCGCGGTAGAGCTCGCCCATATGCCCGACCCGCGCCTCGATCCCGACTCCCCGAGCGAGATCCAAGACGACATGATCGCCTCCGTGCTCGAGCGCGCGGTCGCGGCCGGCGAGGCGTCGGTCATGCGAACGCCGGACCTGCTCGCTGTGCTGCGCGACGCTGGCGTCGTCGACGCCGGCGGCTACGGCCTGACGATCATCTTCGCCGGCATCGTCGCGGCGCTGCGCGGCAACGAGCCGCCACCGCTCGCCCATCACGCCCCGGCTCGGATCAGCCATCCGCATCACGCTTCCTCCACCTATCGCTACTGCACGAACTTCGCGGTCATCGGCCAGGGGCTCGAGCCGAGCCGCTACGTCGCCGCGCTCGAGCAGCTCGGCGACTCGGTGCTCGTCGTCGGCGACGCCACGACGCTCAAGGTGCACGTCCACACCGATCAGCCGGACCACGCGACCGCCGTCTTCGCCGATGCCGGCGAGGTCTCGCACCTCGATGTGGCCGACATGCAGGAGCAGGTCGCCGAGCGGATCGCGCGCGGCGCGGCGCAGGCGGTCCGTTGCAGCGTCCTCGCGGTCGTCGCGACGCGCGGCATCGGCGCGCTGTTCGAGAGCCTCGGCGCGCACGTCGTCGACGGCGGCCCGAAGCTCAACCCCTCGACCTACGAGCTGCTGGCGGGGATCCACGCCGTTCCGTCAGAGGAAGTGGTCGTCCTGACCAACGACGCGAGCGTCGTCCTGGCTGCCGAGGAGGCCGCCGAGCTGTCGGAGAAGCAGGTCGTCGTCGTTCCCTCGCGCTCGCAGCAGACGGCGCTCGCGGCGCTCGTCGCGTACTCGCCGGAACGCTCCGCGCAAGCGAACGCGCAGGCGATCGCCGCTGCGCTCGAGCGGGTTCGCGGCGGCTCGGTCGCGCCGGCCGCGCGGGATGACGCGGGCGGTCGCTTCCGCGCCGGTGACGCCGTCGGTTTCGTCGAGGAGACGCTGGTCGCCTGGGGCGAACCCGAGCAGACGCTGGCGCGCGTGATCGCGAGGCTCGGCGACGGGAGCGAGCTGATCACCTGCATCGCCGGCGCAGACGCACCCCTCGCGAGCGAGCACGTCGCGGCACTCGTTCCCGGTGGGCTCGAGCTCGAGCACCGCGACGGCGGGCAGCCGAGCCACTGGTGGCTGTTGAGCGCCGAGTAGGCGTTCATCATGCATCCGTGACGCTGCTTGCTTCGGGTCAAGGTGTTATGGCCGGCTTCGCCGGCGGTGGGGTTTCCTCACGCGAGAGCCTGCTCGCGAGTGTCCGCTGGCCGCGGCCCTCGCTGCTCGAGGGGCCGCTGCCGCTGAAGGGCAAGGCCGCCGAGGCGGCGGAGTTGCTCGGGCTGCGCAGCGTCGGCGAGCTGCTCGAGTACCCACCCCGTGCCCGGCGCGAGGGACGCACCGTCGCCGCGCTCGCTCCCGGCGAGACGGCGACCGTGATCGTCGAGGTCCGCTCGATCACGCAGCGGCCGGTGCGCCGGCGCGGCATGCGCCCGATGGTCGAGGCCACCGTGGCCGACGAGACCGGACCGATGCTCGCCACGTTCTTCAATCAGCCGTGGCTTGCGAGCCGCTACCCGCCGGGCACGCGGCTCGTGCTGCACGGCAAGTACGAGGCCCGCAACCGGTTCCGTGTCGCGACCCACGCGCGCACGGAGGAGACCGCGGAGGGCGGTGAGGACGTCGCGCACTACGCGGCCTCGGAGGGCCTCTCGAGCACCCAGATCCTCGCGCTGATGCGTGAGTCCCGGCCCAGGATCGCGGACATCCATGAGCCGTTGCCGGCGCGGCTCCGCGCCGCCGAGCGGCTGCCTGCGCGCGCCGCCGCGATCGACGCGCTGCACTTCGGCGCCGGCGAGCAGGAGGTCGAGCGCGGCCGGGTGCGGCTCGCGTTCGAGGAGCTGCTGCTGCTCCAGCTCGGCCTGCTGCGTCGGCGCCTGTTGCGCCGCGGCGACGCCCACGGGATCGCGCTCGACGCACCGCCCGCCCTCAGCGCGCGCTGGCTGGCGAGCGCGCTGCCCTTCACGTTGACCGGCGACCAGCAGGCCGCGATTGCGCAGATCACGCAGGAGCTGGGCGGAGCGGTCCCGGCGCAGCGACTGTTGATGGGGGAGGTCGGCAGCGGCAAGACCGTCGTCGCGCTGCACGCGATGCTGCGTGCCGTCGAGTCGGGTGCCCAGGCGGCGCTGATGGCACCCACGGAGACGCTCGCCGAGCAGCACTTCGCGACGATCCAGCGCCTGCTCGGCGGCGAGCCGGTGACGCTCGCTCTGCTGACCGGCTCGACGCCCGCCGCACGACGTGCGGAGATCCTCGGGCGGCTGCAGAGCGGCGAGCTCTCGATGCTCGTCGGCACTCACGCGTTGATCGAGGAGCCGGTGCGCTTTCGCAACCTCGCGCTCGTCGTGGTCGATGAGCAGCACCGCTTCGGCGTGCGCCAGCGCGCGGCGCTCGATGCCAAGGCCCCGGACGGACTTGCGCCGCACGTCCTGCACATGACCGCTACGCCGATCCCGCGCACTCTCCAGCTCTGCACCTACGGCGATCTCGACCAGACGCGGCTGCGCGAGCTTCCGGCGCGCCGCCAGCCGATCGCGACGCACATCGTCTCCGGGACGCGTGCCCGCGCCCGCGCCTACGAGCGCATCGCCGAGGAGCTGCGCGCGGGGCGCCAGGCGTTCGTCGTCTGCCCGCTCGTCGAGCAGTCCGAGGAGCCCGCGTCCGGCGAGCTGCGCGCGGCGACGGCGGAGTTCGAGCGTCTGCGCGCCGGCGAGCTGCGCGACTTCCGCGTCGTCTTGATCCACGGGCAGATGGCCCACCGCGAGAAGCAGGCGGCGATGGCCGCCTTCGCGGCCGGCGAGGCAGACGCGCTCGTCGCGACGACGGTGATCGAGGTCGGGATCGATGTCCCGAATGCGACAGTGATGCTGATCGAGAACGCGGAGCGCTTCGGGATCTCGCAGCTGCACCAGCTGCGCGGGCGCGTCGGCCGCGGCGAGCACGCCGCGCTCTGCCTGCTCTGCGGCCCGAAGGACTCGCCGCGCCTCGCGGCGCTCGCCGCCCACGACGACGGCTTCGAGCTCGCGGAGATCGACCTCCAACTCCGCAAGGAGGGGGATGTGATCGGCACGCGCCAATCAGGGCTCAGCCAGTTCCGCTTCGCGAGCCTCCCGCAGGACGAGGGCCTGCTGATCAGCGCGCGCGCCTGGGCGACGCGGCTGATCGAGCGCGACCCCGCTCTCGAGCAGCCGGAGCACCTGCTGCTGGCCCCTGCAATCGCCGCGCGCTACCCGGAGATCTCGGCGCACACGATGCTCGCCTGATGCGCGTCGTCGGTGGCGAGTTCGGCGGGCGGAAGCTGCGCGCCCCGCGCGGGCGATCGACACGACCGACCTCGGATCGAACCCGCGAGGCGATCTTCTCGATCCTTGGCGACGTCTCGGGGGCCCGGGTGCTCGACCTGTTCGCCGGCTCGGGCGCGCTGGCCATCGAGGCCCTGTCGCGGGGCGCGGAGAGTGCGGTGCTGGTCGATCGCGACCTCGACGCGATCCGCACGATCATCCACAACATCGCGACGCTCGACCTGCGTTCGCGGGCGACCGTTGCGCGCGCCGACGTGCGAGCCGCCATCCCGCGCGCAGCAAGCTACGACCTTGTGTTCATTGACCCGCCCTACGTGGAGGCGTCGAGCTTCGGCCCGCTGCTCGACGAGGAGCTGCCGACGCTTCTGGCGCCCGGGGCGCGCGTGGTCACCGAAGCCGACCGCCGCAACCCGCTCGAGCTACAGCTGCCGCTGGGGCTCGAACGGCGCTACGGAGATACGCTGATTCGTGTGTACGAGCTTCCCCGCGCGTGAGCCCCCAGCCCCGCATCGCCGTCTGCCCCGGGTCATACGACCCGATCACGAACGGGCACGTGGACGTCATCACGCGCGCCGCTGAGCTCTTCGACGAGGTCATCGTTGCGGTGATCGGTCACTCGCGCAAATCAAACGCGCTGTTCTCGCTCGAGGAACGGCTCGAGTTCGTGCGGATCTCGACCGAGCACCTCCCGCGCGTCCGCACGCAGGCGTTCGACACGCTGATCGTCGAGTTCGCGCGGACGCAGGGTGCCGCGGCGATCGTCAAGGGGCTGCGCGCGATCTCCGACTTCGAGTACGAGTTCGAGATGAACCAGCTCAACCGCAAGCAGGCACCGCAGATCGAATCGCTCTACATCATGGCGAGCCCGGAGTACAGCTTCCTGTCCTCGAGCGGCGTGAAGGAGCTCGCGAACCTTCGGCGGCGACGTCTCCCCGTATGTCCACGAGCTCGTCGCGAACGCGCTTGCAGGAAGAGCTGCGGCGCTAGCGAATCCCCGCAACGACGCGCGCAGTGCTTTGCGTCTGCCTGCCGACCGTCTACCCTTACCCCAATGGATGTCCTGGTTCTGATCGACAAGCTTGACGACTTGGTGCACAGCGCCAAGCAGGTGCCCCTGACCGATCAGGTGCGCGTGGACAAGGAAGAGATCTACGAGATCCTCGACCAGATGCGCGCGACGATCCCGGAAGAGATCAAGCAGGCGCGCTGGATCGTCAAGGAGCGCCAGGAGATGCTGGCGGAGGCCAAGCGCGAGGCTGAGCGGATCGTCAAGGACGGGCGCGAGCGCGCGGAGCGGCTGATCGCCGACGAGGAGATCGTCAAGGCGGCGGAGCGGGCCGCCGAGGACATCATCGAAGACGCCCGCGCGCAGGAGCGCGAGATTCGCCTTGGGGCGGAGGACTACGCCGATGAGATCCTCGACACCCTCGAAACGAACCTGACCAAGTTCATCAACGCCGTCCAGCGCGGTCGTGAGCGTCTCGCCGGCCGCGACGAGCAGGTCGGCGTTTCCTAGATCTTCTCGCCGCCTCGCGGCGGGGATGCTTGGATAAGGCGCCGTGCGCCCGTTCGCGCGACTACTGAACACGGTCTTCACCGGCTGGACGCTCGCACGGGCCGGCGTGCTCGCTCCGACACGGCCGGACAAGATCGTCCGCACACTGCTCCTGCTCAAGCGCTGGGGCCCGACCCCGGCATCCGGCTACGCGATCTCGGCGATGCGCGACCCCGACCGGGCCGCGGTCCACGACGATCGCGAAAGCGTCAGCTTTCGCGAGCTCCACGAGGAGACGAACGCCTTCGCTCGCGGCCTGCGCGAGCTCGGGGTCGGCGAGGGCGACGGGATCGCGATCCTCTGTCGCGATCACGCTGGCTTCGTCCGCTCGTCGGTGGCCGCGTCGAAGCTCGGCGCGACGCTTCTGCTGCTCAACACGTCGTTCGCGGGGCCCCAGATCGCCGAGGTCTGTGAGCGCGAGCAGCCGCGCGTCCTGATCTACGACGAGGAGTTCATCCCGCTGTGTGCCCAGGCGGCGGCGGGGCGCCACACCGTGATCGCCTGGCACGACGGGCCGAGCGAGTTCACGACGATCGATCAGCTCGTCGCGTCGGGCGATCGCAGCGATCTCAACCCGCCACGCGACCGCGGCCGCGTTGTCATCCTCACCTCGGGCACGACGGGCTCGCCGAAGGGCGCCTCGCGCCACCAGCCCCGCACGCTCGACCCCGCCGCAGCGCTGTTCTCGCGGATTCCGCTGCGCGCGCGCCAACCGACGCTGATCGCCTCGCCGCTCTTCCACTCATGGGGCTACGGCCATTTCACGCTCGGTCTCGCGCTCTCCTCGACGCTGATCCTGCATCGTCGGTTCGAGCCCGAGCAGGCACTCGCGTCGATCGAACGCCACCGGGTCAGCGCGCTCGTCGCCGTCCCGCTGATGCTCCAGCGCATCCTCGAGCTCGGCCCCGACACGATCCACCGCCATGACACGAGCTCGCTGCGCGTGATCGCGGTCAGTGGCTCGTCGCTGCCCGGAGAGCTTGCGCTGCGCGTGATGGACGCGTTCGGCGAGGTCCTCTACAACCTTTACGGCTCGACCGAGGTCGCCTGGGCGTCGATCGCATCGCCGCGCCAGCTGCGCGCGGCACCTGGCACCGCCGGCACGCCGCCGCACGGCACGCGCCTGCGGTTGTTCGACGAGCAGGACCGCGAGGTCCGCGGCGCGGGCCGGACGGGGCGCATCTTCGTCAGCAACGAGATGGTCATGGACGGCTACACGACGGGTGACGGCAAGACCGTTCTCGAGGGCCTGTTCGCGACCGGCGACGTCGGCCACATCGACGAGGAGGGCCGGCTGTTCGTCTCCGGGCGCGACGACGAGATGATCATCTCGGGCGGCGAGAACGTCTTCCCGCGCGAGGTCGAGGACCTCCTGGCCGATCATCCCGAGGTCGCCGACGTCGCGGTCGTCGGCGTCGAAGATCACGAGTACGGCCAGCGGCTGCGAGCGTTCGTCGTGCTCGAGACCGACGCCAACCTCGACGCCGACGCGGTGCGCGCGCACGTCCGCGAGAACCTCGCGCGCTTCAAGGTGCCCCGCGATGTGCTGTTCGTCGAGGAGCTCCCGCGCACGGCGACCGGGAAGGTCGTCAAGCGAGAGCTCGACCACAGCTGAGCGAGCGCCCGAACGCGCCGGCCCGGCAGGCGGCGCAGCTACTCTGAGCGTGTGCTCGCGAGCGACACATTCGATCTCGGCGGGCTGCGACTCTCAGCGGGCGAGGGGCGACGCCTTGACCTTGTCGTGGCGCTCGACCCGCTCGAGCTCGGCGGCCAACACTATGTCGCGCAGCCCGACCGCGTCCCGGTCAAGCTCGACGTCTCGCGCATGACCGGAGGCGGCTACGCGCTGCACCTGCGCTTCGCGGCCGCGGTCGCGGGGCCGTGCATGCGCTGTCTCGAGGACGCGGCACCGGCAGTCGCGGTGGATGTCCGCGAGGTCGAGCTCCCAGGTAGCGGCGAGGAGCTCCGGAGCCCCTACGTCGACGGCGAGCTCCTCGATCTGCGCGCCTTCGCGCGCGACGCGTTCGCGCTCGCGCTACCGGACCAGATCGTCTGCACGGCGGACTGCCCCGGGCTCTGCGTCGTCTGTGCCAAGCCGCTGCGCGAGCTCGGGCCCGGGCACCGCCACGAGAGCGCGCCCGATCCCCGCTGGGCGAAGCTTGCCGAGCTGAAGCTCGATCGTTGACCGCGATGCCCACGACGCGTGGCAGGCGTTGAAACGGAGGACCGCATGCCGGACCACGGACTTATCTCCTGCGAAAGCCAACTCTCCGTCAAGGAGACGGTCGACCGCCTGGTGGAGCATGTGCAACGCGCCGGCCTGCGCGTCTTCGCCCGCATCGACCATGGCGCGGGTGCCGCCGAGGTCGGCATGCAGCTGCGCCCGACGGAGCTGCTCCTGTTCGGCCACCCGCGTGGCGGCACGCCGTTGATGATCGATCGGCAGAGCGCGGGTATCGACCTGCCGCTCAAGGCTCTGGCATGGGAGGACGCCGACGGGCGCGTTTGGCTCACATACAACAGCGCGGCCTGGTTGGCGGAGCGACACGAGCTCGGTGAGCAGTCGAGTGGCGCGGTCGCGGCGATCGAGGAGGGCCTGGCGGCGCTGGTCGCCGGCGCGACCGCTGAACGATCCGGCTAGCGGCTCAGGCCGGCCGCGGAGCGTGGGCGGCCCGGCTGCTAGGCTTGCCGGCCGATGCAAGCACCCAAGCGCAAGCAGTCGCACAGCCGGACCGCAAAGCGTCGCGCGCAGCACAAGATGGCCGCGCCGGCGCTGAACGAGTGCCCGCACTGCCACAGTCCGCGTCGCCCGCACCGCGTCTGCCCGACGTGCGGCTACTACGCTGGGCGTGAGGTCGTGGCGTCGCCTGAGCACGACCACGACCACGATCACGACCACTAGAAGGTCCGCCGGGTCAACGTGACGGTCATCGCGGTCGACGCGAACGGCGCCGATCTCGGGCCGGCCGAGGTCGCAGCCGCGGCGCGGCTCGCAGCAGCCGCAGGGGTCAAGGTGCTGCTGTTCGGTCCCGCGGACCAGCTCGGGCCGAGCGGAGGCGGCGTCGAGGTCGTCGACGCGCCGCGCTCGATCGCCAAGGAGGAGAACCCCGCGCGCGCGGTGCGCACGGTGCCGGACGCGTCGATCGTCCTCGCCGCGCGCGCCGTCGGTGAGGGTCGCGCCGCAGCGCTCGTCTGCAACGGCTCGACGGGCACCGCGCTCGTCGCCGCGCAGCTTCACATTCGTCGTGCGCACGGCATCCACCGCCCCGCGCTCGCGATCACCGTTCCGGTCCCGAGCCATCCGGTGACCGTGCTGGACGTCGGCGCGAACCCGGATGTGCGCGTCGAGTACCTCGTCCAGTTCGCATTCATGGGCGCCGCCTACGCGAGCGCGGTCCTCGGCGTCGAACGCCCTCGGGTCGGCCTGCTGTCCAACGGCATCGAGCCCGAAAGGGGCAGCCAGGTGGTGATCGAGGCCCACGAGGCGCTGCTCGCCCGCTCGCGCGCGAGCGACGTGCTGACGTTCGTTGGCAACATCGAGGGTGACGGCGTCTTGAACGGCGCGGCCGACGTCGTCGTCACCGACGGATTCACCGGCAATGTCGCGCTGAAGCTGATCGAGGCCGTCTCGCAGACGATGCTCCACACGATTCGCGACATCGCGAACGCGTCGACCCGCGGCAAGCTCGGTGGACTCCTGCTTTCGGGCGGCCTTCGTCCGTTCGTCGAGGAGATCGACCCCGAGGGTCAGGGCGGCGCCTACCTGCTCGGCCTGCGCCACCTCGGCGTCGTCGCGCATGGCAGCTTCACCCGCCAGGGGATCGCCAAGGCGATCCTGCGCGCGCGCCGCGGCGTCGAAGAGGACGTCGTCGGGCGCACGCACAGCGCGCTCGAAGCCGCGGGTGCACTGCGTCGCGCGGGCGCGCCGACGGCCTCCTGAGCGGCGGGCGCGCCGGCCGGCGGATGGCCTGGCCAGGAGCGCAGGCGCCGGGGCGCGTCCTGACCCGGCGCTATCGTGACCCGTTGCGCATGACCCGTGAGGAGGTCCTGGAACTGATCCGTTCGCACCTGGCCGACGAGCTCGAGCTCGACCCGGAGCGCGTTCAGCTGGGCACGCGCTTTCGCGAGGATCTCGCCATCGACTCGCTTGACCTGTACACGATGGTGCAAGAGCTCGAGGACACCTACGGAATCTCCGTCCCCGACGAGCAGGCGGTCAAGCTCGTGACGGTCAATGACACGGTCGAGTACGTCCTCTCCCAAGCCGGCGGGCACTGACCTCGCTGCGCGAATTGCTCGACGAGCTGCCGGAGGACCTCTCCCGGCAGGTGTTCACGCACGCCTCGTGGACGCAGCGGCGCAGCGACTCGTACACGCGGCTTGCGTTCCTCGGCGACAGCGTGCTCGGGCTCGCGGTCACGGCACACCTGTATCCGCGCCTCGAAGCGGAGCGCTTCGGCGCCGGACGCCTGACGAAGATCCGCGCGCAGGCGGTCTCCGGACCGTCCTGCAGGAACGTCGCCGAGGAGCTTGGACTCGTCGAACGGCTGCTGGCGTCTGCACCGGCGACCGCAGCGCCTGTGGCCGCTGCGGTGGTCGAAACCGAGCGCGTGCTTGCGTCGGTGATCGAGGCGGTGATCGGCGCGTGCTACCTCAGCTATGGATACGAGCGCACGGCGGCCGCGGTCGTCGAGGCGTTCGCCTCGCGGATCGACGAGGCGCTCGAGAACCCCGTCGACTTCAAGTCTGCGCTCCAGGAGGAGCTGGCGCGCGACAACGAGATCGTGCGCTACGAAGTCGTCGAGGAGCAGGGTCCGCCGCACGCGCGCACGTTCATGGTCGAGGCCCGCACGGGCGCGGGGGACACGCTCGGCGCGGGCCAGGGACGCAGCAAGAAGCACGCGGAGCAAGAGGCGGCCCGGCTGGCGCTACAGGCGCGCAGCGCCGCCCGATCACGGTGAGGATGCCTTGCACCTGAAATCGATCACGATCAAGGGCTTCAAATCGTTCCCCGAGCGCACGTGCCTGCGCTTCGGCGAAGGGGTCAGCGTGATCGTCGGGCCCAACGGCTCCGGCAAGTCGAACATCACCGACGCGGTCCTCTGGGCGCTCGGCGAGCAGTCGCCGCTGGCGGTCCGCGGGCAGTCGATGCAGGACGTCATCTTCGCTGGCGGGCGTGGCGTGCAGGCGCGCAGCGAGGCCGAGGTGGAGCTCGTGCTCGACAACGCTGACGAGTTGCTCGACGTGCCCGCGAGCGAGATCGCGATCTCGCGCATGCTCAATCGCGCCGGCGAGGGCAGCTACCGGATCAACGGCGCGCGCTGCCGGCTCGTTGACGTGCTCGAGCTGCTCTCCGATACGGGGCTCGGGAAGGAGGCCCATTCGGTCATCTCGCAGGGCCGAGTCGAGTCGATCGTCACCTCCAAGCCGCGCGACCGCCGGCTGCTGATCGAGGAAGCGGCCGGGCTTGGCAAGCACCGCAAGCGTCGCCGTCGCGCCCAACTGAAGCTCGACCGCGCGCTCGAGAACCTGGACCGCGCGCTCGACGTCGAGCGCGAGGCGCGCTCGCGGCTGCGACCACTGAAGCGTCAAGCCGAGGCGGCCGAGCTGCATGAACGCCTCGAGCGCCAGACGCTCGAGGTGCGCTGGACACTCGTTCGTGACGAGCTGCGCGAGCGGCGCGCGCGCCAAGCGGAGGCCGAGCGCAGCGCGGGCGAGCAGCGCTCCGCGCGCGATGAGCGGATGCGCGAGCTGGCCGTGGTCGGCGAGCGACGCGAGCGTGCGGAGCTTGCGCTTGCCGAACGCAGCACGCGCCACGAGCAGATCGCCGGCCGCGCGCTCGCTGCCCGCAGCACGCAGGACCGCGTGGAGCTTCGCCTCGAGCGCGCCCGCGAGCTTGCCACGACGATCGCGCGGCGCAGCGAGCGTCGCGCCGCGGAGCTTCGTCAGCTCGCCGCTGAGCCGGCTGAGCTCGATCAGGGCGGTCAGGCGCGGATCGAGCAGCTCGAAACCGCGATCGCCGAGCTCGAGCGCGAGCGCAAAGCGCGTCTGGAGACCGAATTGCAAGAGCTCGAGGGCGCGCGCGCGGCGGCCGTCGCCGAGCTCGCCGAGGTCGAGACCACACGCGCAGCCGCCTCGGGTGAGCGCGACGCGGCGGACGCGGCGGTCATCGCCGCTCGCGAGACCCTTCGCGACGCCGAGCAGGCGGTCGAGCGCGCACGCCGCGAGGCCGCGCGCGTCGGCGCCGAGCTCGCCGGCGTGAACCAGTTCCTGCGAAGCCACGACGCGGCGCGGGGGCGCAGCGAAGGGCTCGAGCAGCGCATTCACGTCGCTCCCGGCTACGAGCTTGCACTCGCCGCAGCGCTTGGCGGCGCCCGGCTGGGCGCGCTCATCGCCGCCGACCGGGCGAGCGCAGATGCGATGCTCGATGCCGCTGGTGAGGACGGCGCGCGCGCGCTCGTCGCCGGGACGCTCGAGCGCCAGCAGGCGCCGGGCGAGCCGCCCGCCCCCGGCGCGCAGCGCCTCGTCGAGCTCGTCGAAGCTGACGCGGAGGCGCTCGCCGTGCTCGACCGGCTGCTCGCGGCCACTTGGGTCGTCGACGAGATCGCGAACGTGCCGCAGGCGTTCACCGGCGTGGCCGTCACGCGCTCCGGCCGGGTCTGGAACGCCGCGCTCGGTGAGCTGACGCAGGCCGCGAGCGGCGGCGCGGAACGGGCGCTCGAGCAACGCAATCGCCGCGACTCGCTGATCGCCGAATCGGAGCGCGCTGCACAGCTCGAATACGAGGCGCTCGCCGCCGCAACGCAGGCGCAGGCGCAGGCCGGCGCCGCGCTCGAGGCGCGGGAGTCAGCCGAGCTCGCACTGCGCGCGGCCGAGCGCGCGCGCGGCGAATCGCAGGAGCGCGAGCGGCTCGCGGCCTGGGTGATCGAGCAGCGCCGCGTCGCTCCCGATGCCGGCGAGCTGGCGGTGCGCCGCGCGGAGCTCGAAGGCGAGCTGGCCGCCGAGCGTCGCGCGCTTGCGCGCGCGGAGCGCGAGCGCCTCGCGCGCACGCAGCGCCAAGCCCTGCTCGAGCGCCAGGGCGCAGTCGATGGTGAGCTCGCGCCGCGTGTCGAGCGCTTCGCGCGTGTGCTCGAGGAGCTCGCCGACGCGCTGCGTGGCAACGTTCAGGCGATCGAGCAGGAGCTCGCGGCGGGCAGCGCCGCCGGCGAAGCGCTCGCCGGGGAGCTGCGCGAATGCACGACGACCGAGACGCTGCTTCAGAGCCAGCTGCAGGAGCACGCCGAAGCGCTCACCGCCGCGGAGGTTGCAGCGCAACAGGCGCGCGACCGCGCTGGGGAAGCGGCCGGGGAGCTGCGAGGGCTCGCTGAGCGCCTCGGCCTCGACGCCGACGCCGCTCCCGTGCCGCTGGACGCTGGTGAGCGCGACGCGCTGCGCGAACGCATCGAGCGGCTGACACGCCGGCGCGAACAACTCGGCCCCGTCAACCCGCTCGCGGCGGAGGAGTACCGGGAGCGCTCGAGCACGTGAACGAGCTCGAGGCCCAGCGCGTCGACCTCGAGACCGCGATCCGCGAGCTCGCTCAGGTGATCCGCGATGCCGACCGTCAGATAAGCGAGAGCTTCACCGCGACGTTTGAGGCTGCGGCACGGAACTTCGAGGAGCTGATCGAGGACGTGTTCCCCGGCGGCAGCGGCCGGCTGCGCCTGGTACGCGATGAGAGCTCGCCGCGAGCGGTGCTCGGAGGCCAGCACGCGGGCGCCGGCGGGGAGGAGGGCGCTGAGCGCGAGGCGCAAGCCGAGGTCGCAGACGGCGAAGGCGACGAGGCCGATCGCGCGCTCGGTGTCGAGATCGAGGTCACCCCGGCCGGCAAGTCGATGAAGCGACTGTCGCTGCTCTCCGGCGGGGAAAAGTCGATGACCGCGATAGCGTTCCTGTTCGCCGTGTTCCTCGCGCGGCCGTGCCCGTTTTACATCCTCGACGAGGTCGAGGCGGCGCTCGACGACCTGAACATCGACCGCTTCCTCGCGCTGCTGCGGCGCCACAGCTCCCGCGCCCAGTTCATTGTCGTCACCCACCAGAAGCGCACGATGGAGGCCGCTGACTGGCTGTACGGTGTCTCGATGGGTGGCGACGGGGTCTCGAAGGTCGTCTCGCGTCGCCTTGGCGAAACGGGTCTGCACGAGCTCGAGGCGGCGGGCAGTGCGGATGCCGAGGCGGGCGGCGGCTTCGTCCGCCTCGCGGAAGCCGACGCAGCCTAGTGGCCGCCGCCGGAACCATTTAGCACCCGTGGCGCGAGACTGGGATGAGCTGCTGCTCACGCGGCGCGGGCGGTCCGCGCCCGTCGATGAGGACGCCGAGGACGGCGACGGTCAGCGACGCGGCGCGTTCTCGCGTCTACGCGAAAGCCTGCGCGCGACCCGCCAGGCGCTCGGCAGCGAGGTTGCGGCGACGTTCGCGCGCACGCTTGCGGCGCACGACTGGGAGGCGCTCGAGGAGTCGCTGATCATCGCGGACGTGGGCGGCCCGGCAGCGGCAGAGATCGTCTCGGGTCTCGAATCGACCGTGCGCCGGGAGCGGCTCGACGGGGATGCCCTACGCGCACGGCTCGTCGAGCTCCTCGCGGCCGAGGCAACCGTGACGGGCGGCGCGCCGCTGCAGATCGACCTGCGCCCTGAGCCGACCGTGATCCTGATGGTCGGCGTCAACGGCACCGGCAAGACGACGACCCTCGGGAAGCTCGCGTGGCGGCTGACACACGAGGAGGGACTGCGTGTCCTCCTCGCGGCGGCGGACACGTTTCGGGCCGCCGCGACCGAGCAGCTCGAGCACTGGGCGGAGCGTGCGGGCGCCGACATAGTCACCGCGGCGGCCGGCTCCGACCCGGGCGCGGTCGCGTTCGACGCGGTCGCGCGCGCTCGGGGCGAAGGCTACGACGTCGTGCTGGTCGACACCGCTGGGCGGCTGCACAATCAGGAGCCGCTGATGGCGGAGCTCGCGAAGGTCCGCCGCGTGATCGCGAACCAGCTTGCCGGCGCCCCGCACGAGACGCTGCTCTCACTCGACGCCACAACCGGCCAGAACGGGCTGCGCCAGGCGCGGGCGTTCGCCGACGCTGTGGCGCTCGATGGCATCGTCTTGACCAAGCTCGACGGCAGCGCTAAGGGCGGCATTGCGCTGGCGATCGCGCGCGAGCTCGCGATCCCGGTCAAGCTGATCGGGATCGGCGAGACGCTCGAGGATCTCCGTCCGTTCGACCCGGACGAGTTCGCGCGCGCGCTGATTGAGTAGTTACCCGCTGGCGGCCGCTCTCGGGTAGCGCCATAATCGTCGTATGGGCCTATGGGTCTTATGGGTTGTGATCGCCGGTGCGTTCTCCGTCGGCGAGATGCACACGAACGGCTTCTACCTGGCGCCGTTTGCGCTTGGCGCCGCGTTTGCGGCCGTCCTCAGCGGCGTGGCAGGGGTCGGCGGCCTCCTCTCGGCGGTCGCGTTCCTCGCGGTGTCGTTGTCCGTGGTCCTGCTACTGCGCCCCGTCGCGATGCGTCACCGGCGCCTGCCGCCGGCAATGCGCACCGGCACGGCGGCGCTGATCGGGCAGCCCGCGCTCGTGATCGAACGGATCGCCAACCACGAGGGCCTCGGCACCGTCAAGATCGGCGGCGAGGTTTGGACCGCGCGCTCGTTTGATGACGATCGCGAGATCGAGCCGGGCGAGCAGGTTGAAGTGGTTGAGATCAGGGGAGCGACTGCGCTCGTCCTGCCCTAGTCAAAGGAGCTCTTGGTGGTCCCACTGATCGTCGTCGCAGTCCTGGTCGTTGTCGCGCTGTTCGTCGCGTCGCGATCGATCCGCGTCATTCCGCAAGCCCGCGCCGGCGTCCTCGAGCGCCTTGGCCGCTACAGCCGCACGCTCGAGCCGGGCTTGAATCTCGTTGTGCCGTTCATCGAGCGCGTGCGGCCATTGGTCGACCTGCGCGAGCAGGTCGTGAACTTCCGCCCCCAGCCCGTCATCACGCAGGACAACGTCGTCGTCTCGATCGAGACCGTTCTCTACTTCACGATCACCGACGCCCGCAGCGCCACCTATGAGATCGCGAATCCGCTGCAGGCGATCGAGCAGCTGACGGTGACGACGCTGCGCAACGTGATCGGCGGCATCACGCTCGAGCAGACGCTGACGAGCCGCGAGAACGTGAATTCCGAGCTGCGCGGCGTGCTCGACGAGGCGACCGGCAAGTGGGGCATCCGCATCAACCGGGTCGAGATCAAGTCGGTCGATCCGCCGCCGGACATCAAGGCGGCGATGGAGAAGCAGATGCGCGCGGAGCGCGATCGGCGCGCCGCGATCCTCACCGCGGAGGGAACAAAACAGGCCGCGATCCTCACCGCGGAGGGCGAGAAGCAGTCAGCAGTGCTGAAGGCGGAGGGTGCGCGTCAGTCGGCGATCCTGCGCGCCGAGGGCGAGGCGAAGGCGATCGCGACGGTCTTCGATGCGATCCACAAGGGCGACGTCGATCAGAAGCTGCTGAGCTACCAGTATCTGCAGATGCTGCCCCAGCTCGCGCAGGGCGAGGCCAACAAGGTCTTCGTGATCCCCTCCGAGTTCACGCAGGCCTTCGCGAGCATCGGCGACGCGCTCGGCAAGGCACCGGCGATCGCCAAGCGGCTGAAGACCGAAGAGTGACGCGGGCGGCGCGCGCTCGGCGCGGGAAGCGCTGAGCAATGTTCGACGCACTGTCCGAGAAGCTGCAGGGCACGCTCTCGAGCCTGCGTAGCCGCGGCACGCTGACCGAGCAGGACGTCACCGCCGCGCTGCGCGAGATCCGCCTCGCGCTGCTCGAGGCGGACGTCAACCTGGAGGTCGTCAAGCAGTTCACGGCCGCGGTGCGCGAGCGGGCGGTCGGCTCAGACATCATCGGGCAGCTCAACCCCGGACAGCAGGTTGTCAAGATCGTCCACGAGGAGCTCGCGCAGCTGCTCGGCGGACCGGCAGCCGCGATCTCCTTCGCGTCGCGCCCGCCGACGGTGATCCTGATGGTCGGGTTGCAGGGCTCCGGCAAGACGACGGCGACCGCGAAGCTCGCGCACTATCTGCAGGTCGAGCACCACAGTACCGTTGCCGTTGCCGCCTGCGACACGCAGCGCCCGGCGGCGATCGAACAGCTCGTGACGGTTGCGACGAACGCCGGGGCCACGGTCTACGAGCAGGGCACCGCACGCAGCCCGGTCGAGATCGCGCAATGGGCGCTCGAGCGTGCGAAGCAGGATGGCAAGGACGTTCTGATCGTGGACACCTCGGGACGGCTGCACGTCGATGAGGCGCTGATGGCTGAGCTCGGCGAGATCTGCCGTGTGACGGACCCCGACGACGTTCTCCTCGTGCTCGACGCGATGACCGGGCAGGATGCCGTCAACGTGGCGGCACAGTTCGGGGCGGCGCTGCCGCTCACCGGCAGCGTGCTGACCAAGCTCGACGGCGACGCCCGCGGTGGAGCTGCGCTCTCCCTGCGCTCGGTCACGGGGCGGCCGATCCTGTTCGCCTCACTCGGCGAGAAGCGCGATCAGTTCGAGCGCTTTCACCCCGAACGCATGGCGCAACGGATCCTCGGCATGGGCGACGTGCTGACGCTGATCGAGAAGGCCGGCAAAGAGGTTGACGAGGGTGAGTCCGAGAAGCTCGAGGCACGCCTGCGCCAGGGGGAGTTCGACCTGGACGACTTCCTCTCCCAGCTGCGAATGATGCGCAGAATGGGCCCGCTGCAGGGCCTCCTCAGCATGATCCCGGGGCTTGGCGCGCAGATGCGCGGAATGAAGGTCGACGAGCGCGAGATCGACCGGATACAGGCGATCATCCTGTCGATGACGCCATACGAGCGGCGCCACCCCGAGCTGATCAAGGGGTCGCGGCGCCTTCGCATCGCGCGCGGGTCGGGGACAAGCGTGCAGGCGGTCAACCAGCTCGTCAAGCAGTTCGCTCAGGTGCGAAAGGTGATGAAGCAGGTCGGGCGCGGCCGGATGCCCGACCTCGCAGCACTCGGCCGGCCGCAGCGCTGAGCGAGCCGGACGGGCCAGGGCCGGCGCGCTTCGCTACGCTGCTTTGCCGTGGAATCGCAAGCGAAGGGACATCGTGGCCGTACGACTTAGGCTGACGCGCATCGGTGCGCGCAAGAACCCGATTTGGCGCGTCGTCGTCGCCGACCAGCGCTCGCAGCGCGATGGTCGCGTGATCGAAACGATCGGGCACTACAACCCGCAGACCAACCCGTCGACGATCACGATCGACGAGACCAGGGCGCGCCACTGGCTCGAACAGGGCGCCCAGCCGACGGCGACGGTGCGAAAGCTGCTGCGCACGCAGGGCATCGCCAGCTAGCACCCATGGAGCTGACCGATCTCCTCGCCTACCTGGCGGAAGGGCTCGTCGACGATCCGGAGGCTGTGACCGTCGACAGTTTCGAGGAGGAGCCGAGCACGATCGTGCTGGAGCTCGCTGTCGGGCCGGATGACTACGGGAAGGTGATCGGGCGCGGCGGGCGCACTGCGTGGGCGCTGCGACGCGTGATCAAGGCCGCGGGGGCGCGCAGCGGTCGGCGCGTGCTCGTCGACATCGTCGACTAGGTGCGGCGCGCCGGCTTCGTCGGGCGAGCGCACGGACTCGACGGGAGCTTCTACGTCGCGCAGCCACAGGCCGAACTGCTCGCCGTGGGCGTTGCGCTGAGTATCGACGGCGTGACGTCCACGGTCGTGCGCCGCGCCGGGCTCGACGCCCGACCGATCGTGCGGCTCTCGATCTGCGGCGACCGCGACGCCGCTGAGGGACTTCGCGGGCACGAGCTGCTGGCTGTGGATCACGATCCGCGGCCACTCGGCCCGGACGAGTACAGCGCTGAGGATCTCGAAGGAGCACGAGTCGTTGACGGCGAGCGCGAGCTCGGCATCGTCGCGCGCCTGATCGCGCTCCCATCCTGCGAGTGCCTCTCCGTTTCCCGGCCGACGGGTGGCGAGTTGCTCGTGCCGCTCGTGCATGACGCGATCCGCGCGATCGACCTGGCGGCACGCGTGATCGAGGTGGACGCTGCGTTCCTCGGCGAGGTCGCGCCTTGAACATCGATGTCGTCACGCTCTTCCCCGAAGCATTCGACTGGTTTCGCGGGCAGCGACACGTCGTCAACTCGCTCGCGGCGGGGAGCACGCTGACGCTGATCAACCCGCGCGACCACACACCGTTGAGCGGCGGCCAGGTTGACGACGCACCTTTCGGAGGCGGCGCCGGCATGGTCCTGCGCGTCGATGTGATCGACGCCGCACTGCGTGCGCACTACGGCGAGGATCCTGTCGACCTGCGCCACACGCGGCGCGTGATCGCGCTGACCCCTTCCGGCAGGCTGCTCGATGAGGCTCTCGTCGGGGAGCTCGCGCAGGAGCGTGCGATCACGCTCCTCTGCGGGCGCTACGAGGGCTTCGATGAGCGCGTCATCGAGCATTTCGCGAGCGACGTCGTCTCGATCGGACGCTACGTGCTGGCCGGCGGCGAGCTCCCGGCGATGGTGCTCGCGGACGCCGTGTTGCGCAAGCTCCCTGGGTCGTTGGGGCACGCGGCATCGGCCATTGAGGAGTCCTTCAGCGAGGCGCTCGAGGGGTTCCCCGAATACCCGCACTACACGCGGCCTGCGGACTATCGCGGCTGGCGTGTGCCCGAGGTGCTGCTCGGCGGCCACCACGAGGAGATCCAGCGCTGGCGACTTGACCAGGCGCGGCATCGCAACCAGTGACCCGCCGCCGGCACCTCGGGCGCGATAGGATTGAGCCGCTCGCGCGGTGCACCGATGCCGCGCGTCTTTTTTGCCATGAGCACGATCATCGACCAGATCGAGCGCGATCAGCTGCGCCGCGTGCCGCGGTTCGCGCCCGGCGACCGCCTCAAAGTGCACTTCCAGGTCATCGAGGGGAGTCGAAGGCGCACGCAGGTCTTCGAGGGCATCGCGATCAAGCGTCAGGGCCACGGCGTGCGCGAGACGTTCACCGTGCGCAAGCAGTCCTTCGGGGTCGGGGTCGAGCGTACTTTTCCGCTGCACTCGCCAAAGATCGAGCGGATCGAGGTCGCCGCGCGCGGTGACGTCCGTCGGGCAAAGCTCTACTACCTGCGCGATCGCGTTGGCAAGGCTGCGCGTGTGCGCGAGCGCGGCTATGTCGGTCCGGAGGACGCGATCGAGCCGGGCCTCGTCAGGCAGCCGGACCCGGTCGCCGAGCCCGAGGCTGTGGAGCCCGAGGCTGTGGAGCCGTCCGCCGAGCCCGACGGTGCCCCCGCCGCGTCGGCAGATGCCGAGCGCGAGGTCGCGAGCGAGCCCGTCGAGAGCGACGCACCGCCGGAGTTCGTGGAGCAGCCAGTGGACGATCAGCCCGTCGCCGAAGAGGCCGCGCAGGACGCGACGGGGTCGGAGACCGCCGAGCCGGCGTGATGTGGGCGGCCGTGACGCCGCCCGGCTCGTGCCGAGTGCCGCGCGGTTCGCGGTCACAATTCACCGCCACTCGAACGACAAGCTGAGTGATGTCCCGCGCAGACCTCGCCAGCGACGCCGAACTGCTCCGTGACCATGGGGCGCAGTTCGGGGACTTCTACGCCCGGCACGAGCGCCGGCTGCTCGCCTATCTCGTAAGACGAACCGGTAGGGGGGAGGTGGCCGCCGACCTGTGCGCCGAGGTCTTCGCAGCCGCTCTTGCCGCCTGCCGGCGGGGCGCGCCGACTCCTGACGTCCCCGTGGCGTGGTTGTTCGCGATCGCCAACCACAAGCTCGCCGACAGTGCCCGTCGAGCGCGCGTCGAGGACAACGCTCGACGCAAGCTGCAGATGCGCGCGCTCGAGCTCAGCCACGGTCAGGTGTCCGAGATCGAAGGCCTTTGCGCCGAGTCCGAGGTCGACTCGCTGGTGCGGGGCCTGAGCGCCGAGCAGCGGCAGGCTGTGCTGGCCTACGTCGTCGACGAGTGCGCCTACAGCGAGATCGCCGCTGGGCTGCAGTGCTCGGAATCGGTGGTGCGCAAGCGCGTCAGCCGCGGCCTCGCGCGGCTGCGGCTGCGCCTCGAGGAGGCGCGTTGATGTTGCTGCCGGAGCTCCAGGAAGAGCTCGCACGCGTCGCCGCATCGCCGCGGCCGGTGCGCCGCCTCAGCGGCTTGACGGTCAGCGCCTTCGTGGCCGCGCTCGGTGCGCTGCTATTCGCTGCGCCCGTCGCCCAGGCTCAACTCACGGAGCTCGCCGTGAACGTCGCCAGCAGCCATCTGCGAGGGCTCTTGTGAAGCTCCTGCGGCTGGCGCGCGGGAACCAGATCGTCGAGCTCGTGGTGATCATCGGGCTCGCGCTCGGCCTGGCGTGGCTGATCCAGGCATTCGTGGTCAAGCCGTACAGGATCCCGTCAGGTTCGATGGAACCGACGCTCGCGATCGGGCAGCGCGTGCTCGTCGACCGGATCGGCAACGACTTCTTCGACCCGTCGGTCGGCGACATCGTCGTCTTTCATCCACCGCAGGGCGCGGTTGATGGCGCCAATGGCACCTGCGGTGTGCCCGAGACAAGCAACGAGATGTGCCCCCGCCCGACCAGGCAGGAGGCGAGTACCACCTACATCAAGCGTGTCGTGGCCGTCGGTGGCGACACGGTCGCGCTGATCAACGGGCATGTGATCCTCAACGGCAAGCGCCAGAAGGAGCCCTTCGCCAACCTCGCTCTGTGCGGCGGTAGCGGCAATTGCACGTTTACGACGCCGATCAAGGTTCCAGCCGGTTACTTCTTCATGATGGGCGACAATCGTGGCGACTCCGACGACAGCAGGTTCTGGGGACCGGTCCCCGACTCCTGGATCATCGGCGATGCCTTTGCCACCTACTGGCCGCCCGACCGCATCGGTTTCTTCTAGCGGTAGCGCCCGCGCCCGGCGCGCCGCGCGCCGCCGGCGCAGCGGTCACCGGCTCTTCGCCTTCGACCGCGCTCTGGGCGTGCGCCTGATCGCCGGCGCCGATGAGGCAGGACGCGGGTGCCTCGCCGGTCCGCTCGTGGCCGCAGCGGTCCTGTTCGACTATCAGGCGCTCAGCACGCGCGAGATGCGCTCGCTCAGCGCGCTCAACGATTCCAAGCAGCACGACCAAGCGGCGCGCGAGGCCCTCTACCCGCTGGTGCTGCAAAGCGCGCGCGCCGTCGCGGTCGTGACGCGCTCGGTGCGCGGCATCGACTCGCGGGGGCTGCACGTCACGAACCTCGCGGCGCTCGCAGGTGCGCTCGGCGCCGTTGCCCGCGAAGATTGCCTGTGTCTGATCGACGGCTTTGCCGTCCCCGACTTCGGCCGTGAGCAGCGCGCGATCGTCGACGGCGACGCGACGAGCGCGGCGATCGCCGCGGCGTCGATCATCGCCAAGGTCACGCGGGACCGCTTCATGCAGCGCGCCGACGAGGTGCATCCCGGCTGGCAGTTCGCGACCCACGTCGGCTACTCGACGCCCGAGCATCGCGCCGCGATCGCCCGGCAGGGCGTTTCGCCCCTACATCGGATGTCGTTCCAGTCTGCGGCATACGAGCGGCTCGCGCTCTAGCGGTCAGGTCACATCCGCGAACTGGTCGAGCGCGACCAGCTCGCCGCGGCAGTCCAGCGTGATTGCGACGACGTCCAGGCGGATCGCGGGACGTCGAGCGCCCGCAGGGACGCCTGAAAGCCACTCACCGGCGAGGCGCCGCATCCGCGCGAGCTTGCGGTGGTCGATCGACACGAGTGGATCGAGTCGCGTCGAACTCGTCTTGACCTCGACGAAGACGATCGTTCGCTGGTCGGCAACGATGAGATCGAGTTCGCCGATCGCGTTGCGGTGGTTGCGCGCAAGCAGCTTGAAGCCGAGCCGCTCGTAGTGCTCCAGCGCTAGCTGTTCGCCCCTACGGCCGACGATCTGACGCGGGTTTTCCTTCGTGGCTCGAAGTTAGTGACCGGACGCACCGCTGCGATTAAGGACCGCGACAAGCGCGCGCGGATCGACGCGTCGTGACGCCCGCGGCTGGTCAGATCCATCCGTGCTCGTGCGTGCGCACAGCTTCGTCATCGACCGGGGCGCGGCCGCGCACGTGGACGTCGAGCTCGACCTGCGCGCCGGACTGCCAGGGCTCGCCGTCATCGGTCTCGGCGCCCGTCCGGCGCGCGATCTGCGCGAGCGTGTGCAGGCCGCGGTGCTGAACAGCGGCTTCGCCTTCCCGCGCCGGCGTGTCACCGTCAACGTCGCGCCGCCGGCACCAGGCGCCGGTACGCAGATCGATCTCGCCGTCGCCTGCTGCGTGCTCGCCACAAACGGGGAGCTCGATCCGCGGCGGATCGAAGGGATCGGCCTCGCCGCCGAGCTCAGCGCTCGGCGGCGAGCTGCGCGCCTGCGGCACCGGGACGATGCTCGCGGACGCGGCCGCCGCCGCGGGGCTCGCGGGGCTGATTCTCGCCGAGGAGGACCGCGAATCGGCACTGCTGGCGGGCGCGCTCCCGATTGCGGGTGCGCGAACGCTCACCGAGCTGGTGAAACTTCTGCGAGGACCGGCTCGCTCGGGCGCACGCGGCGCGCACCCGCGCCGGGAGCTCTCCGCGGCGAGCCGCGGCCCGCACCGTCGTCGTTGATACTGGGGAAGTGGCCTTAGCGAGGGCTCTGACGATCGCCGGCTCTGACTCCGGCGGTGGCGCCGGGATCGAAGCCGACCTGAAGGCGTTCGCACACTGCGGTGTCTACGGCACCGTCGCGATCACTGCCGTGACGGCGCAGAACACGCGCGGGATCGACGCGATTCACGTCGTTCCGCCAGCGGATCGTGCGCGCGCAGATCGAGGCTGTGGTCGACGATATCGGCGTCGACGCCGTCAAGGTCGGGATGCTCGCAACGACGGCAACGATCGAGGCGGTCGCCGCGACGCTCCGCGCGCGGCTACCCGGCGTGGCGTTGGTCCTTGACCCGGTGCTCAGCGCGAGCGCGGGCGGTGAGTTGCTCGCCGCGGACGCTCTCGTGATCCTGATTCGTGAGCTCGTTCCGCTCGCGACGGTCATCACCCCGAACCTCCCGGAGGCGCGCGCCCTGCTGCGGGCAGCGGGCAGGCTGCCCGAGCAGGCTGCGGACGACCTCGAGCTCGCGCGAGCGCTGCTCGCCCTCGGTCCGCGCGCCGTCGTCATTACCGGCGGTCATCGCAGCACGCCGCGGGACATCTACGCCGACCGGGAAGGCGTGCGTGAGCTCGAAGGGGTTCACTACGCCGCGCAGGCCGTGCACGGCTCGGGCTGCACCCACTCGGCGGTTCTCGCCGCCGAGCTCGCTCGCGGCCGCACGGCGCTCGAAGCGGCCACGACAGCTGCCGCCTTGGCCGCGGAAGCGATCCGCTCGGGCATCGAGGAGCTCGGCCAGGGCCCGGGCCCTGTTGACATTCTCGCCCTCGGGCGCCGACGGGCGTCATTTGACGCCGGATAGCGAGCGCTGCGCCAGCGGCCTTCGCCGGACGCGCTGCGGGTCAGCCGATCAGCATCCCGCCGCCGCGCAGCGCCGGTCGCGCCGACGCGCGCATACGCGCCAGCACACGGCTCGCGACGGGCGTCACGCTTGGGTGCACGCCGCCGGCCGCGTCGGCTGCGGACTGCCACGCCTGTACCCGGCGCGCAGCCTCGTTCTCGTCGTCGAGCTCTTTGCAGTCCATACGGTCCGCATTGATGTCGATGACGATCGTGTCACCGTCCTCGATCAGTGCGATCGGGCCGCCGAGGAACGCCTCGGGGGCGACGTGGCCGATCACGAGACCGACTGACCCGCCGGAGAAGCGCGCGTCGGTCATCAGGGCGATCGTGATCTTGCGCCGGCGGCAGAGAGCGGTGATCCGTGAGGTCGGGTCGAGCAGCTCGGGCATTCCCGGGGCCCCGCGCGGGCCTTCGTAGCGGATCACGACCATGTCGTGGTCGGCGAAGGACTCCGGATCCTGCTCCAGCGCATCGATCAGCTGCTGCTCGCCGTCGAAGACGCGGGCTCGCCCGCGGAACACGCCATCCTGGAGGCCCCCCTCGATTCCGGCGATCTTCAGTACGGCGCCGCCCTCGGGCGCAAGGTTGCCGTGCAGCAGACGCAGCCCGCCGGTCTGTTTGAACGGCGCGGACACCGGATGGATGACGTCCCCGTCGGGCGGGGGCGGATCGAGCCGACGCACCTGTTCGGCAAGTGTCTCGCCGGTGCACGTGAGCGCGTCACCGTCGAGCAGGTCGGCGTCGAGCAACTCCTTGACGATCACCTGCAGGCCACCGTTCGCGTCGATGTCGACCATCGAGTAGAAGCCGAACGGGCGCATGTTGACGAGCACCGGAAGCCGCCGGGAGAGCGCGTTGAACTCGCTCTGGCTCAGCACCTCCTCCCACAGGTCGAAGCCCGCTGCGCGCGCGATCTCAACGCTGTGGAGTAACACGTTGGTCGATCCTCCCATCGCGATCGTGACGGTCAGGGCGTTGCGCAGCGATGCCGGCGTGACGATGTCGCGCGGCGTGATTCCGGCGGCGGTCATCGTGACCAGACAGTCCACGAGCTGCTCGGCGAAGTCCGCTGTGCGGCGCGGATCCTCGGACGCCGGCGCGACCATCTGCAGCGGTTCCATTCCCAGCACCGCGATGAAGGTCTGCATCGTGTTGTAGGTGAACATGCCGCCGCAGCTTCCGTGGCCCGGGCAGGCGTGCAGGGCAATCCGCGCGCGAGTCTCGGGCGCTGGATCGCCGGCGACCTGGAAGCCCGTCACGAGATCGATCCGCTCGCCGCTCAGCGGATCGGTGCCCGGCCTGATCGATCCGTCGGACAGGAGGACGGCCGGCGCGTTGTGCTCGAGGACCGCGGCGAGCGTCCCGACAGGCGGCTTATCGCAGGCGACGACTGCGATCAGGCCGGAAATGGCGTTGGCGTTCAGGTGCAGGTCGATACTCTCGTTGACGAGCTCGCGACCGATCAGCGAGAAGCGCATGGCGGGGGTGCCGTTGAGCTGGCCGTCGGAGACGCCGATCGTGTAGGCGGGCGCGATCAACCGCACCGCCAACTCGTCGCGCTGCACGCGCGCCGACAGAGCGCTCTGTACGGCTGCGACCTTCGCGAGCACTCCGAGGTAGCACTGGCTATCGCCAAGGCTGCCCGTGACGGCCCAGACGGGATCGTGGATCTTTGCGACGTCCTCGCCGAGAAAGCGCGCGGTGCCAACCCGTTGCACATCGCGCCCGGGGTTCGTCGATTGGAAGCCGTCGTTGCTCAGGCTGCCCATTCTAGGTAGCCGCGATCAGACGCCGCCGGCAGGCGCAGCGCGCTGCGCGCCGAACCTAGAAGCGATGCGAGGAGCTGTTGCGGAGGCGATCGAGCTATCGGAGGCCTGGACACGCGTGCTGGGGGTGCTCGACGATGACCTGCGCGGGCGCGCGGCCGCGGAGAAGACGCGCCGAGCCTACGGTGCCGACGTCGAGCAGTTCGCGCAGTGGTGCTCCGCGCGTGCCCTCGAGCCGCTGGCGGTCGACGTGCGAGACCTGCGCCGCTATGCCGCGTCGCTCTCGCAGGCGTCGCTGAAAGCGGCTCGCTGGCCCGCAAGATCGCCTCGCTGCGCGCGCTGTACCGGGTGCTGCGCGAACGCGGCGAGATCGAGCAGAGCCCAGCGGAGCTGATGACGCTGCCGAAGCGCCCGCGCACGCTGCCACATGTGCTGACGAGCGATCAGCTCGGCACGCTGCTCAACGCGATCTCCGCCGGGACGCCGCTCGAGCTGCGCGACCGCGCGATGTTCGAGCTTGCCTACGCTTCCGGCTTGCGCGCCGAGGAGCTAGTCGACGTGAGCGTCGGCGCGATCGACTTCGATGGGGAGCGCGTCCGCGTCGAGGGCAAGGGAGGCAAGACGCGCTTTGTCCCGGTGGGCGAGCCCGCGCTCGCAGCTATCTCGCGCTATCTCGACCGCGGCCGGCACGCGCTTGCCGATGATCCGGCGGAGGAGGCGCTCTTCCTCTCGAAGACGGGCCGGCGCCTATCGACCTCGGATGTGCGCCGGAGGTTGCGCGCCTGTTCGCTTCGCGCGGGGCTTGGCGGCACCGTCCACCCGCACGCGCTGCGCCACTCCTTCGCCACGCACCTGCTCGACGGCGGCGGGGACCTGCGCGCGATCCAGGAGATGCTCGGCCACTCGAGCATCTCCACGACTCAGGTTTACACTCGAGTAGAGTCGGGCCGCTTGAAGCGGGCTTACACAAGCAGTCATCCGCGAGCCTAGGGCGCTGGAGCATCCGTGCAGCCGAACGTGAAAGCGGTCGAGCTCCGTGATCTGTGGCGGCGCTACAAGAACGATGGGGACCAGCGCGCCCGCGAACGCCTCGTCGTCGCGTACTCGCCGCTCGTCAAGTACGTGGCCGGGCGGATGGGCGCCGGACTGCCGGCGCACATCGACGAGGCGGACCTGATCTCCTACGGTCTTGGCGGCCTGATCGCGGCGATCGAGCGCTTCGACACGAGCCGCGACGTCCGCTTCGAGACCTATGCGATCACCCGCATCAAGGGTGCGATCCTCGACGAGCTGCGCGCACTCGATTGGGTTCCGCGGTCGGTCAGAGCCCGCGCGCGCCAGATCGAGCGCGCACACGTGAAGCTCGAGGCCAAGCTTCAGCGCGCACCGACCGAGGAGGAGCTCGCGGCCGAGCTCGAAATGTCGATCGATGATTTCCGCGACGCGCTGCTGGAGATCGCGAACACGTCGATCAGCGCCCTCGACGAGCTGTGGAGCTCGTCTGACTCGAGTGGAGACTCGATCTCGCTGCTCGACACGCTGCGCGACCCGGGCGCGGTCGATCCGGAGCGCATCGTCGATCAAAACGAGTTGCGCGACCGGGTCGCCGAAGCCGTGGACCGCCTGCCCGAGCGGGAGAAGCTCGTGATCGCGCTCTACTACTACGAGAACCTGACATTGCGCGAAATCGGCGAGGTGCTGAGAGTCAGTGAGTCGCGCGTGTCACAGCTCCACACGAAGGCCGTTCTCGGCCTGCGCGGCAGCTTCTCGCAGTTCCGCTGAACGCGTTCGGCGGCCCGGCGTTTCGCGCTAAGGTGCGCGGACCGTAGAGAGGAGAACAGGCATGCGTCACCACGCGGATGGAATCCGAAACGTCGCGCTGGTCGGTCATCGCGGCTCCGGCAAGACCTCGCTGAACGAGGCGCTGCTGTTCGAGGCTGGAGTCCTGACGCGCCTGGGAAGCGTCGGCGAGGGCAGCACGGCTTCGGATGTCGATCCCGACGAGCAGGCGCGCCAGATGTCGATCTCCGCGTCGCTCGCGTCGTTCGAGTGGGCGGGGCGCAAGGTGAACGTGATCGACGCGCCGGGCGAGCCGAGCTTCGTGGCGGACGCGCTCGGTGCGTTGCGCGTCTGCGAATCGGCGGTCTTCGTGGTGAATGCGGTGATGGGAGTCGAGATCACGACGAGCCGCCTCTGGAAGGTCGCCGCGCAGCGGGACATCGCGCGCCTGCTGTACGTGAACATGCTCGACCGCGAGCGCGCTGACTTCTTCCGTACGCTCGACTCGCTGAAGGGCGCGTTTGGCCCGCACGTTGTCGCGACGGAGATCCCGATCGGCAGCGAGCACGAGGTATCGGGCCTGATCGATCTCGTCGATATGCGCGCCTACGCCTATCCGCAGGCGACACGCGGGAACGCGACGGAGATCCCGATACCCGACGAAGCGCGCCCGCGCGCCGAGGAGTACCGCGAGAAGTTGATGGACGAGGTCGCGGAGGTCTCCGACGAGTTGATGGAGCGCTACCTCGAGGGCAGCGAGATATCGCACGAGGAGATCGTCGATGCCCTGCGGCGAGGCACCAACCACGGCTCGATCTTCCCCGTGGTCTGTGGTGTCGCGATCCGCAACCTCGGCACCAATCGCCTGCTCGATGCGATCGTCGAGGACCTGCCATCGCCGGTCGAGCATGGCGCGTTCGAGACCGATGAGGTGACGCTCGAGCCGGATGAGTCCAAGGAGCTCTTCGCATACGTCTTCAAGACGCGTGCCGACCCCTACGCCGGACGGATAAACATGTTCCGCGTCTATCAGGGCGTCATGCGTCACGACACGCAGCTGCTCAACACGCGCACACACCAGAAGGAACGGATCGGTCAGCTGGCCGTATCCAACGGCAAGGGAACCACGGCCGTCGAGGAGCTTGGCGCCGGCGACATCGGGGCCGTCGCGAAGCTCAAGGAGACTCACGCCGGGGACTGGTTGGCGGCGCGCGACGAGCCGATCAAGATGCCCGCCGAGGCCCTGCCGGCGCCCGTCATGGCCTTCGCCATCGAGCCGAAGACCAAGGGTGACGAGGACAAGGTCTTCACATCGCTGCGGCGGCTGCAGGAGGAGGACCCGACGATCGACCTGCACCGCGATCCCCAGACGGGCCAGCAGATCGTCGCTGGCCTGTCGCAGATCCACGTCGAAGTGATCGTCGATCGCCTGCGCTCGCGCTTCGGCGCCGAAGTGACGCTCAAGCCGCCGCGGGTCCCGTACATGGAGACGATCCGCCGCTCGGCGAAGGCGCACGGCCGCCACAAGAAGCAGTCGGGCGGTCGCGGTCAGTTCGGGGACTGCCATCTGGAGATCGAGCCGCTCGAGCCCGGCGCCGGCTTCGAGTTCGTCGATGTGATCAAGGGCGGGGCGATTCCGCGCTCGTTCATCCCGGCGGTCGAGAAGGGAGCGCGCGAAGCGCTCGACCACGGCGTGCTCGCCGGCTACCCGGTCAAGGATGTCCGCATCACGCTGTTTGACGGCTCCTTTCATACCGTCGATTCCTCGGAGCTCGCGTTCAAGCTGGCCGGCTCACTCGCGGTCAAGCAGGCGCTCGAGCAGGCCAACCCCGTGCTGCTCGAGCCCGTCATGCTCGTGACGCTGTCGATCCCGGACGAGAGCGTCGGTGATGTGATCGGCGATCTCAACTCGCGCCGCGGGCGCCCGCAGGGGATGGAGCCGGCCGGCACGATGACGCGAGGTGAGGGCCGAGGTGCCGATGGCGGAACTGCTCGGGTATGCGCCGGAGCTGCGCTCGTTGACCGGCGGCCAAGGCGACTACACGATGGAGTTCCTGCGCTACGAGGAAGTTCCGAGCCACCTCGTGTCGAAGGTGCTGGAGGCTGCCGCGCACGAAGCTGCGGTCCCGGCCGGGTAGGGCTCGCGCGGTTCGCGCGCTTGACCTTGCTGGCGGCCACGAATTTCGAGATAGGGTGGGGGAGTGGCGACGCGTGAGTTGAAGTTGCGCTGGGAGCCCGTGGCCTGCGACATCTGCCAGCGCAGCCTGTTGCGGGGGGAGTATCCGGTCCGGTTCTATGACGGGCAGACGGTGCACATGGTCTGCGACCTGTGCACGGGACGGGCGCACCGCGAGGGCTGGCTGCGCGAGGGAACGCACCTCGCCGAGAGTGCGCCGGCGGCTCACGTCGAGCGCGCGCGCTCGCTCGTCGCCCGCCTGCGGACGCGGCGCGCGAGCGAGGTCGCGAGGGAGCCTGCGAGCGCGCAGGCGGCGGTGGTCGATGACCTCCCGCACCACGTTCAAGCGGTGCCGAGCGCCGCTGATGCACAGATCGCGCGCGCGCTCGGCATGTTCAACGCGAGCGAGCACGCCAGGACCATCGCGGGGGTGCTGCACTCGCTCGGTGCGCCGAACGTGCACGCGCGCGTGCTCGGGCGCGATCCGCTCGTCGAGATCACGGTCGTGTGGGAGCTGTGCTGGTACCGGTTCGAGGTCGACTTCGAAAGCGGGGTCGTCCGCCAAAGCGGCCAGGGATACGAGCCCGACGAGCTGGGTCGCGATCTTCCGCCGGCTAACGTCACCGCTGACGACGCCGGCAGGCTCGCGCTAAGGTGAGCGCGATGTACTACTGCGTCGTGCCACGAGAGCTCGAGGACGAGCTGTTCGAGCGGCTACGGAGCTACTACGCGCACGAGCCGGAGATCGCGGTGATCGTCGATCGTCGCTGCCGCGAGCGCCGCGGGCAGCGCTCATACCGTCCTGCGCTCGACAAGCGGATCGTGCGCGACCGCCGTCGCCGGCGCGTTTGCGGTGAGTTGCCCGCGCTGTGCGGCGAGCTGCCAGCTGACGCTGCGTGAAGCTCGTGATCCACGTCGACGGCGGCGCACGGGGTAATCCCGGGCCGGCGGCGGCCGCCGCGAGCATCGCGAGTGAGACGGGTGAGCTGCTCGACGAGGCGACGGAGTTGCTCGGCGAGGCCACCAACAACGTGGCGGAGTACCGCGCGGTGCTGCTGGCGCTGCGGCGCGCGAAGGCGCTCGGGGCCACCGAGGTCGAGTTGATCAACGACTCGGAGCTCGTCGCAAAGCAGCTCAACGGGGCCTACAAGGTCAAGCATCCGGCGATGATTCCACTGTTCAGCGAAGCGCGAGCGGCGCTGCGCGGGTTCGAGCACTGGTCGATTCGCAGCGTGCGCCGCGAGCAGAACGCGCGCGCCGATGCGCTCGTGAACGAGGCACTGGACGCGGTGCGAGGCTAAGTGGCCCCCGGCGGGAACCACTAGGTGCTGGGACCGCGTAATCGCGAGCTCCTGGGGTTGATCCCGTCGGCGCTGCTCGTCACCGCCGGCTTCACGGCGATCTTCATCCAGACGCAGAACAAGGTCTCGGGCACCTCGCTCACCTACGGTGGCGCGTTCCTCGCGCTGTGCCTTGCGACCCACATCGTCATCCGCCGCGTGACGCCGCATGCCGACCCATATCTGTTCCCGCTCGCCGCGGTGCTCGCGAGCGTCGGCATCGTCGAGCTCTACGCGATCTCGATCAACGGGTCGTCCGCCTACGCCGGCGTCGCGCGCCAGCAAGGGGAGTGGCTCGCGGTCGGTCTCATCTGCTTCACGGTGACGATCGTCGCGCTCCGGGATGGTCGCTACATGCAGCTCGAGAACTACCGCTACCTGATCGCGATTGCCGGCGTCGTAGCGCTGTTTCTTCCGCGCCTGCCCGTGATCGGCCAGCAGGTCAACGGCGCCTACCTCAGTGTCCATGTCGGCTCGCTTTCGTTCGAGCCATCGGAGTTCGCGAAGATCGCGATCGTCGTCTTCCTCGCCTCCTATCTACGCGACAACCGCCAGCTGCTCGTGACGGCGGGCAGACGGGTCCTCGGCGTCACGCTGCCGCCGATGAAGCAGTTCGGGCCGCTCATGCTCGTCTGGGGCTCGGCGATGGCGATGCTGATCGTCACGCGCGAGATCGGCACCTCGCTGATGTTCTTCGGCGCGTTTCTGGCGCTCCTCTACGTCGCGACGGGACGCCTTTCGTTCCCGATCCTGGGGCTGATCCTGTTCGCCGCGGGCGCCTACTACCTGGGAACGCATGTCGCGCACATCTACGCGCGCGTGCTCGACTGGGAGCACCCGTTCGAGCCGTCGCTGTACAAGGCGGTCGGTGGCAGCGGACAGCTCGCGCAGGGCCTTTTCTCACAAGCCGACGGCGGCATTGTCGGCATCGGCTTCGCCCAGTCGCTCGTCGCCGTCGCTCGTGCCGATACCGCAAAGCGACATGATCTACTCGGTCATCACCAACGAAACGGGCCTGCTCGGTGCGACCGGCCTGCTCGTGGTGTACGTGCTCTTCGTCGCGCGCGGCCTGAAGATCGCGACCCTCGCGCGCGACTCGTTCTCGAAGCTCCTGGCGACGGGTCTCGCGTTCATCGTCGCGCTGCAGGTCTTCGTGATCGTCGGCGGCGTCACGGACCTGATCCCGCTGACCGGGGTGACGCTCCCGTTCGTCGCCTACGGCGGATCCTCGGTCGTGATGAACTTCGTCCTGCTCGCGCTGTTGCTGCTCGTGTCCGACCGCGCGCGGCAACCGATCGAGTACGGCTTCTAGCGCCGCCGACCAGACGCGAAGCTCTGGACCGGCGGCGCGACCGCGCGCAGCTCGCCGGCGGCATCGCGCTCGAGGGCCGGCGAGTGGACCTCGGCGGCTGGCAGGCGATGGAGCTGTGCTGCCTGCTCGGCCTGCCCGCCCAGGGCCAGTTCGTCGTCGAGCGTGCGTAGCTCGCGCACGAGCACGTTGATCGTTCCGCCTCCCGCCGGTGGACGCTCGAGGCGACCGCGGGCAAGGACGAGCGGCTCGGCGCGGACGATGTGGCGCCGACGCGCGTAGAGGGCGGGAGGGACGATCAGGTTGATCGTGCCGTGCTCGTCTTCGATCAGCATGAAGACGACGCCGCTCGCGGTCTCCGGGCGCTGGCGTGCGACGACGATCCCCGCCACCGCGATCTCCGACCCGTGGCGCTCGCGCTCGAGCTCGCTGCTCGCGATGACCCCGGCGAGGCGCGGGCGCAGGATCGCGAGCGCGTGATCGTCGAGCGTCATGCCACTCGTTGCGTAGTTGGCGAGCAAGAGCTCCCAGCGCCCGAGCGCCGGCAGCACCGGCGCGTCCCGGCGTCGAGCGCCAGCGCGAGCTGGGTGCCGCCGGGAGTGTGACGCGCGCCGAGGCCGACGCCGAGCGCCCAGAGAGCCTCGCGGCGTCCACCGGCGAGCGCATCGCAGGCGCCGGACCAGGCGAGCTGCTCGAGCGAGGGCCGGGCTGCCGGGACGCGCGCGAGCAGCTCGGAGAGCGAGCCGAACGGACCCTGCGACTCGCGAGCCGCGACGAGCTGGGCGACCTCGTCCGCGCGTACGCCCCGCACGTAACCGAGGCCGACGCGAACCGCCTGGTCGGGCTCGAGGTGCACTCCGCGCCAGACGCGTTGATCTCGACCGCGCGCAGCTGGATGCCACGGCGCTGTGCCTCGTGGGCGAGGCTATCCGGCGGGTAGAAGCCCATCGGCTGCTCGTTGAGCAGCGCGCAGAGGAACTCGGGGCCGTAGTGGACGCGCAGCCAGCTCGACTGGTAGGCGAGCAGTCCGAACGCGGCGCTGTGCGCCTTCGGAAAACCGAAGCCCGCGAAGCCCGAGACCATCTCCCAAACGCGCTGGGCCACTTCGCGATCAGCGCCGACATGCGAGCGGGCGCCGGCAATGAAGCGCTCGTGGTAGCGCTCGATCGCGATCGATGCGCGCTTGCGGCTCATCGCGCGACGCAGGCCATCGGCTTCGCCGGGCCCGAAGCCGGCGAACGCCTGCGCGACCTCGATCACCTGGTCTTGGAAGATGATCGTCCCGAGCGTCTCGCGCAGCACCTCGATCAGCGACGGGTGAAGGCACGGTGGCTCGTAAGCGGGGTCTTCGCGCAGCCGCTGGCGGCGCTCGATGTAGGGGTTCACGGCCCCACCTTGGATCGGCCCGGGACGGATGATTGCGACCTGGATCGCGACCTCCTCGAGATTCGCGGGGCGGGTACGGCGCAACGACTGCATCTGCGCGCGGCTCTCGATCTGGAAGACACCGGTCGTCTCCGCCGACTGGATCGCGGCATAGGTGGCGCGATCATCGAAGGGGATCCGCGAGAGGTCGATCCGCTCGCCGCGGGTTCGCGCGATCAACTCGACGCAGCGCTCGACCGCGGAGAGCATCCCGAGTCCGAGCAGATCGATCTTGAGGAACCCCGCATCGGCGCATGAGTCCTTGTCCCACTGCACGAGCTGGCGTCCCGCCATCGCCGCCGGGACGACCGGGCAACAGTCGATCAATGGACGCGTCGCGACGATCATCCCTCCCGGGTGCTGGGAGATGTGGCGCGGCAAGCCGAGCGCCTCGCTGGCGAGCCGCTCGAGCCAAGCCCAGCGCCCACTTTCACGATGCTCGCCTGTTCCCCGTAACGGGGGGCCAAGTGTGCTGTCGATGTTGCGGCCATAACTGTCCGCGCCGCGGGCGGCGCGCTCGATCTCGCCGGGCGGTAGACCGAGCGCCTTGCCGAGCTCGCGGATCGCGCCGCGCGCCCGGTAGCTCGGGAAGGTCGCGACGAGCGCCGCGCGATCGCGTCCGTAACGGTCGTGCACGCGACGGATCAGCTCCTCGCGGATGTCGCGCGGGAAGTCGAGGTCGATGTCCGGCAGCGAGGTGAGCTCGGAGTTGAGGAAGCGCCCCATCGCGAGGCCGCTCGCGAGTGGGTCGATGTGCGAAAGGCCGGTCAAATAGCAGACGATCGAGGAGACGGACGAGCCGCGCCCGCGTCCCGGCGGCAGTAGCGCGCGCGCCGAGTCCGGACCGCGGATCTCGGCCGCGACCTCGCGCGAGAGCTCGAGGATCTCGTGATGGAGCAAGAAGAAGCCGGGGAGCTTCAGGGCCTCGATCACGCGCAACTCCTCGTCGAGTCGGGCGCGCGCCTCGTCCAGCGCGCCGGCCGCGTAGCGCCCATGCAACCGCACGTCGCACAGCTCGGCGAGGCGCCGGCCCGCCGTCTCATCCTCAACTCCCGGATAGCGGTAGCCGAGGTCGCTCGTCAGATCGAACCGGAGCTGCTCGGCCAGCGCGGCGGTCTGCTCGACCGCCTCGAGATGGTCGGCGAAGCGCGCTGCCATCGCCTGCGGTGATGCGAGTACGTGACTCGAGTTCGGCCGGCGCAGCGGCTCGCTCGATTCGAGCGTCTGGTGGTGGCGCAGCGCGACGAAGGCGTCCTGGAGCGGTGCGCGCGTGGGAGCATGGGCGTGGACGTTGCCGGTTGCCACGCAGCGCAGGCCGAGCTGGCGCGCGCGGGCAGCGAGCATCGCGTTGCGCGATCGGTCATTGGCCAGGAAGGGGCGTTGCAGCTCGACGTAGAGCCGCTCGCCGCCGAAGGCCTCGCAGAGCAGACGCAAGCCGGCGAGGTCGTGGATGCCGCGCTCGGCGCAGCCGCTCAAGCAGACGAGCCCGTCCGCGTGCTCGCAGACCGTGGCGAGCGAGACATGGGGTGGTGTGGGGTCGCGCGGACGGACCCTGGTCTGCGCGTGGGCCTTGGTGAGCAGGCGGCAGAGGTTGCGCCAGCCGCGCTCTGCGGCGACGAGCAGCGTCAGGTGGCGGCCGTCGTCGAGGCTCACCTCGGCGCCGTGAATCGCGTGCAGGCCGAGCCCGTGCGCGGCCTGGGCGAACTCCATCGAACCGTAGACGCCGTCGTGGTCTGTCAGCGCGAGCGCGCTGTAGCCGAGCTCGAGCGCGGCCGCGACGAGCTCCTCCGGCAGCGAGGCGCCGTCGAGAAACGAGTAAGCGGAATGGCAGTGAAGCTCGGTGTACATGAGGCCAGGGCGGGCGGCTCACCGCTGGCGCAGCCAGCCGCCGCTGGCGAGATCGTGGTAGACGACGAGGTTGCGCCCGGACTCGCCGACGAGCTCCCAGTAGCGGCGGCGAAGTGGCTGCTCGCTCCACCAGCGATCCTCGACGAGCCACGATTCACGCACGTGTGCGACCGGCTCACCGTCGACGGCGAGTGGACGCCCGGCGGCGGTCGCTCGCACGCGCGCCGCGCGCGCGGTGGCAAAGCGACGCGGAGCGCTCATAGATCGTATGGCGTCAGGATCGCGCGGCGTTCCGGGACGCGCGAAGCAACCTCTGCCCAGCAGACGCGCAATGCGCCGTCGGCGCCCGCCGCGATGCGCAGCTGGCCGATCGCTTCGCGTAAGCGCGCACGGCGACGTTGGGCGGGCCTGTCAAAGAGCGCGTACTGGTCGCCGCAAGATGCGCCGAAGCGCTCCGCGGAGAGCTCGATCTCCTCGACCGGCGCCGGCAGGAGTGCGAGTCGAGGCGTGAGCGCGAGGCGCATCCGAACGGGGTCCGCCAGGGGCTCGCGGAAGGTGACCGAGGTCTGCCAGCTGCCGCCCTCGGACAGCCGGGCGCTGAGCATTGCGGCGCGCAGCGTGCGCCCACGGCGCTCGGGGTTCGCAAGCAGGCGGTCGATCAACACGCCGAGGGCGTAATCCAGCGCGGGTCCGCTCGCGCTCTCGGGCAGCTCGAAACGCTCGCGCAGCGGTTCCGTGACCAGGCGTGGCCGGGGTGGGTCGTCCTCGCCGCTCGCGAGGCGGTGCGCTTCGATGCCGCGGAGTCCGAAGCGGTCGGCGACCGATGCGCGCGAGAGCGCTGCCAGCTGGCCGAGCGTCGCGATTCCGAGTCGCTCGAGCGTGACGACGAGCGGTGCCGTCTGCTCGCGCGCTTCCAGCAGCGCGACGGATGTCCCAGCCAGGTATTCGCGGGCGCTCGTGCGAACGATCAGTGCGCGGCGCGGGCGCGCGGCGCGGGCGCCGGCAAGCGCGCAGAAGCGCGTGGGCGCGGCGGCGAGCTTGCCCGGCCGGTCGAGCGAGCGCCGAGTGGCTGCGAGCACGAGCTCGTCGCTGCCACCATGGATCCCGCGCAGGCCGTCGAGCGCGAAGTAGGCCGTTCCCGGATGCGCCGACTCGACGGCTGCGCCGATCTGCTCGAGCGTGCTTAGCGTCTGCTCCCAAGCGCCGGCGACGGCGATCGGATCGGCGCTGACGAGTTCGAGATCCGGGCAGCGAGCGAGCGCTTCAGCGAGCGCCATGCCCTTGCGGACGCTGAACGCCTCGGCTGCTCCGGAGACTTCGCCGATCGGAGCGGAGCTGGTCTGGGGGGCGATTGCGAGACGCCGTCCAGCGATTCCTGCAGCGCCGCCAATCGCTACAGTCAGCTCGAAACGAGGGATCAGGAGGCAGCCGACCATACGAACGTATGTTCGCATGGTTCGGAGCGGTACGCAAGCGAGCATTCAGCGCCTCATGGCAGCTTCCGCTCCGCCGTTCGATCAGGGACACTGCGCGGTCACATATGTGGAACCAAGCCGCGGTCTACCGGCGGCGTCGACGCAACCTCGCAGCCAGCGCGCTGCTCTTCATCGTGCTGATAATCGTCGTCATAGCAACATCCGGTGGTGGCGGCGCCAAGGCTCCGCCAAAGCAGTCTGCGTCGACTGGGTCGACCCCGCTGCCGCAGAGTTCCGCGCCGCTCACGTACACCCGCGTGGCATCGCTGGCGGCGCCCGCGCGCGCGAGCGCCGCCGCGCCGGTGCCGGGCAGCACGACCGCCTTCTCGCTGCTCGGCGGCCTCGCCAGCTCGGACGTCGGCACCTCGGGCATCGGCACGATCACCGCGCACAGCACGCAGATCGTCGGCACCCTTCCCGTCTCGCTGTTCGCAGCAGCCGCTGTCACGATCGGCAGCCATGAATACGTCTTCGGCGGCGCTAGCGGCAGCCGAACCAAGCCCGTGCCGGAGCTCGGCATCCTCAGCTATGACCCGGCGAGCGGGACGGCGGTGACCGAGGTCGCCCACCTGCCGAGCAACAACTATGGCTGCGCTGCCGCTGTGGTCGGCTCGACCGCTTACATCGTCGGTGGCGACAACGGCCGGGCGCCGCTCAACACGATCATCAGCTGGCGTCCGGGTGGAAACGCGACGGTCGTGCGGACGCTCCCGGTGGCCCTGCTCTACCCGGCGGTCGCCGCGGTCGAGGGCAGGGTCGTGATCGCGGGCGGCCTACTCGCCAACAACACGGCAAGCCGGGCGATCTACGTCTTCGATCCGGCGACGCAGACCGTGACCACGTTGAAGACGCGTCTTCCGACGGGCATCTACGCCGCTTCCGGCGCGAGCCTGGGTAAGCTCGCGTACGTGATCGGAGGAGCGACGCCCGCCGGGACGGCGGGCGCCCTGGTCCCGGCACCGGTCGACACGATCTACTCGATCGATCCGATCGCGCGCCGTGTGGCCAATGCCGGCAGGCTGGGCGACGGAACACGCGCCGAGGCCCCCGCCGTCCGCGTCGGGAATGCGATCTTCGTGGCGGGCGGCCTGAACGGTAACCAGACGACGAACGCCGTGGGGATGCTCACGGTGGCAGGCTGAGATGGCCGACGACGACGACGACCGCGAGGGCGGCGGCCCGCCTGAGGACCTCCCACCGACCGGGCCCCACGACGTCGTGTCCGGGGACGAGGAATCCAGGGAGGCCGGGGGCGAGAGCATCCCGTCCTTCGAGGAGTACAAGCGCGCGCGTGAGGAGGGGCGTCGTACGGGTGGTTGGACGCCGTTCGGCGCCGACTCGGAGCCCGAGGCGGGCGGCGGGGAGGAAGGCGAACCCGAGCCCAAGCACGAGCCCGAGCCCGAGCCCGAGCACGAGCCCGAACACGACGTCGAGGCCATGGGCGGGGACGAGGCCGCGCGCGAGGATCAGGCCGATCACGAGCACGAGTCCGAGGACACGCTTCCCGCGCCCAGCCGCGACGCCGGCGAGGACGAGGGCGACACGCTCGACGGCATCGAGCCGTTGCAGGGGGTCGAGCTGCCGAGCGAGGAAGACGACTGGCAGCCGCGACGCTTCGACGAGCACGGCGACCCGATCACCTTCGAGGAACAGCTCGCCGAGCAGGCGACGGACGTCTTGCCGAGCGGCTTCGAGCACTCGGACGAGGAGATCCAGGCGCGGCGCGCCGCGGCCCACCGCCGCCATCGGCGCAACGGACGGATTCGCCTACTGATCCTGGTCGCCGTAGCGGCGCTCGTCGTGCTGCTGCTCGTCGACGAGCTGGGTGGCGGCGGTGGCAAGCCGAAGCCGAAGCCGCCGGTGAAGCCCACCGCGGTCCTCCCGACCTCGCCTGGCCACGGCCTCGGATACCTGATGAAAGGCTCGGACCCATCCGTGCTGCCGGCAAACGTGCTGATCGCCGACTGGGGCGCACGGCGCCTGCTCGTCGTCTCGCCAGAGGGCCAGATCGTCTGGCAATACGGCGTGAGATCGATCTACGCCTCGCAGTTCAACCCCGACTACGCGTTCTTCGACGCCGCCGGCGACTCGATCACGGTTTCGGAGGAGAGCCACTCGATCGTCGAGCAGCTGGGCGTCGCCAAGCGGAAGCTCCTGTACCGCTACGGCCACTACAACCACCCGGGCTCGCCGTCCAATTACCTGCACGACCCGGGCACTGCGATCACGCTCTCGGACCGTACGATCGTCGCTGCCGACATCCGTAACTGCCGCGTGTCGGTGCTGCATCCGCCGTCGCACTTCCACGCCCACAACCTCGGGCACGTTGGCCATTGCGTCCACACCCCGCCGCACCACTACGACAACCCGGTGAGCGCCTTCCCACTGCGCGGAGGCGGGCTCGTGGTCACCGAGCTCTCCGGCGCGGTCGACCTGCTCGATGCGAGCGGCAAGCTGAAGGCAACGTTCACGGTGCCCGGCTTCAAGCGGCCCGAAGCCACGAACATGACGCCGCAGGGCGATCTCGTCGCGGTTGACCACACGAGGCCCGGCGCGGTCGAGATCTTCAGCACTCGCGGCAAGCTGATCTGGCGCTACGCACCGAAGCTCGGGAAGGCCGAGCTGTTTGACCCGTCGATGGCGATCGGCCTCCCCAACGGCGACGTGCTCGTGAGCGACGACAACGACAGCCGCGTGATCGTGATCGACCGGCACACGAAGACGATCGTCTGGCAATACGGCCATCTGCACCGTCGCAGCGGCGCCAAGGGCTACCTCTACCTACCCGTCGGCGTCGACCTCGTGCACCCCGACTCGCTGCTCGACGGCTTCACGACCGCGGTCGCGCCGGGCTGAGCGCAGACCGCCGGGAGACCGGATCGCGGCAGCGCCCACGACGCCGCCGAGCGCGAGCAGGCAGGCGGAGATCAGCATCGCGAAGTGAAACGTGGCGACGGACGCGAGCGTTGATGCATGGCTGAGAGCGCGAGCGGTTGGGGCGCTGAGGCCGTGCAGCGGCGGGCGGCCCAGCGTCAGGTGCTCGGCGGCGATGACCGCTTTGCGCGCCGGCGCGTTCAGCGCCACCCCATGCAGGCGCGCCTGGAACGAACCGGCGAAGCGCGCGGCGAGCACGCTTCCGACGCCAGCCGTCGCGATGAGTCCGGCGACGCGCGCGACCGCGTTGTTGACCGCGGATGCGATGCCCGCTTCCGACGGCGAAACGCTGTCGAGCACCGTCGCCGTGAGCGGCGCGACGGTCAGCGTCAGACCGACGCCGAAGACGATGATCGCGGGCAGTACGTCGGGCAGATAGCTTGCGGTCGCACCGACGCGCAACAGCAGGAGAAGTCCGACCGCGGCGGTGAGCGGGCCGACGCTCATGAACACGCGCGCTCCGTACCTCGCCGACAGCGCACCGACCGCGCGCGAACCGAAGAACATCAGGACCGTGACCGGCAGCAGTGCCAGCCCGCTCGCGATCGGCGCGTATCCGGCGACCTGCTGGAGGTAGAGGATCAGGAAGAAGACGAGCACGCTCAGGCCCGCGTAGACGACGAGCGTCTCAGCATTTGCGGCGCTGAAGTTTGGACGCGAGAACAACGCCGACGGAAGCATCGGGTCGCGACCACGACGCTCGATCTCCGCGAAGGCGGCGAGGGACAACACCCCGGCGACGAGGGGCACGATCACGCCTGCGCTCGACCAGCCGAGGCGCGGTTGCTCGATCAGCGCGAAGACGACGCCACCCAAGCCGAACACGCAGGCCAGCGCGCCCGGAATGTCGATCCGCCGCCGTGGTAGCTGCTCCACGTCGGTTCGCGGAACGGCCGCACGGATCAGCGCGATGCAGAGCACGACAAGCGGCACGTTCACGAGGAAGATCAGCCGCCACGAGCCGACCGCGAGCAGGCCGCCACCCAGCAGTGGTGCGATCACGATCGCGACGGTCGTGAAGGCGGTCCACGTCCCGACCGCCCGTCCGCGCTCGGGCTCGGGGAAGACCGAGACGATCAGCGCCAGCGAGGAGGGGACGAGCAGCGCACCGGCAACCCCCTGGAGCGCCCGGAACGCGACGAGCGCAGCGATCGACGGCGCAAGGCCGCAAAGGACCGATATCGCGCCGAAGCCGCCGACGCCGAGCGAGAACACGCGTCGCGCTCCGAAGACATCCTCGAGCGAGCCGCCGACGAGGATCAGCGAGCCGAGCGTCAACAGATACGCGTTCACGACCCACTGCTGGGCTGCCAGCCCCCCGCCGAGGTCGCGCTGGATCGTCGGCAACGCGATGTTGACGATCGAGGAGTCGAGCATGCCGACGCCGGAGCCGATGATCGCGGCCGCTAGCGCCAGCTGTTTGTGGCGGGTGGCCGCCGAGCGTGCCACTCCGGCTGATGTTACGTTAGGTGCGGCGAGCGACCAGAGGAGCAACGATGGATGTAATCGGCGCAGGCCTTCCCCGGACGGCGACCACGACAACCCTCCTGGCGTTCGAGAAGCTTGGCTTCGCGCCCTGCCAGCACATGCGCGATCTGCTCGGTGATCTCGAAGGTCAGCTGCCGATGTGGGAGCGCGTCGTGGCGGGCGACCCCGATTGGGAGCAGATCATGGGCGGCGCGCGCTCGTGCTGCGATTTCCCTGCTGCGCGCTATTACCGCGAGCTGGCCGAGCACTACCCGAATGCAAAAGTGGTGCTCAGCGTGCGCGACGCTGAGAGCTGGGTGCGCAGCATGCGCGACACCGTTTGGGCGGTCTACTTCGGCGGGTCGTTGATGAACCACCTTTGCCGAGCGCGCCAGCACCTCGACCCACTCTGGGATCGCTATCTGACGTTGATGACGGCGATGCTCTGGGACGAGGACGGGGCGCTACCCGGCGACACCTTCGACGATGCAACCTTCGCGGCTCTCTTCGACGCCTGGAATGAACGCGTCAAGCGCGACATCGCGCCTGAGCGGCTGCTCGTGTGGAGGCCGCAGGACGGGTGGGGGCCCCTGTGTGAATTCCTCGAGGTCCCCGTTCCGGATGAAGCGCTGCCGAACGTCAATGACACGCAGGCATTCATCGACGGCATCTGCACCGGCGCCGTCAACGCGATCAGCGCGGCTTGGGCTGAGCGCCCCGCCGCCGCGGGCGGGCTGCACGGGGCGGATGCCGCCCGGCACTGAGCGGCCCAGAACGACTAGCGTGTGTGGCGCGATGACCTCCCCGCGAACGCCATCGAGCTCGCGCCACTTGCTCGCGAGCGTGCTTCTGGTTGTGCTTGTCGCTGTCGTGGTCGCTGCCTGCGGTGGCAGCGGCGGCTCCTCGGGTAACGGCATCGCCGCCAAGCCGGCGGCGTCGATCGCCGTCGCGGCGGGCAAGGCGCTGAACAACGCCAAGACGGTGCATGTCTCTGGCACCGTGCACAGCGGCGGCCAGACAATCGCGATCGACATGTCGATCGTGTCCGGCAAGGGCGCGCGCGGAACGATGACGCTCGCCGGCCACGCCGTGCAGGTCGTGACCGTCGGCCCGAAGCTCTACCTCAAGGCCGGCACCGCGTTCTGGCAACACTTCGCCGGGTCGCTCGCGGCACTCGTGGCAGGGAAATGGCTCCAGGTGGCAACCGCGACGACCGGCGCAAGCTCGTTTGCGGGCCTGCTGAACCTCCACGCCGTCGTCGGCAAGCTGCTCGCGCAGGCGACCGGAAACCGTGGCCTGACAAAGGGTAAGCAGACGACGATCAACGGCCAGAACGCGATCGTCGTCACCCAGGGAGGCAACGCCGTCTACGTCGCGACGAGCGGTACCGCGTATCCGCTCGAGCTGATGACGAAGGGCGGGGGACACCTCTTCCTCAGCCACTACGGCGAGGCCGTGTCACTGGCGCCCCCCTCGCCGGTGGTGAAGTTCCCCGGCGCGTAGCGCGGGCCGTCGGCGCGAGGCGCTAAACGTTTGCCGGGATCCGCGTCAGCGCGTCTTTGAGGATCGTCGAGCAGCGCCCGTGCTCGTGGGCCGGCAACGTGCATGTCGCGACGAACGCAAAGCCGTTCAGCCCCTTCGACGCGGCGACGAACTCGATCGCGCCATGGGCGGGATCCGCTCCGCCCGACGGGGCGCCGTCGCCGTGGACATGCGGCGGGTCGGTGAAGTACAGCGCCCCCTGTCCGGCCGAGGAGGTCGACTCCGCGGCGGGCTTGGAGCGTGGACACGGCTGGCCCGAGAGCTGCGCTGCCGCGCTCGTGAAAAGCGCGCATGCGAGCGAGCCAGCGGTGCCGGGCGTGTCGGCGAAGTACGCGGTGACGGCCGGCTCGCGGACGTGTGTCGTACTGCCCGTGGTGATCACGATGCTCGCACCGCCGTCTGCGCCGACGACCGCATGACAGCGCAACCCGGACGGCGCGAGCAGGAAAAGGGCGCCATTCGAATAGGCATCGAGCCCGGCGACCGCGCTCCGGGCAGCACTGACCGGGAGCCGTCCCGGTAGGCGCGGCGGCGGTTGCGAGACGCCGTAGGTCGTGGGGCAGTGGATCACCGGAACGGTGGTCGCAGCGGCAGCGCTCGCGGCCGAGCCGGCGAGCGCAGCGGCTGCGAGCGTGATGGCCTTCGCAAGCATCATTCGAGGGTAGCGCGGTCGCGACCGGGCACAATGCACACGTGAGCGTCCCGACCCCGGTTCCGCCACCACGCGAGACGCGCAGCGTCGCCGTCTTGATGGCGGGCACGTTCGTCGCGGCCGTCTTATGCGTTGCCGCGGCCGCGGCGATCGCCGGTGTCTTCTCGAGCACCGCGGCGGCTCCCGGCGAATCGGTCGGCAGCGCGGTCGTCACGCGCGTCCAGAACCAGCTCGTCGATATCAACACGGTGCTCGGCGAGGGCGGCATGGCCGCCGGGACCGGCATGGTCCTCACGGCGAACGGCGAGATCCTCACGAACAATCACGTGATTCAGGGGGCGACGAGTATCCAGGCGACCGACGTGGCGACCGGACGCAACTACGACGCGAGCGTCGTCGGCTATGACGAGCAGGGAGACATCGCGGTGCTCCAGCTGGACGGGGCGAGCGCACTTCCGACGGTCACGCTCGGCACTTCCGCAGGCGTCGATGCCGGAAATCGCGTGGTGACAATCGGCAACGCCGGCGGGGTTGGCGGCACGCCGCCGGCGCAGGCAGGCGTCGTACTCGCACGCGACCAGGCGATTCAGGTCGAGGATGATCTCGACGGCGCCGGCGAAAGCCTCAGCCGGCTGATCGAGATCCGCGGCGACCTTCAACCGGGGGACTCCGGCGGGCCGATGATCGACCAGTCCGGCCGCGTGGTCGGGATGGACACGGCCGCCTCGCAGAGCTACCAGTTCTCGAGCGCCGACGGTCTCGGCTTCGCGCTCGAGATCGACCCCGTCGAGCAGATCATGAGACAGATCGTCGACCGCGACGCGGTAACGCGAACGGGAACGCGCAGGGCGGGACCGGATACCGGCGGGCTCGCCCGCTCCCGACGGTGTGCGCCCCGCGCCCCGCGAGGAACCGGCCGCCGCAGTCGGGTCGCCGCTGCTGCGGGCCGCCCGCGACGTGGCCCGGTGGATCGGGCCGGGCCGGCCGCTCACCAGCGCCGGGCAGCTGCGGCGCGCCGACGCCCTGGTGGGGGCCGCACTGGACCTCGGCGCCATCTCCGGCGAGTTCGACGCGGCCTGGCGGGTGGCGGTCGCCGCCCGCATGCTGGTGCTCGGTTCTGGCCAGCATAGCAGGCTGCCGACTTCTCCACCGTGGTCAAGGACTGCCTGGGCGTCTCCCGCTGCGTGGGCGTGACCCAGTGGGCCGTCGGCGACGCCGACTCCTGTTTACCTGGCACGTTCTCCGGCCAGGGCGCCGCCACCATGTTCGACCAGAACTATAACCCCGAGCCTGCCTTCGCCGCGGTGCAGAACACGCTCTCCAGCGGGCAGCAATAGCAGCAGCACGGTGATGGTGACCAACCCGGGCAGCGAGACCGGGACCGTCGGCACCGCTGCCAGCGTCCAGGTCCATGCCACCGACTCGGCATCGGGACAGACCCTGTCCTACTCCGCGACCGGCCTGCCCGCGGGGCTGGCGATCAACGCCTCCACCGGCCTGATCTCCGGCACGCCCACCGCATCGGGCAACAACACCGTCACCGTCACCGTCAGGGACAGCACAGGCGCCACTGGCACCGCCAGCTTTGCCTGGAACATCAGTGGCGGTCGGGCGGTGGCACCTGCCACGTCACCTACACCAAGAACAGTGAATGGCCCGGTGGCTTCACCGCCCAGGTGACCATCGCCAACACCGGTACGACCACGATCAACGGATGGTCGCTGACTTTCACCTTCCCGGGCGACCAGAAGATCACCAGCAACTTCAACGGTGGCTTCTCCCGACCGGTGAGAACGCGACCCTCACCAACGCCAGCTACAACGGCACCATCGCGCCAGGCGCCAGCATCACGGACGGCTTCCAGGGCACCTGGACTAGCAGCGACGCTAGCCCGACCAGCTTCTCCATCAACGGAACCGCATGTAACTAAGTCCATCAGGACATAACTGCGGTCCGTCCCGCTGGCGGCAGCCACCCGCTGCCGCCAGCGGTCATTTCGTGCTCAGCTCCCAGATCTACGAAGGGACGAACCAGATCCAGCTGATGGTGATGGCGCGGCAGCTGCTTAAGCGTTGGCTTAACCGTTTTCCGTAAATTGCACCAAGTGCGCCCGGCGAAGTTATCTCCGGCGGTTTTGGCGCGTGCTCAGCTGCTCATACTTCTTGATGCTGCAGATCCTCTGCGCCAAAAGCGACGGAAGTAGGTTTAATGATATTTCATCGCGCCATGCAGGTGGCGTTC
>CAVPFP010000017.1:0-129102 GCA_963703775.1 uncultured Solirubrobacterales bacterium | reverse complement strand
GCGTCGTCGCAACCAACAGCGGGGGCACAACGGACGGCCCGGACGAGACGTTCACGACCGCGTCGCCGCCGGCTCCGCCAAGCGCCCCGATCATCAGCGGCTTCACCCAAACACACAACAACTGGCGGCTCGGCCGCGCGAACGCGACGTTCGCGCGAGCCCATCACAAGCACAAGGGTTCGCCGGTCGGGACGACGTTCACCGTGACGCTGAGCGAGGCGGCGGCGCTCAAGCTGACGTTCCAGCGCAGCTTCAGCGGGCGGCGCGGCAGGCACGGTGCCTGCGTCGCGCCGAGCAAGCACAACAAACATGGCACGAAGTGCATCTACGCGACGACCGCGGGGACGCTCAGCGACGCGAGTGCCCGCGCCGGCATCAACACGATCAGCTTCGACGGCGTTCTCGCGACGCGCACGCTGGCGCCGGGCGGCTACGCGGTGACGGTGAGCGCAACCGCGGGCGGGCTCGCGGCGGCGCCGCAGACCCTCTTCTTCAACGTCGTCAAGCGCTAGAGCCCCGGCGCGACGCTGCAGACCACGTCTGCGCGGGCATGGGCGTCTCGCCGACCGCGCCCGACGCCCGCCGATCAGCTCAAGACCCAAATAGTCCGGGCCGATGCTCGTCTGATGACGACCACAACGAAGGTCACGCTCAGCCTGATAGCGGTGTCCGCTCTGGTGATCTTCGGCGGAGCCAGCGACCTCGTCGGTCCGACCTTCTGGGCCGGAAGCACCCGCGAGCACCGGAGCCCTCGACGCGATCCGCGACGTCATCGGCCTCGGGCTGATCCTGATCGGCATCGGGATCTTCATGCGCCGGGAAGTCGCTCGGCAGCTCTACTTCCTTGTTGCCTTCCTCGGATATCTCGCGATCTTTGCCGATGCGACGAGCACCACGGCGGGCGTGACGGTCGTCTCACTCGTGCTGCAGACAGTCCCGGTCGCCTTCCTCACCCGGCGCTCCGTCAGCTCGACGTTTCGCTGAGCGGCGATACCGCCAACTTCAGCGTCGTCGAGCGCTTGAGCTCGAGGCGAAGGTCAGTCACCATCGCGCGACGACGACGACAAAGATACGCCAGCGCCCACAGCGCCCGCGTCGCGTTCATACTAAAGTGGCGCACGCGCGACCGGCGCTCCTTGTACGACGAGCTGGTCGCGCCTCGAGGTACGCGATGAGACTTCTTCGTCTGTCATCGGATGAGATGAACAGTGCACAGGACGGTCGATGCCGTAGGCGGCGCCGCAGATGCGACGAAGGCGGCGACGCGATCGCCGCGCGGTTCGACAGCGCGCCGTTCGCAGACGCCCATCAGCTCGCGGTCGTTGGCGAGCAGGATCATGAAGACCAGCGCCGCCGGAGCAGGACCGTGGCGAACACGTTTGCGTTGAGCGCGATGGACAGCAGCGGGGCGCCGGGGATGAGGATGACGCCGGCGGCGATGAGCGCGACGGCGAGTGGCGGCGTGGAAGAGGGCGGCGCCGGCGCGGCGAGTTGTTGAAGCTGTGCGCGACGCGATGCCTCGCCGACGGCGTAGCCGGTGCAGGCCGAGATCGTCGAGGACGGCGACGGCGCCCGCCTCGATCAGGCCGAGGGCGAACACGCGTCCGCGGCCGGAACCGGCGACCGCCGCAGCGCGCCGGAAAGCGGCTCCGGCGAGCCCTGGATGCTGGCGCCGCCGTGTCCGACGAGCGCGGCGCCGGCGATCAGCGCGCCGCAGCCGAAGATCGCGGCGAGCATCGCGCCGGCGATGGTGTCGATCCGCCCCTGGTGAGGTCGCGTGGCGTCAGGCCCTTATCGGCTGAGGCGCTCTGCTGGAAGAAGACCATCCACGGCGTGACCGTCGCGCCGATCGTCGAGGCGATCAGCAGCAGCAGCGTGTTGAAGCTCCCGCCCGGGAACGGCGAGAAGGTCCCGATCGCGTGGCCGACCGCGCCCCAGTCGGGCTGGACCAGGATCGCGGCGACCAGGAAGAGGCCGTTGAAGATCGCGAGGCCGAGCGCGACCGCTCCCAGCGCCAGTAGCGCCCGCCGCGCGAGCGTGAACATCGACGAGCACGAGCCCGAGCGCGGCGGCGACGGGCGCGCCGAGGTGAAAGTAGGCGAGGCCGATGCGGATCGCGACGAACTCGGCGACCAGCGTCACGAGGTTCGTGAACAGCAGGTCGACCGCGGCGAACCAGCCCCAGACGGGCCCGAAGCGCTGGAGCACGAGCGCGCCGTAGCCGCGGTGGGTGACCGCGCCGACCCGCATGCACATCTCCTGGCAGACGATCGCCATCGCGAAGGTGATGAGGATGAACGGGAGGAAGAAGCCGATGCCGTAGGTCGCGCCCGTCGTTGCGTAGGAGATCATGCTCGGGCCGTCGTTCTCGCCGAGCATCGCGAGGACGCCGGGACCGACGAGCAGCCAGAGCAGATACCAGCGGCGGTTGTGCTCGCGCGCGCGGTACACCCGTGCGCGGTCGCGCGAGCGTGCGGCGTCCTCCGGCGTCAGTACGCCGGGAAGCGCCACGGCGTCGGCAGGCGGCTTCACGCCGCCTCCCGGTCGAGCTCGACGCGCATTGCGCGCGCGAGCTCACCGCCGATCGTCTGGTCGCGCTCGCCGAAGCGCAAGAAGAGCGGGCCGCCGAACGGCTGGCGAGAGAGGACCTCGAAGCGGTCACCGGGCGCGATCCCGCGCTCCGCGAGGTAGCGCAGCATCCGCGGGTCCGAGTCGGAGACGCGCACGAACGTGCCGGCGTCGCCCGGCTCGAGCGCTTCGATGCGTGCGTCGCGTGTTCGTCGAGCTCGAGCTCGGCGCTCGGGATCGGGTCACCGTGCGGATCGATGGTCGGGTTGCCGAGCTTGGCGGCGATCAGCGCCTCGAGCTCCTCGGAGAGGACGTGCTCGAGCACCTCGGCCTCATCGTGGACGCGGTCCCATGACATCTCGAGCGACTGGGTGAGGAAGAGCTCGAGCAGTCGGTGGTGGCGGACGATCTCGAGCGCAAGGCGGCGACCCTCGGGCGTGAGGCGCACGCCGCGGTACGGCAGATGCGTGATCAGTCCGAGCTCGTCGAGCTTCCGCAGCATCGCCGAGACCGAGCCCGCGGTGATGCCGAGGCGTTCGGCGAGCGCAGTCGTGCTGACCGGCTGCTCGGTGCGACCCTCGAGGGTGAAGATCGCCTTCGCGTAGTCCTCGACCGCGGGGTACGCGATGATTCTCTTGTCGGCCACCGCAAGACAAGTTATGGCGTGCCAAACTTTTTGTCAAGGCAGTATCGTGAATGCGTGGCGAGGACCGTCGAGATGAACGCTGCGGATTACCGGGCGGCGACCGAGGCGGCCGGCTGGGTTGATCACTCCGATCGGGGCAAGCTCGCGCTGAGCGGCGAGGAAGCGGTCACGTTCCTCGATTCGCTGCTCTCGCAGGACATCACCGCGATCCCGGTCGGCGGCGGCGCTGACGCCACGCTGCTCGACCCCAAGGGCCACATGCTCGCCGAGGTGAGGGTCCTGCGAAGCGAGGACGAGTTGCTGCTCGACTGCGAGCGCGTCGCGTTGCAGTCGCTCTTCGACGCGCTGCGCAACGGCTCGCTCGGTTGGAAGGTCGAGCTGCACAAGCGCACGCTCGAATGCGGCCTGATCTCGGTGGTTGGTCCGCAAGCCGCGGGCGCACCGCAGGATGAACACGCGCACGCTCTGAGCGGCGGCGTGCGCCACATCCGGACGCGGCTTGGCGTCGACCTGCTGTGCGCGACAAGTGAGCTCGAGCGCGTCAAGGCCGGCCTCGACGCGGTCGCGATCGGCGAGGACGCCTATGAGTGCGTGCGGATCGAAGCCGGGATCCCCCGCTACGGCGTCGAGCTCGACGCCGCGACGATGCCCCAGGAAGCGGGCCTGCACGAGCGCGCGGTGTCGTTCACCAAGGGGTGCTACGTCGGGCAGGAGACCGTGGCGCGCCTGTACTGGAAGGGCAAGCCCAACCGCCACCTGCGCCAGCTGCGCTTCAGCGAGCCGGTGGCCGCCGGCGCCGAGCTGCTCCTCGGCGAGCGCGAGGTGGGGCGAGTCGCAAGCAGCGCGCTCTCCCCCAGGCTCGGGCCGATCGGGCTGGCGATGGTGCGCCGCGAGGCGCAGGTCGGCGCGCAGCTGCGCGTCGCAGGCGCCACTGCGACCGCCACGGTCGGCGAGCTAACGTAGAGTTCAGCCCTGCTATGAATCGGGCGCGCGACTGATGGCCGGCGAAGTACATATCTCCTGGTACGCGAACGGCTTCCGTGGCGATGCGCTCCAAGCCGAGCTAGTCCGCGTCTCCGCGATCGCGACGCAGTACGGGGCCACGGGCTACCGCGTCTACCGCAGCCAGGACGACCGTTACAAGCTGCTCCAGATCCTCGCGTTCGAAGATCACGCGGATTTCGAACGCTATTGGTACGGGCCGGAGCTGATCGAAATGCGCTCCTATTGCAACGGCTGGTACCAGATTCCGCTCCTGTACCACTGGCATGATCTCGTGGCCGAAGGCGACCGGCCGGCGCGCGACGACGTTCACGCGGAGCCCGTCGAGACCTGAGCGCCGCGATGCGCCGGCCCGGGCTGGTTCTCGTTGGGCTCGTGGCCGTGCTCACGGCGGTCGCGAGCACGAGCGCGCTCGCAACCGGCCCCAGCGGGACCACGGGCGCGACGGGCCCAACCGCTCCGAGCGGTCCGACAGGCGTGACCCCCCACGTCGTCACCTGTCCCGCCGGCGTGGCCGCGCTGCCGGCGAAGGCCGAATGGGTCTGGAGCGCCTACGGCAAGCCGAGCACGAGCGCCGCCAACGTCAGCTACTCGCAGAGCGGCGGTAACGGCAGCTGGTCGCATGGCGTTGCGCAGGGCACGATCTGCAGCGAGAGCCAGGGTGGCGGCGAGCCGAAGCGCAGCATCGTGATGAAGGTTTCGGGGTCCTCCAAGCTCGCGCCGGGGAGCAGGCGCGCAGGGCTGCTCGGGATCAGCATCAGGCTCGGCGTGAGCGTGACCAGGAGCGGTGATCCGGGCGCCTGCCCGGTCGGCTCGACCGGCACGGTGACGCTGTTCGCGAGCTACTACGGGACGCATGTCGACAAGGCGAGCATGCGTTTCGCGAGCGCCTGCGCGGGCTGGGACGAGAGCTTCGCCAGCCCGACGCTGCATGTCCTGATCTCGAATAACGGCGCGATGATCCGGCCCGGCTGAGGGGCGCCGCGGGACTGCGCCGGCTCGTCGGGGCTCAGGCCGGTGGCGCTGCGAGCGAGTCGGACGCCGGTCCGACGATCCCGCCTGCTCCGCGCAGGATGAGGTCCGCGTTCGAGATGAAGGTTGAGCCGCTGGCGTGGATACGGATCAGGTTCGCGCCGGTCTTGATGTCGCTGAGTGCGACCGGCACCGCGATCGTGCGCTCACCGCAAACGTGGAGACCGTTTTGGACGGCACATACGCCGAAGGGCCAGCGCACGACGTGGCGACGCCCGTTGTTGACGCGGTAGGTCAATGTCACCGCGGTGTCCACGCCGTAATTGAACGTCAGCAGCGCGCCGATCGCCGAGGCGGTGCCCGTGACGTTGGGAACGATCAGCCGTAGCGGCGTCCGGCCCGCCGGAACCGCCCAGCCGAGGTTCAGGAGGCCCGGATAACCGGACACCGGCTGATCGGCGTCGGGCACGTCAAAGGTGAGATCTCGTGGCAGCGTCGGCCCGTCGAAACCGACATTTGCCCAACTGAAGGTGTGCATCGCCTGGAGCTTGGGGTTGACGGCCTTGTTGGCGTTGTAGTGAGCGTCCTCGAGCCAGATCAGGCCGCGGGTGAAGCCGAGGTGGGCGTTCGGCACGGTCGCCAGTCGAACGAGCTTGTCGAGCGCCGGATCGAACGGCGGCGTGAATGCGTTCGTTGCGTAGATCGTGATGCGCCTGCGGTTGACGCGGATCTCGAAGTGGTTCATCTGACCGGGTCGCGTCGGCTCGGTCACGCAGCCGGAAGGGACGAGGCGCAGCGTGCCCTTGTTCTGTGGCTGCGTGTCGCCGGTGTCGGTGTCGTTTACGCGGTAGTGATTGACGACCACGGCGCTTGCCACCGTCACCACGTAGCCCGTGTTGGTATTCGGACAGTGCGGGCCGCACTGGCCGCCACCCGAACCGGAGCCGGTATTGACCGGTGTGCAGGCGCCGCCGAGGCGCAGGCCGAATCCGTACTCGGGCACCGACTGCCATTCGTTGAAGTGAACGAACGGGTCCGGAACCGGCTGGTTGGTGACCCAGAACTCGGGCCAAGCCGTGTGCATGCCACCGGAGTCGTCGGAGACGTCGAACACGACCGTCCCGGTTCGATGGGCGAAATCGAACGGCTGCTTCGGATACATCGCCAGCGAGGTCACGCCTCCGTTGTCGTTCTGCACGCCGGCATTTGCCGCGTTGACGTCGAGGTTGTCGTTGACGACATCGTTGGCCGCGCCGTTGCAGAGCTGGATGTCACTCTCGATCGTCACGGCGTGCGGTTGGCAGGTGCCGCCGATCTGCAGCGTGTCGACCCCCGCGTCGTACTGGTGCTGACCGAGATTGTTCGCACCGAGCTCGCGCGAGACCCCCCACAGAGTGCCGTTCAGTTGTGCCGAGCGCGAACCGGCGGGATTCGTCGTCGGGGCCTCTGCGAAGGTGTCGCAGAACGCGATCGAGACGGGTTGCGGCGCCGACTCGAAGGCGCAGCTCGACGCAGCTGCGATCGACGTCTCGCGCACGGTTGGCGAGCCGCCGGCGGCGAGAAAGCCGCCGAGGAGTGCCGCAGCTGCCGCGGATGCCGTGAACGCGCAACGAACGATCGGACGTACGCGTCGCCGAGGCAACGCCGGGGCGTTGCGAACTCGCGGCCCACGTCCGAGCAACAGTCGCAATCTAGCGCTCGAGGGGCGCCATCGTCAGGCCCGCACCGCGCAGCTGCTCCCAGTAATGCTCCGCCCGCTCGCGGTGGCCGATCCAAACGATCGCGAGGCCGCCATTGTGGATCTGGTTGGCGAGCGCGTAGCCCCCGTCGAGGCTGACCCCGGGGATGATGCGTGCGAGCGTCGCGGCGACGTGGTCGAAGGTGTTGTGGTTGTCGTTGCGGACGATCACCTTCCAGCCGTCGCCAACCCCAGACCCGGGGCCGCTCGTGCGGGGACGCTCGATCGTCTGCGGGCTCATGTGCGCTTGGCCCAGTAGCGCGCCAGCCCGTCGTAGTGGTGCTCGAACACCGAGCTCTGCTTGTAGGCGGGCGCGTCGGGCCCGGTCTGCGCGTCGATCTCACCAGCAAGCTCGCGCGTGAAGGCGTCGCGGTCGAGCTCGCGGGCGCGCGCAGCCCAGTGGTCGAGGGCGGCCTCGAGGCGATCGAGCGACGCCGTGGGGTTCTCAATGGCGCCGAAGTGGGTCAGCGCGAGACGTTGCGGGCGCCAGGCGCGGACGGTGGCGACCGAGGCGTGCCAGGCCTCGACGTCGATGTCGGGGGGCGGCGTCGGCGCGAGGACGTAGTCGTAGGGCTCGATCCGCACGCCGGCGACGTCGCCGACGAAAGCGGTCGCGGACGCGGCATGCCAGTAACAGACGTGGTGGGAGGCGTGACCAGGCGTGTAGGCGACCTCGAGGTCGTTGAGGCGCTCGCCGCCCGCGAGTGCGGTGACGCGCTCCGCGGGAACCGGCAGGACCTCCCCCCACAGACGGTCCATCTCCTCGCCGTAGAGGCGCGTCGCGCTCGCCAGCAGGCGAGAGGGGTCGATCATGTGCGGTGCGCCGCGCTCGTGGACCCAGACCTCGACACCCGGCCAGAGGCGGCAGAGCGAGCCGGTCGCCCCGGCATGGTCGAGGTGGATGTGGGTGAGGGCGATTACGCGCGGACGCTGGCCGTCGAGGCCCTCGAGCAGCGTCGGGATCCGCGACGCCGGTCCCGGGTCGATCAGGACGTCGCCGACAACCCAGGCGCAGATCACGCGCGGGCGATCGAGCTGGCGCACATCGATCGGGCGGATCTCGGGACTGTGCATCTGCCACTGAAAACTACAATCGCCCACGATGAGCAACAAGCGCGCGGCCCACGGCGCCGCCGAGCTGGCAGCGCGCCTGCGCTCGCGCGAGCTGAGCGTCGCGCCAGCCGTGGTCGATCTGCTCGAGCGAGGCGGTGACCCGGCGCGCGGCCTGCTCGCCGAGCTGTCACCGCGCGCGCTCGGCGGCGAGCCGGCTGGACACATTGTCGGTGTCACGGGCGCACCGGGAGTCGGTAAGTCGAGCCTGCTCGGCGTGCTCGTCGAGCACTGGCGAAGCGGCGGGCGCAGCGTCGCCGTGCTCGCCGTGGACCCGTCCTCGAAGCGCACCGGCGGCGCGCTGCTCGGCGACCGGATCCGCATCGCGGGCAAGGCGCCGGGCGGCCCGCAGCGCTTCATCCGCTCGATGGCCGCAGCCGAGCGGGTCGGCGGGCTCGCTCCTGCGACGCGCGCAGCCGCGCAGGTGCTCGCCGTGGCGTTCGACATCGTCGTCATCGAGACGGTGGGTGTCGGCCAGTCCGAGACCGAGGTCGCCGAACTCGCCGACACGGTCGCCGTCGTGATCGGGCCGGGGGCCGGGGATTCGCTCCAGTTCCTGAAATCCGGGCTGATGGAGGTGCCGGACGTTCTAGTCGTCACGAAGGCCGACGTTGGGGAGCCCGCCGTTACGACGCTCCGCGACGCGCAGGCCGCGCTGCGCCTCGCCGGCTCCGACGAAACGCCGGCGCTGCTCGTGAGCGCGCTCGCGCCGCACGCGGGGATCGAGGCGCTGGCGAGCGCGCTCGATGAGCACCGGGCCGGCATCGACCTGGCGGCGCGGCGCCTTCGCAACCGGCGCGCTGGCGCTCTCGCGGACTTCATCGCCGAGTACGGCAACCACGGCCTGCGCGCGGTCGGCGGCCGGAGCGCCGCGGAACGGCTACTCGTCGCGACAGAAGAAGACCTCGACACGATGGCGCTCGTGGACTCGCTGGCCAGACACGCGAGGCTTGACAAACGATAGGTTTGCGATATATCGTGATGCTCGTAAGTTAGTACGAGACATAGGAGCATCAAGATGACTGGTTACAGCTATACCGAGGCGGGGTGCGGTGGACACACGCTCTTCCCGCGCTCGCATCGACACAAGGCAGTGCACGCCGTATGGATGCGCGCCGGCGGCGATCCGCGCCAGCGCGGCGGCCCGTGGGGCGAGCCGCAGTTCGGGTTCGGCGGTCCGCGCGGCGGCTTCCGCGGCCGGCACGGCAAGGCGCGGCGCGGCGACATCCGCACGGCGATCCTGCTGCTGCTGGCGGAGGAGCCGCGCAACGGCTACTCGATCATGCAGGAGCTCGAGGAGCGCTCGGACGGCGTCTGGCGCCCGAGCCCCGGGTCCGTCTACCCCGCGCTGTCGCAGCTCGAGGACGAAGCGCTGATCCGCTCGGCCGAGCGCGAGGGCGCAAGCTCTTCGAGATCACCGACGCGGGCCGCGAGATCCTCGCGGCGCGTCCGGCAGATGCGCCGGCGCCGTGGGATACCCTGAGCGGAGGCGCGTCGAACGAGGTCAAGGACCTCTTCGGAGTGATGCGCCAGGTGGCCGTGGCGAGCGCGCAGCTCGCGCAGACGGCGAGTGCGACGCAGGTTGCGGAGGCCAAGAAGGTGTTGATCGAAGCGCGGCGGAGCCTTTACAGGATCCTCGGCGAGGGTGACGAGTAGCGTCGGAGATCCGTCGAACTTCGTTCGGCGGATCTCCTCCTTTGCTGGAGCGTGCGCTGGGTGGCAGAGTCGTCCGCTATGCCCACGGCGCGCCCTGGCGTCGAGGACTGCGCGGCCGTCGGCCTGCAACGCGCGCGCGTGAAGCCCAAGGAGGAATGGTGTCGAGCTCCGCTCGACGACGTTCCGACGTAACGGTTTCGCCGCTCGCGGGACTAGTGAGCGTGCGACGCGTGACGGGGACGATGGGCTACACATTGTTTTCGTGCTGCGCTGATTCTGTTTGCGGTCGTGGTCGGCGCCGGCACGGCGATCTCGCCGTGCGTCCTCCCGGTGCTCCCGGCGATGCTCTCGGCGAGCGGCGCCGGCGGTCGGCGGCGGCCGCTCGGGATCGTGCTCGGGCTGACGCGACGTTCGCGATCACGATCATCGGGATCGCCAAGGTCGTCGACGGCGTCGGCCTCGGGTCCGATCCGCTGCGCGACCTCGCGATCGGCGTGCTCGCCGTTCGGCGCGGCCCTGCTCGTGCCGGGCGTCGGCCAGCTCCTCGAACGGCCGCTCGCGGCGATTCTCGCGCCTGGGACCGCGCTCGCGCGGCGACGGCTTCCGCTCGGGACTGCTGGTCGGCGCGCGCGCTCGGCTTCGTCTACACGCCGTGCGCCGGACCGATCCTCGCGGCCGTGATCACGGTCGGCGCCGCACAGCGGGCGCGCGATCGCCGTCGGGCTCGCCTACGCGCTCGGCACCGGGCTGATGCTGCTCGCGCTCGCGCTCGGCGGGCGGCGGCTCCTCGACCGGCTGCGTGGCGTGCCGGCCGCGCGCTCGCCGTGCAGCGGGCGCTCGGGGCGATCCTCCTGCTGACGGCGATCGTGATCGCGACCATCGCTCGACGTGAAACTCGACGAGTTGATCGCGCAGAACATCCCGAACGTCAACATCACTTCGGTCGTCGACAACTCGACGGTCGCGAAGCGCGGCTCGCCAGACGTGCGCACGCAAGGTCAAGTTCAAGCCGGTGTCGCCGTCACGACGCTCGCCGGCGCGCGCCGTACCCCGACCTCGGCGCCGCGCCCGCCTTCGTCGGCACGCAGGACTGGTTCAACACAGCCGGCGACCGCCCGCTCACGCTCCCGGGGCTGCGGGGTCACGTCGTGCTGATCGACTTCTGGACCTACACCTGCATCAACTGCATTCGCACGCTTCCCTACCTCGAGGCCTGGGAGCGAATACCGCAACGACGGGCTGACGATCATCGGCATCGAGTCGCCCGAGTTCGCTTTCGAGCGCGACGCGGGCAACGTCGAGGAGCGATCCCCAGTTCGGCATCCGCTATCCCGTCGTCCAGGACAACAACCTCAGCACCTGGAACGCCTGGGCAGAACGAGTACTGGCCGGCCGACTACCTGATCGACGCGAGCGGACATGTTCGCTACGCGACCTTCGGCGAAGGCGACTACGGCAAGACCGAGAACGCGATCCGCGCGCTGCTCGCGGCGGCCGGCGTGCCGCCTCGGCGAAGCCGCGAAGCCCCAGCACGTGGTCCGGCCATCGCTGCTCGCGACCCCCGAGACCTACATCGGCACTCAGCGTGCGCAGGGCTGGACCAACGGGCCGGTCGGCGGTACCCACAACTACGGCGCGCCGCCCGGCGTGCTCGCGCTCAGCTCGTTCGCCTACGGCGGGACGTGGACGATCGGTCCCCAGCAGGCGCTCGCCGGAGCCGGCGCGACGATCACCGCAAACGTCCAGGGCAAGCACGTCTACATCGTGCTCAGCCCGCCGGCGGGCGGAGTGGCCGGTCATGTCCAGGTGCTGATCAATGGCAAGGCCCCGACCGCCGCGAACGCCGGCAGCGACGTCCACAACGGAATCGTGACGGTGACCGGGCAGCGCCTCTACAACATCGTCTCCGAGCCGAAGGACGAGGACGAGACGGTCACGCTGCGCTTCTCGCCGGGAATGAGCGCGTACTCGTTCACATTTGGCTAGAGCGGCTGCGGGGCCGGACGCGCGGGCGGGTGATGGGCCGGGTTTCGTGCTAGTCCGGCCTCCTCGCTGGCTGCGCGTGCGGGGTGGGTGCGCGGTGAGCGCGTGGTCCTTTAGGGAGACGGCGAGCGCGCGAGCGCGCCGCGCAGCCGGGCGAGACGCTCGCTTCGCGCGAGTGCGACAACGCGGGGCGTGTTGGGCTGCGTGTCTCCTTTCGCGTAAAGCGACAGGCGGCTCGATCCTAGGCCCCCCACGTTGCGCGCGTGGATGTGCGAGCCACGACCGCGGTCAGCCGGAAGCGCGTTTGATGACTGTCCACTGCGGTCGAGCACGCGACCCCGACCCGGCGCAGGCGCTCTTCAGGACGACCCGCCGACCACGATCACTTCGGCCCCACTGCGGCGCCGCGTCAGCTCGACCTCGTCCCGTCCCAACATCCGCGCGAGCCGGCCCCCACGGGGCGCCGGCAGCACGACCGTCCGCGCTCCCCGCTGAAGCGCAAGCTCACCGATAGCGCGGTTGAAACTGCACCTTTGGCGACCACGAACTCGACCCTGTCACAAGCCTCGACATGCGTGGCGGCGGCTGCGATCTCCTCCTCGGCGATCTCGTCCATGTGGCGGTTGTACAACCCGGCGGTGCTGCGGCAGACCGCGCAGCCGCCGTGGTTGACCTCGTGCGGTGCGACCGCAACGACCATAAGCCGAGCGCCCCGCGCGTCCGCCAGAGCTCGCGCGTGCTCGAGCGCCGCGACTCCGCGAGGCGTGTCCTCGTAGCGAACGAGGACATCTCGACCCCGGCCATAGCGGGCTCGGAGAGCGAGCCAGCACCGCCCCGCTCCACGTTCGTGACGACCGGGCCCGACCAATCGCTTTCCCGACCATCGACCAAGCGCGGCTCGATGCGCGCGAGCATGGTCAGACGATACAGCGGGCGCCGAGGCGCTCTTTCGTCGTCACCAGCGCTGTCGCATTCAGCGCGAAACAGCCATAGACCTCGCCGCGCAGCAACTGCCCCTCCGCGCGAACTGCGACAACGGCATCCGCCCTGGCCAGCGCTAGCGTCGAATGCAGGTGTATGTGGCGTATGTCTGCGTTGGGCTCAGCCAGCGGGCACTGATCTCGAAGCCGCGCGTTCCAGCATCGGCTCGAGCAGCCACGTGAATGTCGAGTGCTCTTCGCGCACGTGCTCGGCGAGCTGCGCGGCATCCGAGCCGTGCGCGGGATCGTCCGGCGCTCCCGCGAACCATCGCTCCAGCGCCGCTGCGGTGTCGCGTGGATCGAAGGAATAGACGATGTCGCGCAGTCGCAGGATGCCGCCCGAGGCCAGGAGCCCGGCTATGCGCTCGAGCGCGATGACCTTCCAGAAGTCGGGCAGGTGGTGCAGCGCATTGCGCGTGAAGACCGCGTGCGGCGGCTCGCCCTCGTGCTCATAGGTCAGAAAGCCCGCCTGCACGGCTTCGATCCCGCGGTGGCGCATCGCCGCCACCATCGCTGCGGAGACGTCTACCGCAACGACGCGCGCAACGTGCGGCGCGATCGCCAGTGGAATGAACCAGTGCCCGCGCCGAGATCGACAACAACGCTCGCACGACCGACCCCGTGCGAGCTCAGCGCCGCGAGATCCTCGTCCCACTCGGTCGGCGACTTCTCGTCGTAGCCTGCGACATATGCGCTGTCCAGGTGCTCTGGTCCCGCGTGGGCAAGCTCATCCAAGCGCCAGCTCGGGGTGGGAGGCACTGTCGCAAAATACGTGAGGGACAACGACACACGCAAGTCGGGACGTAGCCCCCGTCGCGCGAACAGCAGTCACGAAGAAGTCCTCAACTAGTTTGGGTCCCATTCTGCTACCGTGATGGGATGACCCGTCAGATCGCAGTTCGCCTGCCTGAGGAGCTAGTCGAGTTCGTCGATGAGATCGTCGACTCCGGAGCCGGGCGTAGTCGCGCGGCGGTGGTCACGCGGGCGCTCGAGCGCGAGCGCCGTCGCGTCATCGCGGCACGAGACGCCGAGATCCTGGCGAGCACCGGGCCGGACCCAGAGGTCGCGGGGCTCGCCGAACACGCCGCCGGCTTGAGTTCCAAACTGGCCTGATGCGCCCGATCCACATCGCACGCCTCGACAAAGCCAGACCAGTCCTGATCCTCACACGCGAGTTGGTCCGACCCCACCTCGCAACAGTGACGGTCGCGCCGATTACAACCACCATTCGGGGCCTATCGACAGAAGTCCCAGTCGATGCCGCCAACGGGCTCGCCGAAGACTCCGTCGTGAGCTGCGACGACATCACGACCATCCCGGCCGATGCGGTCGGAGCGCAGATCGGGCTGCTTCTCGACACGCAAGAGCGCACGCTCAGTCAAGCAATCCACGCCGCGTTCGACCTCGACTAGGCCGCACGACGCGCTCGCAACAGGCGCCGTCGGCGTTTATTGCGACTGCTGGGTGAGCGCGGCAACGATCCGTTCGCCATACCACTGCGGCCATGGCAGCGGCGGATTCGTCTCGGTGTACTCCTTATCGAGTGAGACGAGAAGCCAAACGAGCTCGCTGCGAACAGGCTTGATCCCGAGGATCAGCGGGAGCTCGGACAGGTTCAGCAGCCAGTCGGCGTACCACGACGCCCAATCCGGGTCCTCGCCGTCGATGATTCGATAGACGACGTGATGCGTCTCGCCGGCTTCATGCAGCAGTTCCGCGATGCGCGCCGTTTGGTCGCTCATGCCCCCTAGTTGCCCTACCGCCAGTGCCTCCGCTCATGCGCCCGCTCCCAACTGGCGTTCCATGGCCGCACGATCCCGCTCACACTCGTGCGGCGGCGAGCATTGCCTTGGCGATCTGCTCGGAGCTCTTCGTCGCTAGTGACGTAGGGCGGCATCGCGTAGATCAGTTTGCGGAAGGGGCGTAGCCAGACGCCGTTTGCGACGGCGGCTTCGGTCGCTGCGCCGACGTTGACGGGCGCGGTGGCTCGATGACGGCGATCGCACCCAGCGTGCGGACGTCGGCCACGTTGGGCAGCTCGCGGGCGGGGGCGAGGGCTTCGGTCAGGAGGCGCTCGATCCGGGCGACGTTCGACTGCCAGCCCGACGTCCGAGCAGCTCGAGGCTCGCGAGTGCGACAGAGCACGCGAGCGGGTTGGCCATGTAGGTCGGTCCGTGCATCAGCGCGCCCGTCTCCTCGCTGACGGTGCGGGCGAGCTCGGGCGTGCAGAGCATCGCCGCGAGCGTCATGTAGCCGCCGGTCAGCGCCTTGCCGACGCACATAACGTCGGGCGCGACGCCTGCGCGCTCGCACGCGAAGTAGGTTCCCCCACGCCCAAAGCCGGTTGCGATCTCATCGAGGATCAGCAGGACGCCGTGGCGATCGCACAGCTCTCGGAGCAGGCGCACGTAGGCGGGCGAGTAGAACCACATGCCACCCGCCCCCTGCACGACGGGCTCGCAGATCGCCGCCGCGAGCTCGCCCGAGTGCGCCTCGAAAAGGCTCGTGAGCGCGTCGGCGTAAGCGGGATCGATGCCCGCCTCCACCCCACCCGGCGGTCGTTGGGCGAACACGTTGTCCGCGAGCACCCCGGCGAACAGCGCGTGCATGCCGTCGATCGGGTCGCAGACGCCCATTGCGCCAAACGTGTCGCCGTGGTAGCCGCCGCGCAGGCTCAGCACGCGCGTGCGACCCGACTCGCCGCGCGCCTGCCAGTACTGCAGGCACAGCTTCAGCGCCACCTCGACGGAAACCGAGCCCGAGTCGGCGAAGAAGACGTGCGCGAGACCCTCTGGCACGCGCTCGAGCAACGCGCCGGCGAGCTCGATCGCAGGCTCGTGGGTGAGCCCGCCGAACATGACGTGCGCCATCCGCCCGAGCTGCGATTGCACGGCGCGGTCGAGCTCGGGCACGCGGTAGCCGTGGACGGCACACCACCACGACGACATCCCGTCGATCAGCTCGCGTCCGTCGGCGAGGCGCAGCCGCACGCCCTGGGCTGACTCGACCAGAAGCGGCGGATGCACCCCGGGAAGCGGCGCGTACGGTGCCACACGCTTGAGCGATCCAACGCAAGCAGCTCGTCCAAGCGTTTTTGGCCAGACACGCCCGCAGCATAGAATCGTTGCGTGAACGCAGATCCGCGGAGCTGGCTTCGCTGCTACCGATGCTGGTCGCAGGACCTCGAGGTGCAGGTCCACTACGAGGGCATCTACAAGATCGACGCGGTCAGTGGTGAGCGCGCCGAGACGGTCGACGAGGTCCAGGAGGCGGTCGTCCAGTGCCTGGACTGCATGCACGACCAGCCCCACCTCGGCTTCGTCGACGGGCGCGTCGAGCCGGTCGAGGATCGCTGGGAGCGGATGGTGACCGGGACCCCGTGGGTTGCCTCGTGCACGGTCACCGTGAACGCCGACCGACGTCGAGACCTGCTCGGGCCCGGAGGCGGGCGACGCGCTCTCCTTCGCCGCCTTCGGCGACCACGGCGTCCGCGAGTTCTTCACGCACGTCCGCTTCCACAAGCACGACGACGACCAGACGATCACCGTGCACCTGCTCGTCGAGCTCTACGCGCGCTCGCTGGAGGAGGCGACCGAGGTACTCGAGAACGCCGCCCAGGGCTCGCTCGCGATCACCTCGCTGGCGGAGGAGTCACGCCCGCCTGCAGCGACGGGCGGCGAACGACACTAGCGGCTACGCCGGCTCGGCTTCGCCGACCGGCTTCGCTTGGCCTTGGGGCTGGCGTGACCGCGCTCTGCCCTCGCGCTTCCGGTCGTAATCGGGTGAGCCGGTTCTGGGCGGCGCGGCCATCGTGACCGTGAGCTCGCCCTGCTGGGCAAGGAGCGAGAAACCGGTGATGCCGTCGTTCTGTGAGAACGCGAGGCTCACAGACGCGTCCCCGACCCGCAGATCGTGGAGCTCGACGCGTCCCAGCCACGGGGGCATCACGGGCTCGATCACCGCGAGGGTGCGCTCCGGCGCTCGCGCGGTGACCGACAGCATCGCCTGCAGCATCATGAATGGCGCGGCCGCCGCCCACGCCTGGGGCATGCAGGCGACCGGGTAGCTGACGATCTCGGCGGCGTCGCTACGGTCGAAGCCGCAGTAGAGCTCGGCCAGGCGGAAGTCGCGCGCTTGCGATGCGACATCGAACAGCGCGGTCGCGATCTTCAAGAGCCCGTCGACGTGGCCGTAGCGCTTGAGCCCGGCGGCGATGATCGCGTTGTCGTGGGGCCAGACCGAGCCGTTGTGGTAGCTCATCGGGTTGTAGACCGGCGACTGCGCGGAGAGCGTCCGCACGCCCCAGCCGCTGAACATGTCGGGGGCGAGCAGGCGCTCGGCGACCTGTGAAGCCTTGTCCTGGTCGACGATCTCGCAATAGAGGCAGTGACCGGGGTTCGAAGTGACGCTCGCGACCTGGCGCTTGCGGCCGTCGAGCGCGAGCGCGAAGGTCCCCTCGTCGGGCAGCCAGAAGGCGGTAGTTGAATGCCTCGCGCAGCGCGAGCGCCTGCTTGACCAGCTCGCGCGCACGATCCTCCTCTCCGAACGCGATGTAGAGCTCGGCGATCCGCAGCTTGGCGAGATAGACATACCCCTGCACCTCCGCGAGCGCTATCGGCCCTTCCGCGCGCGTGCCGTCCGCATGCGGGACGGCGTCCTCGGAGTCCTTCCAGCCCTGGTTGAGCAGTCCCGCCGGGGACCGGCGCTCGTACTCGACGAAGCCGTCGCCATCGCGATCGCCGTAGTCGTCGATCCAGGCGAGCGCCGCGTCGATGTTCGGGCGCAGCCGCGTCAGCGTCTCGAGGTCGGCGGTCCAGCGGAAGTAGCTCGAGGCGAGCATCAGGAACAGCGGCGTCGCGTCGACCGTGCCGTAGTAGGGCGTGTGCGGGATCAAGTCGGCGCGCGCGAGCTCGCCGGTGCGCAGCTCGTGCAGGATCTTCCCCGGCTCGGCGTCGCGCCAGGGCTCGTCGGCGCGCGCCTGGAGGTGGGCGAGCACGAGCAACGTGTCGCGCGCGAGGCGCGGGTTCAGCAGCATGCTCTCGTACGCGGTCAGCAGCGAGTCGCGTCCGAAAGGCGCGACGTACCAGGGGATTCCCGCCGCGGGAAGGCGGCCGCCGTCGGCCGGGGTGATCAGCGCGTGGATGTCGCGCTGTGAAGCGCCGAGGACGCTCTGGAAGAGGCCGTTGTCGCTTTCGATCCGCGTGCACTCGCCCCGCCAGCGGTCGCGCGCGCGGTTGAGGGCGGCGTTCGCGCCGGCGAGGCTGCGCGCCTTTGGCAGCTTGTCCTCCGCCGAGGCGCTGACGACGATCAGGATCTCACGCTGGGCGTCGGCCTCGAGCTCGAGATCCCAGCGCAGGTGTACGCGCTCGCCGACCAGCACGCTCGCGGAGGGCTGCGGATCGAGCTCGACGAGGGTCTCGCAGAACACACCGTCCTGGCCCACGTAGCCGAAGCTGACACGCGCGCCGTCCATCTTCGGCACCATCGCGCTGCCGCGGGCGTGGCGGGTGCGAACGCCGCGCAGCTCGAAGACATCGGCGAAGTCCGCGGCGAGCATGACCGCGAGCGGCACGGTCACCGGGTGACGGTTGTAGCTGTGGACGAGCAGCGAGCAATAGCAGCGCTCGGCGAGCACGAAGGTGCGCCGCAGGTTGAGCGAGTCCTGCGGCACCTCGACCCCGTTCGGATCCGTGAACGCCGGGTTCGTCGCGTTGACGACCCCGCGGTAGCCCGTCTCGACTGAGTGGGCGAGGAGCACCGGCGCCGCCGCGCCGAAGCCGACCGAGAGCTCCGAGAGGTAGCGCGTGTCGTGCGCGTACAGCCCCTCGCCGCTTGGCGAGACGCCGCTGATGTCGCCGTCCGGACGTGCACAGAGGAATACGGCACCGGACTTGAGGACGAGCAACTCGGCCCGGGCCTCGGCTGGGATCGGCGGCGCGCCCATCAACCCGACCGGGCGCGCGCGCCCCGCGACCTCGAACTCTTCGCCGCGCGGGCTCACGTGCCGGCCACCGGCAGCGCGTCTTCGCGTCGTGGACTTATCGTTCATCGACTAGTGCATGCTCGCAGGCGCGAGGGATCGCTTCGCCTGCGAGCCGCCCGCGTCGGCGGATGTGGTGGTCAGCTTGCGGCGGCCGCGAGGACGGGGCGGTCCGATTCCATGCGAGCTGCACCCCGGTAGACCTGCTCGTAGCCGAGCGCGACCGCGCGGGCGTCGCAGCGCTCGATCGTCCACGCTCGGCAGCGCCGCGGATCGATCGCGCCGGTGCACGAGACGGCGCGAGCCATCTCCTCCTCGTCGGCGACGAGGAAGCCCGTGACCTCGGGCATGACTATCTCGCATGCGGCGCCCTCCGCGAACGCGAGCACCGGCGTACCGCAGACCATTGCCTCGAGCATCACCATGCCGAAGGGCTCCGGCCAGCGGATCGGCATCAGCAGCGCGCGCGCGTGCGCAAAGAGCTCGGTCTTCCGCTGCCCCGTGACCTCCCCGACGTGGATCGCCCGTTCACCGTCGAGGTGTGGAAGGACCTCGCGCTCGTAGAAGGTCTCCTGCCCAGGTTGGACGGGACCCGCGAGTACGAGTCGCATGCCGGCGCGGCGCGCCACCTCGATCGCCCTGTGCGGCCCCTTCTCGGCGGTCATCCGCCCGATCCACAGCAGATAGTCGTCCTTCTCGCGGACCAGCGGCCAGTCGTCGGCATCGATCGGATTCGGCACGACAGCTACGATCGGAAGCTCCGCGGGTGCGAGCGCGCGCTGAGCGTGGCTGATCGCGACGACCTGCGCCTTGCCGGCGTGGTGTGCGTAGAACGCGCATGTATCAGCAGTGAACGGACCGTGGAGCGTGTGGACGACCGGGACGGCGATCCGGTCCGCCATCGCGAACGTCGTGAAGCCGCAGTGGTCGTGGATCACGTCGTAGGGCCGACCGTTGCGCGCGGCGCGCTCGATCGCCGCGAACGCCCGCGCAACGTGGTCGACCTCAAAGAGCGAACGCTCGATCGCCTCCGGATGCGCCGCTGTGAGGAGCGTGTGCACCTCGGCCTCCGAGTGCGATCCGGGCGCCGCGAACAGCGTCACATCGTGACCGCGACGGACCAGCTCCCGCGTCAGCAGCGCGACGACCGCCTCGATCCCGCCGTAGCCAGGCGGCGGCACCGAAATCCAGGGCGGCGCGAGCATCGCGATGCGCAGGGGAGCGGCCTCGCGCACTGCCGGCGCGCCTGCACGCGTACCGAGCCCGCGATCGACCAGCAGATCCCGCTGCACATCGACGACGGTCATTCGCATCCTCCAGGTCCGCGTTGTGATCGCGCGGCTCCTGGCGCACGCGCTGCGGCTATCCGCGGTACCCCGGCCAGGCGACGCTCAAACGTGGTGCGCGGCGCGGCGCACGCCCCCCACGAGGACCCTGCGGTCCTTTGCGCGATGGTCCGACAAGCAGCCCGGCGACTTCGCAACGTCGTGAACGCGGCCGATCGAGAGATGAACGAGCAGTCATGTTGTAGCTCGCGCGCCGGCGCGCCGCAAGGCTTCTGGACGGAGAAACTCAGGAGGAAGCCGCGTGAAGGCGCTCTTTGAGCGCCTCGAGCTGTGCCGCGAGCTCGGCCGGCAGATGATCGCCGAAGCTGAGGTAGTTGTCGTGGAGCATCGGGACCTCCTCGAGCCACGCGTGGGGGTCGACGCGCAGCAGCTCCTCGACGGCCTCCCGCGTGATCCTCAGGCCGTCGACGTTGAACGAGTCGCGCGTCGGGACGTATCCGATCGGCGTCTTGCGCGCCTGCCCGGTGCCTTCAAGGCGGCGGAAGATCCATTCGATGACGCGGCTGTTCTCGGCGTAGCCTGGCCACAGCCACCCGCCCTTGCGGTCCTTCCGAAACCAGTTCACGCGGAAGACGCGCGGCAGCTTGCTCGGGTCGTGATCGCGACCGAGCTTGAGCCAGTAGTCGAAATAGTCGCCCATGTTGAAGCCGCAGAAGGGGAGCATCGCGAACGGGTCGCGGCGCAACTGCCCGATCGTTCCCGTCGCTGCGGCGGTCGTCTCGGAGCCCATCGTCGAGCCGAGGAAGACCCCGTGCTCCCAGTCGAAGGCCTCGAAGACGAGCGGGACCGTGCTCGAGCGCCGCCCGCCGAACAGAAAGGCCTCGATCGGCACGCCGTTCGGGTCCTCCCACTCGGGCGCGATCGCCGGATCCTGCGACGCGCGGACCGTGAAGCGCGCGTTCGGGTGGGCGGCCGGGGTGCGGTACGCGGGCGTCCAGTCCTTGCCCTGCCAATCGACAAGATGCGTCGGAGCGTCGACGCTCAAGCCCTCCCACCAGACGTCGCCCGTGTCGGTGCGCGCGACGTTCGTGAAGATCGTGTTGTAGCGCGTCATCGCCATGGCGTTCTGGTTGGTGCGCGTGCTCGTACCGGGCGCAACGCCGAAGAAGCCCGCCTCCGGGTTGATCGCGTACAACCGCCCGTCCTCACCAAAGCGCATCCAGGCGATGTCGTCGCCGACCGTCTCGACCTTCCAGCCCGGGAGCGAGGGCGCCATCATCGCGAGGTTCGTCTTGCCGCACGCCGACGGGAACGCGCCCGCCATGTACTTCACGACTCCCTCGGGCGAGGTCACCTTGACGATCAGCATGTGCTCGGCGAGCCATCCCTCATCCCGCGCGATGACCGACGCGATGCGCAGCGCAAAGCACTTCTTGCCGAGCAGCGCATTGCCGCCGTAGCCCGACCCGAAGGAGACGATCTCGCGCGTCTCGGGGAAGTGAACTATGTACTTGTTCTCGGCGTTGCACGGCCACGGGACGTCTTCCTCGCCGTCCACGAGCGGCATGCCGACCGAGTGCAGGCATGGCACGAATTCGCCGTCCCTGCCAAGCACCTCCAGCGCGACGTTGCCGGCGCGGGTCATGATCACCATGCTCACAGCGACGTACGGTGAGTCGGTGATCTCCACGCCGATCCGCGCCATCGGCGAGCCGATCGGCCCCATCGAGAACGGAATCACGTACATCGTGCGACCGCGCATCGCACCCGCCAGAAGCTCGTTCAGGAGCGCCCGCATCTCCCCGGGCGGCCGCCAGTTGTTCGTCGGTCCCGCGTCCTCCCAGCGCTCCGAGCAGATGAACGTGCGGTCCTCGACCCGCGCGACGTCGGCCGGGTCGGAGCGCGCGAGAAAGCAGCCGGGAAGGCGCTCGGGATCGAGGCGCTCGAACGTCCCCGCCTCCACGAGCAGTTCGCACAGCTCGCGGTACTCCTCCGGCGAGCCGTCACACCAACGAATCGCGTCCGGCTCCGTCAACGCCGCGACGTCCGCAACCCACGCGAGCAAGCGACCGTTCGCGGTGGGCTTCGAGGACGCTGCGGCCTCGATCACTCGCCTCCGGCGCCCCGGCGCACCCGCCGGCGCCTCACGCTTGTTCTCACCGGGGACCCCAAGGAGTAGAGGATAGCGAGGCCCAGCGGGCTTGCGTGGAGGCTGCAGCGGGCTTGCGTGCGAGGATGCAGCGGTGCGCCGCCGCGTCCCAGCTCTCGCCTGCGCACTCGCCATCCTCGTGTTCTGCGGCGTCGCGCTCGCCTCGGCCAACCGGCACGTGAGCGCTCACGCCGGCCGCGTCTTCGCGACGCTGAGCTACACGCACGAGCCGTCAAGCGTCGTGGCGCCATACGGCCACATGCAGCTCGCGATCGTCCGCGCCGCGAGGACGCTCGTCAAAGGACCGGTCGCCAACCGCGTGTGTGGCACGCTCTGCTGGCCGCAACTACCGGGGGCACTCCGCGTGCTCGACGTCGAGGCTGACGGCGAGCCCGACGTGCTGCTGAACCTCTACAGCGGCGGTGCCCACTGTTGCTATCTCACGGAGATCTTCCGCTACAACGCGTCCGCGGGCGACCTACCGGATGCTGCTCGAGGACTGGGGCGACCCGGGGTACTCGCTGGCGCGGCTCGACGGCAGCAAGCCCTACGAGTGGCTCACCGCCGACGACCGCTTCGCCTACGCGTTCGCCGCGTTCGCCTTCTCGGGGCTGCCGCTCGAGATCCTGCGCCTCGACGGCGCCACCTTTACCGATGTCACCGGGCGCTACCCGGCGCTCGTCGCAAAGGACGCCGCGCGTCAGTGGGGCGCCTTTCAGGGCAACGAGAGCGCGCGAACGGGCCTTGGATTTCTCGCGGCGTGGGCTGCCGACGAGTACACGCTCGGTCGTCACAGCGCCGTCACGGCGACGCTTGAGAAACTGCTGCGCGCCGGCGAGCTGCGTAGCCTGACCGGCTGGGCCGCGGGCGCGAAGTTCATCGCCGCCCTCAACCACTACCTGCGCCAATGGGGCTACGAACAATGATCCGCGCCGACCTCCAGTCCCACTCGCGCCATTCCGACGGCCAGCTCGAGCCGGCAGCGGTCGTGGAACTGGCCGCGGCCGCAGGCGTCGAGCTCTTCGCGTTGAGCGACCACGACACCGTCGATGGCGTCGACGAGGCGCTCGCGGCGGCTCGTCGATGCGGCCTCGCGCTGTTGCCGGCGACCGAGATATCGGCCGTCGACGCCGATTACGAGGACCTGCACGTGCTGGGGTACGGGGTCGACCACGGCGATCCGCTGCTGCTCGAACGCCTCGCCGGCGCGCGCGCAGATCGCGAGCTGCGCGCCGAGCGGATGGCGGCGAAGCTCGACGAGCTCGGCTTCGCGGTCGACGATGCGCCGCTTGCCGCTCGCCGGCGCGCAGGCAAGCCGCTCGGGCGCCCCCATCTCGCGGCGGCCGTACTCGGGCATCCCGCGAACGCGGAGCGCCTGCAAAGCGAGGGGCATGACGACGTCTCGTCGTTCATTCCCGCCTACCTGATTCCGGGCGCGCCGGCCTACTCGGGGAGGACGCGACCGACGATCGCGGAGGCGATCGGCTGGATCCACGATGCGGGCGGCGTAGCGATCTGGGCGCACCCGTTCTGGGACATCGACGCGGACGCCGAGGTGCTCGCGGCGATCGATCGTTACGTCGCGGCCGGCGCTCGACGGCATCGAGTGCTTCTATCCGACGCACGACGAGCACCAGGCCCTACTGCTCGCGGACCGCTGTGGCGAGCTCGGTCTGCTCAGCACTCCCTCCTCGGACTTCCACGGCCCCAGCCACCGGCTGTTCAGCGCGTTTCTCGCCTACTCGCTGTACGGGCGCACGCCGGCGCTCGGCGCCCTCGCGCCCGACAACGTCTGACAACATTCGCTAACGTGCGTCAACGGAGGGCAACATTCCCCGGAGGCGTTGGCTAGCGCTCGAGGGCCGGTGGGGGACCGGCACCCCAGGCCCAAACAGAGCATGAGATCCCTCAGCACGCGCCTTCTCGCCGGGACGGCGCTGACCGCCTTCGCCGTCGCCGGCCTACTCATCGCGAGCGCGCTCGCAAGCGCCGCCACGACCGCGCCAAGCTGCCTTCCGCGCACCGTGAACGCGAGCGCACAGCTCGCGGGCACCCACGTGCTCGTCACGCCTGGCCCGGGCACGGGCACGGCCGACCCGCACACCCAGATCAGCTTCCTCGGCGTGCCGAGCGGCGCGATCAAGGGCGTCCGTGCGGTAGGCAGCCAGAGCGGCAGCCACGCGGGCGCGCTGCGCGCCTACTCGCAGGGCGACGGCGCGAGCTTCACGCCGAGCAAGCCGTTCAGCGCGGGCGAGCGCGTGACCGTCACGGCGCAGATCGCCGGCAAGCAGGTGACGTTCAGCTTCGGCGTCGATACTCCGTGGTCGACGGCGGGCGTCGGTCCCTTCCCGAACCCGACACCGCCGCCGAGCGACTATCAGACCTTCGTCTCGTTGCCGGGCGTGCAGGCGCCGGTGCTCAGCGTCACGGCAAGCGACCGCGACCCGGCGGCCGGCGACATCTTCACGAGCAACGGACCCGGTCCCGGTCGCTACGGCCCACTGATCTATAGCCCGCAGGGCCGGCTGATCTGGTTCGACCAACTCGCCGGCGGGCTCGTCGCCGACGACGTGAACGTGCAGACCTACGCAGGGCAGCGCGATCTGACCTTCTGGGAGGGCCGGGTGATCACGCTCGGCTACGGCAACGGGGTCGACCTGATCCTCAACCGCCAGTACCAGACAGTCGCGACCGTCAAGGCCGGCAACGGGATCGACGCCGACCTGCACGAGTTCCAGCTGGCGCCGAAGGGGATCGCATACGTGAGCGCGTACAACCCGATCCGCTGCAACCTCCACTCGGCGAGCGGGCCTACCAACGGTGTGATCCTCGACGCGACGTTCGAGGAGATCGACGTCAAGACCGGCCTCGTACGCTTCGAGTGGCATTCCCTGGACCATGTCAACGTCAACGACTCAGAGACCTCCCCGCCCCCGAATCGGGCCTGGGACTGGTTCCATCTCAACTCGATCGACCCCGAGCCGAACGGCGACATCTTCGTCTCCGCGCGGAACACCTGGGCGGGGTACCAGATCGACGGCGCGACCGGGCAGATCCGCTGGACGCTCGGCGGCCTGGCGAGCTCGTTCAAAATGGGTCCGGGCACGCAGACGGCCTGGCAGCACGACGGACGGGTGCTGGCGGACGGCGAGGTTACGTTCTTCGACGACGGCTCAGATCCGCCGGAGCCGAGCCGCGGCCACGGGAGCGAGACCGCCTACGACCAGGGACGGGGGGTACGCATCGCGCTGGACTTCGGCGCCCACCGGGCCACCCTCGTCAAGTCCCTCGCTCATCCCGGCGAGCCGCTGCTGGCCGGCAGTCAGGGCAACATGCAGACCTTGGCGGACGGCAACACGCTCATCGGCTTCGGCGGCGTGCCACAGGTCACCGAGCTCGGACGCGGCGGGGCGGTCATGTTCGACGCGCACCTCCCCTACGACATGGTTTTCTACCGCGCCTACCGCTCGCCGTGGAGCGGGCAGCCGGGCACGCGGCCAGCAGTTGCCGCGAGCCTCAACAACGTCGGCGAGACGATCGTGCGGATGAGCTGGAATGGGGCCACGGACGTCGCCCGCTGGCGCGTCCTGGCCGGAGCAAGGGCCGGCTCTCTGACCGTGAAGGCGCGCGTGCCCGACGGCGGCTTCGAGAGCTCGGCCGAGCTCGTCGGCGGCGATGGCTACGGCGCCCTGGGCAAGCTCGCCTACGTTGCCGTGCAGGCGCTCAGCGCGAGCGGCCAGGTGCTTGCCACGTCGTCCACGGTGCGGATCGCAAGCTATGCGAGCGCCGACCCGGTGCGCGGATGATCAGTAGCCCGTGGAGCCTGAGCGCGGCTTGTGGGTACCGGTCGAGGAATTGTTGCTTGGACGGGTGGTTCCCGCCACCGCAACCTCCGACCAGGACGCCGGTCGCGAACGCGGCCAGCGCCAGTCCCAGTGCCAGTGCCCGCTTCACAGTGCCGGGATGCTAGCAACGCGATCGCGCGCGTCGGCTATCGGCGAGCGTCGATCCGACGGTTGGCAGCGTGATGAGCATCAAGCTTCCGACACGCCCGCGACGCGCGCAGACGCCCGACGAGCAGGGCTCAGACGCGCATCTCGGCTGGGTGCTCGCGGTCTGCTGCATCGCCCAGTTCATGGTGATCCTCGACCTCAGCATCATCAACGTCGCGCTGCCGTCGATCCAGCTCAGCCTCGGCTTCCCTTCGGCCGAGCTCCAGTGGGTCATCGACGCCTACACGATCACCTTTGCCGGCTTCCTCCTGTTCGCCGGGCGCATGGCGGACCACTACGGCCAGCGGCTGATGTTCGTCATCGCACTCGTGGCGTTCTCGCTCGCCTCGCTCGTCGGCGGACTCGCGCCAGATCGCGGTGTTTTGATCGGCGCGCGCGCCGGTCAGGGCCTCGCCGGGGCGCTGATGGCAGCCTGCTCGCTGGCGATCATCACATCCTCCTACCCGCCCGGGCCGCGCCTGCACCGCGCGGTCGGCACCTGGGCGGCGATGAATGGCCTCGGCGGCGCCGCCGGCGTGCTGTTCGGCGGGATCATCACGCAGGCACTCACCTGGCGCTGGATCTTCCTGATCAACCCCCCGATCGGGATCGCCACCGCGGTCATCGCGGCAGCCGTCGTCGCCGAGCGCCGCCGCGCGACGCCGGCCCGCTTCGACCTCGCCGGCGCGCTCACGCTGACCGCGGGTCAGATGCTGCTGGTCTACGGCGTGGTCGAGGCAGGCCTCCTGGGCTGGAGAACGAGCACGGCGCTGATCCCGTTGATCCTCGGCATCGCTCTGCTGGTCGTGTTCGTCGTGATCGAGACGCGATTCGCGACGGCGCCACTGATCCCATTCAAGGATCTGACGCTGCCACTCCAGATCGCGAACAACGTCGTGCTGCTCTTCAGCGCTGCACTCTTCCCGATGTGGCTCGTCGCCTCGCTCTACCTGCAGCAGGTGCTCGGCCTTTCGCCGCTGGACACAGGGCTGATCTTCCTTCCGATGACGTTGACGATCATGATCTGCGCGTCGCGTGCCGGACGGCTCGTCGCGGCATTCGGCGTCAAACCCGTGCTCAGCGGCGGGCTCTTGATGCTGACGACCGGGCTGCTGCTGCTCGCAAGGGTCGGCGCGAGCGGGAGCGGGATCGTCTACATCATGGTGCCCGGCATCCTGACCGCTGCCGGCATCGCGATGTCGATCGTGCCCTCGACGATCGCGGCGACGCAGGGCGCGAGGGAAGGCCAGGCGGGCCTCGCTTCGGGCCTCGTGAACACCTCGCGTCAGGTCGGCGGCGGCCTCGGGATCGCGATCCTCATCACGCTTGCGACCCAGCACAGCTCGCATCTGATCGGCGCCGGGGTGTCGGTCAACCAGTCGCTCACGGACGGCTTCAGGCTTGCCTTCCACATCGCGGCGGGCCTCGCCGGCGCGGCGCTGGTGGTCACGCTGCTCGCAGTACCGGGGCCGGCGGCAGAGCTGCGATCGAAGGCGCGCGTTGTCGGCGGCACGTTCGCCGCGATCGTCGCGATCTTCGCCGCGGGCGATATCGCGTTCGGCAACTCGAAGGGGGCCCCACTCGGCGCGTACAAGCTGAGTGACACCTACAGCTACATCACGGCGCCAGGCCTGCACCCGCCGAAGATCACGCACGACGTCCCGACGGAACGCTCGAAGCTTGCCCCCGGCTACATCTTCATGGCGAACGGCTACGACCTCAACTCGCCGCCGATGACCGGGCAGAGCGGCCCGCTCATCCTCGACAACTCGCTGCGCCCGGTCTGGTTCAAGCCGGTCCCGACCAAGGTGATCGCCGAGAACCTCGAGCCGCAGACCTTTGACGGCAAGCCCGCGCTCTCCTGGTGGCAGGGAATCGTCACGAACACGGGTGCGACCGTGACCGGCCAGGACATCGTCGTCAACCAGCACTACCAGACCGTCGCGAAGCTGCACGGGGCCGACGGTTGGGTCCTGACGCTGCACGAGATGATCATCCGTGGCAACGACGCGTGGGTCACCGCGAACAGGAACATTCCCCGCAACCTCGCAAGCGAAGGCGGGGCCTACAACGGCGCGCTGATCGACTCGGCGGTCCAGGAGTACAACCTGAAGACCGGGAAGCTCCTTTTCAATTGGGACGCGCTGAAGCACATCCCGGTCGGCGACTCCTACGCGACGATCCCGACGAACGGGTTCCCGTGGGACACCTACCACGTCAATTCGATCGACGTGCTCGGGAACGGCACGTTCCTCGTCTCGATGCGCGACACGTGGGCTGTGTACCTAGTCGATATCAAGACCGGGCGGATCCTCTGGAAGCTCGGCGGCAAGCACTCGAGCTTCAGGCCCGCGAGCCCTCTGGCGGTGTTCCAGTGGCAGCACGACGTGGAGCTTGGCCCGCACGGGCTCGTAACGATGTTCGACGATCACTGCTGCCAGCTCACGGGCGGCGGCACCTACGTCCCGCCGACGGCGCCGTCTCGCTCGCTCGTGCTGCGACTCAACCTGCAGACGCACACGGCGAGCTTCGTCGCGGACTACGGTGCGGGACAGTTCCCGGCGGTCGACTACATGGGCGACACGCAGCTGCTGGCGCACGGCAACGTGTTCGTCGGCTGGGGCTCTGCCCCGTATTTCTCCGAGTTTCACAAGGGCGGGAACGCGCAGCCGCTACTCGACGGGGTGCTCCCCGGCTCGGATCTCAGCTACCGCACCCTGCGCGAACCGTGGGTCGGGCTCCCGCTGTACCCGCCGGTTGGCGCGGCGCAGCGCCGTAGCGGGCGCGCCACCGTCTACGCGAGCTGGAACGGCGACACGCAGGTCACGTCCTGGCGCGTGCTCGCAGGCCCGAGCGCCAGCCGGCTGACGCGACTCGCAAGCGCGCCCAAGGACGGCTTTGAAACCGCGATCGCCCTGCCCCGAGACGAGCAAACCTTCGAAGTCCAGGCACTCGACGCTGCCGGCAAGGTGCTTGGAACGTCCAAGCCGTTTGCATAGCTTGTTAGGATTCTTCATAGGATCTTAAGCGAGCGCAACACAGTGCGGTGTCGCGCAACCTTGGCAGGATCACGCGTGTCCTATGCCTACGAAGATGCTTAGAGCTAGCTACGACCCGATTGAGCCGGCCAGCGAGCGCTCCGCGCTGAAGCTCGTCCCAGGCACCGGCCTCTCGGCGCATTTGCGTGCGCTTGAGTCTGAGGGTGTGCATGTGTTGCGGGAGGTTGCGGCGTGTTTTGAGCGGCCGGTGTTGTTGTTTTCGGGGGGTAAGGATTCGATTGTGTTGTTGCGTTTGGCGGAGAAGGCGTTTCGTCCGGCGGCGTTTCCGTTTGCGTTGTTGCATGTGGATACGGGCGAGAATTTTCCCGAGGCGATCGAGTTTCGTGATCGTCGTGTGCTTGAACTGGGTGAGCGATTGGTTGTCGCGTTGGTGCAGGACTCGATCGACCAGGGCCGTGTCGTTGAGGAGCAGGGACCGCGCGCGTCGCGCAATCGTTTGCAAACCACAACGTTGTTGGACGCGATCGCCAGCGAGCGGTTTGATTGCGCGATCGGTGGCGCCAGACGGGATGAGGAGCGCGCGCGAGCAAAAGAACGCGTCTTCTCAATACGCGATGACTTCGGAGCGTGGGACCCCAAAAACCAGCGTCCCGAACTATGGAACCTCTACAACACCAGGATCCGCGCGGGCGAGCACGCCCGCGTGTTCCCGTTGTCGAACTGGACTGAGCTTGACGTATGGGAATACATTCAAAGCGAAGCACTCGAGGTCCCATCGATCTACTTCGCGCACCGCCGCCAAGTCTTCAACCGCGACGGCATGCTCTACGCGTACCGCCCCGGCCAACCATTGCTCGACGGTGAGCACGTGTATGAGGAAACCGTTCGCTACCGCACCGTCGGCGACATGACCTGCACCGGCGGCGTACGCTCAACCGCCACCACCCTCCCCCAAGTCCTCAAAGAAATCACCAGCACCCGCATCACCGAACGCGGCGAAACACGAGCCGACGACAAAACCTCAGACGCCGCAATGGAAGACCGCAAAAAAGCGGGATACTTCTAATGGGCGTGCTCGATCCGACGCTCAGCCAGCGGGTCAAGCGGAGCAAGCACGGAGGCTCCGCCGATGTGACCTGGCAGGAGAGCATCCTCAACCGGCGCCAACGCTGGGACTGCCTCGGGCAGGAAGGGGTAACGGTCTGGTTCACAGGCCTGTCGGGCGCGGGCAAGTCCACGACCGCCGCCGCGGTAGAGGCACACCTGCTCGCCGCCGGTCGCCTCGCCTACAGGCTCGACGGCGACAACCTTCGTCACGGCCTTTGCAGTGACCTCGGCTTCAGCCACGCCGACCGCTCCGAGAACGTCCGTCGCGTCGCGGAGCTGGCCGCGCTATTCGCCGACGCGGGCGCCGTGGCACTGGCATGCCTGATCTCGCCGTATGCCGCCGACCGCGCCGCCGCGCGTCGCCTGCACGAGACGAAGGGCCTGCGCTTCATCGAGGTCTATCTCTCGACCGACGTCGAGGAATGCGCCCGGCGCGATCCGAAAGGCCTCTACGCGCGCGCCAATTGCGGCGAGCTCGACAACCTCACCGGCGTCGCCGACCCGTACGAGGCGCCGATCTCGGCCGAGCTCGAGATCCCGGCGACGCTCGACGCGCAAAGCGCGGCACGCGCGGTTCTCACCGCGCTCGGCTGAGCGGGCGGCGCGGGCGCCGCGTCGCGAAAGGAGGCGCGCGACGTGACGCGTGATTCGTGCCTCAGACGGGGTAACGGTTGTTGATCAGGAAGCGCGCGGGCGTGCGCGGCGTAGCGCCTAGCGGGGGCGCGCACGGCGCAGCGCCGTGCGTTCTTCCTGCATCCCCACGACGCGCTCGATCAGCTTGAGGATCTGCGTGACGCCCGTGGCCTTCGCCTGACCGTAGCGGAAGGCTTCGCGCCAATCGGCGACGCGCGCGCCCTCGCTGACCATCGCGTTGAAGAACTCGCGCCGCATGTCGACGGTGATGCGCGCGTCCGACGCGACGTCCTTCGTGATCTGCGGCCCGGGCAGCTCGATCCGGAATTGCTGCACGTCTCCGCGGCCGCGCAACTCGAGCGACGCGACGAGCTTCAGCTGCCGCAGCGCCGGGACCTCGTCCATGACCGTCTCGATCGCCTGGGCGATCTGGGCCTTCGTATCAGTCAGAGCGCTCATCCGTGGCGACGAGCAGAGGATACTCGGGCGGAAGTCCTAGAGCGCGACGATCGCGTCGATCTCAACCAGAGCGCCTCGTGGCAGCGCGGCAACTCCGACGGTCACGCGGGCCGGTGGATCGACCGGGAAAGCCCGCTCGCAGACGCCGTTGACCTCGGGGAAGCTCGCCATCTCGACAAGGTAGATCGTGATGCGCAGCGCGCGCGAGAGCGAGGTGCCCGCCGCGTCACAAACCGCGGCCAGGTTGTCGAGGCAACGCTGCGTCTGCGCTGCGACGCTGACGGAGATCAGCTCGCCGCTGGCTGGATCGAGCGGGATCTGCCCTGAGCAGAAGAGGATCTCGCCACAGGCAACCGCATGGCTGTACGGACCGATCGCGGCTGGCGCGTCCGGTGCGACGATCACCACTCGCTCGGCTGCCATAGGACGCACGATAGCCACGTGGCTGGTATTGCAGACGCGCGGGTGGTGATGCGCTACGGTCTCGCGGATGCTGCGCGTCGTCAAGCACGGAGGGCTAGCGACCGTGGCGGCGCTCGTGGGTCTTGTCATCTCCACGGCGAGCGCCGCCGCCGCCACCTCGCCGATCGCGTTCGTTCCGTGCGCCCATGGCCCCGGCTTCGCCTGCGCACACCTGACCGTACCGGTCGATCCGAGCGGCCAGATCCCCGGCACCGTGACGCTCTCGGTCGAACGCAAGGTTGCGATCACCGGGACGGCGACACAGGCGATCGTCGGTCTCGCCGGCGGACCCGGGCAGTCTGTGATCCCGTTCGCCACAGACTTCGCGCAGGAGATGGGCTCGGCCCTCGCGACGCGCGATCTGATCATCTTCGACCAGCGCGGAACCGGATCGTCGGGCGCGCTCAGCTGTCCCGAGTTCGCCAATCCGAACATCCTCAAACCGGCACTCGTCGGCACCTGCGGGACGCAGCTCGGGCCGACGCGGGGTCTCTATGAGACCGACGACTCGGTCGCCGACATCGAGGCGATCCGCGAGGCGCTCGGCTACAACCAGCTGATTCTCTACGGCACCTCCTACGGCACGAAAGTCTCGCTGCGCTACGCGGAGCAGTACCCGACCCACGTTGCCGGGCTGATCCTCGACTCGACGGTGCCGCCGAACGGGCCCGACGTCTACAGCGCGTCGACATTCGCCGCGATCCCCGGGATGCTCGCCAAGCTCTGCGCGGGGCAGGCCTGCGCCGGCGTCACGAACGACCCGATGGCCGACCTGACGACGGTCGTCACACGGCTCGAGGCGCACCGTGTCCACACGCGTGTCGTCGGACCCGACGGCTCGGTCCACAACGTCAGGCTCGGGCCCAACGCGATCTTCAACATCCTCGTCAGTGGTGACCTCGCGCCGCTCCTGCGCGCGGACCTGCCGGCAGCCCTCCACGCTGCAGCCGTCCACCGCGACTACGCGCTGCTCGGCACGTTGAGCGCAATCGCGAACGAGCCCGAGGGTGGGATCAACAACGAGCTCTATTTCGCGACCAGCTGCGAGGAGAACTACTACCCGTGGAACCGCGCCGACCCGCCGGCGCAGCGCGCAAGCGAGGCACTCGCAGCGTTCGCCGCCCAGCCGGCGAGCGCCTTCGCACCGTTCAGCGCGAAGACCGCCTATGACGAGAGCGACGCGCCGTACTGTGCCTTCTGGCCGTTTGCGACGGCCGCTCCAGAGCCGACCAACGGGACCCTGCCGGATGTGCCGACGCTGATCATCAGCGGCACCGAGGACCTGCGCACACCGACCGCGGACGCGCAATCGGTCGCCGCGCAGATTCCCGACGCGACGCTGCTCGTCGTGCCGAACACGGGCCATTCCGTCCTCGGCACCGAGCCGACCAACTGCGCGCAGAACGCATTGCAGGCATTCCTCGCCGGCAAGCCGGTCGCGCAATGCACCAACGCGAAAATCCCGCAAACGCTCTACCCGATCCCCGACCCGCCGCAGACGCTGCGCGGCGTGCACGCCGCCCATGGCACCAGGGGAATCGCGGGCAAGACGCTACAAGCGGTTCTCGAGACGCTGTCGGCGGCGGTCAGCACCGGGGTGGACGACTTCCTCAACGGCAGCTCGCTCCTCGCCACCGTGCGCTTCGGTGGCCTGCGCGCGGGCTGGGCGTCGTTCTCGCTGCACGGAGTGCACCTCCACGCCTACTCTTACGTGCGCGGCGTGAAGGTCAGTGGCACGTTCGCGGGCGGCGGCACGCGCTTCACGCTCACCGTCAGCGGATCCGCGGCCGCCTCCGGCAGCGTGATCCTCGATACCAAGGCCAAGACGCTCAGCGGAACGCTCGGCGGCGTCTTCGTATCGACCCGCACCGATCACGCCTCGCCCAGCGCGGCAACGGCGCTCGCGAGCGCCGCGAGCGTGCCCGGCCGCGCGCTCGCGCTGCGGCTCGGCGGCTTGTGAACGCGCTCGCCGGCGAGCGCTCTCCGTACCTTCGCCAGCACGCGGACAACCCGGTCGACTGGCTCCCGTGGGGCGCGGAAGCGCTCGCGCGCGCGCGCACACACGACCTGCCGCTGTTCGTCTCGATCGGCTACGCGGCATGCCATTGGTGCCATGTGATGGAGCGCGAGTCCTTCACGGACGAAACGATCGCCAAGCTGATGAACGAGCGCTTCGTCTGCGTCAAGGTTGACCGCGAGGAGCGCCCGGACCTCGACGGGATCTATATGCAGGCCGTCCAGCTGATGACCGGGCACGGTGGCTGGCCGCTCAACGTGTTCCTGACCCCGGGCCAGGAGCCGTTCTTCGGCGGCACCTATTGGCCGCCGACCCCGCACCACGGGATGCCCTCGTTCGCGCAGGTCCTGACCGCCGTCTCGGACATGTGGCGGACGCAGCGCGAGCAGGCACTCGGCGCAGGCAGCGCGCTCACGGAGCACCTGCGCGAGCAGACGGCCGCGCTGGGCGCCGACCGGGCAGAGCTCCGCCCGGAATTGCTCGAGCGGGCCGTCGCGGGACTCCTCGAGTCCTACGACCCGCTCCACGCCGGGTTCGGCGGCGCGCCGAAGTTCCCGCCGCACTGCGTGCTCGACCTGCTGCTGCGCCGCGGAGCGCTCGACGCCGCGCTGGGGACGCTGCGCGCGATGGCCCGGGGCGGGATCTTCGACCAGGTTGGCGGCGGCTTCGCGCGCTACGCGGTCGATCGCAGCTGGACGGTCCCGCACTTCGAGAAGATGCTCTACGACAACGCACTGTGTGCGCGCAACTACCTGCACGGCTGGCAGCTCACCGGGGATCCATTGCTGCTGCGCACGTGTCGCGAGACGCTCGACTTCTGTCTGCGCGAGCTGCGCGCCCCCGACGGCGGGTTCTACTGCTCGCTCGACGCGGACGCCGCCGGAATCGAAGGCAGCTTCTACGTCTGGACGCTGGCCGAGCTGCGCGAAGCGCTCGGCGCTCTCGCGGACGAGGCGATCACCTACTTCGGCGCGAGCGAGGCCGGTAACTTCGAGGGCGCCAACGTCCTGCGCGCCGACGGGCCGGAGCCCGCGGAGCGCGATGCGATTCGCGGGCTGCTGTACGCGGCGCGCGAGCGGCGGCCTCGCCCCGGCCTCGATGACAAGCAGGTCGCGAGCTGGAATGCGCTCGCGATCGGAGCGCTCGCGGAGGCCGGAGCGGTACTCGGGGATGAGGTCTACCTCGATGCCGCGAGCGCGGCCGCCGAGCACCTGTGGGCGCGCATGCGCGACGCCGGCGGATGGCTGCTGCGAACACCTGATGGCGTCGGCGGCTTTCTTGAGGACTACGCCTTCACGCTCGAGGCGCTGATCGGCCTGTACGAGGCGAGCTTCGAGGAGCACTGGTTCGCCCGCGCGCGCGAGCTCGCCGACGGACTGCTCGAGCGCTTCGAGGACCCCGGGCACGGCGGCTTCTTCTTCAGTGCGCGTGACGGCGAGGCGCTGATCGCAGCGCGCAAGGAGAGCGATGACCACCCGATGCCATCGGGCGGCGCGAGTGCCGCGCTCGGCCTCCTGCGCCTCGCCGCGCTGAGCGGTGAGGCGCGCTACGAAGCGGCAGCAGTGCGCGCGATCGAAGTGAGCGCCGGCCCCGCGTCGCGGTTTCCGAGCGCGTTCGCCTACCTGCTGTGCGCGCTCGACTTCCACCTCGCCGACGTGCTCGAGGTCGCGCTGGCCGGCGAGCAGATCGATGCTTTCGCCCGCACCGTCCGCGGCAGGTTCAGACCGCACGTGGTCGTTGCCGCGTCGGGTCCGCTGCTGGCGGGCCGCGACTCCGGGGCTTACGTCTGTCGGCGCTTTGCCTGCGAGGCTCCCGTGCACGACGCCGCGACGCTCGAGCGCGTGCTCACAGCCTCGAGCGAAGCTCGCCCCTAAAGCAGGAGGTAGCGGTCAAGCTCCCAGCGGGTTACCTGGACGCGGTACTCGTCCCACTCGCGGCGCTTGATCTCGATGTAGCGGTTGAAGGTGTGCTCGCCGAGTGTCCGCAGCACGAGCTCTGACTCGGCTGTCAGCTCGACCGCCTCGCCGAGCGTCTCGGGGAGCTGCTCGATGCCCAAGCGGCGGCGCTCATCGGGGGCGAGGTGGTAGAGGTTGCGTTCCATCGGCTCGGGCAGCTCGTAGCCGTGCTCGATCCCCTCGAGTCCGGCCTGCAGCAGCGCCGCGAAGGTGAGGTAGGGGTTGCAGGCGGGGTCCGGACAGCGCAGCTCCATGCGCGTCGACTCCTCAGCGCCGGCGTGGTGAGGCGGGACGCGGACGAGCGCGGAGCGGTTGCGCCGCGACCACGCCACGTAGACGGGGGCCTCGTAGCCGGGTACAAGGCGCTTGTACGAGTTCACCCACTGAGCGAAGATCGAGCAGATCTCGCGCGCGTGCTGGAGCTGACCGGCGATGAAGCCCTTCGCCGCGGGCGTCAGGAAGTAGCGATCTTCCGCGTCGAAGAAGGCGTTGCGACCGCCGGCAAAGAGCGATTGATGCGTGTGCATCCCGGAGCCGTTCTCGCCGAACAGCGGCTTGGGCATGAAAGTCGCATGCCAGCCGTGGACGAGGGCGATCTCCTTGACCGTGATGCGGTAGGTCATGCAGTCGTCCGCCATCTTCAGGGCGTCGGCGTGGCGAATGTCGATCTCGTGCTGGGAGGGACCCGCCTCGTGATGGCTGTACTCCACGTGGATGCCGAGCTGCTCCAGGGCGATCGCCGTGTCGCGTCGCGCGGGCGAGCCCGCATCGAGGGTCGTCAGGTCGAAGTAGCCACCCTCGTCGAGCGGCTCGGTCGAGTGCGCGTCGCGGAAGAGGAAGTACTCGAGCTCCGGGTCCGACGCGGAAGGAGTCGAAGCCGAGCTCCTTCGCCCGCTCGCAGGCGCGGCGCAGGATGTGGCGCGGATCGCCTTCATAGGGCGTCCCCTCAGGCGTCAGGATGTCGCAGAACATCCTCCCGACACCCTGCTCCTCGGGCCGCCACGGCAGCACGACAAACGTGCTCGCGTCGGGCATCGCGATCATGTCCGATTCCTCGATCGCGTTGAAGCCGGTGATCGAAGAGCCATCGAACGCCATGCCCCTCGCGAACGCGCCGTCGAGCTCGCTCGCGTGAATCGAAAACGACTTGAGCTGCCCCAGGATGTCCGTGAACCACAGGTTGATGAAGCGAACGTCGCGCTCCGCGGCGATCGCCTTCACGTCTTCGATGCTGGTTGGTCTGTCGGGCATTCGCAGGTGTCCGGACGGCGGGGTCGTCGCCCGTCACCGGCACCCTAAATGATCGCCCGCGCCGGGTGTCTCGCTAGGGGCGCGCGATGTCCCGGTCGGCGTCACCGCGCGTCACGCCAGGGACGGCAGCAGGCCCCGTCGTTTCAAGCCACGAGCGCGCCCACCGCTTGAGCTCTTCGAGCGCCGGAGCGAGCTCGCGGCCCATTCGCGTGAGTGCGTACTCGACGCGGACGGGGGGGCCCGGGAGCACTGTGCGGCGCACGAGGCCGTAAGCCTCGAGCTCCTTGAGCCGGTCGGAGAGCATCCGATCCGACAGGTCGTTGACGTAGCCCGCGATCTGCGAGAAGCGCAGCGATCCGCCCTGGATCAGGATCTCGAGAATCGCGCCGGTCCACCGGCGCCCGATCAGCTCAACGGCGCGGTGGTAGTAGGGGCAGCAGTGTGGCGCCGCCTCGAAGGACTCGGCGGTGGTCATCTTCGCTTGCCGGCGCTGAAGGTCCGAGAGCGACACGTAGCCCCCCGCGAGCTATGCGGCGCGTAGCGTCCTTGAGTCCTCGACCGAGCCGTCGACCGGAACGTCGCCGGCGATGTTGACCATCGCCGTGAACACCTCGAGCGATGCGAACGCAATCGCCTCGAGCAACTGCTCGTCGGTCCAGCCGGCCTCGCGTGCCTCCTCGTGCAGATACGCCGGCATCACGCCGCGCCCATCGATGGCGGCCTTGAGGTAGCGCAGCAGAGCCGCTTCCTTGGCGTCGCCCGATTCGAACTCGCGCGCCCGCGCGACCTCGTCGAGTCCGAGGCCGGATTGCCGGGCCGTGCGGCTATGCAGTGCGATGCCAGGCGTCGAGCCGTACATCTCCGCGACGGCGAGCGAGATCCGCTCGAGCGTGCGCAGCTCAAGCGTGCCACGACGCAGCTCGGCACGGAACCGTGCGTAAGCGCGCAGCGCTGCGGGCGAGCCCGCCAGCACGCCGAGGAAGTTCGGAAGCTGGCCACCCGTCGAAAGCGCCCCGCGGAGCACCGGCATCGACGCGTCGGGGGCCGTCAGGTCGTCGTGGATTTGGAATCTGCTCATCGTCGTCTTCATCGGATCACGTTTCGCTCGGTAGGCATCGCTTTACCTTCTGCTTACAACTTACGATTCGTAAGGATACTACGTTCCAGCCGTAGTGCAACCTCTACCCAGCCGTAGTTGCGCCAAAACCCGACATTTGCTGGGTTCGCTCTGGGCTCACAGGCTCCTCTTCCCGCGACCGCGGGCGCGCAACCCGTCCTTGAGCTAGTGCCCGGCGACGGCGCCCACGAAGCCGGCCATGTCCTGCGCGTCCTTGCCGCTGTATAGGCCGGCGGGCATCTGGCCGCGGCCCTGCGCGAAGCCGTTCTGGATCGCATAGAGGACGAGCGACGCAGGCGGCTGCAAGTCATCGAGGTTCGGGCCGATCCGCCCCACGGCGTGGACCGCAGCGAGCGTGTGACACGTGGCACAGGTCTGCGCGAACAGCTGGCGCCCGTGGACCTCGGCCGCGGTCAGCTTGATCCCGGCGGGACCGGGGCCGCCACGCCGCGCGCGTCGTGGATGGCGATCAGGATCGCAGCGACCACCGCGGCGACACTCACGATGGTCAGCAACCCGACCGCGAAGCCCATCGACCTGCGTTCGCGCGCGCGTTCGCTGATGCCCTCCGCAGCCACGGCCCGGAACATACCCGATGCGCGCGACCGTTCGCTGCGCCCGACCGTATGGGCAGTGGGTTGTTTGCCGCAAGCGCATGCGGCGCAGCCCGGATATGTGGCCCGCGCGTGGCAGTGAAGCTCCAGCTGGCGATGGGGATGTGCGTGAGCAGCACTGACAGCAGCCGGCCTCCCGCCGCGGAGCCGGCATGAGAAGCATCGCATCGGAGACCGAGGCGGGCCTCCCCGCACGCTGGCGCAGTGGCAGGTCGAGCCGAGCCGATGCGCCCGCCAATCATTGCAGCGGGTTGCGCACGCTGCTGCTCGTCTGCGGTCCCGGGTTGATGGTGATGCTCGCGGACACCGACGCCGGGAGCATCGCAACGGCCGCGCAGTCTGGAGCGAGATGGGCCTATCAGCTGCTCGCGCTCCAGGTCGTGCTGGTGCCAGTGCTCTACCTCGTGATGGAGCTCACAGTGCGGATCGGCGTCGTCACCGGCAAGGGCCACGCGCAGTTGATCCGCGAGCAGTTCGGCGCCCGCTGGGCATTCGTCTCGATCGCAACGCTGGCGGTGAGCGCCACGGGCGCGCTCGTCACCGAGTTTGCCGGGTGGCCGGAATCGGGAGGCTGTTCGGCTTGCCGGCCGCCGCGACCGTGATCCCGGCGGCGGGTGCGCTGATCGCGCTCGTTATGACGGGCGGCTATCGAAGGGTCGAGATCGTCGGCATCACGCTCGGGCTGTTCGAACTGGCGTTCGCCGCCGCGGCGGTCCTCGCCCATCCCAGTCCTCAGGCGATGCTGACCAGCTCCATCGCGGCCGGACCGTTCACGCGCGCGAGCTTCATGGCGCTCGTCGCCGCGAACGTCGGCGCGGTGCTGATGCCGTGGATGATCTTCTACCAGCAGGGCGCAGTCGTCGAGAAGCGTCTGCGGCCGGCGAACCTGCGCCTGGCGCGGTTCGACACGGCCGTGGGCGCGGTCATCACGCAGGTCGTCATGGGCTCCGTGCTCGTGATAAGCGCCGCGATGCTACACGGCAGCGGGCGTTCGCTGACGAGTGTCGCGGACCTGGCCGCTGCCGATCGCCGGGACTCGGCCACGAGACCGCGAAGTACGTTCTGGCGCTCGGCATCGGCGGCGCCGCGATCGTCGCGAGCATCGTCGTTCGCTCGCGCTCGCCTGGGCCGTCGCAGAGGCTTTCGGCAAGCCGCGGAGCCTCACCGACGGCGTGCGCCGAGCGCCCCTCTTCTACGGCCTGTTCGCGCTCGCCGTGGCGACCGGTGCTGCGCTGGTCCTCACGAGCGGGTCGCTCGTCAGCTTGTCGATCGACGTCGAGGTGCTGAACGCGCTCCTCCTCCCCCTGGTCCTCGGATTCCTCGTGATGCTGGCGTTGCGAGTGCTGCCGAGGCCGTTCGCCCTGAGCCCTCGCCGGCGCGGCGCGTTGTTCGCGGTGAGCGGCGCGGTCGTTGCCGTCGGGCTCCTCTGGGTCGCGCCGACACTCGGCGCCTGAGGCGGCCAAGCGAGGAGGGCCCCGCCGGAGCGGGGCCTCCCTTTAGCGAGCCTATAAGCCGGATTCTGTCTGGAGCAGCCATCCATCTGCGCGGCCTACCTGGACCTCGGCGGGCAGCCTTCAAACGGTCCTGCTTGGCCTTGCATCGGGTGGGGTTTACCTGGCCGCCGCGTCGCCGCGACGCCGGTGCGCTCTTACCGCACCATTTCACCCTTACCGGCACGCGACTCACGTGTGGCCGCGCGCTTAGGCGGTGTCATTTCTGTGGCACTTTCCCGCGGGTTTCCCCGGGTCGCCGTTAGCGACCACCCTGCCCTTCGATGTCCGGACTTTCCTCGGAGGCGGACCTCCGCGGCTGCTCAGCTCGCACAGTGACAGTAGCGCCTGGGCGCACACCGCGCCAGCGCTGCGAGCGGCTCAGCCGATCGCGCGCATCACGCCGACGACGCGGCCGAGAATCTGGACATCGCGCGCGAGGATCGGCTCCATCGCCGGGTTCTCGGGCTGCAGTCGGATGTGATCGGACTCGCGGTAGAAGCGCTTGACCGTCGCCTCCTCGCCCACGAGCGCAACGACGATATCGCCGTTCGACGCGTGCTCCTGCGAGCGCACGACGACGAGGTCGCCCTCGAGGATCGCGGCGTCACGCATCGACTCGCCGCGCACCCTCAGCAGGAAGTTGGCGGAATCGCCGCCGGCCGCTTCCGGGACCTCGACATAGTCGTCGATGTTCTCCTCCGCCAGCATCGGTTGCCCCGCGGCGACCGTGCCGAGAACCGGCAGAACGCCAGGCCGTAGCGCCCGTGCGGCGCCGTGCACGGCGCGGTCGAGCAACTCGAGCGCGCGCGGCTTGGACGGGTCGCGGCGCAAGAGTCCGCGCTGTTCGAGGTTCGCGAGATGCTGGTGCACGGTCGACGAGGACGCAAGGCCCACCGCCTTGCCGATGTCGCGCACCGTGGGCGGGTAGCCGTGCTCCGCTCCGTAGCGCCTGATGAAGTCGAGTATCTCCTGCTGGCGCGTCGTCAGGTCCATTGTTCGCGGTCTCCTTGGGTGCGGGCTGCGCTGGAACCGAACATCTGTTCGCTCAACATAGCGACCGCCCCCGACGGAATCAAGACGCCTATACTCGGGCCCCCTGCGCCTGTGGCGGAATTGGTAGACGCGCAAGGTTGAGGGCCTTGTGAGCGCTTAGCTCGTGGAGGTTCGAGTCCTCTCGGGCGCATGGGAGGAAGGGCCGCATTGAACGAGCGGGATCGAGCCGAGTCGTCCGGGCCGCTGAGAAGCCGCGAGCGCTCCGGCGCTCGCGTCCACCTCGACGGCGCGGTTGACGATCCAGTTGGCTGTCCACTCGCGGGCACTACGAACCTGGTCCTCGATGAAGTCGAGGACACGGTCGAGGGTGGAGATCTGCGCGGCGCGGACCACGCCGCCATCGACGAGTCGCGCGTTTGGGCGACAGCGGTAGCGAGCTGCCTGGCTTGCGCCTCGGTCCGGCTCAGCTTGTCGGTGTTCCGGATCGCAGCTCGGTTTTACCGGAGTAAGGCTGTGCTTCGGCTGGAGTGTCGGTCGTGGCTGTCGGCGACGCAGCCGAGGCGCTGTGACGTGCTTGGTGGGTCGTTCGAGCGAAGCGTGTGGTCGCTGGTCGGTGGGTTCGGTTCAGGATCAGCGCGCTGGCGCTGACACCGGTGCAGCCGAGGACGATCAGTCGCGGATCATTGGTGTGGATTCCGTAGGTCAGCCAACAGGCTAGTTCGCAGAGGATCAGGGTCCAGGTCGGTCGCGAGATTCCGGTGGGCTGATCGGCCCGGTAGGCCGTACGGATTGCAGGCAGTACTTGGAGCGCGAACCCTGCTATCAGCAGGGTCCCAACCGCACCACGGCCCTCAGCGACGTAGCTGGCCGTCAGCACCGCTGCCCAGGTGGTGATCATGATTGTCGCTCGTACTGGCAGGTGACGCCGGCGCGCGAGCATCACGGCTATCACCGCGAAGAGCACCGTGGCGCACGCAGCCGGAGCGAGCGCGACGAAGTACCTGGACGCTACGAAGTACGCGAACCACGCGGCGTTATTGACGCTCGTCAGCGCGGCCCACTCGGGGAGACGCCAGCGCTGTCGTCGGTTCGCCGCAGCCGGACGATCTGCGGGACGAACTGGGGGACGGCGAACACGGTCGCGGCGACCGGCGCGTACTCGATCAACGTGCTCATGCGGCTTGCTGCGTCGCCCTCCAGCGTCCTTGATGGATCTGAGACAAACATATGCCAGGAAGCAGCGCATATGCTTCTAAGTACCTGACCCTTAAGGCTCTAGAGTGGAACGTTCTCGATGACTCGATGCGATTGATAAACAGATCCTTGCGGAGCTAGAAGCGAACGGCCGGCTCACGCTCACCGAGCTCGCCGCCCGGATCAACCTCAGCGTCTCTCCGTGCCATCGCCGACTGCGCCAACTCGAGCGCACCGGGGCGATCCAGGGATACCGCGCCGTGGTCGACCCAGCTGCGCTCGGCCTCGGCTTCGAGGCGCTGGCGTCCGTGTCGATGGACAAAGAGGATGCGGCCACGATCGCCGCATTCGAACGCAGACTCGCCGAGATCCCCGAGGTCCGCCACGCGGAACGGCTGTTCGGCGATCCCGACTACCTCATCCGCGTCGCGACCGCGGACATCGCCGACTACCAACGACTACGCGACGAGAAACTCGCAACCCTCCCTGGCGTGCAACGGATCACCTCAACGATCGTCATGAGGCGCATCGTGGACCACCGCCCCCTCCCGCAAGCACCCACCCGCTCCAAGCAATCGACTCCGTAAGCCATCCCGGGTTGACGGACAGCACAGCCGGTTTCGCCAGTAGGACTGTTGGGCGGTTGCGGTAACGAGCGGCCGGCGTGGCGCGCTCTTACTGTGTTGTAACGCAGGAGTGCTCGCAACCGAGACGCCCGCTTTAGCGCGGAAGCAGCCGCGTCGTTGGAGCCTCGTTGGGCAGCTCCTTTATCCCGGCAAAGCGACAGCGCGGTACTTAGCATCGCGTCCTCTGCGCTGACGGCGCTCAGCGCGGACGGGCGTAAACGACCGCCCTCACGGCAGCGGATAGATTGGCGTCGAGATGGCGGACTTCCGCGACGAGACTCTGGCGTGGCGGGTCGCGGGGGGCGTGGGCGTCGCGACCGGCCTCCTGCTCGCTGGCGCGTTTGCCGCGAGCATCACGCTGGCGCACGGATCGCCCATCCCAGTACGGTCGGCGAATAGCGCGGAGCTCACGTCGATGCTCTTGACTGTCAGGCAGATGCCGACGGGCTGGAGCGTCTACGACGCTGGCTCGTCAAGCAGCACGATCGGTCCGGGGTGTTTGAGGCAGATAACGGCGGCCAAGTCCAACAGGACAGCCCACGCCACGGTTACCTTCGTCGGGAGCAAGAGCGCGCTGCTCCCGCAGTTCTCGGAGGGCCTTAGCATCTACGCGATCCCGGTAAGCAGGGTGTTCGAGACACTCGTCACCGAGTTCGACCGCTGCCACAAGATCAGTGCCACGAGCGGGGGTTACAAGCTCACGGGCACCCTCGGCGCGATGTCCTTCCCGCGGTTAGGCGATCAGTCGGCCGCGTGGACGTGGAACTTCACCGTCAAACACATTGGGTTCGGCGACGACTTTGTTTTCGTGCGGAAGGGCGCGATCCTGGTCGCCTTTGCCGACGCCGCCGTCGGCTCGCCCGACCTCGGCCAGTTCCAGCGGCTGGTTCGCGAGGCCCTCGCGCGTGTACCCGGCTAGCCCCGCCCCCGCGAGGCACTCCGCGTCTTCCTCGACTAGGCCAGGTAGCCGACCGGGCGCTCGCTCCCGCAGAAAGCGAGCGTGCGCAAACCCTCACCCTGACGCTCGCCTCGCGCGATAGGCGGCTGTCCGGCTGGAGCCGTAGCGTCGAAAACTCGTGCAACGGATCGCGGTCATCGGCTGTGGCGGCGCTGGCAAGACGATGCTCGCGAACGAGCTCGGCCAACGGCTAGGACTGCCGGTCCTGCACGCGGACGGGTTCTATTGGCAAGACCAACCTGGCATCGGCCGCGTCGAGTCAACGCCGGAGCAATGGCGCGCGATCCACGAGCAGATGATCAGCGGCGAACGGTGGGTGATCGACGGCATGAAGCTCGGCGTTCTCCCTGCACGACTCGCAGCCGCCGACACGGTCGTCTTTCTCGATCTACTCGCGTGGCGCTGCCTGGCAGGCGTCCTCAAACGAAGGCTTCGCTACGGTGGCCAGCTGCACCCAGACATCGGTGTCTACGACCGCATCAACAGCGAGTTCATCCGCTGGATCCTGTCGTTTCGCCGCCGAGTCAGACCGCGAGTGCTCGAGCTCCTTGCTGGCGCCGAGTGTCGCATCGTAATCCTCACTAGTCGCCGCGAAGCCGCAGCGTTCCTGAGCGCGATGCCGGTGCACGCCCCCAAGCTCGCTGCCTAGCGCCGGCGGAGTGCGGAGGCCAGGTCGTGGCCGCTCCTGCAAGAAGCAGCAACGCCGACGGTCGTACGCTCGCTGCCCTTCCGCGCGACGAGCAGGCGCGCTGATCTGTGAAACGTGTCGGCGCTGCGGAATGCGCGGCGTACTAGATGCTGGCGTTCTTCGCGGCTGGTTTGAGGCGGGCTGCGAGGGTTGCGAGTTGGTCGCCGTCGAGCGTCTCTGACATGAGAAAGACGAACGTGCCGGCGCGTTCGAGGTGGGCCTGCGTTTGTCCGCCGGCCGGCCCCGGTTTCGTGACGCGAACCACGGTGCTGTCGCGGGTCACGTCTTGCCATCCCTCGCCGCGCGTCAGCTCGTCAAACCCAGCGCGGTCTGCGACTGCGACTTGTGTGATGTGGACGCTCTCGTGTCCGTCATCGGACCGGTAGTAGAGCGCTACGCGTGCCGCATGCGCTGGCCGCTCGGAAGGATCGCGGTATTGGCAGTGGGTGTGCCAGCTTGCGGGTATCTGTTCGGGTATCAGCACCGTGAACGGCGCGAGCTGCTGCGCCTCGACCACGGTCACATGGCGCGAGCGCTGTCCGTCGCGGATCGAGCGGATCTCCTCGCCAGCGGGCGCCACGAACCGAAAGTGCTCGTCTGCAATCGGCTCGTCGAACGCGATCGTGACGGTCGTGATCTCGTGGAACGGCTCGTCGTCGCGCAACGCAACGACGCTAAGCAACACACCACGCTGCTCGTCAACGGCGAGCTCGTAGCGGTCAGCACCATTGCCGAGCGAGTTCAGCTGAAACCACGGTCCGCGCGGACCCGCCGTCTCTGTGAGTCGCGGCAGCGCCCGCGCGGTGATCGCGGCGCGTCCGGCGACGATCGCGCGGCCCGTGACCTCGAAGCGCAATACGCCAAGCAGTCGCGCCGGGGCGAGCATGCTCGAGAACTCCTGCCCGATGCCGCTCCGCACACCCGGCTCGTTCCCGTTGGTACGTGCGCCATTCGCCTGATCCCACGACCACCAAAGGTCCCCGACTCGAACCCCGTAGCGGCCACCACGCGACGGGAACTCCTCACGACAACGATCGCCCGCGCGCCAGATCCGCACCAACTCCTCACGCTCCGGCGGGCGCTGCTCCTCACGCTCCTCGCGCGCACCCCCAGCCTTCGAGCGCTGACCGCCAGAAACAGTCCCCACCACCAGCCCGCGCCGCTTCTCAATCTCCATCTGCGCGCGAAACGCGGCCGCGAAGCGCGCCGTATGCCGCCACACTCGATAGGTCACCGCGACCGTCTCGAACGGATCATCAGCGCGATCCAACAACGCCAACAACACGCCCACATTAGGCAGCCCGCCGCTCAACCCGTCGACCGCACCAGCCATGGACGAAGCCTACGACGACCACACCGATAGCGAGCCCCACGCCCCAGTCGCACCACCAATGAAGCCGGAGCCACCGAGGCTAGCCGCAGACAGTCTCCACATCGCTGTCGCAAAATATGGGAGCGAGCGTCTCCGCCGGACGCACCCACCTGCTCGCGTCGCGCGACGAGCGACAGTCGACGCTCTCAGCTTCCGGCGGATAGTCCAGTCGTGCGAGTCGCCGGCGGTTGTGGGGCGCTGGTCGGTCCGGTCGCTGATGGCATGTCAAGCGTCCAGTCGTGGCCGTTCGCTTCGTGCACGGTCACGGTGCGCAGGCGGGACTCGTAGGGGACGACGAACGCGTTGGCCGAGCGGAGCACGGGCGCGGCCGAGCCGTCGCTGTTGGTTGCTGTCACGGTCGCGCCGTCGGGAACCACGCCGAGGACATCGCCGACCCAACCAACGGCGCCCTGCGTGGTGATGTTCTCGTTTGACGTGCAGTTCGATCCGTCGCTTGTGGTGTCAACGCAGCTGCCGAGGTTGCCCGGGATCAGCCAGAACGACTGCCCGTTGATCGTGCCGACGAAGCGCGAGAGGGCTGGGTTCACGCCGAAGTGTCCGGCACCGCCGCCTGGCACGGTTATCGCGCCGAGGCCGTTTGGGTTGTCGGGCAGCGCGTCGATCGCAGGGTTGCGAGGCGCTCGCAGGATCGCGTACGCGGACGCCAATCCCGGCGGGATCTGGCGTGCCATGCCCGCGGGTGATGGGACGTTCGGCTCCTGCTGCCACAGGGCCGAGATCCGCATGACACCGGCGGCGTCGGCAACGGCGGCGAACGCGACCGTCGCAGCCAGGATTGCGGCGATGCCACTGGTCCTCGTGTGCCGCCCCGCCCAGCCCGGCAACCGCGGCGACCACCGCCGCACGGTCGATCTGTGAGGGACAGGCTGATGCTCTGCTCGCAGCAGCTGCTCGCCGATCCAATCGAGCACGCTATCCATCTGGCGCCTCCCTGTGGGGTTGGAACGTCGTCGTACGCAACGTCCTAAGGGCGCGGCTGACGCGGATGCGAACGAGTGACTCAGAGCAATGCAGCTCCTTCGCAATGTCGCCATAGGCGCGGTCGTCGATGATCCGCGCCCGCAACGCCTCGAATTGTTCGGGCGGCAGCTGGCGGGCGAGGTGTGCGAGCACGTCAACGGACGCGATTTCCTCAACGAGCCGGGCGACCGCGTCGTCGCTCACCTCCATCCGCTCGAACGCCAGCTTGCGCCGCGCCTTGTCCTCGACGCGGCCGCGACGGTAGCTATCGACCAACTTCCGCCCGGCAATCGTGAACAGCCAAGCGACCGGGATCTCGGGCAGCGTCCGCTTGGGATCGCGAACGACCAGCAGCGCCGCAGCAAATGTCTCCGCCGTCAAGTCGGCGGCAAGCTCCGGCTCCCGAGTGCGCCCAGCATGAAACGCCAGCACCGCCCCACGATGCCGGCGGTAAAACACATCGAAGCCACCCAAACCGGCACGGCTCGATCCCAACAGCTCATTGTCGCTACGCGAGTCCAAAGCACGCCCCACGGTAATAAGACGCACGAGCACCCCGGTTTGCAACAGCCAGCCCCACGCTGCCGCCCATAGCGACCGTCACGGGCAATCACCCCAGGCGCCTGCTCCCACGAAAAGCAACCACGAACGCGAACGAGCGCGGCGTTGCTGCTCGGCGCGTGTAGCGGCCGCGTGGCCTATGGCGAGCTGTCGGAGGGCTTGGGGTGTCGGCGTCGTGCTGTGAACGCGATTGTGAGGGGCGTGGCGGTGAATAGCAGGATCGTGATCGGGAGTCCGATCGGCGTCGAGAAGCCTCGGAGAGCGTCAGCGGTTTCGACCACTGCGACGGTTGCCGCGAACAGCGAGCATGCGATCGCGAGTCGCGGATCGCGCGTGAGCCGCACGAGCGCGAGCGGCACGATGACGGCGAGCGGTGCCAGCACCGGGTAGATGCTTATCACCCGTCCGCCCGTCGCGACCCCGAGAGCCGCGATCGGGATCAGCCAACCAGCACCGCGGATGCGACGAGCGTGTCGTCGCGGCATCGTCAGCATGATCACGAAACACGCCGCTGGCACGGCGTCTACTGCCAGGTGGAGGGCGGCGACGTGCGCCTGATTGGCCGCGCCGATTCCGAGCGCCACCCACACCAGCGCCCCCGCACCCGCGATCCGGTCGTAACCAACCAGCGCCGCCGACAGGCACGCAGTCAGCAACAACAGCCGCCACAACCAACTCGCGTCAACGCCAGGTCCATGAAGTTCCACGAGCTGCGTTACAAACCCGACGGATAGGGAGGTGACGAATGCGAGCATCCCGACACCCGCGTAACAAAAGCCATCCGCGATCAGACGCGTCGCGCCCTGTTGATCAGCAGCTCCGACGCGAACTCGCAGACCGCCGCCGATCAGGGCGACCAGCTCACGCGCGTACGCGACGTCCGACCCGCCGCTCACATCAAACAACGTGCCGACGATCTCCTCGCCCTTCGAAGAGCGCAAACTCTTCGGGTAAGCAAGCAGCCCAAGACGAGCGAGCCGCTTGCGTGTCATGCCGGCGCAACCTCGGTCGCACGCAGCCGGCCGACCACGGTACGTGACGCGCTGGCAAGCCGACTCGCCTCAGCCTCAAGCACACGCCGCCCCTCCGACGTCAGCGTGTAATCGCGCCGCTGACGCCCACCCTCCACGTAAGGCTCACCGGCAACCACAAGCCGCTCACGCAACGCGCGCTCCAACAACGCGTACAGCGTCCCCGTCGACAGACGCACCGCCCCACCCGACAACACCCCGGCACGACGCACAATCGCGTACCCATGAAGCGGCCCATCGATCAGCGCAGCAAGCGCGAAATAGCTCGGCGGTCTCAACTCCACCAACCAACCTTATGTCGATCACCGACATATTGTCAAGACCGCGCCCGCTTCGACGGCAAAGCGACCATACGCGACCGCCACGCACCAACGCCCGCACTGCGCGAGGAGAAGCAGGTGCGTGATGCCGTGGAGGTGTTCGGCAGTGGCTGTCGTGCCAACCCTTTGCAAGCCCCCTGCTCGCATCGTGAAAGCGCGGAGTCACCCTTGGAGTACGCTCGGCCGATGATCCGGCGAGTACGCCTGTTGGCTGCGTGTGCGGCCGCTGGCGCCGTGCTTGCCGCGTGCGGTGGTTCGGGACATCCCGCCGCTACAGTGCACCCCTCCGTCGCACTACGCGCCTGCGACATGGTCGGATTCGGGGGCTTGGCGCCCGATTATCGCCAGCGTGGCCTGGTGCTCGGGCTGAGCCCACGCCGTTCAACACAGGCTAAGGGCGGAGGTGGTAGCGGACGGGGATCTTCGCCGGCTCCTGCGAACTCTCCAAAGCAGGTGCGTGGAACAGGCTGACCGGACTCTCCGTCGTAGCGCCAACGCCAACGCCGACGCTGACTCACGGTCGTGCCTGCGCGACCGCTAACGCCTAGTTCGGACGGCGCTGGCTTCGTCTTTCGGTGGGCGACTGCCCTTGAGACGGCGCCGTTGCACCGCTGCGCGCCGAGTCACCCGCAGGTGAGACCGGTGCCTGACCGCCAGAGCACCTTCAGTCGTCCGCCCGCTGTTAGTTCAGCCCGGATGTTGCCGCAGCCGTGCGCGTGAGGCGTGTAGTAATTGGCGCGGAAGAACACAGCGCCCGATCCTGTGACAGTCAACGCATTGATCGCCGCTAGCCCGCGGCTCCCGGGAGACAGTTGGTCGAGCTGGCGTTGGCTGACGAGGGGCGTCAATGCTGAAGCGGTGACTCGGACGATCGAATCATTGTGCGCGGCGACAACCTCCCCAGTCGTCGATCGCGCCATACGATTCGGCTCGCTGATCGAGTCGTGGTAGCCCGTATAAGTGCCGTTAGCACGGAGCACGAGAAGCTCCGCAGGGTGCACGTACTTGGTGCCTCCGGCGCCACTGAGACAGCCGAAGGCGGTGAACCCGATTCCGGTCACACCGGAGCCGCAGTCTGCTGCGAGCGGCGCCGGAAGTCGCCCAGGGGTCCCTGCATCGGCGGGCATAGCGACAGCTGTGAGGAGCAGAACGGACAGAGCCAGGGTGCGAGAGCCCGCCATCGCGCCCGATCATCCCGCCTTGGTCCGACACACACGAGCGGCCTTCCACGAAGGCCACCGTCGCTTTGATCGACACCGCTCGCGACGCGGTGCCGAAAACACCGCGGTCGCGTTTCCACGAACGCAGCAACCGGCAGCCCGAGAGATCGGTTGCTGCTATCGGCCAAGAGGAGGAGCCGGCGAAGATCGTCCGCCCGTTACCGCTCCCGCCCGCCAGGAGGACGCCCGGGCGGACGGCTACTTGCCCAGGGTCCTACTGCGGTCGCGCCTGCTCCAGGTTCGACTTGTGTGCGGGGAGCCAGGGCGCGTCCGGCCCCAGACGCGAGTCGACCGGTTCCGCTCCTCGGCGCAGCGCGTCGATATAGGCTTGATCGGCAGCGAGGCGGGCCGCGACCTCGGGACCCGCTGCAACGGCACCGTGGCCAGGGACTACAAAATCGACGTGCTTGGCGGCCTCACCTAGCCGGTCGAGTGCCGTCTCATATGCGCCCACCTGATCGGGGCGGCCAGAGTCAAGGAGCGGAATCAGAACGTCGGAAAGCATGTCGCCGGCGAGCAGGACGCCACGGTCGGCGAGCAGGACCGCGGCGTGGCCGATGGCGTGCGCCTGATGCTCGATGATCTCCCCCGGCACGGGTCCACCGTCGGCGGGCAGCGCGGCGACGAGCCCGAACAGCTCGAGAGGGATGCCCGACGCGCTCTCCGCCGCCATCCTCTGCCCCCGCTCCCGGGCCACACTGGCAGCGTGGGCGCCGGCGGCGGTGGCATAGCGCGGCACCTCGCCGAACCGCGGATGCCAGAGCAGATGGTCCCAGTGGGGATGGGTGGAGAACCCGGCGACCACCGGAATGCCGAGCCGGCCCAGATCATCGGCGAGCTCGTTCAGCTCGGAACCATCGATGCCCGGATCGACCAGGACAAGACCCCAGGGATCGAGCCGAGGTCGCCCAGGCTGACGCGCGCGAAGCCCGGAAAGCCCGGGCTCGCGCGACCAGCTCCGTCGCGATCAGGGCGCCGCGACGACCGCAAGGTTCACAGCAGGTGGTTTGCTTGGAGGAACGCCTTCGCCACAACGGCAGGCGATTGCTGATTGAGCTCTACCGCCGCGTTGAGCGAGATGATCGCCTTCTGGGTCAGTAACGCGCTCACCTTGTTGACGGTCGCCGTGAAGTCCGGCCCCTCAGCAGCTGCAACGCTTTTCGAGACAACCAGGCCGACGTTTTGGAACCCGAAGATGAACTTCGTGTCCTTGAGCACGACGTACTTCCCGCTTCCGAGCGGGGGGTCGGTAGTGAAGACCACAGCTGCATCGACCGTGCCCTTGTCGAGTAGCGAGTAGAAGCTGCCGATGTTGACCGGGTCGAAGGTCGGGTGAACGTCATAGACGCGCTGGAGGCCGAGAAGCCCGTCCGGGTAACGCGTCTGGAACTCGGGCGCGCCACCGAGGATCACGCTCTTGCCGAGCTTCTTCAGATCGGCGACCGTCGAGAGTCCGTGCGCGCTGGCGTAGGTCTTCAGCACCGCGATCGCATCCGCGTCGCTGAATGGCGTGGTTTGCGTGAACACGTAGCCGTGCTTCGCCGCCCAGCTGCTGGTCTCACTCGCGGCCGCGGCCGCACTCGACGGGTTCGCAGTGATGCCGGCGATAGTCGCGAGCAGTGTCCCGTCGTACTCGGGATAGCCCTGAATCTGGTGTGCCTTCAACGCGGCCCAGGTCACCTCGGTCGAGCCGATGTTCGCCTTGAGCTTGACCGTATAGCCCTGCGCCTCAAGTGCCTGCGCGTAGAGATCTCCAAGGATGTACTCCTCGGGGAAGTTCTTATCGCCGAGCACGAATGGCGGCTTGCCGACACCCGGCTTTGTCGCCGCGCCCGTGCTTGCCGCGGCCCCAAGTGCCACGGCGCTCACGGCCGCCGCGGCGGCCGCGGCCGCGAGCAACCTCCCAACGATGCTGCGCCTCCTCGTCATGATTCCTCCTGGTGGTTGTGTGTGAGTCCTCGTCGCCGGCGCCGCTCGACTACCCAGAGCGGCGATGAGCCCGTCGCGGGAGTGTCCGTTGACGCGTGCCGTAACGCAACGGGCGTGAGCCCCCGCTGCAAGAGCGCGAGCAGCGCTTCGACTGTCAGCGCCAGGGCGGCGATGCAGATCGCAGCACCAAGAACGCCCGAAAGGTGGTAACTGGCCTCATCGTTGACGATCTCCCCCAGGCTGTCCGAATAGCCCGTGAGCGCGCTGATCGTCGTCGTCGAGACGATGAACAGCGCCGCGGTCCGGACGCCCGCCATCACCAGGGGGAGCGCGAGCGGGAGCTCAACGCGGCGCAACACCTGCCAGCCAGTCATCCCCGAGCCGCGCGCGGCATCGACGACCGTGCGGTCGACGTTGTCGACGCCGACGTAGGCGTTGGTGAGGATCGGCGGCACCCCCAGCACAACAAGGGCGAGGAGCACGTTCTTCAGGCCGAGCCCGAGGAATGCCACCCCGATCGCCAGAATCGCCAGGCTGGGAAGCGCCCGCCAGACGTTGCCGAGATTGATCGCAATGAACGAGCCGCGATGAATGTGGCCGAGCCAGAGCCCGATCGGCAACGCGATCAAGATCGAGAGGGCGAGTGCGATCGCCGCGATCTTTGCGGTGCCGAGCGTGTAGTAGGCGAGCGTCGGAAAGTGCGGTTCCCCGGGCAACTCGCCGTTACGGGCGATGAACTGGAAGGCGTCGATGAACGAGTGCACGCGCGCTCTCAGCTCCCCCGCACACGCGCCCACGGCGTCAGCGCCCGCTGCACCCCGACGAGCAGGGCGTCCGCACCGATCGCGAGAGCCACCGCCAATGTCCCGGCGGCGATCAGCTCCGTCTTGAAGGTGTTATCGGCGATCGCCGTGAGGATCGGGACTCCGAGTCCCTGATCGACGATCAGCGCCGCGATCGTGGCGAGGGCGATCGTCGAGACGGTCGCTATCCGCAGGCCGGCGATGATCGCGGGCAGGGCGAGCGGTAGCTCGATGCGCACCAGCAACTGCGTCCGCGTCATACCCATTCCGATCGCTGCCTCACGGACGTCTGGCGGCACCTCTCTCAGACCCGTGAGCGTGTTGCGAAAGAGGATCAGCAGCGTGTAGGAAACCAGCGCGACCTCGGCAGTGCTACGACTCAGGCCGAGACCTGGGACGGGGACGAGCAGCTCGAAGAGCGCAAGCGAAGGGATCGTGTAGAAGAACGTCGTGATCGCAATCACCGGCTGCTCCACACGCCGGTAGCGGTAGGCGGCGAGCGCCAGCACTGTCGCGATCGCAAACCCGATCGCCACCGCGATCACCGTCAGCACGATGTGTTGGCGTAGCGCCGGCCATAGCACGCTGTCCCAGTTGCGCGACACCCAGTTCCAGCAGAACAGCCGGTTCGCGCGTTCACAGGCATACAACTTCGGGTTCCCGAAGCTCGGGATCACCGGATTGGCCACCGCGAGGAGTGCGTCGCTCACCCGCTCGCCTCCGAACGGCGCCCACGCCGGGCATGGTTCGTGGGTGCCGCAGCTTCGCCGGCGAAGAGGCCTCCGATCTGCTCCAGGGTGGCGAGGCCGACGACGTCTCCCCGCTCGTCGACGACGGTGAGCGGCGCGCCGCCCGCGGCGAGCACGGCAGCGAGCGCATCACGGACCGTCGCGCGCAAGGAGAGCACCTCGTCGCCCGTCGGGCGCGAGCCGATCGCGGCCAGGTCGACCTCCGCAAGCGTCACTAGCCCGAGTCGCTTGAGCGCACGGTCAGAGCCGACGAAGTCGGCCACGAACTCGTCGGCGGGATTGGCAAGGAGCTCCGCTGGCGTGGCGTATTGAGCGAGGCGGCCGTCCTGTCGCAGGACGGCGATACGGTCGCCCATCTTGATTGCCTCGTCGATGTCGTGAGTGACGAACACGATCGTCTTGCGCACCGCGCCTGTAGGCGCAGGAACTCGTCCTGAAGGCGGGCGCGGTTGATCGGATCGATCGCGCCAAACGGCTCGTCCATGAGCATCAGCGACGGGTCTGCGGCCAGGGCACGAGCGACCCCAACCCGCTGGCGTTGGCCGCCCGAGAGCTGGCTCGGGAAGCGGCGGCCGAACTCCTCCGGATCGAGACCGACGAGCTCCAGCAGGTCACGCACACGGGCGTCGATCTGCTGGCGCTTCCAGCCCAGCAGCCTCGGCACCGTCGCGATGTTCTGGTTGACCGTCTCGTGAGGGAAAAGACCGACCTGCTGAATCACGTAGCCGATCCGACGACGCAGCTCGATTGGCGACACGTCGAGGATGCTTCGGCCGCCGATCAGGATGTCGCCGCTGGTGAGCGCGATCATCCGATTGATGAGACGCACCGCAGTGGTCTTGCCGGAACCGGACGGGCCGACGAGCACGCAAACCTCTCCCGCAGGAACAAGAAGGCTCAAGGAGGGAACGGCGGCCCGTCGCTGCCCCGGGTAGCGCTTCTCGACCTCGCGCAGCTCAAGCGTGTCCGCCCGCGAACTCCCGCCGTCGGTTACGCCCCGTCCGTTCCGCGTCGGTAGAGAGCTAATCTTAACTGACCCTATCGACTTAGTGTAAGTGTTGCGGCGTCAGTCCTTGACGACGCCGGCTGCCGGCACTGGAACCAGACATCGACGATGCGGCAAGCTGGCTAGCTGACTGGCCTCGGACCCCCACGACCGGCCCCAACTCAAAGGCGAAGTCGGATCACGCGCAGCCACCGACAGGGAGCGGCAACCGTGGCTCGGGAAACATCCCGGCCGGGTCGATGCTGGACTCTGCGATCGATCTCGCCAGTCCGAAGCGGTCCGCCGGTTGCTCCCGGAACATCCAGACAGGCTACTTGGATGGGAGGAAGCCCTGCTTTACAGGGCTTTTGTGCATCTGAGCTGATCGGCGCGGGCGACGGCCAGGCAGTGCAGGGCGTCTGTGCGGCGCCGGCGCGACGCCGCGCTTCGTGTGGTGCACCGCTCAGCCGCTCGGTCCGGTCGAGCCGGACTGCGGCAGCAGCCATTCAGGTGTGTAAGCGAGGAAGCGCGCCGCCGAGAGCTGCTTGCGGATCGCGTCCCACGTCGTCGGGTAGTTGCTCAAGAGCAGCGGGCTGCTCGGCGCCATAGCCCTGGTTATAGAGGAGCATTTTCACGCGCTTGTGGGCATTGATCCAGCCGAAGAGTTCGTCGACGAACGCCGCGCTGACATTGCGCCAGATCGCCCATTCGGCGAACACGAACGGCTTGCGGGGAAACTCGCGATAGAAGGCGTTGAGACCGGCGAAGTTCGGAAACGCGCTGTAGAAGTCGGTGCCGACCCAGTCCACGTAAGCGGACCCGGGCCAGTAAGACGCTGCGCTCTCAGATGCGACGCTCGGCGTGCCGACCGTCTCCGGGCACCAGATGAACGCGATCGGTGAGCTCGGAATCGTCGCCGTCGCGGGGAGACCCTGCACGGGCGGGAGCTTCAGCGCCCCAAGCGCGGCATCGATTGCGCCAACGGGACCGCCGCGCAGGATCGTGACGACGCGCCGCCAAGCCTGCTTGAACTCCTGCTGCGTGTAAGCGGGACCGCGCGAGCTCCCGTCCAGCCGGTCCGCCGAGTAGGCATTGTGAGCGTTGTTCATCTCCGGCAACAGCCGGATATAGACGGGGGCGCCGTGCGCGGCGATCATCCGTGCCAGGTAGAGGATGTAGGCGTCGCCCGACCCCTCGGCGATCGCACGCGGCGTGATCGCGGGCGTGCCGCCGTCGCCGAGCGTCGTCGAGATGTGGAGCATCGCTCGTGCGCGCGTCCCGTCAGCAGCCGCGAACGCCCAATCGAACCCGCGGCCCCAGGTGATGAACGAACCGAAGACAGCCGGATGCTTACCGGCCTCCGACGCGTATTGCGTGGCGTTGTCGCCCGATACGCCGGTGAACACATCACCGGGAGGCGGCGCGGAGAGGCGCAGGGCAGCCGAGCTCTGTTGCGTGCCGGCGCCGCCGGCAAGGGCCGGCGCGAAGGCGACAAGCGCGCCGCTCGCGACGAGCGCCCAGCGCCGTTGCATCACGCCGACACGCCGCCGGTTGCGGCGCCTGCGCCTCAGGATCGCCATCGGTTCTGGGAAGCCGAGCTCAGCGCCCGGATGATGCCAGCTGTAGCGGCCGGCTCCCCGACTCGGCGCGTCGCGTCAGGGCAGCGTGCGAATGATCTGGACCAGCTCGTCGCGACCGTAGCCGACGTGCCGTGCGTAGCTGAGCAGCTCGCTCGATCGCGCGAGCAGCGTGCTGCGCTCAGGGGTACCTGCCACCTGGATGCCCCGTCCGCGCCGGAACTCGAGCAAGCCCTCGTCGCGCAGGATCCGCATGGCACGCAGCACCGTGTTCGTGTTCACGTTGAGCACGACGGCGAAGTCGCGCGCCGACGGTAGTCGCTCACCGGGCTTCGCCTCCCCGTCGGCGATCGCGCGGCGAATCTGCGCCGCGACCTGATCGTGCAGCAGCGTAGGGTCCGAGCGATCAACGGTGAGAGCGGATATCATGCTAGGCATCGTATCGCTAGTCGATCCTGCGCACGTGGTCGAGCGACGGTGGCGGTGATCGCACCCCAAGCTCCCCGCCGCCCAGCCGCGCACCTCGGCGTCATCGATGACGCGAGGAGGCACCAGAGGCGGCGGCGCCTGCGCAGAAACGTAGCGCTCGTCGCGCTCGGCGGCGCGCTCGGCCTCGCTGCCGGCTCGCTTGGTGGCGGCCACGGCGCAGGCGGTACCGGCGTTTCATCCGCCACCGCAATCCGCTTCGCCGGTGATGCGCCAACCGGGCTACACCGTGACGTTCCGCTACCGGGACCCCGACGCGGCGAGCGTCCAGATCATGGGCGAGTGGTACTTCTCCGGGCCCACCCAGACCACCGCGTGGACGAGCCAGGGCCTGCTTCCCGCACAATGGAAGCCGGGCGACTTTCCGATCGCCTGGCCGAACGGCCCGTACGAAGGCTGGCCTGTGATCAAGATGAAGAAGGATCCCGCAACCGGCGTCTGGTCGTACACGACTCCGCTGCCGTCGGGGCTCTACGACTACCGTTTCCTCGTCGACTGCTCAGCACCCGCGTTGGCGGATCCGTCAATGACCGCCTGCGGCGTGCCCACACCGATTCGCGACGTCTACGTCCCGCCCGACCCAGCTCTGCACACGGGCAATTACTCGTGGGAGGCACCGACGTTCCCACAGGGCAAGGTAACTGACCTCAGCAGCGGGCTGATGATCGGCAGACCCACGCTCGCCGGCGTCAGCATCGTTTCGGTCTACACGCCACCAGGGTATGAGCCGCACCGCGCGAAGCCATACCCGACGCTGTACGTGATCGGCGGCATCGATACGAGCCAGGTCACCGCCGAGGACCTGAATCTGAACACGACGGACACCCTCGATTCCTCCGTCGGCGGCGTCGACACGAGCGAAGTCACCGCCGACGCAAGCGCCGGCACGGCCAACATCCTGGACAATTTGATCGACAACCACGTGATGGCGCCGACGGTGGTTGTGTTCACCAACTTCGTGTTCAGCGGCTGTCCCGCGTACGGCTGGGGTGGCTATGACGCCGCTGTGGTCAAGGGCGTGATCCCCACGATCGAGTCGCGCTACGACGTCGCCGCGCGACCGTCGCAGCGCGCGTTGGTCGGCCTTTCGTGTGGCGCCACGGTGGCCGAAAGCCTGCTCGTCAATGACACCAGCGCCTTCAGGACATTCGGCCTGATCGCTCCGCCGCGTTCACTCGCGCTCCCACCGGGTCGCATCGCGGCGATCAAGCGCGCTCAGGTCACCGTCGGGGGTGGCCTCCAGGATCCGGCGCTGCACGAGGCCGCTAGCGCCCTGACACAGCTGCGCCGAACAGGTGTAACAGTTGCGACCGACTTCGTGAACGGCGGTCAGGAGTCATATGTCTGGCGCCTCGTGCTCCACGACTTCCTGACCGGCTTGGACAGACGCACCGACGATGGCTGATTCCCCGGGCGCGTTCGCTCGGGGGCCGGCGGGACCGCGCGTGCCAACGCCGCGGTCGGCAGGCGGTTATTGGCGCCGGCGGCGGGAGGCGCGCAGGCACGCCAGGCGTCGCCCTGCCGGTGTGTCGCGGCTGTCCGGATACCTGTTCGTGGGCGGCTACGCGATCGCATTGGTGCTGCTCGGGATCGTGCCGGCGATCTATGCGGTCCATTTGGCATTCACCACGTTCGGGGGAGCAGCAACCACCGCGAATTTCACCCAGGCATTCAACAACCCGTTTGTAGTACCGGCATTCGAGCACGTCGCCGAGTTACTGGCGATCTGGCTCACCGTGATGATGGTCCTTGTTGTGACGCTCGCTCTGATGGTGCACAGCTTGGCGCGTGGTGTAAACACCGCGTTTCGCTTTCTCTTCTACCTTCCAGGCGCGTTCGCCGGGGCGGCCAGCGTGATCGTGTGGCTACTCGTGCTCACACCTGACACAAGCCCGTTCGCCTTCGTGTTGCACTGGTTTGGCTACCACCAGTTCACCGACACCGTGCAGTCCGGCCACCTCCCGTTCATCTTCGCGGTGATGGCGTTTTGGACGGGCGCCGGTGGCTGGATCGTGATCATGTATGGCGCCCTCAACAACGTTCCGCTCGAGCTGCTCGAAGCGGCCAAGCTCGATGGCGCCAACGCCATCCAGACCGCGATCCGGGTCAAGCTGCCGCTGATTCGCAGGTGGGTGGCGTACATGCTGATCCTCTGCTTCTCGGCCGGCAGCCAGCTGTTCGTCGAGCCGCAGGTACTGTCCGAGGCCACGCCGGGCTACAACAACACCGCCATCTATCCCGGCAACGTCTGGTCGCCCTTGCAGGTCGCCTACCAGCAGGCCTTCAACCTGAACAACTTCAACGAAGCCGCCGCGATCTCGATGTTTCTGCTCGCGGCCGGTCTGATCATCGCGGTGCTCGCCGTCTGGCGCGGAAAGCTGTTCGAGATCGACTGATGGCCTTCGCGCGCCGCTACGCACTCGGCCTGATCGTCCTGCTCGTGCTGCTCGCGTTCACGGTGTTCTTCTTCGTGCCGATCCTCTGGCTGATCCGCGAGCCGAGCGAGGCGAACGGTGGTTTCTGGAATCTGAACGCGTTCATCCAGACGTTGAACACAATGCTGGCGTGGCAGAACGGCAGCCTCGTGACGTGGCTGAAGAACTCGGCGATCTACTGCTTCGGCGGCTCCGCCATTGCACTCGTTCTCTCGATCCCGGCCGGTTATGGCCTCGCCCTGACGCAGTTCGTCGGCCGCCGGACGCTGCTCGTCATCACGCTCGTCGTCATGATCATGCCGATCAGTGCCCTCGCGCTGCCGCTCCTCCTCGAGGCGAAGGCGGTGGGCCTTTTGGAAACGATGTGGTCGATCATCTTGCCGCTGGGCCTCTTCCCGTTCGGCACCTATCTCGCCTATATCTTCTTCACCTCGGCGATCCCGAAGGAGCTCCTGGCAGCGGCCAGAGTCGACGGGGCCGGCGAGTGGCAGATATTCCGCCACATCGCGATTCCGCTTGCGCGCCCGATCATCGCGCTCGTCGGATACTTCGCCCTGGTCAGCGACTGGAACAACTTCTTCCTTCCATTCGTGATGACCGTCTACGACACTCCGTCCCAGTATCCGCTTCAGGTTGGGCTCCAGCAGGTCGTCCAGGGCGCTTCTGGATTCGGTGGGCTCCCGCAGGGTGGCGCGGGGATCCCGCCGGGTGGTTTCGGGCTTCCGCCCGGTGGCTTCTCGACCCAGCCCTGGGCTGCGGCCATGGCCGCGATAATCACGGCAGCTCCGGTGCTCGTCGTGTTCATCTTCGCCCAGCGCATGCTCGTGCGCGGCATGCTCGCGGGCTCGTCCAAGGGCTAGCCGGGCCCGCCGGCCGGCAACTCAGCGCAGCGCGATCCCGCCGAGGCTGCGAATGACCGCTCGGCGCATCCCGAGGAACAGCACGAGGAGCGGCAGCATCGAGACCCACACGGCCGCCATGATCACGGGAACGTTGTAGGCGTACTGCGTCTGGAACTTTGTCACGCCGAGCGGCAGCAGGGCGTGGTCCGGGGTCGTTGTGAGCACGAGTGGTACAAGGAAGTTGTTCCAGCAGTTGAGGCCGTCATAGATCGCGAGCGTGGCGAGCACGGGGCGCGCAAGCGGCCAGACGAGATTGCGAAACAGTGTCCATTCGTTACCGCCGTCGACGCTCATCGCGTCGTAAAGCTCGGTCGGGATGTCGCGAATGAAGGCGACCATGATCAGCACCGAAAGCGGCACAGCCGTACCGCACAGGACGAGGATCACGCCGGCTTCGGTCACGCTGTCGTAGATCCCGAGCTTGATCACGACGAAGTAGACAGGAACGATGATCGCCTGGATCGGGACTGCCAACCCGATCACGACGAGCTTCATGAAGTTGCGCGAGGCCGGCGTTGCACGGCGCATCACCCGAAACGCCGCCCCGAGCGAGCCGGCGAGCACGAGGACGAGCGTGACGACCGTCACGATCACCGTGTTCAGGAAATATCGCCCGAGCCCCGCGGCGAAGACGCTGTTGTAGCTGCCGAGGCTGATCGGACCGGTCGGCAGCCACGGGTTGGCCGTGAGGTAGGTCCCCTGGGTGCGTAGCGTCGCGAGGACCATGTAGTAGAGGGGGATCAGCACGATCAGCAGCCAGACCGTCGCGAGGACGAAGGTCGTCCCGCTCCCCAGGCGACGGCGCCAGCGGATCGAGCCGCCCGTCCGCCAGCCTCGGCGCCCGACCTGCGAGACATCTCCCCCGCGCCCCGCCGACGAGCGCACTGTGGTCGTGCTCATGCGGGATCCTCGCGGCGATTCATGCGATGCCCGCCTGCTGGCTGCGCAGCGAGGCGAACCCAGTGAAGCGGAGCGTCGCGCCCGCGACGACGATCGCGAGGATCCCGAGCACCGCTCCCAGTGTTGCCGCGTAGCCGAAGTTCTGGTACTGGAAGGCCTGTTGGTAGGACCACAACGACAGGACGCGCGTCTCGTTGCCGGGCCCGCCGTTGGTGAGGATGTAGAAGATGTCGAAATAGGTGAGCGATCCGGCGACGATCAGCACCGACGAGGTGACGACCGTGTAGCGCAACTGTGGCAGCGTGATGTGCCAGAAAGCCTGCCACCCGGTGGCGCCATCGATTGCGGCAGCCTCGTAGAGGACGTCCGGGATGTTGCGGCGGCCCGTCTGGTAGAGCAGCGTGTGGAAGGGGATCCACTGCCAGGCGTTGATCACGATCAGGGTCGGTAATGCGATCGACAGGCCTCCGAGCCAGTTCTGATTGAGCCAGCTCAGGTGCCACGTGTGAGCGAGGTAGACGAGGCCGCCGAGGTCGGGGTTCAGCAACGCTTGCCACATCAGTGCGATGCCGGCGGTCGAGAGCAAGAGCGGCAGCACGTAGATCGCGGCGTACATGCTTCGCACGCGCCCACGACCCGCGACGAAGATGCCGAGCGCCATGGCGATCGGCGTTTGGATCAGCCAGCTGAAGATGACGACCTTGAGCGTCACCTCGAGCGCCGCGCCCGCGGTCGGATCGTTGATCAGCTGCCGCCAGTTCGTCAGCCCCGCCCAGGTCAGGCTGCCAAGGCCGTTCCAGCTGAAGAAGCTGAGCACGAAGAGACCGACGATCGGCACGAGGATGAAGACGCCATAGATCAGGGTGATCGGGCCCAGGCCGATCAGGTCAGCCAGCCGGCGCTCCCGCTCGAGGCGGGAGCGCCGGTGGTCGGTGATGGCAGGAGCTCCGAGTCGAGCAGCCGTGCTCATCTAGGGGTGCGCGCGCGGGGTCAGTTCGCGCACTGCTCGGTTACCCCTTGACAGCGTCCATCGTTGAAATGAACTGGGCCGGCGTCTGCGTGAGGTTGAACACGTCGCCCAGGTTGGTCAGCATCGGCTGCGCCTCAGCCGGTGGCACCGACTGATCCCAGGAGTACTGGAAGAACGGCGCCGCCTTGACGTCGGTGTACTGCGCCGTCAGGTAGGAGCCGATGTTGCTCGACGACAGCAGGCCGCCGGTCCCGTTGATGACCGGAACCTGGCCGGCCGACGCGAGGCTCGACGCGAACGACTTCGTCTCGAACGCCGTCGAGAGGTATTGCAGCGCGACCGCCTGCGCCGCGCTACTCGAGTGCTTCGCGATCGCGAAGTAGCCCGAGACCGTGTTACCGGCGAGGTCCTTGGGGCTTCCCTTGCCGGCAGAGACAGCCGGGAACGGAGCCTGCCCGAGCGTTCCGCCGGTGACGAACGCCGAATCCTCGCCGAGAACGCTGGAAACGTCCCATGAGCCCATCAGTTGCATCACGGCCTTCCCGCTGTAGACGAGCGCGTCGCTGGCGGGGAAGTCGATGCTGTTGAACCCGGTGTTGAACGCGCCGTCCTTGACAAGCGTCTGAATATCGGTCAGCGCGCCGGTGATCGCGGGATTGTTCCACGCGTTCTTCTTGCCGGCGAGAATGTCCTCGAAGACCTTCGGTCCGCCGATGCGGTCCGTGAAGTACTCGAGATACATCAGTCCCTCCCAATCCGACTGATCAGCCAGCGAGATCAGCGAGACCCCGGCCGCCTTGGCCTTCGCGATATCGGCGACGAGATCGTCGAAGGTCGCCGGGAACGTACCAATGCCTGTGCTCGAGAGGAGCGACTTGTTGTAATAGAAGTAGACCGGCCCCGTGCCCTCGATCGGCACGCACCAGACCGTTCCCTTGAGCGTGCAATTGCCGAGCGAGGCCGGCAGGAACGTCTTCAACCAAGACGGCTTGCCGATCTTCACGACGTCGCCCGCGTTGATGTACTGCTCGAGCGGTCCGCCGCCCCATGTGAAGAAGACGGTGGGCGGGTTGTGGGCGCCCATCGCAAGCTGGAGCTTCTGCTTGTAAGGGGTGTTTTCGAGCACGTCTACCGTCACGTGGTCGCCCGGATGGGAGCTGTCGAACTTCTTGGCGAGGTTCTGCATCAGGTTGTTGATCGGCGCGCCGCCATCAACGAACCAGACGGTGATCGAGGCCTTCGGCCCCTTGCTGTTGGCGAGCGCCGACGCGCTGGTGCCGAGCACGGCCGTGGCGAGCGCACCGGCGACCAAGCCGACTCCCGCCGCATAACGAACTGCGCGATTGCGGCGCATCACAGCGCCGATCCTTCGAACGCACCGGAAAGCCGGCGATCCGAGCAAGACGAACGAGACACGTTCCGACCTCCTCCTTATCTCCTCCGCAGCGACGCGAGCGAAAGTTGCGTCGCAAGTTTGTCTAGCCGGCGGAAACTAACGCGCCGGGATGTGCTTGTCAAGCGGCCTCCGTCGACGAAGAAAGGGGGCTCGCCGAAGGCCGTGCAGTCAGCTGAATCAACGCAAATACCCAACGCGCACAGCGTATTTCCTAGTGACGGCAGTCGCTCTCGCAAGTTCTCGAAAACTCGGCTTCGAAACTTGCGCAATCCAGTGGCTGTGATACCGTTGCGCCGGCCGCGCAGGGCCATTAATACCCGCGGCGCTCACGACAGAAGCCCCGTATCCACAACGAAAGCGGACGAAGATGGCGACCCCGCCCGCCAGCCCCACAGATGGCAAACGCCCGGTCACGCTCGCGACGATCGCACAGGCGGCCGGCGTATCCCTGCCGACGGTGTCGAAGGTGATCCGCGGGCGCCCCGACGTGGCGCCGCAAACACGACAGGCGATCGAGCGCCTGCTGACAGAGCACGCCTACGTGCCGCGGACGGCGCGCCGTCAGGCGCCCAGCCGCCGGACGCTCGACCTCTCCTTCGACGCGCTCGAAAGCGCGTACAGCCTCGAGCTCATCAAGGGCGTCGCTGCCGCCGCGGCCGAGGTTGGAGTCGATGTCGTAGTCGGTCTGACGCCCGACGATCCGCATGGGATCCAATGGGCCCAGCGTTTGACCGAGGCCGGGCGGATCGGCGTGATCTGCGTCACCTCGGCGATCACGGCGGAGCAGGTGGCGCACTTCCGACGCGCGGAGATCCCGCTGGTGGTCGTCGATCCGGACGACGTTCCCGAAGGCGTTCCGAGCGTCGGCGCCACCAACTGGCTCGGCGGTCTGAGCGCGACCGAGCACCTGCTCGCGCTGGGGCACCGGCGCGTAGCGACGATCACGGGCCGACCGACGGCGCTGTGTGCACGTGCCCGCCTGCATGGCTACAACGCCGCACTGGATGCGGCGGGGATCACGCCCGACCCGCAACTCGTTCGCTCCGGCGACTTCGGCTTCGAGCTCGGCCGCAAGGAGGCGCTCGATCTGCTCGAGCTGCCCGATCGCCCGACCGGCATCTTCGCCGGCAATGACTACACGGCCTTCGGCGTGGTCGAGGCCGCGCGCATCCGTGGACTGAGGGTTCCCGAGGATCTCAGCGTCGTTGGCTTTGACGACGTCGCGATCTCGCGCTGGGCCGCACCCCCGCTGACGACGGTGCATCAACCGCTCGTCAAGATGGGCCGCGTCGCCTGCCAGACGTTGCTCTCGATGGCAGCAGGCGAGCGGCCGGAGTCCGACCGGATCGAGCTCGCGACGGAGCTGATCGTGCGCGAGTCGACCGCATCACCCCCGCCGAGCGCCGGCGGCAGCGCAGGATGAGCCGCGAATCGCAGGAGGCGCCTGCCATCCAGGCCTGGCAGGATCGCTCGCGCGGGGACGACGAGCGCCTCGCGGCGTTGCTCGAGTCGATGACGCTCGAGGAGAAGGTCGCACAACTCGGCAGCGTCTGGCTCGGGTTCATCGGCGCCGGCGTGTCGCCGAAGGAGCCCGGATTCGAGGCGACCGAGTGGGAGACGCTCGCGCAAGGCGGCCTCGGCCAGTTCACGCGGATCTTCGGAACTGCACCGATCGAGCCGAACGAGGGCGCCCGCCGCCTCGCCGAGCTGCAGAAGGAACTGATCGGCGGCACCCGGCTCGGAATCCCGGCTGTTGCGCATGAGGAGTGCCTGACCGGATTCACGACGCACGGGGCGACCATCTTCCCCACCCCGCTCGCGCTGGCAGCCACCTTCAACGCGGAGCTCATCGAGGAGATGACCGCCGGGATCGGGGCGATGATGCGCCGGGCAGGGATACATCAGGCGTTGGCGCCGGTGATGGACGTCGTACGTGATTACCGCTGGGGGCGGGTCGAGGAGACCTTCGGTGAAGATCCGTACCTGGTCGGCGTGCTCGGCGCCGCCTACGCGCGTGGACTCGAGTCGAGCGGCATCGTCGCCACGCTCAAGCACTTCGCCGGCTACTCCTGCTCTCGCGGTGGTCGCAACCACGGCCCTGCGTCGATCGGGCCGCGCGAGCTCGCCGACGTGATCCTTCCGCCCTTCGAGCTCGCTCTGCGCGACGGTGGCGCGCGCGCGGTGATGCATTCCTACGCCGATCTCGATGGCCTCCCGCCGGGGGCCGACAGCGCGCTGCTGACGAGAACGCTGCGGGAGGAATGGGGCTTCGAAGGCATCGTCGTGTCCGACTACTGGTCGATTCCCTACCTGGCGACGAACCACGGTCTCGCGGCGACAGCGGCCGAAGCCGGGGCCTTGGCGTTGGCGGCCGGGGTCGACGTCGAGCTTCCGGATACACGCTGCTTCGGTGCGTGCCTGGCCGCTCTGGTGCGCGATGGCAGGTTGCCCGAGCAGCTCGTCGACCGCGCCGTCGCTCGCGTCCTGCGCCAGAAGCTCGCCCTCGGGCTGCTCGAGGCGGAATGGTCACCCGAGGCGGATGCAGTTGACGGTCCGCTCGTGTTCGACCCGCCGGAGCATCGCGCGCTGGCTCGCGCGATCGCCGAGCAGTCGATCGTGCTCTGCGCGAACCCATCGGGAGTGCTGCCGCTAGCGTGAAACGCTCCGCAAGGTCGCCGTCATCGGGCCTTGCGCCAACGACCCGTTCACGTTCCTCGGCTGTTACGCCTTCCCCAATCACCTCCACCACGACCTACCCGAACTTGACCTCGGCGTTGAGGTTGCGTCGCTGCTCTCGGCGCTCGTCGACGAGCTGCCCGACGCCCAGATCCGCTTCGCGGCGGGCTGCCCGGTTCGCGAGCCGAGCCGCGACGGTTTCGCGGAGGCGGTCGCGGCTGCGAAGGCTTCCGAGCTCGCGATCGTCGCCGTCGGAGACCGGGCCGGCATCTTCGGCGACGGCACATCCGGCGAGGGCAACGACGCGGAGGATCTCGCCCTGCCCGGCGTGCAGGGCGAGCTCGTCGAGGCGATCCTGGAGAGCGGGACGCCGACGGTCCTGATCGTCGTCTCCGGCCGTCCGTACGCGCTCGGAGAGCTTGCCGAAGGAGCGGCCGCCGTGGTACAGGCGTTCTTCCCTGGCGAGGAGGGAGGTGCGGCGCTCGCCGGCGTTCTGTGCGGTCGCGTGATGCCCACCGGCAAGCTCCCCGTGCAGATTCCGGTCTCCCCGGGCGGCCAGCCGACGACGTATCTGCATCCGTTGCTCGGCGGCCCCGGGCTCGGGCGCAGCTCGATCGAGGCGAAGGCGCTTTACCCGTTCGGCCACGGCCTCTCCTACACGACTTTCGATTACGGCGAGCTGGCCCTCGGCGCGGAGTCGCTCGCAACCGACGGTGAGCTGACCGTCGCCGGCCGGCGTCACCAACAGCGGCCGACGATCTGGCACCGAGATCTTCCAGCTGTACCTCACCGACCCGATCGCGGAGGTAGCGCGACCGGTCAAGCAGCTGCTCGGCTTCGCTCGGGTGACGCTCGCGCCGGCGCAGAGCGCCACGGTGCGCTTTACGCTGAGCGCTGATCGCCTCGCCTACACCGGGCGCTCGCTCGAGCGGATCGTCGATGCGGGCGAGATCATCCTCACGGCGGGCTCATCGAGCGAGGACATTCGCGCCAGCGCGACCGTCAGGGTCACCGGTCCGACGCGGCGCGTCGGACCCGACCGCGTGATGACCACGCCAGCGAGCGTCGAGTACGGCTAAGGGCTCGCGGGCGGGCATCGGTGCCGCCCGCTCGCCAGGACGGCTCAGTCCGGCTGGTGGACGATCCGGATGTAGGGTCGCGGCGCTTCCCAGCCCTCGGGGTACTTCTCCCGGGCCTGTTCATCGCTCACCGATCCGGCGATGATGACGTCCTCGCCCGGCTTCCAGTTGACCGGCGTCGAGACCGTGTGCTTGGCGCCCAGCTGAAGCGAGTCGATCACGCGCAAAACCTCGTCGAAGTTGCGACCGGTCGACATCGGATAGACGAGGATCAGCCTGATCTTCTTGTCCGGGCCGATCACGAACACGTTGCGGACCGTCTGGTTGTCGCTCGGCGTGCGCTCGGTGGGGTCGCCGCTGACGCTCGACGGAAGCATCCCGTAGGCCTTTGAGATCTTGAAATCGGCGTCGCCGATGATCGGGTAGTTCGGCGCGGTCCCCTGCGTCTCGGCGATGTCGGCCGCCCACTTCGTCGTGTTCTCGACCGGATCGACGGAAAGGCCGATGATCTTGACGCCGCGACGGTCGAACTCGGGCTTGATCTTCGCCATGTAGCCGAGCTCAGTCGTGCACACCGGGGTGAAAGCGCGGGGATGCGAGAACAGCACCGCCCAGGAGTCGCCGATCCAGTCGTGGAAGCTGATGTGACCCTCGGTCGTGTCGGCCTCGAAGTCCGGAGCGATGTCGCCCAGCTGCAAACTCATAATTCCCGGTCCCCTTTCAGTAGTTATGAGCATTTAAGCACGTGCCGGGTGCCGTCACACCGTAGAGCCCCGTAGCGACTTGGCGGCATCGCCCCAACCGCCGCGCGGGCCCGGCACGCTAGGCTCCAACCAATGCCGAGCACGCTGATCCTCGTTCGCCATGGCGAGAGCGAGTGGAACTCCAAGGGCCTCTTCACCGGCTGGGTCGACGTCGGCCTGTCGGATGCGGGCATCGCCGAGGCGCAACGCGCCGGGCGCCTGCTCGCAGACGAGCGCCTGCGCCCGGATCGTGTGCACACCTCCGTCCTGCGCCGGGCAATCGAGACCGCGAACATCGCGCTCGACGCCGCCGAGCTGCACTGGCTTCCCGTGCAACGCTCGTGGCGCCTCAACGAACGGCACTACGGCGCGCTACAGGGCAAGGACAAGGCGCAGACCCGCGCCGAGTTCGGGGAGGAGCAGTTCATGCTCTGGCGGCGCTCTTACGACGTACCGCCGCCGCCGATTCCCGACGATGATCCCCTCTCCCAGGCGGGCGAGGATCGCTACGCGACGCTCCCACCCGAGCTCCTGCCGCGCTGCGAATGCCTCAAGGACGTCGTCGAGCGGCTCCTGCCGTATTGGTACGACGCGATCGTGCCCGAGCTGGCGGCCGGGTTGACGCCGATCGTCTTCGCCCACGGCAACTCGCTGCGCGCGCTGGTCAAACACCTCGATGCGATTGACGACGAGGAGATCGCGGCGCTCAACATCCCGACCGGGATCCCGCTGCTCTATGAGCTCGATGATGAGTTTCGCCCGGCCGTCGCGGGTGGTCGCTACCTCGATCCGGACGCGGCGGTCGAAGCCGCGGCGGCCGTAGCTAACCAGGGGCGCTAGGAGCTCAGCAGCTCGGCGGGCGCGTGCGCCGGCTGGTCATGGGGCTCCGCGAGCCGTGCGGAGTAGATCGACGGAGCGTTCAGCAGGCGCGCGAGGACGGTCGCCTCACCAACCGCGAGCAGCAGCGGTACGGTCAACGAGCCGCCACTACCGGTCAGCTCGAGGATCAACACGGTCGCGGCGATCGGACCCTGCATCGCCGCCGCCAGGACAGCCCCGCCGCCAATCAGCGCGTAGCTCCCGATCGGCGAGCCTGGCCACAGCTCGCTCCAGCAGATGCCCCGACACCGCGCCAAAGAGGACGCCGAGCGTCAGCGTAGGCATGAAGAGACCACCCGGCGAGCCGCTCGCCAGGCAGGCCGCCGTCACGAGCGGTTTGAGAGCCAGCAGGACGGCGAACAGGCCGAGCGACAGCGAGCCCGCAAACGCGAGTTGCGAGAGGTCGATCCCGTTTCCGAGCAGCTGCGGGTAGCGAATCGCGAGCGCCCCGAGCGCCGCGAAGATCATGATCGGTGCGATCACCCTGGCCACGCGACGCTGGGGCCGTGCCTGGTTCGCCCGCGCTACCAGCCGGACCCAACCGACGGCGACCAGACCGGCGAGCGGTCCGACGATGGCCGCCCAAACGAGCTGCGCACCGGCAACGTGGAACGAGCCGACCGCGAATGTCGGTCCCGTGGAGATGACGATCCACGCGACGGCGGTCGCCAGGATGCTCGTGAGCAGCGCCGGCAGGACAAGCGGCAGCGCGAGCGAGCCGAGCAGCACCTCGAGCGCAAACAGCGCTCCGCCAAACGGGACGTTGTACACCGCCGCCATGCCGGCCCCCGCGCCGGCCGCCACAAGCAGCCGGCGCTGTGAAGGCGTGATCGTCTTGGCGTTGCGATCGCAGAGCTCGCTGGCGAGTGCGGCGCCCGCGAGCTGCGGAGCGGCTTCGCGCCCGAGCGAGGCGCCCATGCCGACGGTCACGATTGCAACGACGCCGCGGATCAGGCTCGGCACGAGCTCGAGGCGGGCGCGCCCGAGCCAGATCGCCTCCGAGATCTCACCGCCACCGGATCCGCCGAGGCGGCGCACCACCAGGGTTCCCCCGGCCGCGATGACGCCGGCGCAGACCAGGACCAGGACGAGGCGCGTGGGCGATGCCGCGTTGATCCCGGCGAGCACGTGATTGGCCGCGCGGTTCCACGAGAGTCGCTCGACGAGCTTGAGCAGCGCGACGAACCCCGCCGCGGCGAGCCCCGTGCCGACCGCGATCACGATGACGAGCCCCCAGAAGCGCAGGCTGTATCCGGCGAGGATCCCCCGCCCGGGAATGTTCGGCTGCGGTGAGGCGAGACTCCGCCTCATGCCACGAACGACGCCCAGGGCAGCGAAGCAGAGGTGCGCGTGGTCGGCGTCAGCTCGACGACGATCGTCCAGCGATCGCCGCGGATGAGGCTCTCGCGCCACTCGACGGCTCCCCCGGTTCCGCGCGTCAACCGCGAGACCGACAGCGCCGCCTGATTCGCCGGAAGCCCGAGCGCGCGCCGATCCGGCGCCGACGGGACCACCGGCCGCAGGCGTTCGGAGCCGGAGCGCAGCGTGACGCCGCAGCGGGCAACGAGCTCCACGTAGATACCCGTGCGCGCGAGGTCGACCTCGAGCAGCGGCTCGGCGATGCGCGCCGGCAACCAAGAGCGATCGAGCGCGAGCGGCTCGCGATCGACCAGGCGGAGGCGGTCGAAGTAGACCAGCGCCTCTGTGGCCGGCAGACCGAGGATCGCGGCAACACGGGCGTCGGTGCATAGGCGCGCTTCACGCGTCGCGCTCGTCTGCTCATGGCCTGTCGCCTCGACGTACTCGAACAGGCTCTCGAGCGTGCCCGCCGCCTGCTCGAAGGTGCGTGGACGCACCGTCGTACCGCGTCCGCGCTCGCGCTGGATCAGGCCCTCATCGGCGAGACGGCGCACGGCGTCGCGCACCGTTTGACGCGAGACGTCGTAGTCACCCATCAGCTCGAGGTCGGTCGGAAAGCGTTCGGCGAACTCGCCACGGTTGAGGCGCTCGCGCAGCCGCCCGAGCAGCTGCGCCCAAAGCGGGAGGGGACTTCCGCGGTCAAGAGGCCGCTGGTCATATTGTTCGGACATTAGTATCTATAGGATAGTATCGGCCATCGCGCGGCGGCTGCCGCTTCCGATACGGTGCCGTGCGATCCCCGCGTGAGACGCTCGCCTCGCTTGTCAGCGCCGGTCGTTTGGACGGCGGCGATCGCGACCCTGTCGGTGCTCTACATGGCGCTCGTCGTCCCGTTGGGATCAGGCCCCGACGAGCCGGAGCACACGTACCGCGCCTTTCAGCTGGCGCTCGGGAACGTCTTCCCGCAGCTGCTGAGCTGCGTCGGTCACGCTCTCCGCGTCGGATGCCGCGGCGACGCCGGTCACCTGACGCCGCCCAATCGAGCCGGCGGTCCCGTTCCGCCGGTTCTGATCGCGGCGTTCGACCAGCTTTACGCCCTCTCGCACCCCCATGGCCTCGCCACCCACTTCAAGGCGAGCGACTACTCGAGGCTGCTCGGATCGATGCTCGGCGGAAAGGCGACTCGGTTCGCGAACTTCGAGAACACGGCGCTCTACTCCCCGGTCAACTACCTGCCCGAGATGCTGATCTTCTGGATCGCGCAGCACACCTCGGAGTCGCTGATCGGAGCGCTTTACTCCGCCCGACTGCTGACCGGGATGGTTTGGGCCGTGTGCGTGACCGCCGCCGTCGCGATCACACCGCGCTGGAAATGGCTCTTCTCGATGGTCGTGCTCGTTCCGAGCGCGCTCTCGCAGAGCGCCGTGATCAACGCGGATGCCGTCTCGCTTGCGGTCGTCGCGTTGACCGCCGCCTATGCGCTGCGCCTGGCCGCGAGCGACGAGCCGCTGCGACGCCGGCAGATCGCCGGCGTCGCGATCCTCGGGCTCTTGCTCGGGTTGATGAAGCTGCCGCTCATCATCGTGCTCGCTGGGGTGCTCGCGCTCCTGTGGCACAAGCTCGGGCGTGGCCGCGAACGCGCCGTTCGCTCGGCCGTGATTGCGCTCCCTGCCATCGCCGCGGCGCTGTGGTGGGACCTCGCGTCAACCGCCTACTTCGTGCCCTACCGCAACATCGTCTACGGGCCCGCCACGCGCGTGCTCGTGAGCCAGTCGCGGCAGGAGCATTATCTCCTCAGCCACGCCTACAAAGTCCCCGCCATCCTCTGGACGACTGCGGTTCACGGCCACCTGTTCATGCTTTGGGAGGTCGTCGGGACGCTTGGCGAGGTCGGGCTGCCCGAATGGTTCGCGATCGTCTGGCTGGCACTGTTCGTGGCGCTGGCGATCGGCAGCGAGGGTCCGGGGGTCGGGCGCGCGGCGCGCGGCTGGATCGCGGCGATGCTGGCCGTCTACTTCCTTGGCACCGCGCTCGCGCTGTACCTCACCTGGACCGGCCTCGGCGCGGGCGAGATCAGCGGCATGCACGGGCGCTACTTCACGCTGGTGCTGATCTTCGCCGTCCCGATGCTCGCCGCGCTCGGCGGTCGACGCGTCCGCCATCCTCCGCGCGCGATCGCGGCCGCATCCGTGATCATCAGCGCACTGGCCGCCGGGACGATGTTCTTCTACGCGTCCTACCACTACTACGGGCAGGGGCCGTGGCAGGTGGTGCCGAAGCTCACGTCGGTGTTGTTGTGATGCAAGCTCTCGCGCGGCCGCGTCGACCACCGTCGCGCGCGCTCCTCGCGACCCTGCTGGGAGGCTGCGCCGTCGCCGCGGCCACAGTGAGCGGAGTGGGCGCTCAGGCGCAGACGATCACGCCAAGCGTGCTCGGCGCGCAGGTCGGCGCGCTGGCAAACGGCATCGCCGCACAATGGTCCGAGCACCAGCTGACGGGCGGTCCGCTGGTCGATCCGGTGATCGGCCCGCTCAAGGGCGACTACGGCGACGCGATGACGGGCCAGGCGATGGTCGTGGCGGGCGTCGCGGAGGACGACGAGACGCTGATCGCGCGCGGCATCGCGGCGGAGCTCGCCGACGCCGCGCACCCCGATGACGGCGGCTTTGAGCTGCTCGGTTTGAGCGGCGCATACAGCCTGAACCAGCGCGTGCTCGCGAATGACCCGGCTTGGCTCGCCGCGCGCGGACGGATCGCGCGGTTTCTGCGCCGACACAAGTCATCGATCTCGGCCCTCGAGCGCTGCTATGCGAGCCCCCACTGTTACACGAACCTCAAGCTCGTCAGCGCCGTCGCCGACATCTCGCTGCTGGAGACCGGCCTGCGCAGCGGAGTCAAGGGTGCACTGCTCGCCAACCGCAAGGCGCTGCGAGCCCACGTGCTCGTGCTACTGGCGATGGCCGCGGCGAACACCGGCCGCGACGCCTATCGGACGGGCAGCCCCAGGCTCACAACGCTCGGCATCCTGAGCGATCCGAGCGAGAACCCGCTCGCCTACCACGCGCTGTCGACCGCGATGTTGGGGCGTGCGATCCTGCTGCTCGGCCCCGCCGCGCCGGCCTCGATTCGCGACGCGTTCGCGCGCACGGCGAAGGCGCTCGTCGCGCTGCTCGCGCCTGACGGGGCCGACACCTACATCGGACGTGGACAGGCGCAAGTGTGGACGGCGGGGGTCACGATCGACGCACTCGCGATCGCCGCCGAACTGACGAGCGATCCAACATGGCGCGGTCGCTACCTGACCGCAGCGGCGACCGCGTTGGCGCGACTCGACGCCTTCTACCCGACGAGTGGTTGGGGTCTCCCGCTGGTCCCGCGGTTCGCCGGCAGCAGCGACCCGCGCAGCTACGCCGGCATCGATCCGTATGCCAACACGGTCGAGTACAACGGCCTCGCGCTGTGGGCGCTCGACGACGCGGCGCGTGCGCTTGCAAAAGCCGCCTCGGCACCGCCCGAGCCGCTGCCGAGCACCACTGACGGTACGTTCATCGACCCCTCGCACACGCGGTTCGCAGCGGTCACGCAGGGCGCGTTGTGGTTCGCCGTGCATGCCCTCGACAGCAATCTCAGCGATCCGCGCTACGGGTTCGGCCTGCTCGCGGCGGAGCTCGACGGACCAAACGGCTGGGAGAGCGTGATGCCGGCGCCGCCGCTGACGAGCAGGCCCGTGGTCGGCTCGGTGGCGTTGCGTGCGAAGGGCGGCCCGCTGCATCCGGTCGGGCGACACCTCCGCGCGGGTGCCAACGGCACGGTCACCGTCAAGGGCGGATGGGAGCAGCCTGGTGACCCCAACCTCATCGACCCCGGAACCGTCTGGACCTTCACGCCCGACAACAGCGCGGTGACGCTTCGCACGACGGCTCCGGCGGGCTCGGCCTATGAACTCCAGGTCTGGTGCCTCGCGGGCGCGGCGCTGACATTCGAGCCACGGCGCCTCGCCGTCGCGGAGCCCGACGGAACGAGCCAGACCTACTCTCTGAACAGCCGCATCCACGTCCTCCACGGTGTGCGCGCAAGCTCGGCATACGCGGCAGGCATGCGGAGCCTGATCCTGCTCGTCAAGCCGCCGTCGGGCGCGCTCGTCTACACGACCAGCTTCTCGCTCGGCCCGGCCGCGACCGGCACGAGCGGCGCCACAGGCACGACCGGCACGAGCGGCGCCACCGGCACGAGCGGCGCCACCGGCACGAGCGGCGCTACGGGTGCGAGCGGGGCCTAGCCGGCGACGGCGGTCGAATCGCGCAGGATCAGCGTCGTCTCGAGCTCAACGTGGAGCGCCTCGACGCGCTGGCCGTCGAGCAGCCGCGTCAGCAGACTGACGCTCATCCGCCCGATCTCGGCGAGCGGCTGGTGCACAGTGGTCAGCCGCGGCGTGACGATCTGTGCCTCGGCCGTGTCGTCGAAACCAACGATCGACACGTCGTCCGGGACGCGCAGGCCGAGCCCTCTCGCAGCCTGCATGGCGCCGAGCGCGAGCTGGTCGTTGAAAGCGAATATGGCGCTCGGGCGGTCGGCGCGCGAAAGCAATTCGGTCGCGACCGCCAGCCCGCCATCGATCTCGAAGTTCGACTCGATCACCAGGCGCGGGTCCGGGAGCGCCCCGGCGGCGGCGAGTCCCGCCTGATAACCGCGCAGGCGCTCATCGCTCGCCAGCCAGCCGCGCGGGCCGGTGATCGCGGCGATGCGGCGATGGCCGAGCTCCAGAAGGTGGGCAGTCGCTTGGGCGGCGCCGGAAGAGGAGGCTGCCGAGACGGTCGGGACGGGCGACTCCATGCGCTTTCGCGGATCAACGACCACGAAACGGAACCCGTGGTCCATCAGTGCGCTGAGCTCCCGGCTCGATTCCTCCGGGAGGACCAGGAGCGCGCCGTCGGTCGTACCGTGCATGAGCCGCTCGAGCAGCGAGACCTCACGGTCGTGCTCGTGGAGGGTCGGGCAGAGAACGATCCGCATGTCCTGCTCGTAGAGCGCTTCCGTGACGCCCGCGATGATCACCGAGAAGTAGGCCGGATAGATCCGCGGCACCGTGACCCCGATGAGGCCCGTGCGTCCGCCGGAGAGGCCGCGTGCGCTGCGATTCGCGCTGTAACCGTGCTCGCGTACCACGCGCTCGACCGCACGCCGCGTCTCGCTGCGAGACATAGCCGCTGCGGTTGACCACCCGCGAGACGGTGGCCGTCGAAACGCCGGCAAGTGCCGCAATCTCACGGATCGTCGGCCTACCATTGGTGGGGTGATTGTCGCGGATCGGCGGCATCGTTTCAGTAATGTTACAGATCCCAGCGCCCGTGTGTGCGCCTGAAACCCCAGGGATTCCGGGGGTTCGGCGTGAAGTACGAACGGTTCCCACTTGACGGACTGGAAACGGTAGGTTAGCGTTTACAGATTGTTCGGCTCGTTCTGCGCGCGATGCGGCGGAACAAGCGGGGTCAAGGGAGAGGGTCGGTCTTGACGTTCATTCTTCGCCGTCTGGGCTTCTATGCCGTGGCCGCCTGGGTCGCGCTGACGATCAACTTCCTGCTCGTCCACCTGCTGCCGAGCAACCCGGTCCAGGTCATGATGGCCCGCCACCCGGAGTTCCCGCCGACCGCGCGCCGAGGCACTCGAGATCCAGTTCGGCCTCGGCAAGCAGGGCAGCCTGCTGCACCAGTACTGGGTCTACCTCGACCACACGTTCCACGGCAACCTCGGCATCTCGGTCCTCAACTATCCGGCGACAGTCGCCACCGTTCTCAACAACACCGTGCCGTGGACCATCTTCCTGGTCGGTACGGCAACCATCGTCAGCTTCTCGCTCGGCACGCTGCTCGGGATCCTCGCCGGCTGGCGGCGCGGCGGGTTGTTCGACAGGCTGCTGCCCGGCTTCACGTTCGTCCAGGCCATCCCCTACTTCGTCCTCGCCGAAATCGCCATAGTCCTGCTCTCGACCGACGTGCACCTGTTCCCCGCCTACGGCGGCTACACGCTCGGCGACAAGATCGGTCTCAACGGAACGTTCATCAGCAGCGCCTTCAACCACTCGTTGCTGCCGGCGCTGACGATCATCCTCACCTCGATGGCCGGCTGGATGCTCCAGATGCGCAACGTGATGATCACGACGATCGGCGAGGACTACGTGCTCGCCGCGCAAGCCAAGGGGTTGTCGACGCGCCGCATCATGTTCACCTACGCGGCGCGCAACGCGATCCTGCCGAACATCGCCGGATTCGCGACGGCGATCGGCTTCGTCATCGCGGGGTCGCTCGTGATGGAGATCGTCTTCTCCTATCCGGGCGTCGGCTACCAGCTCTTCCAGGCCGTGACCAACGATGACTACCCGGTGCTGCAGGGCATCTTCCTGTCGATCGCCGGCTGCGTCCTCGTCGCCTGCCTGCTGGCTGACGTCGTCTACGTGCTCGCCGATCCGCGCGCCCGGACGAGGGCGGCCTACTGATGGCGGTCGCGGTGACCCCCACACTGCCGCTCGAGACCGTGCCCCGCGTGCGGCGCGGACAATTCCTCCGCTCGATGCCGCTGAAGGCGAAGGTCGGCGGGGGGATCCTCGCGTTCTTCGTGCTGATCGCGATCATCGGGCCGACGATCGCGCCGTATGACCCGAGCGCGATCAACGCGACACAGAACGTCGCGCTGGCGCCCAACGCGCACCATCTGCTCGGCACGGCCGTCGACGGCGGCGACATCTTCTCGCAGCTGCTCGTCTCGGTCCGCGGGACCGTCGTGCTGGGAGTGCTCACGGCGGTGATCGCGACGTTCCTGTCGGTTGCGATCGGCGTCACCGCAGGGTTCCTCGGCGGCGTCGCCGACGAGGGGCTGTCGCTGATCGCGAACGTGTTCCTCGTGCTGCCGGCACTGCCGCTGCTGATCATCGTGTTCGGGTTCCTGCCGCACACCGGACAGCTCGCGACCGCGTTCGTGCTGAGCATCCTCGGGTGGGCCTGGGGCGCGCGGGTGATCCGCGCGCAAACGCTGACCCTACGCGGGCGCGACTTCGTCGCTGCTGCGCGGGAGACGGGCGAGCCGACATGGCGGCTCGTGATGTTCGAGGTGCTCCCGAACGAGGTGAGCCTGATCGCAGCGAGCTTCGTCGGCACGTTCCTGTACGCGATCCTCACCTCGGTCGCCCTCGCATACATCGGCGTCGCGGACCTCAACAGCTGGTCGCTCGGCACGATGCTCTACTGGCAGAACAACGGGAGCGCGATCAACATCGGCGCTTGGTGGTGGTACCTGCCGCCTGGGCTCGCGGTGTCGGTGCTCGGGATGAGCCTCGTCCTGCTCAACTTCGGGCTCGACGAGATCGGCAACCCGCGCCTGCGGCGCTCGAAGAAGACGCGCCGCCGCGCCAGGCACGCCGCCGCATGGCGTCCGACCGACCCGACCCCGGTTCAACGCATGGAGACGGTGTCGTGAGCGCAGGCGTCGAGATGAACGGCAACGGGGCGCCCAGCGCACGCGAGCCGGAGGCACTGCTCGAGGTCCGTGACCTGTCGATCGTCTACGACGAGGAGGTGACAGCGGTCGATCACGTCGACCTCACGCTCGGACGAGGTGAGACCGTGGGCCTCGCCGGTGAGAGCGGATGCGGCAAGTCCACGCTTGCGCTTGGCCTCTGCCGCTTGCTGCGCCCGCCCGCGGTGATCACGAGCGGCAGCGTCATCTACCGCGGCAGCCGCCTACCGGCCGGCGGCATCGACCTGATGGAGCAGAGCTCGCGTGAGCTGCGCAAGGTGCGCTGGCGCGAGATCTCGGTCGTCTTCCAGAGCGCGATGAATGCGCTGAACCCAGTGCTGCGCGTGCGCGACCAGCTCGGCGACGCGCTCGACGCGCACCTCAAGCTCGACCGCCGCAGAAGCAGGATCGGCTGAACGAGTTGCTCGACCTGGTCGGCATCCCGCGCGAGCGCCTGCGTAGCTATCCGCACGAGCTCTCGGGCGGCATGCGCCAGCGAGTGATGATCGCGATGGCGCTCGCCGCCGAGCCCGAGGTCGTGATCATGGACGAGCCGACGACTGCGCTCGACGTCGTCGTGCAGAAGGAGATCCTCGCGCAGATCGTCGCGCTCCAGGACCAGCTGCACTTCGCCGTGCTGTTCATCACGCATGACCTCTCGCTGTTGCTCGAGATCGCCGACCGCATCGCCGTCATGTACGCCGGAAAGATCGTCGAGATCGGGAGCGCCGAGAAGATTCACAACGAACCGTCGCACCCGTACACGCAGGGCCTGCTCGGCTCGTTCCCGAGCGTTCATGGGCCCGCAAGCAGCTCGCGGGCATTCCCGGCTCCCCGCCGGATCTCCGGGCGTTGCCACCCGGTTGCCCGTTCGTCCCGCGCTGCGGTTCTCGAGCGAGCGTGCCGCGAGATCGACATGAGCCTCGCAGCGGTCACGGGATGACGACCCGACCACCTCACCGCCTGCCCGTTCGTCAGCCCGCGAGAGTCGCACGCCGGCGATGCCCGCCGAAGCCGCGCGACCGGGGGGGGAGTCGCGATGAGTACGACACGGCCCACTTCGGCAGAGGTGCTCCCGCGGCGGCCGAGCGCGGCCCGTTGGTGCTCGAGGCGCACGCGCTGGCGAAGGACTACCGGCTGGCGCGCGGCCCGCGCGGCGCGTGCTCTCGGCCGCCCGTGAAGTGTCCTTCGGCCTCTACCGCAGCGCCGTCGTCGCGCTTGTCGGTGAGAGCGGCTCGGGCAAGTCGACCGTCGCGAAGATGCTCGCCGGCCAGGAGCGGCCGACCGCCGGGGAGATCCTGCTCGACGGCGTCGCTGTGCAGCCGTGGAAGCACGGCTCGTTCCGCGCCTACAAGAGCGACGTGCAGATGGTCTTCCAGGACCCGTTCGCGTCGCTGAACGCAGTGCACACGGTGCGCTATGCGCTGACGCGCCCGGTTCGCCTCCACCAGAACACGAAGGACAAGCAGGCGACCGCCGCCGAAGTCACGCGGCTGCTCGAGCGCGTACGCCTCACCCCGACCGATCACTTCGTTGCCCGCTACCCGCACGAGCTGTCCGGTGGCCAGCGCCAGCGCGCGGCGATAGCGCGGGCGCTCGCCGCGCGGCCGCGGGTCCTGCTGGCCGACGAGCCGGTCTCGATGCTCGACGTATCGATCCGCCTCGAGGTGCTCGATCTGCTCGACGAACTGCGCTCGCAGTTCGAGCTGGCGGTCCTCTACGTGACCCACGACATCGCCTCGGCGCGCTATTTCGCCGACGACACGCTCGTGATGTATGCAGGCGAGATCGTCGAACGCGGCCCGTCGGAGGATGTCACCCAGCGGCCGGCGCACCCCTACACGCAGTTGCTGCTCGCCTCGGCGCCCGACCCCGAAAAGCTCGGCCGTTCGCTCGATCCCGCGCGATCGGGCCCGCCGCGGCGGGCGGGGAGCGCACTGTCGAGCACCGTCGGCTGCCGTTTCGCGCCGCGCTGCCCTTTCGCGACGGATCAATGCCGCGCCGAGTCACCGCCGCTACTGCGGATCAACTCGCAACGCGCAGCCGCCTGCTGGCGGCTGGATGTCGCCGCACCAGGCTTGCTGCATCGAGAGCACGAGGAGAAGGAGGAGGCCATCAGCACCTGATCAAGGAGGTTGCGATCCGTCCGACGCGGGTTCTCGCAAGTCACCGCGCCGGACGTTCGGATCACAAGGCGCGTGCACCGCACGCGCACACTGAATCTGCACATACCTGTGCCAAATGAAAGGTACATCAGCAAATGAAACGCCAATCGATGAGGAGACGGTTTGGAGCCGTCTCCGCGACAGCCGCAGTCGCAGTGCTGGCGGCAGTCGGCGCGGGCGCGTTCTCAGCGCCTGCAGCCCTGGGCTCCGCACACGCGGCAGCCTCGACACCGCTGATCATGGAATCTAGTCAGGAGACAACCCTCACCGACAACTTCAATCCGTACGTCTCGACGGGCGCGGCGGACACGCTCGGCGTGGCGCCGCTGATCTACGAGACACCGCTGCAATTCGACATCGTTCGGCCGCTACAGAAGCCGTACGACTTCCTTGCGAGCTCCTACAAGTGGGGTCCCGGCGGTAAGTCGATCATCTTCACGATCCGCAGCGGCATCACGTGGAGCGACGGCTCGGCGTTTACGCCGGCCGACGTTGTCGGTACCTACAACATGCTGGCGAAGTACCCCGACACGAATGTCAACGGCATCCCGGTGACCGGCGCAACCGCGAGCGGCAACACCGTCACGGTGAACTTCAGCTCATCGGCGTACACGGACCTGCAGTACATCGGGACGACGTACATCACGCCGCCCTCGGTCTACAACATGTCCACGGATCCCGGCAAGGCGACGATCACCAACCCGATCGGCACCGGCCCGTACACGTTGGCGTCGTTCAGCCCGACCGCAGGCGTGACGCTCAACGCCAACCCGAAGTACTGGGGCGGCCCATGGAACGTCGGTGGCGGCCCGCCGGCGGTCTCGCAGGTGCAGTTCCCGCTGCTTGGCAGCAACAGCGCCGTTCTCGCCGCTCTCCAGAACAATCAGCTCGACTGGGCAGGAAACTTCCTGACCGGGTTGAGCGCGTTCACGAGCGGTGCCGGACACAAGGTGTGGTTTGCAGGCGTCAACACCAACAGCCTGGAGCCGAATCTCAAGACGTGGCCGACCAACCAGCTCGCCGTCCGCCAGGCGATAAGCCTCGCGATCAACCGCACGGACATCAGCAAGACGGGCGAGTCGGGACTCGAGCCGGTCGCGACCAACGCGAGCGGGATCGTGCTGCCGAACTTCGCCGCCGACCTGGCGCCTGCGGTGAAGAAGGACACCCTGCCGGCGACGGCGAACCCGAAGGCGGCGGATGCCGTGCTGAAGGCCGCCGGTTACACGCTCAAGGGCGGCTGGTACGCGTTGAAGGGTAAGGTCGTTGACATCACGATCAGCGACCCGGCCGACTACACGGACTACGCCGAAGACGACAAGATCATTGTTCAGGACCTCAAGGCCGCGCACATCAAGGCCAGCTTCAATGGGGTCGCGGACACCGCGTGGTACGCCTCGCTCGCCAACCAGACGTACGGCAGCGCGACTAGCCACTGGTCGAACTCGTCGATCCAGATGTACGGCGTATATCAGGGCTGGCTCGACAGCTCCCTCTCTGCCGCGGGCACCAGCAACGCGGCGAGTGGTGACTTCGAGGGCCTCCAGAACCCGACGCTCAACAAGGAGCTGAGGACTCTCTCGGCCGCCACGACGACGAAGGCGACGGTCAAGGCGATCACTCCAATCGAGGAGTACGTCGCCAAGAACCTGCCGGTCATCCCGACCGTGTACGGCGCCGCGTTCGACGAGTACAACACGAGCGCGTTCACAGGCTGGCCGTCAGCCTCGAACCCGTACGAGGAAGGGCAGCCTCAGCAGCCGGAAAACGAGGTGGTCGTCCTGCACCTCAAGCCGGCGGCCTAGGCCAAGGCAACAACGCAGGGACAGTGAACCCCGCTCCGCCTCCCTCACGGGCGGAGCGGGGCCTGCCCCCCATCCTCGGCTGAGAAAGGAAGCAATCGTGATCACGACGACTGGGACGGCCAGCGCGTCAACGCGCGCCCGCGCGTTCCCGGCCGGCTTTCGCTGGGGCGCGGCGACGGCCGCTTACCAGATCGAGGGCGCGGTCTCGGAGGACGGCCGCGGTCGATCGATCTGGGACACGTTCGCCCACACGCCGGGGAAGGTGGCCCGTGGCGAAACGGGCGACGTCGCGTGCGACTTCTACCACCGCTGGGAGGAGGATCTCGATTTGCTCGCGAGCCTCAGCCTGAACGCGTTCCGCTTTTCGATCGCGTGGCCGCGGATCCAGCCGGACGGTCGCGGCGCGCCCAATCAGCACGGCATCGACTTCTATCGCCAGCTGATCGAGGGTCTCCACAGCCGCGGGATCACGCCCGCGATCACGCTCTACCACTGGGACCTGCCACAGGCGCTCGAGGATGCGGGCGGCTGGCCCAAGCGCGAGATCGCCGAGCGTTTCGGCGAGTTCGCACAGATCGTCGCCGCCGCGTTGGGCGACGCCGACGCGTTGTGGATGACGCTCAACGAGCCGCTGCAGGTCGCCCACCAGGGCTACCGCGTCGGAACCCACGCCCCCGGCCACCGCGACGATGCGCTCGCCGCGGCGGCGACGCACCACCTCCTGCTGGGCCATGGCTTCGCGCTCCGCGCGCTACGCGACACGCTGCCCGCCGGTGCGAAGGTCGGGATCGCGATCGATCTTCATCCGGTTCGCGCGATCGGCGAGGGGGCGCGCGAAGCGGCAGCTATCGCCGACGCGGAGCAGAACAGGCTGTTCCTCGAGCCGATCATCCACGGCACCTATCCACGCGCGGCCCGCCCGCAGATCCTCCCGCCGGCGAGCCTGATCGCCCCCGGCGACATGGAGCTGATCAGCGCCCCGATCGATTTCCTCGGCGTCAACTACTACAACCCGCACTACGTCAAGATCGACGCTGACGAGGGCCGGCCGGCCGGCAAGCCGTCGAAGGTCGGACCGAGCGCTACCGACTACACGCCGCCCGAGCTCCCACGCAACGCGCTCGGCTGGCCGATCGAGCCGAGCGGGCTGCTCGACGCGCTCGTCGCGATCAACGAAGAGACGCACGGCGAACTTCCGCTCTACATCACCGAGAACGGCTGCGCGGTCAACGACCGGATCGACTCGCGCGGCGAGATCGACGACGCACCGCGCGTTGACTATCTCCGTGGACACCTCGAGGCGATGCATGATGCAATCGAGCGCGGCGTCCCGCTGCTCGGCTACTTCGTCTGGACGCTGCTCGACAACTTCGAATGGGCAGCGGGGTACGCGGCGCGCTTCGGGATCGTCTTCGTCGATTTCGAGACGCAGCGGCGCGTTCCGAAGCGCAGCGCCGGCTTCTACGCGCAGGTCGCTGACACGAACGCGCTTGCCGAGGCAGGCCGGCGGGACGGCGACGCGACGCGCGAGCCGAGGCAGGCATGACGATCGAGTTCGGGTACTTCGATGACGAGCGCCGCGAGTACGTCATCACGCGGCCCGACACGCCGCTCCCGTGGATCAATTACATCGGGCTCGAAGCGTATTTCGGCCTGATCTCGAACACCGCCGGCGGCTGCTCGTTTTATCGCGACCCGCTGTTGCGGCGCCTGACCCGTTACCGGCACAACAACGTGCCGTTCGACTTCGGCGGGCGCTACATCTATCTGCGCGACGACGCCGACGGGGACTTCTGGTCGCCCTCCTGGCAGCCGACGCGCAGCGAGCTCGAGCGCTACGAATGCCGCCAAGGGCTGTCGTACACGACGATCGCGGCGGCGCGCGGTGGAATCGCCGCTGAGACGCTCTACTACGTCCCGCTCGGCGAGGAGCTCGAGCTCTGGCGCGTGCGCGTGACCAACGAGCGCAGCGAGCAAGCCAAGCTCTCGCTCTTCTCGGCGCTCGAGTTCTGCCTCTGGGACGCGCGTGACGACAGCACCAACGGCCAGCGCAACTTCAACACTGGCGAGGTGGAGGTCGAGGACGGCGTGATCTACCACAAGACCGAATACCGCGAGCGCCGCGATCATTTCGCGTACTTCGCCTGCTCGGAGCCGCTCGCCGGCTTCGACACGCAGCGAGAGGCGTTCCTCGGGGCCTACCGCGGCTGGGATTCACCGCTCGCTGTCGCGCGCGGTGAATCGTTCGACTCGATCGCGCACGGCTGGGCGCCGATCGGCTCCCACCACGTACGCCTCGAGCTCGCTCCCGGCGAGACGCGCGAAGTGATCTTCGTGCTCGGCTACCAGGAGAACGCTGTCGACGACAAGTTCGATCCGCCGGGCTCGGCGTCGATCAACAAGAAGCGTGCCAAAGCGGCGCTCGAGCACTGGCGTTCCTCGACAGCCGTCGAGGAGGGATTCGCGACGCTTCGCGCCTATTGGGGTGAGTCACTCGCCGCACTCACAGTGAACACCCCCGACGCTGACACGAACCGCATGGTCAATATCTGGAACCCCTACCAGAACATGGTCACGTTCAACCTCAGCCGATCGATCTCCTCGTTCGAATCGGGAACCGGGCGCGGCATGGGCTTTCGTGACTCGAGCCAGGACCTGCTCGGCTGCCTCAGTGCGATCCCAGATCGCGCGCGCGAGCGGATCCTCGACCTCGCATCGACACAGCTGCCCTCGGGCGGCGCCTACCACCAGTACCAGCCGCTGACAAAGCGCGGAAACCACGCGATCGGATCCGGCTTCAACGACGACCCCCTGTGGCTGGTCCTGGCCGTCTGCGCCTACGTGAAGGAAACCGGCGAAGTGGGCATCCTCGACGAGCGCGTCCCCTACGACAACGAGCCCGGCAGTGAAACGCGGCTCTACGAGCACCTCCAGCGTTGCCTGCGCTACACGCTCGAGCGGCTTGGGCCCCACGGCCTTCCGTTGATCGGGCGTGCAGACTGGAACGACTGCCTGAACCTCAACTGCTTCTCGGAGCACCCGGGCGAGTCCTTCCAGACAACCGCCAACCGGGAAGGCGGCGTCGCCGAGTCGGTCTTCATCGCCGGCCTCTTCGTGCTCGCGACGAATGAGCTCGCAGCGCTCGCGCGGCTATTTGGCGAAGATGACGACGCGAGCTATACGAGCTCGAAAGCGCGAAGATGGCGTCTGCCGTCGGCGAGCATGGCTGGGACGGCGAGTGGTTTCGCCGCGCGTACGACTACTTCGGCGATCCCGTGGGTTCCGCGAGCGAGCCCGAGGGCAAGATCTTCGTCGAGCCACAGGGGATCTGCGTGATGGCGGGGATCGGCGTCGATGACGGCCGTGCCAAGCAGGCGCTGGCGAGCGTGCGCGAGCACCTCGCGACCGACCACGGCGTGATGCTCGTACAGCCGGCGTTCACGAGCTACCAGCTGCGCCTCGGCGAGATCAGCTCCTATCCCCCCGGCTACAAGGAGAACGCGAGCGTCTTCTGCCACACGAACGCGTGGATCCTGATCGCCGCGGCGCTCACCGGAGACGCCGACGCCGCATTCGACTACTACAAGCGAACCAACCCGTCGACGCGCTCGGCGATCAGCGCCGTCCACCGCTGCGAGCCATACTGCTACGCACAGACGATCGCGGGCCGCGATGCGCCGACGCACGGCGAGGCCAAGAACTCGTGGCTCACCGGCACCGCTTCGTGGCACCTCGTCGGGATCACGCAATGGATCCTCGGCGTCCGGCCTGAGCTCGACGGCCTGCGTATCGACCCGGTCCTGCCGAGCGACTGGGAAGGCTTCACCGCAACGCGCCGCTGGCGGGGCGCGACGTACGAGATCGCCGTCAAGAAGACGAAGGGCACCACCGGTCGCGTCAGGAGCCTCACCGTGGATGGCAGTCGCGTCGAGGGAAACCTGATCCCGCCAGCGCCGGTCGGCACGACCGTGAAGATCGAGGCGACGGTTGACAGCTCGTCGTCGGATGTGCCTGAGCCCGAGGCCGCTGCGGCCCCCGTGGCCTAGCGCCGATCAGCCGCCGACCGTCTCAAACGTAGCCGTGTAGCCGAGCCGCGCGCCGCTCGCAGCGAGGTCGCGCGCGATCGCGGCACAACTGGTCAGCAGCGGCGGGACAAGCGTTCGCGTCACCTCGTCGATGCTGCCGGCAGCGCTGTTGAGGACGAGTGCGAGCGCTGCGACGGCGGCGCCGTCGCGGTCGCGTACCGGAGCGGCGAGCGAACGCAGCCCGAGCTCGACCTCCTGGTCGACCAGCGCGAAGCCGCCGTCGCGTACGCTGCCCAGCTCGGCCTCGAGCGCCGTGCGGGCCGTGATCGTGCGATCGGTGAGCGGCTTGAAGTCGACGCGGTCGAGCCGCTCCGCGAGCCTTCCCGGCGCAAGGCCCGCGAGGAGAACGCGACCACTCGCCGATGCCCACGCCGGCAGGCGCTGGCCGAGGACGATCCGGCCGGTCATTACGCGATAGGCCGGTACGCGCGTCACGCCGACGATCGAGTCGCCGTCGAGCACCGACAGGACGCCCGATTCGCGCACGTCCTCCACCAGCTTGCGGATGTGCGGCAACGCGATCTCCGGGAGCGTCAGGCTCGACAGGTACGCGGAGCCGAGCTCGAGCACGCGCGGGGTCAGCGCGAAGCGACGATCGGTCTCGCGCACGTAGCCGAGCCGTTCGAGGGTGTGGGTGAAACGGCGTGCCGCGGCCCGCGAGAGGCCCGCGCGCTGCGCGATCTGGCTCAACGTCAGCGGCTCCGGCGTATCGAGCGCCCCGATCACGCTGAGACCGCGCGCGAGTGACTGCACGAAATTGTCACGGTCGTCGGCCGCCGGCACCACGCGCGCCGGGCGGCTCAACGAGCTTCCTCGGGCGGCGGCACCCTACCGAGCTCCCGCAGCTTCGCGTCCGCGATCGCGAAGGCGCGATTCGCCGCCGGGACGCCGGCGTAGACCGCCGTGTGGAGGAGCACCTCCGCGATCTCCGCCGGCTCGAGCCCGTTGCGCAGCGCGGCCTCGACATGCATCGCGATCTCGTCCTCGCACCCGAGCGCGCACAGGACGGCGAGCGTGATACTGCTGCGCGAGCGCCGGTCGAGGCCGTCGCGTGCCCAAACACCCCAGGCGTAGCGAGTTATGAACTCCTGGAACGGCGCCGTGAACTCGTCCGCCCGCGCGATCGCGCCGTCGACGTAGGCATCGCCCAACACCTCGCGCCGCACGCGCATGCCGTCGTCGCGCTCAGCCATCGGCGGGCCGGTCGAGATGGTCAAGAATCAGGCGGCTCACGAGCGCCGGCTGCTCGATGTTCGCGATGTGGGCAGCGCGCTCGATCAGCGTGAAGCGCGCGCCCCTCACAGCGGCTGCGATCGCGAGACCATGCTCGCGTGGCAGCGCCGTGTCCTGCGCCGCGGAAGCGACGAGCGTCGGCAGCTCGATGCGCGCGAGGCCGTCGCGCAGGTCCAGCGAAGCGACAGCCGCGCAGCAGCCGGCATAGCCGCCGGCCGGCGTCGAACGCAGCATGCCGCCGGCGCGCTCGACCGCCTGCGGGTCCGAGCGGGCGAATTCGGGCGTGAACCAGCCCGCAAGGACCGCGTCGGCGACGACCGCCGTCGACCCGGCCGCGCGCACCGCCGCCGCTCGCTCGAGCCAGCGCGATGCTGGCGGGGCATGGGCGGAGCTGCAGATCACGACAAGGCTGTTTAGTCGCTCGGGCGCGTTGATCGCAAGCCAGAGGCCAACCATCCCACCCAGCGACACACCGCACCAAGCTGTTGTCGCGATTTCGAGGCGGTCGAGCAGCGCCAGCACGTCCATGCCGAGATCCGCCAGCGAGTAATCCCCAGGCGGCGCGGGCGAGCTGCCATGACCACGGTGGTCGTAGCGGATGACGCGGTAGCGGGCCGCCAGCGCGGGAAGCTGGGGCTCCCACAGCGCGTGCGTCGTCCCGAGCGAAGCGGAGAGGACGATCGGAGCTCCGTCCGCGGGGCCATCGAGGACGTGGTGCAAGGCGACCGAGCTCATCGCAGAGTCCGCGCAGCGAGCGCCCGATCGATCAGTTCGTTCGCGCCTTCGACGTGGCTGAGCGGAGCGACGGCCTCGGCCACGCCGGCGTCAGCGAGCCGGTCGAGGTTCTCCTGCATGCGGGCCGGGGACAGCTCGAGGCGCTCGAGCGATTCGCGCGACCAGGCCGCAGCCGAGCCGACGAGGCGCAGGAGGTCGCTCAGCGTGCCCCACTCCGCCTGCCAGGTGCCTGCCGCCCGCTCGTGCTCCTGCACCATCGCCGCGAGCAGCGTCGCGACGAGGCCGGGGACACGCGTCGTGCACGCGAGCACGGAAATCGCGGCAACCGGGTTGCGTTTGTGGGCCATCGAGGACGAGCCGCCGCGACCGGGCGACCCGCGTTCGTGGACCTCGCCGACCTCGTCGCTCGCGAGCAGCGTGACGTCCCGCGCGATCTTTGCGAGGACCCCGCCAAGCACGCCGAGCGCGCCGGCGAGCTCGCCGACGCGCACGCGGATCGCCTGCCAGGGAAGCGTCGGGTCAGCGAGCTCGAGCGCGGCGGCGACCTGCGCGGCAACCGCCGGCGGGCGGCTCCCGACCGGGCCGCCCATCTGCACCGCGAGCCGTGTGGATGCGATCACGGCGAGCCGCGACCCGGCTTCGTCGATTCCGTTCAGCCAGCCCGCGGCGCGTAGGCCGAAGGTCGTCGGCAACGCCTGCTGAAGGAGCGTCCGCCCGACCATCGGCGTCGCGCGGTGCGCGTCGGCGAGAGCTGCCGCTGCGACGGCCGCGCCGCGCAGATCGGCAAGGAGCGGGCGCAGCGCGCGCTTGGCGACGAGCATCGCCGCGCTGTCGAGGGTGTCCTGGCTTGTCGCGCCGACATGGACGAACCCGGCGTAACCGGCGCCGACCTGCTCGCGGATCCAGTCGACGACAGGGATCGCGGGCATCGCGGTCGCCGTCGCGGCGGCGGCGACCATCGCGACGTCAGGCGTACCCTCGGCGCAGGCCGCTGCGATCGCCTCACACGCGTCCTGCGGGATCGCCCCGTCGCTTGCGAGCGCCCCGGCGAGCGCGACCTCGCAGTCGAGCATCGCGCGCACCCAGGCCTGCGAGCTGACAGCGGCCGCGACTTCGCCGCGGGCGTAGATGCCCGAAAAGAGCTCGTCAGACGGCAAAGAAGACCGTCTCCCCCGGTCCCTGGAGATGGATGTCGAAGCGGTAGCCGTTCTCGGTTGGCTGCGCGATCAGCGTCTCGCGCCGCTCCACCGGGACGCGCGCCAGGATCGGGTCGGCCGCATTGGCCTGCGGCTCATCGCCGAAGTAGATGCGCGTCACGAGGTGGCGCAGCATGCCGCGCGCGAACACGGTCAGGTCGAGGTGCGGGGCGAGCACGATGTCCTCGCTCACGCGAACCGGCCCGGGCTTCAACGTGATGAGCTCGAATCCGCCGTCGCCTCCCTCCTCGCCAAAACGAGCGAAACCGCGGAAGCCGGGCCTCGCCGGGCCACCGTGCTCCCAGATGTCCGCGTAGCGGCCATCCGGGTCGGCGCCCCAGATCTCGAGCAGCGCGTCCGCGATCGGGGCGCCGGCGCCGTCGTAGGCGGTGCCTGTGATCCGGATCGCTTCCGGATGCTCGGGCGCGATCGCGTGTGGACCCTCGGGCCAGGGCAGTCCGATCGCGAAATACGGGCCGACAGTTTGCGATGGGGTCGTCGCGTAGATCACAGCGCCTCCTCGAACGGCGTCGCACCGGGGCCGCGCAGGTAGATGTCCCATTCGAACGCGAGCGCCCAGTCGGGCTCGCTGGCAGACATCGCGAAGCGCGAGACCATCCGCTGGCGCGCGCCCTCATCACGCAGCGAGTTGAAGATCGGGTCGTAAGGGAACAGCGCATCGTCGGGGAAGTACATCTGCGTGACGAGGCGCTGCACGAAAGCGCGGCCGAGCAGCGAAAAGTGGATGTGCGCGGGACGCCAGGCGTTGTAGTGGTTGCCCCAGGGGTAGGGCCCCGGCTTGATCGTCGTGAAGCTGTAGCGCCCCTCATCGTCGGTGATGGCGCGACCCGCGCCGGTGAAGTTCGGGTCAAGCGGGGCGGGCCAGCGGTCCCAGCGGTGGCGGTAGCGCCCGGCGGCGTTCGCCTGCCAGATCTCCACGAGCGTGCCGCGCAAGGGCTTTCCCTCGGTGTCGAGCACGCGTCCGCTGAGCGTGATCCGCTGGCCGATCGGCTCGCCGGCGTGTTGGCGGGTGAGGTCGTTGTCCAGCTCGCCGAGGACGCGCTCGCCGCCGAGCTGTGGACCGGTGATCTCGGTGATCGTTTGCGGCATGAAGACGAGCGGCTGCTTCGGGTGGCGCAGACGGCTTGACTTGTACGGCGGGTAGTCGAGCGGCGTCTGCTCGTCCTCGCCCGGTCGCAGGTAGCAGTCGGGCGTATCGGTTACCGGCTTGTAGACGGCGTGCGCCTTCTCGTTGCTGGGTTCGCTCATCTCCTCCACTCCTGACTTGTCATGCCTCGAGGACCACCGCGAGGCCCTGTCCCACGCCGATACAGAGCGCGGCCAAGCCGTGGCCGCCGCCGCGGGCGCGAGCTCGTGCGCCAGCCGGCCGAGGATCCTCGCCCCCGAGGCGCCGAGCGGGTGGCCGATCGCGATCGCACCGCCACGGATGTTGACCTTGTCGGGGTCGAGCTGCGGCCAGCCTGCGAGGCACGCGAGCGACTGCGACGCGAAGGCCTCGTTGAGCTCGACGACATCGATCCGCGACCAATCGAGACCGGCGCGCGCGAGGGCCTTGTTCGCGGCCTGCACCGGCGCGATCCCGAACACATCGGGATCGACCGCGTGGGCTGCCGTCGCGACGATCCGCGCAAGCGGTGCGCGACCGATCCGACGCTCGGCCGCCTCGCCGGCGATCAGCATCATGCTCGCACCGTCGCTCAGCGGCGAGGAGTTCCCGGCGGTCACGGTCCCGCCCTCGACGAACGCCGGCTCGAGCTGCGCGAGCTTCTCGAGCGAGCTGTCCAAACGGATCGACTCGTCACGCTCGAGCGCGTGGCCCGGAAGCGGGACGACCTCGCGGAGCGCGCCCTCGGCCCACGCACGGGCGGCACGCTCGTGGCTCGCAAGTGCGAACTCGTCCTGGGCTTCGCGCGAGACGCCGTAGATCTGGGCGAGCTTCTCGGCGCTCTGACCGAGCGAGATAGTCCACTCGGCGGGCATCTGAGGGTTCACCATCCGCCACCCGAGCGTCGAGGAGTGGAGCACTTCGTTGCGAGCCGGGTATGGGCGCTCGGGCTTTGCCAGCACCCAGGGCGCGCGGCTCATCGACTCGACGCCCCCCGCGACGACGATTGCCGCCTCGCCCATCGCCACCGCGCGGTGGGCGAGGATCGCCGCCTCGAGGCTCGAGCCACACAGGCGGTTGACCGTCACGCCGGGCACCGAGGTTGGGAGCCCGCTGAGCAGCACCGCCATCCGTGCCACGTTGCGGTTGTCCTCGCCAGCCCCGTTCGCGTTGCCGAGGATCACATCGTCGATCGCGTCGAGCTCGAGCCGCGGCAGGCGACCGAGCAGCGCGCGCAGGGCGTGCGCCGCAAGGTCGTCCGGGCGCACGTCGGCAAGCCCGCCGCCGTGGCGTCCAAACGGCGTGCGCACCGCCTCGTAGACGTAGGCCGCGCTCATCGGCTCAAAAGCTCGCGCAACGCGGCGAGCTCGTCGACGCTTGGCGGCTCGATGACCTCGACGTGCTCGGCCACCGCAAGCTCCCAGCCGGTCGCCGCGACCGCGTCCGTGACCTCGACGCCCTGATGGACGGCGGTCAGTCGTAGCTCGCGCGTCTGCGGATCGGGCTCGAGGACGCCGAGCTCGGTGATCACCGCCGTCGGCCCGGCGCCGCGAAAGCCGAGCCGCTCGCGCGCTCCGGCGCCGTCTCCGTGCCCGACTGTCGTAACGAAGTCCAGCCGCTGCACGAGCGTCCGCCGATCGTGCGGCACGATCACCACCACCTCGCCGCAGCCGGCCGCGATCTCGGGCGCACCGCCGGCGCCCGGCAGGCGCGTCGTCGGGCGCGCGTAGTCGCCGATCACCGTTGAGTTGAGGTTGGCGAAGCGGTCCACCTGCGCCGCGCCGAGGAATGCGACGTCGATGCGCCCCGGGGTGATCCAGTAGTTGAACATCTCGGGGACCGAGACGACGAGATCGGCGGTGTGAGCGAGCTCGCCGTCGCCGATCGAGAGCGGAATGTGAAACGGCTTCGCGCCGATCGTCCCCGACTCGTAGACGAGGACGAGTCGCGGGTTGTGAACAGCGCGCGCGAGGATCGCTGCGGTGCTCGGCCTGCCGACGCCGATGAAGACGCTGCGCGCACGCGCGAGGCGCCGCGCCGCAGTGACCGTCTGCGCCTCGGCTGCGCTGAGCGCTGCGCGTGCTCATGCGAACGCCGCCTCGCCGCGGACGTGCGTGTCGATCCAGCGCGTGAATGCGTCGCGGTCGCGGCTGATCGCGTCCCACTGCTTGTAGAAGTCGTTGTCTCGTTCGGTGATGTCGAGGCTGTACGACGGCTGCGAGCCACCGGGCGCCGGCGCGACCGCGTCGATCACCCAGCCCGGGATCAGCACGCCGCCGGGTCGCGGCTCGAGGCGATCGACGATCCGTTCGACCGTCACGAGCACGCGCTCGGCGGCCAGGACGGCCTCCTTCTGCACGCCGGGGATCCCCCAGAGCTGCACGTTCCCGTCGCGGTCGGCCTCCTGCGCATGGATCACCGTGACATCGGGTGCCAGCGCCGGGACGACCGCAAGCTCCTCGCCGGTGAACGGGCACTCGATGAATGCGACGCGCGTGTGCGCCACGAGGTCCGTCCCGCGGTAGCCGCGGAGTATTCCGCAGGGTAGCCGCGCGGCGCCCGCGGCATAACGGTTTGCCATCCCGGCGTGGCTGTGCTCCTCGATCTCGATCGCGCGCGGCCAGCTGTTCTCGATCGCATCGCGAAACCGGTGCAGCGACCCGACGCCCGGGTTGCCGCCGTAGGAGAAGACGAGCCGGCGGCACGCGCCGACGCCGATCAGCTGGTCGTAGAGGATGTCGGGAGTCATCCGGATCAGCTCGAGCTCGGAGCGCCCCTGGCGGATCAGCTCATGCCCCGCGGCAAACGGGATCAGGTGCGTGAAGCCTTCGAGCGCGACCGCATCGCCGTCGCGCACCAGCTCGGCGACTGCCTCCCTCAGAGGGACGATCTCAGCCATGCATGTTCGCTATGAGAACACACGCCCGCCCACCGAACAGCCTACGGATGCGCACACCGTCGCGCAAGTCGCGTCGCCCCCCGCCGCCCGCCGGCGGTGGTGGCGGTCTAGCGGCGGGCGTGGAAGCGCTGCGTGATCTCGCCGATGCCGCCGATGCGGCTCACGAGCACGTCGCCGTCGCGCAGGTAGCGGGGCGGTTTACGCGAGATGCCGATGCCGGACGGCGTTCCGCTGAACAGCAGGTCGCCCGCCAGAAGTGGACAGACCGCGGAGATGCGGGCAATCAGCTCCGCGACCGGGAAGATCATCGCCGCGGTCGTGTCGTGCTGAACGCGCTCACCGCTGAGGATCGCCTCGAGCTCGAGCTCGCCGCGCAGCAGCGGGCTCGTCGGCCGTCAGCACCCAGGGGCCCGTCGGCCCGAAGCCCGGAAACGACTTCGGCAAGCAGAGCTGGCCGGTCGGGTCACGCGACACGAGCTCGCGGTCGATCAGATCCTGACCGACCGTCACGCCGGCCACGTGATCCCAGGCATCACGCTCGGCCACTGCTACGGCGGGGCGGCCGATCACGACGACCAGCTCGACCTCGTAGTCGACGAGCGCGCTCGGCAGCTCGACGTCCGCAACCGGCCCGACAAGGCAGGCCGGGTACTTCGTGAAGACGACCGGGACGTCTGGCGCGGCGCCCGCCGATCCCGGCGCGCGATAGTTGAGCGCAGCGGCGAAGACCTGGCGCGGGCGCGGCACAGGCGGCCCAAGATCCTCCGCCGCGACCGCCTCCCCGTCGCTGAGCCCCGCCTGGCGGCCCCAGTCGAGAAACTCCTGCCAACGATCGTAGATCGCCTGCGGGTCGTGGTCGAACCGACCGCCGCTTGCCAGCGCAAGATCCACGAAGCCGCCCTCGCGCGCGACGACGAGGCGCCCGCGGTGGTTCGCGAGTCTCAACGCCGGCGGCTGTCGACGGGCTCCATCACCAGCCAGTTTCGCCAATTCGCCGTTGCTATGCTCGCCGCGAGGGGTAACCGTCAGGAATGAACGTTCGCACCAACCGCCCGCTCGCCGCAGACGCGCCGCTCGGACGCAGCGACATCCAGGTCTCCCGCCTCTGTTTGGGCGGCAATCCGTTCGGTTGGACGGCCGGCGAGGATGAATCGTTCGAGGTGCTCGACGCCTATCTCGGCGCGGGGGGCAACTTCATCGACACCGCCGACGCCTATTCAGCCTGGAGGCCCGGCAACAACGGCGGCGAGTCGGAGACGATCATCGGGCGCTGGGCGCGCTCACGCGGCGTCCGCGACGCGATCGTGATCGCAACCAAGGTGGCGAAGTGGGCGCCCCACCGCGGGCTGCACCCAGACAACATCGCCGCCGCGTTCGAGGGTTCCCTGGACCGCCTGCAGACCGATCACATCGATCTCTACTACGCCCACGCCGAGGACCCGAACACCCCTCTCGAAGATTCGCTGGCCGCCTTCGACGCGCTCGTGCGAGCAGGCAAGGCGCGCGCCTATGGGTTGTCGAACTTCAGCGTCGCGAGCCTCCGCGAGGCCCTCGCGATCTGCGATCGCGACGGACTCACGCGCCCGGTCGCCGTCCAGCCCCACTACAGCCTGGTCGCGCGCGCCGAGGCGGACGTGCTCGCGCTGTGCGAGCGCGAGGAGCTCGCCTGCATGCCCTACTACGCGCTTGCGAGCGGCTTCCTCACCGGCAAGTACCGCCCGGGAACGGACGTCAGCAGCGCCCGTGCGAACCGAGCTGCGCGCTACCTCGATGACGTGCGTGCCCGAGCTCTGCTCGCCAGCCTCGACGAGATCGCCGACGCGCACGGGACATGGCCGGCCGCGGTCGCGATCGCCTGGCTGCGCGAGCAACCGGGGGTTCTCGCGCCGATCGCGAGCGCACGAACGAGCGACCAGCTTGCCGAGATTCTCCCGGGCGCCACGCTCGAACTCAGCGAGGCCGAGCTGGCACGATTGACCTCGGCCTGGAGCTGACGCGTTATTGTGGCGCGCGCAATGCGGCTTGCCGGCTGGCAGCTCACGCCACCTAGCTGATCTGGCTCGCGCTGGCGGATCATGCTGCGGACGATGGCAATCTTCTCCTCCCTGCTGGCGGGGGCGCCGAGCGCGGCCGCGGCGACGATCCAGCTGTCGAACAGCGGCACCGTCACGGCCCCATCCTGCCCCGCCAACCCGTGCGCAGCGATTTCGCGCACGACCGCGATCCAGTCGGCAGACGGCGCAGGCACGAGCCCGTTCGTGATCACCCAGCCGGGGCGGCTCACGGCGTGGTCGGTAACGCTTGCGCTACCCGACAGGGCGCAGATCCACTACTTCGACAAACACGAGCGCGGCACCTCGCAGGCGGCGATTGGCGTGTTGCGAAACCTTGGCGACTCGACGTACGAGCTCGTTGCGAAGAGCCCGGTCATCCATCTGCAGCCCTGGTTCGGCAAGACGGCGACGATCAAGCTGCGCCGGCCGCTCCGCGTCAAGCCCACCGAGACGATTGCGCTGATCGTGCCGACGTGGGTTCCCGCGCTCGCCCTGGACTTCCCGGCGGACACCACGTGGGCGGCGAGCCGCGCGAGCGGGCACTGCAGCGACGTCGCACTGCAAACGGTGCAGGACGTTGTCGGATCGCGGGCGACCTACGCCTGCTCGTACCCGACCGGGCAGGTCACCTACGCGGCGACCGAGCGAACCCGCTAGCTGCGGCTGCGTCGCGAGAGCGTGCCGAAGACGAGATCCCACCACGGCGCGCTGATGCCGTAGCCGTGTTCGTCGTCCTCGAAGTGGTGGCGCATGTGCAGCTCGCGCAGCCGCCGCTCGATCGCGTTCGCCGGATGTCGATGATGGTGCAGCGCGTAGTGCAGCATGTCGTAGAAGAGGTAGCCGCCGAGGAAGCCGGCGCCGACCGGCCAGGCCAGCGGTGTCCCGACGACGAGCACGAAGATCGCCAGGAACAGCGCGGCGAGCGGGACCGACACCGCGGGTGGCATGACGAGCCGCAGGGGGTCGTTTGGATGGTCGTGATGGACGCCGTGCATCATCCAGTGCAGTCGGGCTCCGATCCCGTCCTCGGGCTCCCAGTGGAACACGACGCGGTGAATCCAGTATTCGCAGAAGGTCCAGAAAACGTAGCCGCAGGTCAGTGCGATCACGAACTTCCCGGCCGACAGCTGCGTCGCACCCGCGACCGCGAGGATCGCGATTGCGGGCAGGTAGATAAGCGGCGGCACGACCGGATGCACGCGCGAGAGGTTGTCGAGCAAGCGCGAGCGAAACATCGGCGGAGACGCGCGCAGACGCTCACTCCGCGCGCTCTGACCGGGAGTTTCGGGCAGCTTGGTGTCGATCGGAACGTCGTGCACGACTAGTCCTCGGCCGAGCAGTCTATAACGTCGTGCGCGCCTGCTCGCCGGTTTCGCCGTTACGCGACGCGCTGCCCGTCGACCCCTGGACAGCGTACGAGTGATTCCCGCACGCGCGCCGCCTGTTCTCGCGCTCGAGTGGCGAGGTTCGAGTCATCCGGCCGCTCCTGGCTGGGCGCGTCCGGCGCTTGTGCGGCGTTGGGGTCGCCTCGCTCCGCTGATCCGTGCATCGCTTCCGCCTTCTCTCGCAAGGTTCGCGGGAGAGTGTAGAAGCGGTTCCGGCGGATCGATGGTGCCCGACCTTGGGCAGTCGTCCATCTGCGTAGTTCAACTGGCATAGTTCGCCAGACGATGGACCCGGTCGTTCATTTCGAGTTGCCGGCGGAGGATCGCGAGCGCGCTGGGGCCTTCTATGCGGCGGCATTTGGGTGGGAAGTCGAGCTGCTCGGGCCCGAGGTCGGCAACTACGCGCTGGCCACGACCACGGCGACAGACGCCGGGCGCCCGACGCGGCCGGGTGAGATCAACGGCGGGATCTACACGCGTGACGATTCCGCCCATGCGCAGACGCCCGCGCGTCGTGATCGCCGTGGACGACGTCGAGGGTGCGATTGCGCGTGTGGTCGCAGCCGGCGGGGTTGTCGAAGAGGAGATCCAGGAGATCCCGGGCGTCGGTCGCTACGCGTGGTTCATCGACACCGAGGGCAACCGGATGTCGATCCTCGAGCCGACGCCCCGTGCCGGCTAGGGCGTAGCCGGCCTCAGGGCGCGCTGTAGGCCGGTCCGAGAGCCTCGGTGTCGTCGCGCGGGGCCTCGAGCAGGCCGCCAAGGCGGGCGAGCAAGGGGAGCGCCAGCACGCCTACCCCGGCGAGCAGCAGAAACGCGGCGGTCGGGTGGTGGACGAGGGCCTGTACGAGCAGTGCGATCACGAGACCGCCGAGCTGGCCCGCGAGCCAGAGCAGGGAGGCAACCGTCCCCGCCGCTGCGCCGGCGCCCCGCTCACTGAGCTCGAGCAGAACCGGCAGGTCGACCAGCAGCAGCATGCCCATCGGTACGAGCATCAGCGCGTCGACGGCGACCGCCCGCACGAGCGCGAGCACGGTGCAGCCGACGATGACGGCCGCGATCGAGGCGCCGACGAGTCTTGTTGCCGCTGCGCGGCGTACGACGATCGGCGGGAGGACGGCGGAGCCCACGGCGCCGGCGAGAACCATCGCGGCGAGGAGCGCGCCGGCCGTGTCGGCGGAGATGCGGTAGTGGTGTAGCAGCGCCTGCAGCCAGGTCGTCAGCGCGACGAAGGCGCCGAAGCCGAGGAAGAGCAGGGCGCTCAGCAGCCGGACACCAGGAAGTGACCAGACTTCGCGCAGCGCGTCGGCGCCGACGCCAACGCGCTCCGTGCGCGCCGCGCCGGCGCCGTGGCGGATCAGCATCAGCGAGAGCGCCGCGCCGGCCGCGAGCGAGAACGCGGCCTCAATGACCAGCAGCACGCGGATCTCGTGGCCGCCTAGCACCGCGCCGAGGACGAGCGCGAGGAGCATGCCAGCGAAGATGCCCGCGGAGCCGATCGCGATCCCGTCTGGCTTGCGCTCTGCGGGCAGATACTCGACGGCGATCTTCGTGACGGCATTCAGCACGAGCGGCTGGGCGACCGCTACGAGCACCTGCCCGAACAGCGCCCAGCGATAGTCGGATCCGGCGAGGCGTACAAGCCCACCGGCCGCGGTGAGCAACGCACCGAGTGCGAGCGCGTTGTGAAACCAACGGTCGAGCAGCCGGCCGGCCGGAATCGCGAGAACCACGTACAGCAGCGGAAAGAGCTCGGCGAGCCAGCCGATCGCCGTCTCGGACACGTGGTAGTAGTGCGCGGAGGCCGTGGTCAGCGGCGCGTAGGTCAGCCAGAGCAGCTGCGAGGCGGCCGCGACAAGCGCGTAGCACCCGACCGCGGCCCAACTTGCGCGAGCATGCCCCTCTCTGGTCACCCGCGCGCGATGGTAATACGTATCACTCGACGCAGGAGGCGGGCCTGTTTCGGTAGCCTTCGCGCGTTGATGCGTTCGCGACTGCTTCCGTTCACGACGCTGGCAGCCGCGCTCGCCCTGGCCGCCTGCGGCTCGACGACCCCGGGGGCGAAGAAAAGCGCCGCGTCGACGAGCAACGCCGATACGGCCCACATCATCCCGGCGCCGTCAGCCGCGCAGACGCTGAAGCCGCCGCCGACGAAGCCGGCCACGATTCCCGCGACGACTGGTAGCACCGGCGCGACGACGACGCCCAAGGCTGCCTCCGCGCCGAAGAGCGGTCCGTTGTCGCGCGAGCCGAAGGTAACGGTCTCGAAGGCAGCCGCCCCGACGAAGCTCGTCAAGAAGGACATCATTGTCGGCACCGGCGCGGTCGCCGCCGCGGGCGATGAGCTGACGGTCGACTATGTCGGGGCGCTCTACAAGAACGGCACCATCTTCGACGCTTCGTGGAAAGGCGCCGCGACGGCCTCCCCCTTCCAGTTCCAGCTCGGCGTCGGCAGCGTGATCCCCGGCTGGGACCAGGGCCTCGTCGGCATGCGCGTCGGCGGCCGGCGCGAGCTGATCATCCCGCCGTCACTCGGCTACAAGAACGTCGCCCAGGGCAAGATCCCGGCAAACTCGACGCTGATCTTCATCGTCGACCTGCTCGGCGTCGCGAAGGGCTAAGGCGCGGCTAGGCGCCGTGGGCCTGCGGCGCGCGGCCCACGGGCGCGCGCCGGCAGTTCGTACGCGGATCGACGGCGAGAAGCTAAGCGACGATGCGCTCGCCCGACTCGGCGTCGAAGAACAGCATCGCGCCGGGCTTGCCGGTCAGCTGGATCGCCGTGCCTTTCGGCGGAGCCTGGTTCGGCTCGAGGCGGATGATGACGTTGGCGGTTGCGGTTACGGACTCGCTCTGGCTGTCCGCCAGCTCAGCGTGAAGGTAGGACTCGGCGCCGAGCTCCTCGACGAGGTTGACGACGGCAGGCAGACCTTCATGGCTTGTCAGCTCGAGCGCCTCCGGGCGCAAGCCGACAGTCACGTGAGCCCCCTGCGGGACCGGCACCACGCCACCAACCTTCAGCGTGTGCGAGCCGATCTTGACGCCACCGTTCTCGACTGTGGCCGAGAACATGTTCATTGCCGGCGAACCGATGAAGCCGGCGACGAACGCGTTGTTGGGCTGCTCGTAGAGGACGCGCGGCACATCGCACTGCTGGAGGAGGCCGTCCTTCATGACCGCGACGCGATCCCCCATCGTCATCGCCTCAACCTGGTCGTGGGTGACGTAGAGCGTCGTGATGCCAAGCCGGCGCTGTAGCGCGGCGATCTCCGCGCGGGTCGCGACGCGTAGCTGGGCGTCGAGGTTCGACAGCGGCTCGTCCATCAGGAAGACGCGCGGCTCACGGACGATCGCGCGACCCATCGCGACGCGCTGGCGCTGCCCGCCGGAGAGCTGGCGCGGCTTGCGGTCGAGATAGTTCTCGAGGTCGAGGATCTTCGCGGCGGCGTGAACGCGGTCGGCGATCTGTTGCTTTGGAACCTTCGCGAGGCGCAGCGCGAAGCCCATGTTCTGGGCGACGTTCATGTGCGGATAGAGCGCGTAGTTCTGGAAGACCATCGCGATGTCGCGATCGCGCGGTGCGAGGTTGACGACCTCGCGTTCGTCGATCAGGATCGTGCCCTCGTCGACATTCTCGAGTCCCGCCAGCATCCGCAGGCTCGTCGTCTTGCCACAGCCCGACGGGCCGACGAGGACGAGAAACTCGGCGTCGTGAACCTCGAGGTTCAGATGGTTGACGGCCGGAGTCTCGCTCTTCGGGTAGGTGCGTGTGGCTTCTCTGAAGGTTACGGTTGACATTGGCGTCTCTCCGAACGGTTACTGGTCTGCAGAGCAGCCATGGACGGCATGCCGCCGATCGGCGGCCGCAATGATATTCCAAAGCTCGTGGCGCTTCCGCGCTGTGCGCGACTCGTTTCGTCCTCGGCAGGCTGTCGTCGCGTGACCATTCCGGTTACTCCTTGGTCGATCCGGCGAGCATCCCCTGGACGAGCGTGCGCTGGGAGAAGAGGAACACGATGAGCACCGGCAAGATCGCGATGATCACCGCCATCGCGAGGTCGGGCCGATGGAGAACCTCGACGCTGCTGCCGGCGGTGAAGTTCGTCGGGTTGAACGACGCGGTCGAGCCGATCAGCTCCCGCAGGCCGATCTGGAGTGGGTATTGGGAGCTGTCGTAGGTCATCACGAAGGGGAGGAAGAAGTTGTTCCAGGACGCGACGAACGCGAAGAACGCAACGAGGCCAATGACTGGGCGCGCGAGCGGCACGGCGATGTGGCGGAATACGCCCCACTCGTTCGCGCCATCGATCCGCGCGGCGGCGAGCAGATCCTTCGGAATCGTCGACGAGAAGTAGATATAGGCGAGATAGACACCGAACGGGAAAAAGCCGAAGGGCAGGATCAGCGACCAGACCGTCCCCACCAGTCCGATCTTGTTCATCTCCAGGAACAGCGGCAGGACGAGCGCCGTCGCCGGCATGATCATCACGACGAGGGTGATCGTGAGCAGCGTCTTGCGTCCGATGAAGTGGGTGAGCGCTAGCCCGTAGCCCGCAGGAACAGCCGCGAGGACAGCCAGCGCGGTCCCCCCGAACGAGTAGATCGCCGAGTTCTTCAACCACACCAGCAGGCTCTGGCCGTCGTAGTTCACGACCCTGTTGAACGTATGCACGAGCGTGCTCAGGCTGCCGAATGCGAACGGTGACTGGTTGAGGAGCTGGCCGTCCGTCTTGGTTGGCGCAAGCACCAGCCAGATGATCGGCACGAAGAACAGCGCCGTAAAGATCAAGAGGATCGTGAGGCCGATAAAGCGAATCGCGTAGCTTCGTGGCAGCGCCATCAATCCACCTCAAAGAACCTTCCACGCCAGACGAGCAGTGCCGCGACCAGTAGGCCGAATACGAGCAGGAGGACCGCCAGCGCAGCCGCCTCGTTGAACTTGTCGTACTGTGACGCGATGAACCATGCGAGCTGGTTCGGGGACCAGTACTGGCTGACGCCGACGCCGAGTGCCGCCTGACCTAGCACCGCGGGCTCGGTGAACAACTGCGTCCCGCCCGCGAAGGACAGCACCAGCATGTAGACGATCCACTTCCGGATCAGCGGAAGCTTTATCCGGAGCGCCGTTTGGAATGCGTTCGACCCGTCGATCTGAGCCGCCTCGAGCAGCTCGGTGGGAATGTTGTTGAGCGCGCCGTACATCACGACAATCCACCCGCCGGCGCCGGTCCAGAACGCCATGATCGCGAAGATCACAGCGAGGTTGCTCGGCGCGATCGTGTTGGTGAACTCCGCGAACCCGAGCCAGTGCAGGAGGAACCCGAACGGGCTCGCGGTCGGATCGAGCATGAACAGCCAGACGATCACGCTTGCAGCGCCCGCGAGCGCACCGGGGATGTAAAAGAGGAAGCGGAAGGCTGCACCGACGCGTCGCGCCAGGTTGTGGAGCATCAGCACGAGCCCCACGACCAGGACGGTCTGACTGATCAGCCAGATCGCCGAGAACGCGAGGATGTGCTCGAAAGCGGGGACGAAGCGATAGTCGTTGAACGCGTCGCTGAAGTTCCCACCAAAGCCCCCCGAATTGCTGAGCGCGAGGTAGATCGCATAAACCGCCGGCGCGATGCCGAGCAGCAGCAGCAATCCGACATAGAGAGCGACGAAGAAATAGCCGGCGGTTCGAGAGGTGCCGGCCGGTGGCCGCTCTGAGGTCCCCGCGGTCCGGCTGACCCAGCGGGCGCTCGCGCGTCCGCTGGGAACAGCCGGTGCCGAAGGAACACTCATTGCGTTACTTGATTACTACTGACTTCTACTTCTTACTAGCTCTTGACCTGCCAGCCGGCGCTCTGTGCGGCGGCCTGGATTTGCGCGGCTAGCGTCGTGAGTGCGGACGAGAATGTCCCACCGGCGAGGAGGCCCGGCGTCACGGAGTTGCCGAATATGGACTCAACGCTCCACGGCACGGGGCTCCACCCGGTCCAGATCTCAGATGCGGCCTGCTTCATCGCAGCCTCGGTCGCGGTCGGGTTCGCGAAGACCCCGTTCAGCGACGAGAGCCATGCATCCTGATCCGGCGCATATGCCGGCAGACCCTGGGTGATCGTCGGATCTCCCTGGATCTTCGGGCTCGTGTCCATGTACTGCACGAGCGCCGCGGCGGCCTTCGGCTGCTTGGTGTGCGACGCAACCATCCACAGACCACCACCGATCGAGCCGGTGACCTTCGCACCATTGGTCGCGACCGGCGGCGGGTATGCCTCCATCACGTTGGTGCCGGGCCCGTTGCTGCTGGAACCCGTGGGGTAGATCGCGTTGCCCTGCCAGATCGCCCCGATGTCCATGACCATGTGCTGCGCGGTCTTATTGTTGACCCAACCCGTCTGGAACGGACCGTCCTTGGTGAACGCGCCGAGGGCTGAGTCGATCAAGCCCGCGATCGTCGTGCAGTTCGACGACTTCGGGTTGTCGAGCAGTGTCAATTTACCGACAGCGTCGTTGATCGGGCACTCGTTGCCCCACAGATAGGTCTCGGCGTCCCACGGCTGACCAAACTCACCGATGTAGTAGCCGGGGTGGCTCTTGATCAGCGTCTGACCGTCCGCGACGTACTGCGCCCACGTGGTCGGGGGCGCCTGTCCGCCGAAGAACTGGTTCCACAGCTGCGTGTTGACCCACAGCACGTTGGCTGCGTTGTCGTTACGCAGGCAGAGCAGCTTGCCATTGATCTGGCAATCGCCAAGGCCCTCGTCCTTGCTCCAGACGCTCTTCGGGATGTACTTGCTCAGGTCGAGCAGGTCGTTGAACGGCGGAATACCGAGCCAGCCGGCCTCGTAGTTCTCCTCGTCGAAGACGACGTCCGGAGACACGCCCGGCTTCCAGCCGACGCGGTTATACAGGGCGAACTTCGACTGCAGCGTGCCGTCGCCGTTGTTGTCGCCGCTGTAGAGCACCCACTTGACGTTGGCGCCCGGATGCGTTGCCTTGTACTCCTTGACGAACGCCGCGCGTGCAGCGTCGTACCAGACGACCAGCGGCGCGCCCTTCGACTTCGCCGCAGCGGTCGATACGCCAAACGCCGACGCACTCGCCACGCTCAGGGCCGCGACCACCGCGACCGCGGCGCGCGCCCTCAGCGAGCGGCCTCGCCAGAGCTTGTTGCTAGATGACTTCATTGGTTGTCTCTCTCCTTCCTGTTTTGACCCCATCAGAGGTGCAAGTTCTCGTCAGGCCGTACTTGCCGCGCGGCCGTCCAGCACGAAGTCCGGTAATGCGATTCCGGGTTCGGTTGGTGCGCGTACAAGTCCATCTGCACCGACTCTCGACTCGCGCACGACCGGGTTGGACGTGACGAGAGACTCGTAATAGGTGCAGTTTGGGATCGCCATGCACAGGTGCACGGCCGGCTCGGTCGGACCGTGTGGCTCGGCGCGCAGGCGGAACGCGTCCGCGAGGTGCGCCGTGCGCATCGCGCCGGTCATACCACCGCGGTGGTTCGCGCTCGTGCGCACGTAGGTCGCGCAGCCCGAGGCAATGAAGTCTGCTGTGTTCATGTGAGCGCCATCAGAGGTCTCCGCTACGCAGAGTGGCACGTCCACGCGCTCCGCGAGCCACTTGTAGGAGGTGACACTGAACTCGCGGATCGGCTCCTCGTACCAGAGGTACTTGGCCTCGGATAGCGCGCGACCGAGATAGACGGCGTCGGGCAGATCAAACCCGGCGGACCCGTCGTACATCAGCTCGATGTCCGGGCCGACGTGGTCGCGAAGGCGCTGGCAGAGCTGCGCGTCGGCGCGCGCGTCACCCCAAGCGTGCAGCTTCAGAGCGGGGTAGCCGAGCTCCAGGCACTGGTCGGCGACGTCGAGGAACTCCTCGGTGGTCGTGAACGTGATCGTCGAGGCGTACGCCGGAATCGCGTCGCGATAGGTCCCGAGCAGCCGATGCACCGGGACGCCGAGCACCCTTCCCTCGAGATCCCACAGCGCGACATCGACGATCCCGAACAACCAGATCGGGAACTCCTCAGTGCGGTCAAGCTCCCAGAGGCGGTGCCAGAGCCACTCGCGGCGATCGGCGCGCTCGCCAACGAGCTCCTCGCGCAGGACGCGATCGACGATGTCCTTCAGGATCGGGCCGCTCCACTCATGGAAGGCCTCCCCGACAGCGCCATCCTCGGTCGTGATCCGGAGCACGGCGTTCGTGCGCGCCGGACGCGAACCACGCAAACCACGGCGCCAAGCGAACGGCGGATCTACGGCCGGCTGCGAAAGCAGGTCGACCTCTACGGCCCCAATCCTCACTCGTATGATGATAATACGAATTCGAAAAGCGTGTCAAGCCGGAACCGTCACGGCTGCACGTCTTCGATCGGACGTCAGTCGATGCCGAGACGCGCGCGGCGCCGCTCTGTCCAGGACGCGTCGATGTGCGCCGCGATGCGGTCGGCCGCAAGCTCGCCGTTGTGCTCGCGGAGCGCCGCGAGGATCCCGCGGTGCTCCGCCACAGTGCGGGTGAGAGCGGTGGACGAGACGTTGCTGTTGAGTCGTGGATCCGCCGCCGTGTATTGGTGGATGGCCCTGATGATCATGCGTCCGATCTCGTTTCCCGATGCGCCGAGCAGCGTGCGGTGGAAGGCCTGGTCGAGTTGCTGGAAGTGCGGGTAGTCGTCAACCAGCGCGTCCATGGTGTCGAGGTTCTCCTGGAGTGCGGCCAGCTGCGCGTCGGTGAGTCGCTCGGCCGCAGCCCGAGTCATCGCCGTCTCGAGCAGCTTGCGCACGGTGACGATGCTGTCGAGGAGTTCGACGTCCACGTCGTACTCGAGCGCGATGCGCAGGATGTCGGGGTCGAGCAGGTTCCAGGACTCGCGCGGTTGCACTGTTGTCCCGCGGCCCTGCTCGACGCGGATCAGGCCGCGCTCCTCGAGCAGTTTGAGACCTTCGCGCATCACCGTTCGGCTGAAGCCGAACCGCTTGCACAGCGCATCCTCGGTCGGCAGCGGCGAGCCGACGGCAAGTCGCCCACTGATGATCTCGTGCGCGAGCTCCTCGACGACGATCGAGGCCAGCCGCACGGGCCGTTGCGAGCGCTGCCGGTGCTCGCGTAGAACCGCGTGCCCGTCCATCGAGGTTTGCGCCATTGCGCAAACATCATAGGTTTTCGCGGCGATGCGCAAGTGAAGCCGCATCGCAGAGCGCCGAGCGGAAGGCTCAGGCGGGCGTCGGCGCGTCGGCGCGCAGCAGCCCCTGCTGCTTCAGATCTTGCCACAGCGCCGGCGGCACGCGCTCGTGATACAGCGCCGTATTGCGCTCGATCTGCGCCGCCGAGCGCGCGCCGACGCAGACACTGATCACCGCAGGATGGCCAAGCGGGAAGCGCACCGCCGCAGCCGGCAGCGTCGTTCCGTGGCGCTCACACAAGGCGGCGATTGCGCGCGCGCGCTCGATCAGCTCCGCCGGTGCGTCGTCGTAGTTGTACTTGGCGTCCGCGGGCACCTCGGCACGCGCCAGCAGACCGCTGTTGAACACGCCGGCGGCAACGATCCCGACGCCGCGCTCCGCGCACAGCGGGAGGAGCTCGTCGAGCGCATCCTGCTCGAGCAGCGTGTAGCGGCCAGCGAGCATCAGCAGGTCGACGTCGGTGTTGCGCACGAGGTCCGCGAGCGGGGCGGAGAAGTTCATCCCGGCCCCGATCGCCTGCAGCACGCCTTCGCCGCGGAGCTCCTCGAGCGCCGGATACGCCGTTTCGAACACCTCCGCCATGTGGTTCTCTGGGTCATGCAGGTACGCGATATCGATGCGGTCGAGACCGAGCCGCTCGAGGCTCTCGGTGAGCGACCGGCGGATGCCGTCGCGGCTGAAATCCCAAACGCGTTTGTGCGTCGCGGGCACGGCGAAGCCATCATCGTCGAGGCCTTCGACGCGCTCCACGGGCACGAGCAGCCGACCGAACTTCGTCGAGAGGACGTAGTCGCTACGCGGATGGGCGGCGAGCAAAGCACCGAGCCGCCGCTCCGACAGGCCGATGCCGTAGTGCGGGGCGGTGTCGTAGTAGCGGATGCCGAGCGACCAGGCGGCGTTGAACGTGTCGCGCCCTTCCTCGTCGGAAACCTCGCGGTAGAGGTTGCCGAGCTGGGCGCAGCCGAGCGAGAGCTCACTGAGCTCGAGCCCGCCGCGTGGCAGGCGCCGCAGCGCGATCTCGGCTGCCGCTTGGCCGCTCATCCGCGCGCCGCCGTCGTGCGACGCGTACGCTCCTTGCGCACTGACGGAGCACGCGCCGGCGCGCCGTCCTCCGGCCAGAGTGCGCGCTCGCGTTCGAGCCAGCGCTCGAGCCACAGCTCGCCGTCGGCAAGGTGCACGAGGTCGGCGGCGCTTGCCTGCTCGGGATTCCCGGCGTGCAGCGCCGCGTAGATGTCGCGGTGGCGCTGCTGCGTCAGCTCCACGGCATCGTGGTCGGTGATCGTGCGCCACATACGCGCGCGCATCATGCCGCCCGACAGGCTCTGGATGAGCGACGCGAGCGTCGCATTGCCGGCGGCCGCGGTGATGATGCGGTGAAACTCGTTGTCCGCGTCGATGAACTGCTGCGTCGTCTCCGCAACGTCCATCTTCTGCAGGCACTTCTCGAGCGCTGCGAAGTCTGCGTCGGTCATGTGCGTAGCGGCGAGCGCCGTCGCTGCCGGCTCGAGGATCCGACGAACCTGGTGAACCTCGAGCAGCGTCTCCCCTTCGAGCAGGTCGCCGATGAATCCGAGCCCCGTCAGCAGCATGTCGGCATCGAGGCTCGTGACGTACGTGCCGTCGCCGACACGCGTGTCGAGGACGCCGATCAGCGTGAGTGCGCGGACGGCCTCGCGCAGCGAGTTGCGTGAGATCCCGAGCCTGGCCGCTAGATCCTGCTCGCGCGGCAGCTTCGTGCCGGCGGTGAACTCGCCGCCAACGATCAGTTCCTTGATCTTGGCGATCGCCTGATCGGTGACAGGTATCGCCACGGCGCCTCCAATTCTCGTTTCAGGCTCGACCCGAGCGCCGGGCGACTCTATCTCGAACGCACGCGATACCGGCGTCCCATGGTCCCGCTGAAACCAAGCAGCGCAGGGCCGAACGCACGCTGCGCGCCGGCCTGGCCGTACCGATGCAGCGCCGGGCGTTGCTCACCTGGCTACCGCAGGCTGACCGTCGCGCGCCCCGCCCCGCCAGGCCCCACCGCCGGGAAACTCGAAGTGGCTCAGCGAGTCGGGCAGCATCTCGATGCTGTAGCCGGGCGCGGTCGGCATCACATAGCGCCCATCGAGAACGACGGCCGGATCCAGGAAGTGCTCGTGGAGGTGATCCACCCACTCGACGATCCGGTCTTCCAGCGTGCCGCTGACCGCGACGTAATCGAAGATCGCGAGGTGCTGGACGTATTCACAGAGGCCGACGCCACCGGCGTGCGGGCACACGGGGACCCCGAACTTCGCGGCCATCAGGATCACCGCGAGGACCTCGTTGACGCCGCCGACGCGACAGGCGTCGATCTGGCAGAAGTCGATCGCCTGCGCTTGCAGTAGCTGCTTGAAGATCACGCGGTTCTGGACGTGCTCGCCGGTCGCCACGCGAATCGGATCGATCTCGCGACGGATCCGCGCGTGGCCGAGAACGTCGTCCGGGCTCGTCGGCTCCTCGATCCACCACGGGTCGAACTCTCCGAGGACGCGCATCGCGGCGATCGCATCCTCGACGCCCCAGTACTGGTTCGCATCCATCATCAACGTCACGTCCGGGCCCACGGCGCCGCGGATCAGCGCGGCACGGCGGGCATCCGAGTCGAGGTCGGCGCCGACCTTCATCTTCACGTGGGTGAAGCCCGATGCGAGCGCCTCTTGGGCGAGCGCGACGATCTTGTCCTCGCTATAGCCGAGCCAGCCGGCCGAGGTCGTGTAGGCGGGATAGCCGCCGAGCCGCTCGAGCTCGGCGATTCGCCCGGCGCGGCCGGCGCGCATCGAAGACAGGATCTCGAGCGCCTCCTCGGGAGTCAATGCGTCCTCGATGTAGCGGAAATCGATCGTGTCGACGATCTGTTGCGGCTCGAGATCAGCCAGCAACCGCCAGACCGGCTTGCCCTCACTCTTCGCCCACAAATCCCAGACGGCGTTGACGATCGCCCCCGCCGCCAGGTGAATGATCCCCTTCTCCGGTCCCAGCCAGCGGAGCTGGTCCTCGGAGGTAAGGCTCCGCCAGAAGCGGCGCATCTCGGTCGTGATCTCGGCCAGTTCGAGACCGACGACGAGATGCTCGAACGCCCGCACGGCGGCGACGACGATCTCGGTACCCCGCCCATTGGTGAAGGTCAGGCCGCAGCCAGTGAGACCCTCGGGCGAGTCGGTCCCGAGCGTCACGTAGGCGCACGAGTAGTCGGGGCTCCGGTGCATCGCATCCGAGCCGTCGAGCGAGAGCGACGTCGGGAAGCGAATGTCCCGGACGTCGAGCGACACTATCCTCATCGCCTCAGCCCGTTCCGGACCGCAGATACCCGGGGGTGTGCCACGGGGGCGGCACGATCTCGGCGCGGCGCGACGCGTTCAAAAGCCAGCTCGAGCTCATTCGGCCGTCGCTTCCCCGCCGATCACGCGGGCCATGATCAGCGCGAGCAGGATCACAGCGCCATCAATCGCAGAGATCCAGTAGTTGTTGACGTTGCTGAGGTCGAGGAGGTTCTGGACCAGCGACAGCAGGATCACGCCCAGCGCAGCCCCGAGCATGCCGCCGCGTCCGCCCTTCAGGCTGACACCGCCGATCACCGCTGCCGCGAAGACGTTGAAGATGATCCCCTCGGGATAGCCCTGCGTGCTGGCGACCGAGAGGTCGCGACCGGCCTCCATCAAGCCGCCGATCGCGGCCAGGACGCTGCCGGCGACGTAGACGCCGATGCGGACGCGGTCGACGCGGATGCCCGCCGCGCGCGCAGCCATGCGGTTGCCGCCGACGGCGTAGATGTCACGGCCCCAACGGTGGTAGCGCAGGAACAGCCCGACAAGGATGAAGATCGCGACGGTGAAGACAAGCGAGACCGGAATCTGCCCCCAATAGGCGGAGCCGAGATAGGTCCACGAGCCGGGCTCATCGGGCAGGCTCTGGCCGCTGACGATGCCGTCCTGGAAGCCGTAGAGGATGATCGTCATCGCCAGCGTCCAGATGAACCCGTTGAGGCGGAACTTGACGATCATCAGGCCGTTGATCAGCCCGATAAAAGCGCCGACTGCGAGCAGCACGAGGATGCCGGGGAGCGGGCCCCAGAGCGTGCCTGCGCCGTAGGCGGCTACCGGCACCATCAACCACGCCGAGAGCATTGGCGCCAGGCCGAAGGTGGACTCGAGCGACAGGTCCATGCCGCCGATCATGATGATCAGCGACTCACCGATCACGAGCATGCCGAGCGCCGACCCCTGCTGACCGACACCGGCGAGGTTCGAGACGCTGAGGAAGACCGGGCTCACGAACGAGCCGATGATCAGGAGCGCGACGATCACCGGCAGGAGCGCAGCGCCTCGAACGAACGCCAGCGCGGCGAGTTGGCGGTTGCGGCTTTCGGTCGGGATGACCGGCGGGGGGCCGGTCACCATCTGCGTTTCGCTGACTTCGGTCATTGGTCTCTCCCCACGGCCACGAGGCCCTCAGTTGCGGCAATCAGCTCCTCGTCGTCGTACGGCGGCTCGGTGAACTCCGTGAACACCTGGCCGCGGACGAGGACGACGACGCGATCGCAAATTTGCAGGTCATCGAACTCATCGCTTGCGAGCAACAGGCTGGCGCCGGTCGCGCGCGTGATGTCAGCTAGCGCGGCCAGGAGCAGCTTCTTCGAGGCCACGTCGACGCCGCGGGTGGGCGTGATCGCGACGATCAGCCGTGGCTCACTCGCCAACGCGCGGGCGACCGCGACCTTCTGCTGGTTACCGCCCGACAGCTCCTCGACCGGCTGGCCCAACCCACGCGAGACGAGTGAAAGCTCCTTCGCGAGGGGCTGCGCCGCCGCGGTCCGCTTCGTCGGGCTCAGGACCCCGAAGCGGGAAGCAAGACGGCCGGCGATGCTCATCGTCATGTTCTCCGAGATGCCGAGGATGCCGACGAATCCCTCGAGCCAGCGGTCCTCCGGGATGTACCCGATCCCAGCCGCGAGCGCCTCGTCCGGTCGGTTCGGATGCAGCCGCTCACCTTCGAAGACGACGGAGCCGGATTGGTAGTCGTGGCCGCCGACGATCACTCGCCCTAGCGTCGCCACGCCCGCACCGAGCAGTCCTGTTACCCCCACCCGCTCGCCGGCCCGAACGACCAGCGAGGTGCCGTGCAGCGACCCGCGGCTCGAGTGAGCCACGATGTCGCTGACCGGAGTCGCTCCTCGATCTCCGAGCGCGCCTCCCGCCGGCGCCGCGTCGCCGGCGCGACGGCGTCGGCTGCGCTTGGCGCCGTTCCGACTTCGCCGACCATCGCGCTGACAAGCTCGTCCTGATTGATTGTCGTCGTCGGCGCGGTGAGGACGACCTGGCCGTCGCGCAAGACGACGACGTCCTGGCAGATCTCGAAAACCTCCTCGAGATGGTGGGAGATGTAGAGCACCGCCACACCGCTCGAGACCAGGGCCCGCACGCGGTCGAAGAGGCGGCGAACGCCGTCGCGCTCGAGGGCCGCAGTCGGCTCGTCGAGCAGCAGGATCCGGGTGCCGCGCACGAGCGCACCAGCGATCTCGACGATCTGGCGCTGCTCGACGGTGAGCAGGCCGCACTCCACACCGGGATCGACGTCGAAGTCCCACTCTCGGAGCACCCGGCGCGTGCGATCCCGCATCGAGCGCCAGTCGACATGGCCATGGCTCTCCGGCCGCTCTCCGAGAAAGATGTTCTCGGCGACCGTCAGCTGCGGGACGACCATCGAGTGCTGGAAAACCGTTGAAATCCGTTGGCGCCAGGCGTCGATGTCGGCGAGCGGCGGGGCCGACTCACCGTCGAAGCGAACCTCCCCGGTATCGGGCGTGGCAAGCCCGCATAAAATCGAGACAAGCGTCGATTTTCCGGCTCCGTTGCGGCCAACGAGACCGAGGCAGCGACCCGCGTAGAGCGTGGTGTCGACGTTCAGCAGCGCCTGTGTGCTGGCGAAGCGCTTGCTGACGCCGACCGCCTCGACGACGGGGGGATCTGGGCTCATCGACGTTGTGCTTTGCGAGGTCATCGGCTGGAAGGGCCACGGACGGGCGGGGCAGAGCCCTTCCTGCCAGTCACCTGGCAGGAAGGGACTCTTCCGCTCATCTTCAATGCCGTCCTACGGAGCTGTCAGCGTCACTCCGCTGGGCGCCTGGACGCCGGAGCAATCGCCGCCGTGCGCCTTTCCGTACACGTTGCCCCACAGCGTGGAGTCCGTGACCGCCCGGCTCGTGAAGTTGCCGGGTGCGCCGGGGATGCTCTTCACGTTGAAGTGCGTCGCCGTCTTCGTGACCAGCGGCCCGACGATCGGGTCACCGAGGTTGGTGTCGCCCAGATAGCTGACATTCGCGAGCTTCGGAGCGCCAACCGCCGGCTGGCCGGCCGAGAGCTTGACGCCCTTCGCCGAGTCCAGCGCGTAGGTCAACGCGCCCTTCGCGTAGAGGTCCGCGGGCTGGTCCTGAGCGCCAGCCATGAGACCGCTGTTGATGTAGCACATCTCATAGGCGACGCCGTCGTCGCCGATGATCGCGACCTTGCCCGTCAGGCTCTTGGCGGCTACCGCCTGGACGGCCGCCGGGTCGGGCCCGCTGTACTGGTCGTAGATACCGACGAGCTTCGAGCCGTAGGCGTTCAGCGCCGTCTGCGTATCGGTCGTGGCCGTTGCAGCCACCCACACGGTCGGATCTGCGAGGACGTTGATGCTCGGTGCGTTCGCCTTCATGCACGAGTTGAAGCCGTTCGTGCGGTCGGCGCCGTTGGACGACGTGAGGTCGCCTTCGAGGTCAACGACATAGCTACCCGAGGGGTAATGCTGACTTGCGAAATAGGCGCACGCGTCCTCGCCATAAATGAGGTTCGACGCGCGGACCACCATGTACACGTGGCCCTTGCCGACGATCGTGTCAACCGAGATCAACTGCACGTGATGCTTGGCCGCGTAGTTGATCGCCGGGACCATGCTCGTCGCGGTCTCGGGGTTGACGATCACGGCCTTGGCACCCTCGTTGACGAGGTCCTCGACCTGCGTGTTCTGAAGGCTCGCGTCCGTGCCGGCCAGCTTCGGCCCGAGCAGCTGGATGTGCATCTGCTTCGCGTACTGCGACTCGTAGTTGATGTACGCCGCCCAGAAAGCGGTGTTGTTGTACGTCAGGGCGACGCCGACCTTCGTCAGGCCACTGCCGGCAGCGCCGCTAGCCGGCACGCTGACGGCCGCCGCGGTGCCGGCGATCGCCATGGCGGCGCCGATTGCGGCCAGCCGCCTCTTGGGAAACGACAATGTTCTCTCCTCCTCCATCGTCTGCGGTCCGTGACCGCTACTGAAAGGAACGCCCACGCCTTCCGTGGGCGGGTGGCAACATACATCGGAGCATTGAACCGTGTCAACCGAGAACAGCCCGCCGGTTGCGCGTCTCTTTCGGCATGAACCCGATGCCGTGGCGGCTAAAGATGGGATCTTTGTGCGCGTTCCGCCCGAAAGCCGAGCGCCATCGGAGGTCTGTAGGTTGTGGCGATGGTCCGCGCCATCACCGCGACGGGCGCCCTCCTCGCGCTCGCGGCGCTCTCGTCGAGCGACCTCGCAGACGGCGCGAGCGCCCCATCGGCGACAACAACGCTGAACCTGGCGCTGCGGGACGCCGCACAACACAGCTCGTTTCGCGCGACCGACTCGAGCGTCCTGCTCGGCCATGGGTACGCCTCGACAGCCGACGTCGGGGTCGACGAGGGCCAGCAGCGGATCAGCATCGCCCCGGGCGGGCAGGCGCGCGTCGTCGTGGTCGGCGGCGTCGCCTACATCAGCGGCAATCAGGCCGGCTTGATGCGCTACTTCGGCTTCCCGGCCGCGGCGGCGCGCAAGGCCGGCTCCCGCTGGGTGAGCATCCCCTCGTCGAGCCCCGGCTACGCGCCCGCGTCGCAGAACGTGCTGCGCGGATCGGTGCTGACCGCCCTCACGCCAAGCGGACGCCTCGCTGAGACTGCACCCACGAGGATCGATGGGACCGCGGTGATCGGGATCGCCGGCACCGGCCCGGCGCTGCGTTCGGGCGGCGCCGCCAGCTCACTCACGCTGTTCGTGTCGAGTGCAGGTGCGCCGTTGCCGGTGCGCGCGGTGCTCAGCGACAAGCAGGGCGACCACGAGAGCATCACCCTCGGGTCCTGGAACGAGCGGGTCGCGCTGAAGGCTCCGCACGGCGCGATCGCCATTGCGACACTCGCAGCCTCGCAATGACCCGATCTTCGTCAAGCCGTCGCGGCCGCGAAGCCAGCGATCCCAGCCAGCAGGTGCTCGTCAAGGACAGTTTGACCCGATGTCTGAGCGACGCAGTGTGCCGCACACGTCCTGCGGTGTAACAGAGGAATACGCTTTATAGGTCATATGTCTGACGTTTTGAGGAGGGATTACATTGCGTGCGGCCTGCTACATCGGTGATCGGAAGCTGAACGTCGTCGAGAGCGAGCAACGCGACCCAGCCCCGGGCGAAGTTGCGATCAACGTTGCGTACACGGGCATCTGCGGCACCGACCTGCACATCCTTCACGGCGCGATGGACAAGCGCGTCACGATGCCGGCCGTACTCGGACACGAGATGTCCGGCGCGGTCTCGGCGCTCGGTGAAGGAGTCGAAGCCTGGTCGATTGGCGATCACGTCACCGTGATGCCCCTCGGCAACTGCGGCCATTGCCCGGCGTGTCTCAGCGGCAACACTCACATCTGCCACAACCTCAACTTCCTCGGAATCGACTCACCCGGCTCGATGCAGGGCAGCTGGACCGTGCCTGAGCGCCTCGTCATACCCGTTCCCGAGAGCCTCTCGCTCGAGCACGCGGCGCTCGCGGAGCCGACTGCCGTGGCCGTCCACGATGTGCGTCGCTCGGGCCTCGCCGAAGGTGAACGCGCGCTCGTCGTCGGGGGCGGCCCGATCGGATTGCTCGTCGCGTGCGCGGCGCGCGCACGCGCGGCCGATGTCGTCGTCGTCGAGCTCAGCGAGCCTCGCCGTGCACTCGCGAGCGCGCTTGGCCTGCGCACGGTCGACCCCGCGGCCGAGGACCTCGCTGGCTTCGTCGCCGAATGGACCGCGGGAGCCGGCGCCGATGTCTCCTTCGAGGTGTCGGGCGCCGTCGCCGGCATCGAGACCGCCCTCCAGTCGCTCGCCGTGCGCGGACGGATGGTCGTCGTCGCGATCCACTCCACCCCGCCCCCAGTCAACCTGCACCGGGTGTTCTGGCGGGAGCTCACGATCATCGGGGCACGCGTCTATGAACGACAGGACTTCGAGCAGGCGCTGCGCCTGCTCGACGAAGGCGCGATTCCCGCCGACGCCCTGATCACCCGCGTCGAGCCACTCGACGAGGTTGCCGCGGCGTTCGCCGAGCTCGAGTCGGGCCGGGCGATGAAGGTGCTTATCGACTGCCACTCAGGAGATGGAGATGACTGATCCACGCGTCGCGATGTTCGATCTCAGCGGAAAGGTCGCGCTCGTAACGGGCTGCCGCCAGGGAATCGGCCTGGCGATGGCCGAGGCGCTCGCCGGCGCCGGGGCCGACATCGTCGGCGTTGACTACCGCGGGTTCGGCGCCGACGACGGGAGCGAGGCGCAGGAGCGCATCGAGGCGACCGGTCGCTCGTTCACCGGCATGCTCGCCGATCTGAGCGAGCGCAGCGGCGTCGAGGGCCTGATCGCATCGATCGCCCGCGATGTGCCGCGCATCGACATTCTCGTCAACAACGCTGGAACGATCGCGCGCGCACCCGCCGCCGAGCACCCGACCGAGGACTGGGATCGCGTGCTCGCCGTCAACCTCACGGCCCCGTTCCTGCTCACGCGAGAGGTTGGTCGTGCGATGGTCGAGCGCGGCGCCGGGAAGGTCATCTTCACGGCCTCGTTGCTGAGCTTCCAGGGCGGCATCCTCGTGCCGGGCTACACGGCATCGAAGTCCGGCGTCGCGGGACTGGTGCGTGCGTTCGCGAACGAGTGGGCCGCCCGCGGCGTCAACGTCAACGCGGTGGCTCCTGGGTACATCGCGACCGACAACACGGCGGCGCTGCGCGCGGACGCCGACCGCAGCCGCGCGATCCTCGACCGCATTCCCGCAGGCCGATGGGGCGAGGCGTCCGACCTCGGTGGCGCGACCGTCTTCCTCGCGGCGCCGGCCTCCGACTACGTGAGCGGCGCGATCATTCCGGTGGACGGCGGCTGGATGGCGCGTTGAGCAACGACACGCTCGAAACCCTATGCGCGCACGGGGTCATTCCCGTCGTCCCGGCGCTCGCCACCGATGACGCCCCCCGACTCGCGAGCGCACTGAAGGACGGCGGCCTGCCCGTGCTCGAGATGACCCTGCGCAGCGAGAACGCGCTCGAGCTGCTCCGCTCGCTGGCCGGCGAGCCCGATCTGCTGGTCGGTGCGGGGACCGTGATCAGGCCGCAGCAGGTCGACCAGGCGCTCGATGCCGGCGCGCGATTCATCGTCACGCCCGGCGTCAGCTCCGCGGTCCTCGTGCGCTGCCGCGAGCTCGGCGTACCGGTGATCCCCGGCGTCGCCACCGCGACCGAGGTGATCGCCGCGCTCGACAGTGGCGTCCAGGTGCTCAAGCTCTTCCCGGCCGAGGCAAGCGGCGGCATAGCGATGCTGAAAGCGCTCAGCGCCCCATTTCCCGAGGTGCGCTTCGTGCCGACCGGCGGGGTGAGTGCGGAGAACCTCGACAGCTACCTCCGCCTGCCGGCGGTGAAGGCGGTCGGCGGGAGCTGGATGGTGGCCCCGGCGCTCCAAGGCGACTTCGCGGCAGTCGCGCGCCTGAGCGCCGAAGCGGTGCGAATCGCGGCGAAGGCGCGCGGATGACAGCGCTTGCGGTCCGCTCGCACGAGGACTGCCGCTACGACCTCGTCGCGCTCGGCGAGGTCATGCTCCGGCTCGACCCCGGCGAAGGGCGGATCCGCACCGCCCGCAGCTTCAACGTCTGGGAGGGCGGTGGCGAGTACAACGTCGCGCGCGGCCTGCGCCGGTGCTTCGGCATGCGAACAGCACTGGTCAGCGCGTTCGCGGACAACGACGTCGGCAGACTGATCGAGGACTTCATCCTCCAGGGCGGTGTCGATGCCACGCAGGTGCGCTGGCTGCCCTACGACGGCATCGGACGCACGGTTCGCAACGGGCTCAACTTCACCGAGCGCGGCTTCGGCGCGCGCGGAGCAATCGGCGTATCGGATCGAGGCAACTCGGCCGCCTCGCAGCTCGCGCCCGGACAAATCGACTGGGACGAGATCTTCGGCAAACTCGGAGCGCGCTGGCTGCACACGGGCGGGATCTTCGCCGCCCTCTCAGAGACGACGGCGGCCGTCGTCGAGGAGGCGATGGTGGCTGCCAAGCGACACGGAACGATCGTCTCCTACGATTTGAACTACCGGCCGAGCCTGTGGAAGGCAACCGGCGGAATCGATCGAGCGCGCGAGGTGAACCGTCAGATCGCGCGTCACGTCGACGTGATGATCGGCAACGAAGAGGACTTCACCGCCTGCCTGGGCTTCGAGGTCGAGGGTGTCGACGAGAGCCTCAGCGAGCTCGACACGCACGCCTTCCGCGCGATGATCACGCGCGCCGCCAACGAGTACGAGAACTTCACGGTGATCGCGACGACGCTGCGAGCCGTCCACAGCGCGACGGTCAACGACTGGGGCGCGATCGCCTGGTCGCGCGAGGACGGATTCGCACAGGCAACGCAGCGCCCGCGACTCGAGATACTCGACCGGATCGGTGGCGGCGACAGCTTCGCATCCGGGTTGATCTACGCACTGCTCGAGGGCAAGGATGTCGCCCAAGCCGTCGAGTACGGTGCCGCCCACGGAGCGCTCGCCATGACGACGCCCGGTGACACCTCGATGGCGAGCCTCGCCGAGGTGGAGGCGCTCGTCAAGGGCGCCAGCGCGCGCGTCCAGCGCTGACGCCGTTGCCGACGGCGCGTCATTCAGCCGCTGCCGGCCCCCCGGTCAGTCGCTGCGTCATCTCGCCGATGCCCGATATGCGACTCACCAGAACGTCGCCGGCCCGCAGATAGCGCGGCGGGTCGCGCTTGAAGCCGACGCCAGACGGCGTCCCCGTGAAGATGAGATCGCCCGGAAGCACCGGGCAGATCGCCGAGATGTAGGCGATCAGCACGGGCACGGAGAAGATCATCGAAGCGGTCGTGTCGTACTGCATGCGCTCGCCGTCGAGGATCGACTCGAGCTCCAGGTCCCCGGCGACGCCGGGTTCGTCGAGCGTCACGACCCATGGGCCTGTGGGGCCGAAGCCGGTGAACGACTTGCCGAGGCTGTACTGGGGCGCGGGTCCCCGCAGCTGGACATCGCGCGCGGAGAGATCTTGGCCAATGGTGAGGCCGGCAACGTGATCCCAGGCATCTGACTCCCGCACGTGGTCGCCGCGACGGCCGACTACGCAGACGAGCTCGACTTCGAAGTCAACGCAGGCAGTCGGCAGCGCGACCTCGGCGACCGGGCCGGTGAGGCAGGTGGGGAACTTGGTGAAGATGAGCGGCTCGTCAGGCGCTGTGAAGCCCCCCTCCGCCGCGTGCTCCAGATAGTTGAGCGCGACCGCAAAGACCTGGCGCGGCCGCGGCACCGGCGGGCCTAGCTCGTCCTCCGGCAGGCTGTCTCCGGATGGCAACGCGGCCCGCCCTGCCCACTCGCAAAACTCGTCCCAACGATCGTAGATCGCTTGCGGGTCGGAATCGAAACGACCGTCGCTCGCGAGCGCGACATCGACGAAGCGCTCTTCGAGCGCGAGCATCAGGCGGCCGTTGTGGTTCGCTAGGCGCACGAGGAGGGCTCGCCCAGGCGGTCGTGAGGGCGGTCGGCGATCGTCATCAGCCGGCCTTTCGTGGCGGTAGACGCAGGCCGGTCATCCCACCGTCGACCGCGAGCGATGTGCCGGTGATCGAGCCCGAACGCGGGCTCGCGAGGAACGCAATCGCACTCGCCACTTCCTCGGGCCGTACGAGCCTCCCGTGCGGCTGGCGGGCGATCAGCGCCGCGCGCTCGGCCTCGGGATCAGCGGCCTGGGCAAGCAGGCGCGCGACCCATGGGGTGTCGGCGGTGCCTGGCACGACGCAGTTGACGCGGATCCCATCCTCGAGGTGATCGGCTGCCATCGCGAGCGTGAGCGAATGAACCGCGCCCTTGCTTGCGTCATAGAGGGCGCGACGGTAGAGACCTAGCGGCGCACCAATCGAGGACAGGTTCGACGATCGCGGCGTTCTGCGAGGCGCGCAGCGCCGGCAGCGCAGCTCGGCTCACCCTGACGAGCCCGACGACGTTCACATCCAGCACGTGATGCCACTCCTCGTCGGTCTGATCCTCGATCGTCCCGACGGCGCCGATCCCGGCGTTGTTGACGAGGATGTCGAGCCCTCCGAGGCGCGTGAGCGCCTCGTCGACGGCCGCGCGCACGGCGCGATCGTCCGCGACGTCGCCCTGGACGGCGATGAATCCCGGGTCCGGGCAGGCCTCGCGGTCGAGCACCGCGACCGCCGCTCCCTGGGAGGCGAGCTCGCGAGCCGTCGCAAGGCCGATCCCCGACGCCCCGCCCGTAACAAGCGCGCACAGGCCCACCAGCTCTCGCGAAACGCTCTCCTGCGCCATCGCGCCGGACAATACCGCCGCTGCTTCACGCCCGAAGGCGCCGCCGTGGCTGAGCCTGCCGGGCGGATCGAGCATGCAGACCGTGCGGATAAGCTCAGCCCGCGATGAGGATCGCCCTGTTCACCACGTGCGTCGGGGACACGCTGTTCCCGGGCGTGGGGGTCGCGACGGTGGAGCTGCTCGAGCGCCTCGGGCACGAGGTGTCGTTCCCGCGAGCACAGACCTGCTGCGGCCAGATGCACCTGAACTCGGGCTACGAGGCGCAGGCCCTGAAGATCGCGCGCAGCTTCGTCGAGGTATTCGCCGATGCCGAGGTCGACGCGGTCGTCGCGCCATCGGGGTCATGCGTCGCAATGGTGCGCGATCAATATGCCCGGCTCGCCGCGCAAGCAGGCGAGCGGCGGCTGCAATCCGCGGTCGCGCGCCTCGTGGCGCGGACCTTCGAGCTGTCGGAGTTCCTCGTCAACGAGCTCGGCGTCGTCGACGTCGGCGCCTACTATCCGCACCGCGTCACCTACCACCCAACGTGCCATTCGCTGCGGTTGCTGCGGGTCGGCGATGCGCCGCTTCGCCTGCTGCGCGCAGTCCGCGCGCTGACGCTGATCGAGCTCGACGATGCAGAGGGGTGCTGTGGCTTCGGCGGCACGTTCGCGGTCAAGAATGCGGAGGTCTCGACCGCGATGCTCGCCGACAAGATGCGCGCGATCCAGGCCAGCGGGGCCGAGGTTTGCACGGCCGTGGACTCCTCCTGCCTGATGCAGATCGGCGGCGGCCTGCGGCGCGAGCGCACCGGCGTCGGGGTTGTCCACCTGGCGGAGATCCTGGCGAGCACGGAGGCCGCGTGAGAAACGAGTTCGCCGAGGCGGCGCATCGGGAGCTCGCGAACTCACAGCTTCGGGCGAACATCCGCGATGCCACGCGCACGATCCGCGCGAAGCGCGAAGAGGCCGTGGCCGAGATGCCCGACTGGCAGCAGCTGCGCGAAGCGGGCCGGGCGGATCAAGGAGCGCACGATGCGAAACCTCGATCGCCATCTCGAGCAGCTCGAGCGCTCGGTCACCGCGGCGGGCGGGGCAGTCCACTGGGCGGCCGACGCCGAAGAGGCGAATCGGATCGTCGGCGATCTGATCGTTGCGACCGGCGCGCGCGACGCGGTCAAGGTCAAATCGCTCGCGACCGATGAGATCGGGCTCAATCGCGCTCTCGCCGCGCGCGGGATCGAAGCGCGAGAGACTGATCTCGCAGAGCTGATCGTGCAGCTCGGCGACGACCGTCCGTCGCACATCCTCGTCCCGGCGATCCACCGCAATCGCGGTGAGATACGCGAGCTGTTCCGCCGTACGCTGCCCGGGCAACGAGCAGCTCACCGATGATCCGGCCGAGCTCGCGGAGGCGGCGCGGCGGTTCCTGCGCGAGAAGTTCCTGTCGGCGCGAAGGTCGGCGTGAGCGGCGCCAACTTCGCGGTCGCCGAGACCGGCACGATCTGCATCCTCGAGTCCGAGGGCAACGGGCGCATGTGCACAACCCTGCCGGAGGTCCTGATCACGGTGATGGGAATCGAGAAGGTGCTGCCGCGCTTCGCCGATCTCGAAGTGATGCTGCAGCTCCTCCCCCGCTCCTCGACCGCCGAGCGGATGAATCCGTACACCTCGCTGTGGACCGGGGTGACCCCCGGCGACGGGCCTCGGGAGTTCCATCTCGTCCTGCTCGACGCTGGTCGCACGAACGTCCTTGACGACCGACGGTCGGGCGCGAGCGTTGCACTGCATCCGCTGCTCGGCCTGCCTGAACGTCTGTCCCGTCTATGAGCGCACCGGCGGGCATGCCTACGAGTCCACCTATCCCGGGACCGATCGGTGCGATCCTCACGCCCCAGCTGACCGGCTTCACGCAAGGTAATTCGCTGCCCTGGGCCTCCTCGCTGTGCGGCGCCTGCTACGAGGTCTGCCCGGTCAAGATCGACATCCCTTCGATCCTGATCCACCTGCGCAGCCGGATCAACCGCGAGGTCGATGGTTACGGCGGCGGTGGCGAGGCGCTCGCGATGGGACTGCCGGCGCGCGCGTTCGCGCGCCCGGGCCGCTACGAGCGGGTGCAGCGCCTCGGACGCTGGCTGAGCCGCCCGCTCACGCATGACGGCTGGATCAGCCGTCGCCTCCCGGGAGCGCTCGGGCGGTGGACGGATGTCCGCGACCTGCCGGCGCCGTCGGCCGAGACCTTTCGCGAATGGTGGGCACGGCGCCGACTGAGCTCTCGCGAGCTGATCCTCGGGCGCGTTCGCGCGGCGCTCGCCGACGTCGCAGACGACGAGCCGACCAGCTGGATCTACGATCGCGACGCCGACCGAGCAATCGCGCTACGACGCGGGCCGGCAACCGTGATCGCGAGGCGCTCGTCACGCTGTTCACGGACCGCTGCGGCGAGTACCGCGCAACCGTCACGCGAACCGAGCGGGCCGGGTTGGGGTCCGCGATCGCCGCCGCATGCGCGCGCAACGGCGCGCACTCGCTGGTCGTCCCGACCGATCTCCCGCAGGCTTGGCGAGCGCCAGGGGTCGAATGGCGCGAGGATCACAGCTCGCTCGACGTGCATGCGCTCAGCGAGCTCGATGGTGCGCTGACCGGCTGCGCGCTCGGCATCGCGCTGACCGGGACGATCGTGCTTGACGCGGGCGAGCGACAGGGTCGCCGAGCGCTGACCCTCCTGCCCGACCTGCACATCTGCGTAATCGACGAGGAGCAGATCGTCGAAGGCGTGCCCGCGGCGTTCGAACGCCTCGCGCCGGCCGCTCAGAGCGGGCGGCCGCTGACCTTCATCTCAGGCCCTTCGGCGACCTCCGATATCGAGCTCAAGCGCGTCGAAGGCGTCCACGGACCACGCCGGCTCGAGATTGTCATCGCAGGCTGAGCGCCGAGCACCTCTTGATGCTCGGGTGCCGGCGTGCCTAGCCCGCTCCGCCCCAGGGATGTTTCAAGAGCAGGATCGTGTTGCCGACGAAGAGCAGCGCGAAGAAGATCGTCCAGCGGTTGAGGTTGCGCTCGACGAGCGAGCCGCCGCCGAGCGGTCCGATGCCCGTGCCGACGCCAAATGCGCCCGACAGGCCGGAGTCCTTGCCGGAATGCATCAGGATCAGCAGCACGAGGACGATGCTGATCAGGACCTGTGTCGCCGAGAAGAGTCCCTGCATGCCGCCTGAAGGCTAGCGCAGGGCGTCGAGCGCGTGGAGGATCTCGACCGCCTCGGCGCGTAATCGGCGGTCGATCGCCCGGAAGTCCTCCTCGGAGAGCTTGCCGGTGCGGTAGTCGAGCTCCGTGTCGCGGATCTCCTGGTACTTCGCGTCGCGCGCGGCCTCGAGCGCCCGGCGCTGGTCGCCGCCACCGGGCGCGACGGCAGCCGGATGGCGAAGCGGCGCACTGACAAACCAGGCGAGCACGCCGAGGAGGATGGCGCCCGCCAGCAGGGCGAGGACCACCGCCAACGGTCTAGGCCCGGCCGAGCTCTTGCGCGACGCGGGCGAGGTAGCGCGCGCGCACGCGCCCGGTCACAGCGCCCGGCGGCGGCCAGATCGCGATCAGGCCACCGGCGAGGACGATCAGCGCGCCGATCCACAACCAAACGACGAGCGGGGTCGATGCAAGCTTCAGTGGCGCGGCCGGCGGGTTATGCAGATAGCCGCGCGCGATGACGCCCAGCAGGTAGTAGGAGAGGTCGGTCTGCTTCGCGGGCCCGGCAGCGCGGTCCTTGGCGACGAGCGCGTTTGCCCGGTTGATCTCTCCCTGGATGGCCGTCTGGATCTCGGCGGCATCGATTGCGGCACTTATGTCACGTCTAAGGCTCGTGTTGAGGCTGAGCTCGCTGACCTGGTCGCCCGCGATCAGGCTGCCGACCGGTCCCTCGGCACCGCTCGGGTCCGGATAGAACTCCGCAGTCGGGTGGAGTGTCATCACATAGCGGCCGGCGCGCGTCACGCGCAGGATGACGCCGAGGGTGAGCACAGCGCCGGTCCTCGTCGGGTCGGTGACGATCGCGGCGGTCGGGCGCACGTTCGTCATGCGGTAGCCGCCGACTGTCGTCGACCCGCCTCGCGCCAGGTTCGTGAACGATGTGTGGGTGAAGGTCGAGGACGCGGCGATGCCGAGCAACAGGGTCGCGATTCCCACGTGGACGATGTAGCCGCCGTAGCGGCGCCGGTTCCGGCGGATCATCGACAGGAGCGCGACCGGCGGCGCCTCCGAGGACATCGCGCGCCGCGCTATGAAGCCGCGCCAGAACTCCTGACTGATGCTCGCAAAGACAAACGCAACGGCGCAGAAGAGCGTCACCGTCGCGGGCGAGGACGAGATCCCGAGCGTCGTGAACGAAAGCACGAGGATCAGCCCGGCGGCAGCGAGCGGCAGCACGAAGTTGCGGCGCAGGTGCGCGAGCGTCGCGCGTCGCCAGGGGATGATCGGACCGATGCCGGCGAGCGCAACGAGCGCGAGCGCCAGCGGCACGGTGTAGCGGTTGAACCACGGTGCACCGACCTCGCTCTCGGTGCCGGTCAACGCGCCCGAGATCAGCGGGAAGAACGTGCCCCAGAAGATCACGAAGGCGAGCGCAACGAGCACCAGGTTGTTGAGCATGAAGGCGGCCTCGCGCGAGACCAGCGAGTCGAGCTGGTGCTCGCTGCGCAGCACATCGCGGCGGCTGACGACGAGGTAGATCGATCCCACGACCATGACGGCGATCAAGATCACGAACGGGACGCCGAGCGTCGAGGCGCCGAAGGCATGGATCGAACTCAGCACCCCGGATCGCACGAGGAACGTGCCAACGATCGCGAGCGTCGACGCGGCAAGGACCAGCGACGCGTTCCAGACCTTCAGCATCCCGCGCTTCTCCTGGATCATGATCGAATGCAGGAATGCCGTGCAGATGAGCCACGGCATCAGCGCGGCGTTCTCAACGGCGTCCCAGCCCCAGTAGCCGCCCCAGCCGATCTCGTAGTAGGCCCAGTGGGCGCCGAACACGATTCCGATCCCGAGGAACAGCCAGGACGCGAGCGCGAAGCGACGTGCCAGCTGGATCCACTCGGCATCGAGGCGGCGCGTGATCAGGGCACCAACCGCGAACGCGAACGGGATCGTGAAGAACGTGTACCCCGAATAGAGCATCGGGGGATGGATCATCATGCTCGGGTTGCGCAGCAGCGGATCGAGGCCGGCGCCGTTCGCTGGCGCCGGCGTGCTCGTCGCGAACGGGGTGACCAGGAAGACGAGCATCGACGCGAAGAACGTGGCGAATCCGAGGAGCACGGCGACCGCATAAGGGACGATCTCCTTGAGGCGGTTGCGGGTCAGGAAGACGGCGAGACTCGACCAGAGCGAGAGCAGCCAGACCCAGAGCAGGAGCGAGCCTTCCTGTGAGCCCCACATCGCCGCCGCGCGGTAGAAGAGCGGCGTCGTCAGGCTGGAATTGTTCGCGACCGTGTTGTAGGCGAAGTCGTTCGTGACGAACGCAACCTCGAGGATCACGAAGGCGAAGGTCAGGACACCGGCGAGTCCATAAACGCAGCGGCGGCCGACTTCGACGAGCTCACGCCGGCCGCTGCGAGCACCGTAGAGCGACGCGCCAATCCCGCAGAGCGAGGTCAGCAGCGCGATGACCAGAGCGGCGCGCCCGGCGAGGGCCATCTACTTAGCGGGGCTGTACTTCGAGGGGCACTTCGTGATCATCGAGCCCGGCGAGGCAACGAAGCTCACCGAGTGCACCATGCCGGTGACGATCACCTCACGGCCGACTCGGAAAGGGTCCGGGACGGCGCCGCTGTAGCGCACCGCGATCGAGCGTCCGCCACCGGCACGGTCCGCAAGCCGGAAGTCGAGAACGCCATTCGACAGGCGGCGAACCGAGCCCGCCACGACTGTTCCCGTCAGCTGATAGGTGACGCCGGGCTTCGCGTCGCGCAGGAGTTGCGTCGGCGTCAGCGCCTGCGCAGCGGCGCTGAAGCTCGTGTAAATCAGTCCGGCGGCGAGCGCCAGCGCGAGCGTCAGGCAGACGACGAGTCGCACGCGCCGCTTGCGTCCAGGGTTCATCCGCCGCCGATTATCTCACGCGGGTTCTGTGGTGGACGTGCTTCCCGCCGTGCTGGGGCCGGCCGACCCAGACGCCCATCGTTTCGAAGCCCCACGAGTCCCAGAAGTACACGCTCGCAACCAGGTGCAGATGCGATGAGCGCGGCGGCGGATGACTGTGATGACCTCCGGCGATGTAGGCCACGTAGGCGTACGGGCGGTTGAGCAGCATGTAATAGGTCCCGAGACGCTGAAGCGAACCGTTGGCCAGCGGGCGGTCGCCATGCTTGACGAGCCAGAAGCGCAGCGGCGGCTCGATCGGCTGCGTCGCTAGATCGAGCGGGCCCTGGATCCAGTCAATCGACTGCCCTCGCGGGAGTGCGGCGACGAGCGCGCTGCCGAGCGCCGTGGTCGGCGCGTAGAGCGGGAGGTGAGAATCGGGCCGCTCCTGGTTTGCCACGGCTCGACCGACGTCAGCCGTCGCGGCGATGCCGGCGAGAGCGATCAGCGTGCCGGCCGCAATCACCACCGGGCGGGGAATCGTGGGCGCCTCCCGATGTGCGAGCGCCAATAGGCGCGGCCCGACGAGGCGGGCGAGCCACGCAAGCGCGAGGCAGGCAGACCAGCCGATCACGAGATAGGCGAACAAGCCGAGCTGGGAGCCCCACCAGAGCGTGTAACCGAGCGTCCCTGCGAGCAGTGGCGTGACCGGCGTGTTGGCCGCGTTCTCGTAGATGCCGAGGCACATCCCGAGCGTCATCAGCGCCGCCGCGGACATGTCGACACGGCGGCGCAGAGCGGCGACTATCGCGATCAGCGCGAGGAGCGCGAGGACGGCGATCGCCGAGTTGGCCTGAGATGACGAAGGCGGCACGCGGACCGCGGCTTTGCGATTCCACTCGGAGGCGGGAGTGAACAGCCACCACGGCTTCCAGCCGACCGCGCGTGCGACCGCGCTGCGGCCGACCGATCCACCGAGCGTCTGGCCACGTTCGTTGAAGGTCTTCACGATCAGCGAGAGGTTCCCCGGCGAATGCTCGATCTCGTCGGCGAGCGGAGCGCTCCAGCAGAGCCCGAGCACAATCGTTGCCAACACGAGCCAGCGCCAGACCACCCGCTTCGGCCGTGGATTCCCGGCCAGGCGCGCCGCGCGACGGTCAAGCAAGCGCCGCGCGGTCAACCCGGCGAGCCCGACTGCGAGCAGCACGCACGTTGGGGCGAGGTAGGTGAGGTGCGTCTGGACGACGAAGCTCGCGAACAGGGCGACGGCCGGGAGCAGCCGGTAGTCACCAGCCGCGACCGACCAGCTGAGGAAGATCAGCGCGAGAAACGGGAACATCGCGGCAGACGGGTTCCAGACGTCGTGAAAGACCTCGCCCGCGAGTGATTGGCACATCGCCGCGATGGCGACCGCGGTGGCAACCATCAGGAGGATCCCGCCACGGCGACGCGCCAGCACGACGCAGATCACTATGCACACGCAATTGAGAACGCCCATCGCGATCGCCGCGCTCGCCGGGCCGCCGAGTCGGACTGGAATCGCGAGCAGCCAGTACAGCATCGGGCCGGCGCTATGAACGATCTGGCCGGTGACGTCACCCGCTTCCGAGTACTGGCCGATCAACGGCGAGTGGCTCGTGAAGACATCGAGAGCGCGCGTGAGAATGATCCCGTCATCGCCGTCCGGCTCCCAGCCCGCCTGGACGCCGTGCACCGTCGAGACGATCACGGGGATCGACGCCGCAACGCCCGCCGCGACCGCCGGCACCTGACGCAGGATGTAAAGAAAGAACCGTCCCGCGGCGCGTAGCAGACGGCGCGGAAACGCGCGTAAGGCGGCCACGACCGCCTGCGGCGCAAGCGCGCTGCGCACGCGCGCAACGCGCGGCGAGGCCGGCAAGGGAAGCTCGGCGGTGTCGACGGCAGGCGTGGAAGGCACCGCTGGAGCACTTTGCCGCCTGAGCCGCGTGGGCGCCTTCATCGTGCGCCACAAACTACCCGCGCGACCGACGGGCCCGGTGCACGCTCCGCGCGGTCGATGCCAGGCGTGTGCGCGAGCCGCTGAGCCCAAGCTTCATCCTGGTCGAGGCCCACTTGAGCGGGCTCACTGCGCGCACGCGATCAGGGCCTTTGCGAGCGGTTTCGCGAGTTTTGCAGGCGAGACGTCCGACGGGCGCTGTATCTGTCGTGGTGGTCGCGATGCCTTCGCGCTGGGAAAAGCAGCTTGAATCTGTGTCTTGGGAGCAGGCCTCCGCGCGCCCGCGACCGACCGAGCTTTGGTGGCGACTCGTCCGCTCGGAGACGCTGGCGCGCCTTCTGCGCGAGCTCGTGGAAGGCGCTGAGTACGACGGGAAGCGCTGCGCCGGGTGGAACACGCTGCGTAGTGAGCGCGTACTCGGCGGCGTCTTTTCGACCGCGGACCTGCTTGCGCTCGCCGAGAGCCCCGACGCCACGTGGTTCGGCGTCGCACTCTCGCTCCCGCTGCGCGTGGACCGGGGGCTGGACCCAATCCGGATCGCCGCCTATGACGCGGAACTCGCGGCGGCGGTGAGTGAACGGAGGTTGCGCGTGGTGCGGCCCAGCGAGCTCGTGGTCCCGGCAGGGAGCGATCCGGCGAGCAAACGCCAGGCGACGCTGCGCGCGGCACTCTCGCGGTCCGTGAACGCGGTGGCATTGGCGGCAGAGCGTGGCTCTCTCGTGACAGCCGACGGCGTGGAGCGGGACGAACCCGCCGTGATGGCACAGCGCGCACTCGCACGCGGCGCGGCGCACTGGGTGATCGACGAGCGTCGCGGCCGCGACGGCGAGCGCGCCGCCTAGCCTTCGTCGGCCCGGCCGTAGATCGTTTCAGCGGTGGCGGCAAGCACCGCCGCCTGATCAGCGTCCGCCAGTTGGGATGTGACCTCGACGATAACGTCGAACCACCGCTCGACCGTCGTGGCGAGCGTTGCGACGGGCCAATCGCTGCCGGCCATGCAGCGCTTCGGGCCAAAGACCTCGAGTGCGTGCTCGAGGTAGGGAACGACGTCGGCGTCCCGCCATCCGGGTGCCGCCTCTGTCGAGAGGCCGGAGAGCTTGCAGGCGACGTTGGGGTTGGACGCGAGGCGCGTCATGTGCTTGCGCCATGGGTCGAGCGAGCCATTGGCGACCGGCGGCTTACCGAGGTGGTCGAGGACGAAGTGCGTGTCGGGGCATGCCTCCACAAGGTCGGCAGCAGCGGGCAGCTGCGCGTGCCTGATGCAGATGTCGAAGCGGAGATTCCGCTCGCCAGGCGCTGCACCCCCTCGATGAACGCGGCCTCAGTGATCTCCTCGACCGGCCGGTCCTGCAGCAAGCGCCTCACTCCGACGACCAGCGGCTCGTCCGCCAGGGCGTCGAGGTGGCTTTCGGCAGCCCGGCCTCTCTGCAGCGGCGCATAGGCGACGATGCCGCGGATCAGCGGGAAGGTGGCGGCGAGCTCGGCCACCCACCTGGCTTCGGCGAGCGCTTCCTCGTCGCGGCAGTCCGCCTGGACGAAAACGAAACCGCCTAGCTCGTGTCGGCCCGCGTCGTAGTCGTCCGGCCCGAAACGCCGATTCAGGTGCGGAACCTCTACAAGCCACTCGTGGTGCCGCGCGACCGGATCCCAGAAGTGGACGTGCGAGTCAAGGATGCGGTACGCCACGCCTACTCCCCGCTGGGATCACGCAGAGGATCGTATGCACACGAGGGCTGCGCGTGCCCCGCGGGCGGTCAAAGGTTCACGAGGCGGCGGCATCTGGCGCCACCAAGAGCGACTGCCACGCACGCCGGTCTTTTAGTTGCTCCAGCCGACGGCGTCGAGGTAGAGCGTTGTCTTCACTCCTCCGCCGTTCTCGATCTCAAGCCCGATGTAGCGAAGGCCGGACTTCAACGTCGGAACCTTGAACGTCAACGTCGACCACGCACCCGGCGTCAACTTCACCGCACCCCCAAAGTCATAAGCCCAGGTGCCATCAACCGCGTACGGATCAACCTGCAACGACGCGCCAGCCGGCTCAAACACGTGGTAGGTCAACACCGTCCCCGCAGCCACACCAGACAGGTTGCCCGGGGACA
>CAVPFP010000016.1:0-29364 GCA_963703775.1 uncultured Solirubrobacterales bacterium | reverse complement strand
CGCGCGGCAGCAGCGCCGCCAGCGCGGGCAGGTAGCGCTCGGCGAGAGCTCGTTGCGCAGCTGGCTGTCGGCAGTCGCGCCGGACAGCGAGATCGCGACGTACTCGGCGCCCGTCGCGCCACCGCGCCGGGGTTCGATCGAACACGTACTGCACGGGGCTCTCGACCCCGCAGCGAAGCGGTAGTCGAGCACGCGCCTGTCATAGACGACGTGGACGTTCACGATCGCCGACGTCCCAAGTCCGTCGGCCCAATCCGTGTCCTCGCTCAGCTCCTGGGGAAGGAGCGCAGCCGCCCGCTGGTGCGGTACCGCCAGCACGACGCCGTCGGCCTCGAGCCGCTCCTGCTGGCCGGCGACGGCGAAGCGTGCCGCCGACTCGCTCGACCCGCACCGCTCGCCAGCCGAGCCGAACCGACACGCCCGCGGCCGCCAACGAGCGGGCCGCCGGCTGCCCCACGATCTCGCTGAGTGGCGCGCGGTGGATCCCGATGTCGCCGGCACTGGCGCTACGCAGCAGGCCCTCCTGGAAGACGAACGCGCCGAGGCCGAGCGACGCCTCGGCGGCCGGGACATTCAGCGTCGGCAGAGCGATCAGGTCCCAGAGGTTCCTGATCGCCGCCGTGCTCTGCCCCGGCGTTCGAGCCACGCGCCGAGTGTCTCGTCGTCGCGGTTTGGATCGACGCGAGCGAGTGCGAGTGCGGCTCGTCCAGCCGCGATCCGCTCGCGCAGCGTCAGGTGGCGGTAGCCGAGCAGCGCTCGCGCGAGGTGCGCGGGCGCCGGCAGCGCGCTGCGGCGCAGCAAGAACGCGGACTCGCCCGGAGCGAGCACTGGAATCTCCAGTCGCGGCTGGAGCTCGACGCCACCGTCACCACCGATCCGGCTGAGCAGCTCGCGATACGCGGTACAGCAGCGCAGGAAGACGTGCTGGCCATTATCGAGCTCGAGGCCGTCGCGCTCGAACGAATACACGGCGCCGCCGAGCCGACGGCGCACCTCGACCAGAGTCACCTCGCACCCGGCCTGCGCGCAGTCGAGGGCTGCCGTGATGCCCGCGAGCCCGCCCCGATCACGAGGATCTTGCTCGGGGTCACGGTCGGCCGAGGAGGCTGCGGGCTGCGATCCCGCTTTCGCGCCCGTGGACAATCTGACGCGCCCCTCGAGGATTCGCTCTGGGCGCGCGTCGATCAGCTCGAGCAGGCGCGCGTAGATGCTGCTCATCGCGAGCACGCACGCGGCGCTGCGGCGGTCGAGCAGCCCGAGCAGCTGCCTGCCATGCGCGAACCACTCGCGGTTGCGCGCCGCTTCGAAATGGACGAGCTCGGCGAGCGTTCCCGCAGCCGCCGGCGACCGCGCGGCGATCGCGGCGCTGTCGCCCCCGCCCTCGGCTGGCCAGGCGAAGCGGCGCAGGTCCTCCGCGGGCAGGTAGACGCGCCCGTTCATCGCGTCCTCGCGCACGTCTCGCAGGATGTTCGTCAGCTGCATCGCGACGCCGAGGTCGTCGGCCAGCGAGGCAGCCTTGGCGTCCGTGGCGCCGAAGACGGCGAGGCAGAGGCGGCCGATCGAACCCGCGACGCGCCGGCAATAGACGACGAGCTCCTCGAACGTCTCGTAATCGGTCCCCGCGAGGTCCATCTGGACGCCGTCGATCAAATCGACGAACGACTGCCGCGGTAGGGGAAAGCTGCGCTCGACGTGCACCAGGGCGGTGAGCACCGGTCCATGCGCGCCGCGGTCGAGCTGCTCGATCGCCGTGCGCGCCCGCGCGAGCTCCGCGAGTTTTGTCTGCTCATCGAGCGTGCCGTCGCCGATGTCGTCGATCTCGCGCGCGAATGCGTAGATCGCGCAGAGCGCTTCGAACTTGGGCCGCGGTAGCAGCCTGATTCCCCAGTAGAAGTTGCCCGCCTCGCGGCGGGTGAGCGCTGCGCAGTGGCGAAGCGATGCCGTCGGGGTCATCGCTCGGCGCGGTCGTCTCGACGCTCACCGCCGCGCTCCGGCGAGCGCTCGCAGGATCGACCCGATGACGCGCCGCCTGGACGGCCGCGGCGTCAGCGCGAGCACTTCGAAGTCAGCGCGCGCGAGGGCGCTGAGCGCGGCGCGCCCACCGCCGACATAACCGGCGACCGCGACCCGCGGCCAGCCGCGCAGTGAGGCGATCAGCGGGCGGCCCTCGTCGAGCAGCGCCGACGCGCGCGTGCACTTCGAGCTCGAGCACGGCCCGCAGCCCGGGCGAAACGCTCGGCGCCTCGATGTCGAGGAGGTTGCAGCGATGCCGCGCCAGGTCTTCGAGGGGCAGGTAGACCCGCCCGCGCAGCAGGTCCTCGCGAATGTCCTGGCAGTGCTCGACCACCTGGAGGGCGCTACAGACAGCATCCGACTGACGGATCCGCTCGGCGCTCGCGAGGCCGAAAACGCGCAGCACGAGCTCGCCGACGGGGTTTGCCGACAGCGCGCAGTAATCCATCAGGTCGCGCCAGCGCTCGTAGCTGCGCACGACCTGATCGGAGCGGTTCGCTTCGATCAGCCGCAGGAACGGCTCGGGGGGCAGCTCGCAGGCGGCGATCGTCGTGGCGAGCTCGCGCATCAACTCGTGCTCGGGCGTGCCGCTGTACGCGGCTTCCAGCTCCCGCTCGAGCCAGTCGAGTGCGGCGAGACGGTCGCCGGGAGAGGCGTCGCCGAGCTCGTCGGTCAGGCGCGCGAAGCCGTAGATCGCGAGCAGATGCGCACGGTGGGGCAGGGGCAGCCAGCGTGGGGCGACGGGGAAGTTCTCGCCCACTGCGCGGGCCATGATTGTCGCCGCGTCGGGTATCGCCGACCTCGGCTCGGCTTGCTCCGTGATCTTGTCCTGCACTTGACGGCAGCCTCGCAGATCGACCTCACCGACGGGCGGCCCGCAGCGGCCGGCTACGAGCTGTGACGGCGCCGTCCCCAGGCCGCCCAGACCCTTCCCGCGCCGTAGGACGCTGCGCTGATCGTGCCGACGAAGAAGCCGACGGGATAGTTCAGCTGGTAGGCGAGGGCGATCGCGGCCCAAACGATGATCAGCGCGATCAGCACCGACAGGACCATCGCCTGGAGCGGCTTATCGGTGAACGACCGGGCGGCGGCGGGCGCACCGATCATCAGGCTGAAGATCAGCAGCGTGCCGACCACGGGGACGGTCATCGTCGTCGCGAGGGCGACGACGGCGAGAAACGCGAGGTCGATGCGGCCGGTCGCAATGCCACGCGCTTCGGCAACGTCCGGCAGCAGCGAGGAGAGCAGGAGCGGGCGGTAGAGAAGCGCGACAGCGATCGCGCAGACGAGGGCAAGCCCGGCGGTCGGGACCAGCTGGCTCGTGCTGACGCCGAGGATCTCGCCGAACAGCAGCGAGTAGACCTCGGGGGCGTACTCGACGCTGAGGCTGACGAACAGCGCGCCGAGGCCGAGCATCACAACGAGCGTGAGAGCGGTCGCGACGTCGTGGCGCCCGCGCCGGCCGAGCGCGCCGATGCCGAGCGCGCCGAACAGCGCGAACGCGCCGAATCCGAGCAGCGTGTTGACGCCGATCAGGCTCGCGCCGGCGGCGCCGGCGAACGAGCCGTTGGGGATCGCGTGGGCGACGAACGCCGAACCCCGCAGCACGACGAAGAAGCCGACGAGCCCGGCGACGACGGCGACGATCGAGGCGACAGTCCAGGCATTGACCATGAAGCCGGAGAACATCGCGTCCGCTCTCAGCGATGCGCGCCGGTCGCGTCGCGCGCGGTCCGGCGCCGCAGCCGTTGCGCGACTCCTGCAAGGAGGTAGCCGAGCAGGATCAGGGTGACGACGAAGAAGCTGACCGGCCAGCCCTGGCCGACCGGCGGCCAGTCGTAGCTGTCGTAGGCGAGCAGGATCCCGAGCCAGGCGGCGACGATCCCGATCGCGCCGGCGAGAGCGATCGCCCGCCCGGGGCTGCGCGTGAGACGCAGCGCGGTGGCGGCGGGCCCGACGAGCAGCGCGGTGCTGAGGATCGCTCCGATCGTGTAAGCGCGGCGAGCGCGACCGCGAGCGCGAGCGCGAGTAGATAACCCGCGCCGACCAGCCGGACCGGGATTCCGCGAGCCGCCGCGAGCTCGGGGCTGATCGAGCTCAGCAGCAGCGGCCGGCCGAGCACCGCGACGAGGCCGAGCGCGACCGCGCTCAGCGCGATCACCGACGGGATCGCGCTGCTCGCGATAGCGAACATCGAGCCGAAGACGATCGTGACAGTCGCGCCGGTCGTGGTGCTCGGAGACTGTGTCGAGGTAGAGGAATAGGGCGGCCAGGCCGAGCCCGGCGCCGAGCACGATGCCCGTCGCGAGGTCGCGGCCGCGGGGCCGCTGAATGCCGATCAGCTCCATCACGGCGACGCCGGCGACCGCTGCCACCGCGAACCCCCACAGCGGCCCGACGCCGAGCAGGTAGGCGCCCGATCCGCCGCTCGTGCCGATGTCGCCGAGCGCCTCGCCGGCGAACGACTGGCCGCGGATCACCGTGAACACGCCGACGCTGCCACACGTGATCGCAACCACGCCGCTGACGATCGCGGCGACGAACGACGAGTTGGCTCGAAGAACCCCGGCGCGAAGATCGCTGCGAGCGCTCCGCTCACGGGATGATCTCGACCTGGGTGTGCGTGGGCATGGGATCGCTCGCAGCCGGCCAGCTCGCCCGCCTCGCCGGCGACCACGAGGACGCGGCCGTGAACCTGCAGGACGTCAACGTGGTGGCCGTAGAGCGCGCTCAGCACCGGCGTCCGCACGACCTCCTCGACCGTGCCGCTCGCGGCGCGGCCGGCGGCCAGGTAGACGATGCGGTCCATCACCGGCAGCAGCGGGTTCATCTCGTGCGCCGAGATCAGGATGGCGATCTGCTGCTCGCGAGGCGATCCGTGCGAGCAGCGCGACGACCTCCTGGCCGCTGCGCAGGTCGAGGTTCGCGAGCGGCTCGTCGAGCAGCAGCAGCCTGGGTCGCCGATCAGGGCGTGCGCAATCAGGACGCGCTGCTGCTCACCGCCCGACAGGGTTCCCGACCCGCGCATCGCCGAAGCCGCTCGGCGTCCACCGCCTCGAGCATCTCGTCGACGCGCGCGCGACGCGCACGCGAGGGCGTCGCGATGCCGTAGCGGTGCGCGTCGAGGCCGAGGCCGACGAGGTCGCGCGCGCGCAGCGGAACGTCGGGATCGAGCTGGAACTTCTGCGGTACGTAGCCGATCAGCGGGTTGCGCCGAGAGCGTGGCGCGCCGCCGACGCGCACCGTTCCGCGCGCGGCCGGCTGCAGGCCGAGGATGACCCTGAACAGCGTCGTCTTGCCGGCGCCGTTCGCCCCGATCAGGGCGGTGAACTCGCCCGGGTCGATCGTAAAGCTGACATCGCGCAGAACCTCGCGGCCGGCCAGGCTGACGCCCACCTCGTCGACCGCGAGGATCGGCCCGACGCCGTCTGGGCGAGCGTCGGTCACAGCTTCTGCGTCGAGACCTTGTCTGCCACGGCCTTGCGCAGAGCATTGATCTCGGCGAGCATCCACGACTGGTAGTCGTAGCCTGGGGTCGGCATCGTCTCGTAGACACCGATGACCGGGACGCCGTACTGCTTCGCCTCAGCGAGGAACGAGCCGCGTCAGCGAGTCTGTGACCTGCTGGTTGTAAAGCAAGACCTTCACGAGGTGTTTTGAGAACAGCGACTCTGGAGGCCGATCGCCTGCGGTGCGGGGTCAACGCCGTTCATGATGTCGGCCTGGAGCGGGAACGGCGTCAGGTCGTTCGTTCCGGCCGCCTGGAGCATGTAGTCGCCGACCGGTTCCGTCGTTGCGACCGGAGTGTGGGGTACTTAGCGGCGAATGCGCTCACTGCGGCATACCACGGCCGCAGCGAGGCATCGAACTTGGTGGCGTTGGCCTGGAAGTACGCGCGGTGCTGAGGCTCGATCGCCGAGAAGTCGCTGACCAGCGCCTTCGCGACCGCCGGCATCGTCGCCGCCTTGTACCAGAGGTGTGGGTTCGCCGTCGAGTCGGGGAGGCCGAGCAGCCGCTGCACGTCGATCACCTTGCGCGATGAATTCGGCGACGCCGCCTCGATCGTGTTCATGTACGTGTCATAGCCGACCCCGTTCTGCACGACGACCTGGGCGGCGCTCACGAGCTTTGCGATGCTCGGGCTCGCCTCGAAGCCGTGTGGATCGGTGTTCGGGTTGCTCTCGATCGCGCTGACGCTCACGTATCTGGCCGCCGATCTGACGGATCACGTTTGCGTACTCGTTCTCGGCGCCGACGGCACGGATCGTCTGGGTCCCGGCGGTGGCGGCGGTGCTGCCGGCGAGCGCCAGCGCGGCGCCGGTCAGGAGTGCCGCGGCAACACCGGTTACGGCCCTCTTGCGCTGCATCGTCCTCCCGGACTCGCTTGCCTGGCGCGGCCAGCGTACCAGTTATGAGAACCCGTCTCATCTTCGCCAGTGCGGAGCCACTAGCATTGATGTCGATGACAGACGCAGCGAGCGGCGCGCCTGATCAATGGGCAGACCGGGCTAACGCCACGCTGGCCGCAGCCGGCTACCGACGCGGTGGCGCCCGCCACCGCGTCATTGGCCTGGTCGGCGCGCAGCGCTGCGCACTCTCGGCGGCCGAGCTGCACGAGGCGCTTGCGCGAGAGCAGCGTGCCGTCTCGCGCGCGAGCATCTACCGGATCCTCGAGGAGCTCGAGCGGGCGGAGCTCGTCGCACGGATCGAGGTGGGGCAGGGGATCGTTAGGTTCGAGGCGATCCGCCACGGCGCCGGCCATCACCATCATCTCGTGTGCGACCACTGCGGCCTGCTGATCCCGTTCTCCGACGAGGGTCTCGAACGCGAGCTCGAGCGCGTCAGCGAGCAGGTCCCCCTCGTCGTTGCCGAGCACGACGTGATCCTGCGCGGCGAGTGCGCAGCCTGCAGCGAGCACGCTTGAGCGTGGCGCGCGGGGCGAAGACGCCGCTGCCCGGGCGGCGTAAGCTACGCCCAGGCAACCACTAACCCCGGGAGGCAACACCGATGGGGATTGTTGACAAGCTCAAGGCAGGGGCCGAGCAAACGGCCATCAAGGCCCGGGAGACCGCGCAGGAGCTGCAGACGAAGAAGGAGCTGAGCACCGCCTACAGCGATCTCGGCAAGACCGCGTTCAGCCTCGCCGACCGCGGCGAGATCATCCATGGTGAGCTGAGCGCCGGCGTCGATCACATCAAGGAGCTTCAGGCCCGCCTCGCCGGACACGGCGACACGAGCGAGGGCGAGTAGCCACGCACCGGTGCAGTAGTCGGGGCGGTGCTGCCGGGCCGCCCCGACCGGCGCCACGAGGCCAGTTCGCGTAGAACCTTCGCCGCGTGAGGAGGATGGCCTCGGCGCGCAGGAAGCGCGCCACGCTCGGGCTGGTCGCGCTCGCCGCGATGCTGGGCGCAGCTGTTGGCGCCTCGGCCCACGGCCTCGCGCCGCCCGCCCGACCGACCCTCGCGGCCGATGCTGGGGCCGTTCAGGCCGAGCTCGCGGGCATCCCGCAGCAGGGCCTCGTGCTCGGGTCGAGCACGGCGCCCGTCACGGTCGTCGAGTACGCGGATCTTGTCTGCCTGCCGTGCGCGAGCGCCGCGACGAACGTCCTCAGCTCGGTGATCGGCGATTACGTGCGCCAGGGGACTGTGCGGCTCGTTCTCGCTCCGATCACGCAGAGTCAGCGCTCGAGCCTGTATGCCTACGGCACCTACGCGGCCGGGCTCCAGGGGCAGGCCTGGGACTTTGCGCTGCTGGCCTACGCTCGCAGCACCGCTCGCGGCGATGGACCGACCGACCAGCCCGCCGGCGCTAGCGCGCGCGCTCACGTTGAACGTCCGTCGTTGGCGCGCGAGCCTCTTCCGCCCGCGCTGGGCAAACTCGATCCGCGCCACGACCGTGATCGCGGTCGGCGGCTTCACGAGCTTTCCCGTGTTCACCGTCCGCGGGCTGCCGGACGCGAAGGGCCACGTTGCCGTCAAGATCGTCCGCCCACCTGTCACCCTGCCCGAGCTGACCGCCGCGATCACGGGCGCCCAGGCCAGCGCCGGCCACTGAGCTCAGCGGGCCGCGGCAAGTCCCGGCTGGCGCTGCGGTGCGAGGGCTTCGAGCTCCGCGGCAAGCCGTTGCGTCAGCCCGCACTGCGGACGGCGGCGCTCGAGCAGCTCGAGACTCAGCCGGTAATGGTCAAGCCGTCGTGGCGCTGAGCGTACGCCCGCGGCCGCCAGCTCGCGCACCTTCGCGATCTTGTCGGCGGCGAACAGCATCAGCGCCTCCTCGCCCGCGTCTGCGACCTGCGCCCGCAGCGCCGCCTTGCGCCGCACATAGCCGCTGATCGAGGCATCTTCGGTCACCGCTACGACGAGCCCGGCGACGTGGCCGCCAAAGCGCGAGCGCAGCTCGCTGGCCGGGACGTGCGTCTTCTCGAGCGCGTCGTGCAGCACGGCCGCCGTGACGAGCGGTTCGTCGGCGCCGGCGTCGCTCAGCAGCGTTGCAACCTCGAGCAGGTGCGCGACGAACGGCTCGCCGTCCGAGCGCCGGCGCTGGCCGCGGTGGACCTGTCTCGCGTAGCTGACGGCGGCCTGTGCCGCGGGCAGCTCGGAGATCGACGCGGCCGCTCTAGGCGCCGAGGTCACGACCCAAAGTTTATTGATACTCCGTCCTCGCGAGCCTCGACGACGAGCGCTGCGCCGCCGCGGCGCGGATCGCCACCACCCGAGAAGGAGCCGTCCGGCTCGCGCGCCGCCGCCTGCGCGCCGCCGAAGAAGAGGTTGCGCTCGTGGAATGCTGAGACGGCGAAGCCCGCGGCTTCGAGCACCCCGACGTCGATTCCGGGCTCGGCGTAGACGACGCCGTCCTCGTAGTGCACGCGCGGTGCGTCGACGGCCTCCTGTGCGCGCAGCCCTTCGTCGACGCAGCGCACGATCGTTTGCAGAATGGCCGAGCGGATCCGGTTGGATCCGGCGCTGCCGACGGCGAGCTCCGGAACGCCGTCGCGCAGGACGATCGTCGGGGACATCATGCTCGGGAGCCGTCGCCCCGGCGCATGGCGGTGGAAGCCGAGCGGGTTGAGGTCCTGCTCGCCGAGCATGTTGTTGAGGTGCACGCCCGTGCCGGGCACGATCACGCCCGAGGCCGAGCCCGCCCGATGCCGTCACCGCGCAGGCCCAGCCTTCGCGGTCGAGGACGGAAATGTGCGTCGTCGAGCCGAGGCGTCCCGAGCTGCGCGCGAGGAATTGATCGACGAAACCGGGCGTGTCGAGGCCGTCGAGAAACTCGGCCGTACGCTCGGACTGGCTGCGCTCCATCACCTCGACGACCTGCACGAGTGACGGAGGGGGGACGCCGGCGTCGAGCAGCGCGAGCGCGAGCGCGATCAGGATGCCGCCGGCTGCGGGCGGCGGGTTGGTCAGCACCTCGCGCCCGCGATAGGCCACGCGCAGCGGCTCGCGGTCGAGCACCCGGTAGGCGCGCAGATCCTCGGCTGTGACGAGCCCGCCACGGGCGCCGAGCCAGTCGACGACGGCCGCGGCGAGGTCGCCCTCGTAGAAGGGCTCTGCACCCTCGGCTCCGAGGCGCTCGAGCGCATCGCCAAGCTCGGGCTGGACGAGCAGGTCGCCTTCGCGCAGCAGCCGCCCGCCGGGCGCGTACAGCGCCGCCGCCTCCGCGGTCGTGTTGATCGTCATCTCGAGGATCTCGATGACGTAAGCCTGCTGGCGGTTGAGTGCGACGCCCTCGCGCGCGAGTCTCGCGGCCGGCGCCGCCAGCTCCGCGAGTGGCATCCGACCGAAGCGCTGCGCGGCTTCGCAGATCCCGGCCGGCATGCCGAACGTGCCAACCGACGCGGGTCCGACGTTGAACGTCTGGGTCGCGTCGCCGAAGGAGATGCGCACGGGGATCAGCTCGCCACGCTGGCCCGCGTCCGCTCCGCGTCCCGGCGCCTCGACAAAGAAGTCGAGCAGCGTCGGAGCCCTCCCCGGCGCAACGACGAGCATGTAGCCGCCCGCGCCGAGACCGGTCAGGAGCGGCTCGCAGGCGAACGAGGCCAGCATCGACGCGATCGCGGCGTCGACCGCGTTGCCGCCCGCGCCGAGCACCTCGGCACCGACGCTCGCGCTGATCGGGTGCCCTGCCGCCACTACCCCGAGCTGTCGGGACCTCACGTGGGCGCAGATCATCGCACCGACGCGGGGTCCCTTGGCTCATCGCCGGCTAGTGCAGCAGGCGGAGCGTATTGAGCCCGTCGTCGACGTAGACGAGGCCCTTTCCGCCGGGTGCGAGCGCAAGGCCGAACAGCGAACCGGCGCCCGCTCTTCGCGTCGCCGGCGGCGGTCGCGATCTGGCGCCCGGCTGGCGTCGTCTCGACGATGTTCCCGTCGCCCGCATTGGTCGTCAGGATGTCGCCGTTCGGCGCCAGGACGAGGCCGAGCGGCTGCTTGAGCTGTCCGCCTGAGGTGAGGGCGATGGGTTGTCGTCCGCGAGTGCGGTGGTGCGCGTCAGCGCGTTCGGGATCGCGATGATCCGGTTTTCGAGCGTGTCGGCGACGTAAAGCGTCCCGCTCTTGGCGAGCGCGACGCCGGTCGGCCCGATGGCGAGTGCGGCCTTGTCATCGCGCCAGGGGATCTTGTTGGCGATCACCGTTCTCGCTTTGCACCTTCGGCGGGTGGCCGGTGCTCGAAGCGCAGGCGAATCCGCAGGACGGTCGAGTTGTTGATCGATGACCACGCCTTCCGCGGCGCCGCCGTTGAGCACGTTGCTCACGAACAGGGTCGTGGTCGACCCTGCGTGACCGCCGTCATGTCCCAGGGTCCCTGGATGTTGTTGCCGGCGATCGTTTCCACGGGCTGGCCGTGACTGTCGAGCACGATCAGGCAGCCGTACTGCGCGGTGGCTGACTGGCCGTTGGTGGTCGGCAGACTGCCGACCACCACGTATCCGCCGGGCAGGATGCTCAGCGCGGTCGTCAGCCCGACGCCCCCCGGGCAGGCGCCGGGAAGCTTCTTTGCGTTGATCGTTGCGAACACTGAAAGCTTTCCGCTCGGCGACAGCTCGACGATCGTCGTGCCCGTTCCCTGGTTGTTTGACTTGGCGTTGAAGTTGCTGACGAGGTAGTCGCCCGCCGTCAGCGAGCCGACGGTGGCTGGCACGACCGCGAGCCCGTAGGGGTTGACGTCCCCGTTCGCGGGCACCGTCGAGCCGATCGTGCTGATCGTGTGAAGCGACGACAGGAAGCCTGCCGGTGCGGCGCTTGCGCGGTGCGCTGGCGCGGCGGCTGCGGCGCCGACGCTGCCTGCGGCGAGCGCCGCGGCGACGAGACCGGCGCCGGCGCGCGCCACGACTGAGGACTTGGACATTGGACGGGTCTCCTGTCGATCGGTGGCAGAGCTATGACAAGCAAGACGCCAGCCCCGCCGTTTCCTTCCCGCACCGCGATCAGGGACGTCCGCGGGCGGGTCGCGCCAAGCGTTGAATCCCACGTCCGGCGCTAAACATCTTGCGCGCCGGGCCGATGAAGCAGTTGGAAGCCCCCCGGCCTCTCCAGTCGACATGCAGCTTTTGCGACCAATCAGGGCGGTCTGTCGCGCACCGCTCGCGGATGCGGGCTTCACGCTGGTCGAAACGATCCTCGCTGCTGCGCTTGCACTGCTCGTCCTCTGGCCCGTCTCGACCGTCCTGATCAATACCCAGCAGGCCTCGACCGGGACGATCCAGCGCGCCGACGCGATCCAGGCTGCCCAGGCCGGCCTGCGCACGATGGACCAGCAGCTGCGGAATGCCTACGAGGTCGAATTCCCGACCTCGAGCACGGGCTGCTCGTCGCCATGGTGTTCCTCGATCTCAAGTGGCGTCCAAAGCTCAAATGTCGTCGACGTGCTGACCCGCACCGTGAGCACCTCGGACGCGTCCACCGACTACGAGATCCGCTTCGACTGCACGGTCGCGAGCACGACGATCACGTCCGACCGCGCGTGCTGGGAGTACAAGTGCTCGGCGACCTACGCCACCGGTTCGGGCTCGAACTGCACCCCCGCCTCGTCGGGCTACATCTCGAAGAGCCTCGTGATCGACCAGCTCACCAACGCCACGAGCAGCACCGCTGGCGCGGTCTTTTCCTTCTGCTACCCGACGAGCGGCACAACCGGCCTTTGCGCGACGCCGCCGGCCGGCGCGTCGCGTCCGAGCTCGGCGACGGTCACGATCGATGTCCCTGCCGCCGGCACGCTCGCGGTCAACACGCAGCATGGCGACCCGACAACCGTCCAGCTGACCGACACGGTCTACATGCAAAACCTCGACTCCCAATACGACTCATGAGGTTCCGCGCGCGCGCCGCAGACGAATCCGGCATGAGCCTCTTCGAGGTTCTGATTGCGATCCTCGTGCTAGCCGTCGGTTTGATGGGCGTTTACGTTTCGATCGGCAGCTCCAACGGCGCGATCGCCGCGGGGGAGAAGACCACGGTGATGGCTCAGGCCGCCCAGCAGCAGCTCGAGAGCGTCGAGGCATTGCCCTACGCCAGCATCGCGAACAGCTCTGATCCTCACCAGACCTCGACCACCGACACCTCGAACCCGACCTATTACCTCACGAGCTGCGTCTCGGGCACCTGCTCCTCCTTTTACGCCGGCCTCGTCAAGACCGGCACGGCCGAGCCGATCGACCTCGATGCGATAAACGGCAAGGTCGCACCAGGCCCAACCACGCTGGTCGTCGCCGACCCGAACGTGTCGACCTGCGCGAGCACGAGCACCGCTACTTGTCGAGTGGTCCTCTCGGTCTACACGTTTGTCACTAACGTAATGCCATCCGAGGAATCCGCCTGCGTCACCACGAGTGGCTGCTACAAGCGCATCACCGTCGCCGTCAAGAATGCCGGCCAGGGTCCGCCCAAGCAGCCGTACTACCTCTCAACCGTGATCGGCGCGAAGGGTGGCGGCGGCTCCGGCAATCCACTCACTTCGGGCTCAACGAGATGCAACGACCAAGGAACGGCGAACGCAATTTGTACTCACTGATCCGCAACCTTCTGCGCGGCCTGCGCAACGACGAGCGTGGTTTCATCCTCGCGACGTCGATGATCATTCTGCTGGTCCTCCTGTTGACGATGACCGCGTATCACGCTCGCCGCGAGTGACAATACGACGAGCTCCTTCCGCGCCGGCTCGAGCACACAGGCGCTCGCTGCGGCCCAGGCCGGCGAGCAGATCGCGCTCTTCCGCGTCAACAATGCCCCGGGAACGGGCGGCGCATCCTCCGGCAACGGCACGCTGGGCAACGGCGCAACCTATTCCTACACGGTCACCTCCTCGCTGACGTCCGGCTCGTCGTGCACCGGCCTCTATGTGTCGAACTCGGCCAACACCGTCACCCAGGACTGCATCGCGTCGACCGGCACCGCCCACGGCGTTCAGCCAGACCGTCGAAGAACGCGTCGCCGGTTACGCTCCGCAAAGTCTCTTCCCTGTCAACGGCATCTTCGCGATCAACTCATTGAAGACGACCTCCAACGAACCGACTGGCACCTTCGACATGGGGACGAACGGCAGCTCGAACCTCGCCGGCGAGCTCGAAACTGGCAAGCTCGAGTACCCGAGCGGCAACCCGCCCGACTACAACGGGGCGCAGAACATGTGTGGCAGCTCGGGCAACGCGAACTGCGTACCCACGCAGGAGTCGAGTCCGATCCCGGTGCCGACGGTCTCCGCCAGTCTCTACCAGGCGGCGGAGCAATCGAACAACGACGGGTCGATCAACTGGTCCGGTTGCGGTTCGGTGAGCTACACAGCGTCAACGCACGTGGTCGCCGGGGCTTCGAATAGCTGCGTGTTCAACATTCCGTCGGGGACGTACTACTTCTGCAATATCAACTTCAGCGGCTCGACGACACTGGACGTGACACCACCCGCGTACTTCTACATCGATTCCCCCGTCGACACCGCGACCTCCCCCAACTGCCCTTCGGGGGACGGCAACTTCTCCACGGGCAATCAGCTCGTGATCAACAACGGGCCGAGCAACACGGGCGGTGCGAGCGGCGTGCAGATCTACATTTTCGGTGACCCACCTTGCACCACCGCGTGCCCGAACTACTTCAATCCGACGAACGGCAGCACCCTGAACGCCTACGTTTTCGCGCCTTACTCCTCGTTCTCGCCCCCAACGGGACCGGCACCGGGTTCACGATGGTAGGCGCGCTGGTCGCGGCGTCGTTCCAGTCCAACGGCTCGCTGAACTTCACCTACCAGGCTCCGACGACCGCGCTCGTCGGAGGCTCCTCGCAGTCGACGTATTACCCGACGGCGACCGCGATCTGCCCGAACAACTACTCCTCTGCGGGATGCTAGGGACGGGCCACGCCGCCGCGGGCGTTTGCGGGTTTGACGGGCATGCACGTGCTCGCGGCGTTCTGAGTTGCCGGTGACGCTAGGAGTCGCGTCGAACGACGACGGAATCTTGACGGAGATAGCGACGTCGAGGTACGCTCTCGTGAATGGCAACGGCATTCGCGGAAGAAGCTCTCCGTATCCACGAATCGGCGCACCTTTCGGATGCGCTGATCGCTGAGGCGGTGGGCGCGGCGCCGAGCACGGTCCGCGACTGGCTGAACGGTCGCAGCTCGCCGACCGGCGCCGCGCTCGGCGCGTCGCAGACCTGAGCGCGATCACTGATCGCCTGGCGAGGGTGATCGATCCGAACTACATCCAGGTGTGGCTGCTGAAGCCGATCGAGGCGCTCGATGACCGGCGCCCGATCGAGCTGATCGCCCGCGGGCAGGCTACCGCCGTCGCACGCGTCATCTCAGGCCTAGAGTCGCCCGGCGCGTCCTAGCGCGACGTGGCGCTCGACGTCGAGCTGGCGACCTTCGCGGGCCGGTGGTTTCGCCAAACGCCCGTAGGCGTCCACGCGGATACGCGCCCCTTCCCGCCGGACGACAACCGCTGGCAGCGCGGCGGCGTCGTCGACGCTGTGTACTTCGCGCTCGATCGCGCCGGCGTCTGGGCGGAGTGGTACCGCCATCTCGCTGAACGCGGCCTACCCCCGCAAGCCGCACTGCCGCGCTGGCTGTGGACCGCCGAAGTCCCAGCGGTCGAGCTTGTCGATCTGCGCAGCCCGCAGCAGCTCGCGCGCGTCGGCCTCGTGGTCCCGACCCCCGGCCGGCGCACCTGGCCACCCTTTCAGGCAGTAGGTGAGCAGCTCTACGCCGACGGCTACATCGGGCTCGTGTCGCGAAGCGCAGCGCGACCGGCAAGCTTCGTGGCCTGCGTGTTCCACCAGCCGTCATCCGGCGGAAAACCTGACGCCGGCATCCCCGTGACGATTGCCTACGGAGACCCCGAGACCATCACCGACCCGCCGGTGCTGCCGACCGGGGTGCGCACGTAGCGCAGCGTTTGAGGCCGGCGCGCGATCGCCCCGCTCTCGCGTTCTTGTGGTGGTCACTCGACGGACGCATCGCCGATCGGCGATCGCTCGAGGACCCAGCGCGTCCAGGTTGGACATAGGCGAGCGACCAGAGTGGTCTGCCGGAAAAGCGCCTATTTGCAGCCCTTTCCCATGCCGGAGGAGGGACTCGAACCCCCGACACGCGGATTATGATTCCGCTGCTCTAACCGACTGAGCTACTCCGGCGGGGACGGGAAGTTTAGAGGCCGCTGCGACCGGCGACCGCGAGAAGGACCAGTAGGCTGGCGCGGTGTGAGCGTCGGCTTCGCCGGAGGGGCAGGTAACGAGCGCTCGTCACGACCGCAGCTGGTTGCCGTGCCCGAACGTCTCCGAGGGACGTAATCGCTTGGCGCTCGACGCCATCGGCACAGCGTTCGCGAGCAGCGCCTCGGTGCTCGATCGCCACGCCGACCCCGATCACCACCGCGCCGGTCTTCACGCTCGCCGGCTCGCCCGGGCGGCTCGCGCAATCGGTGCTCGCGGGGGCCCGCGAGGCGGTCGCGCGGATCGACATTCAATGAGCCGCGCGGTGTCATCCACACGTCGGAGCCGTCGACGTTGCCCCGATCGTGTACTTCGAGCCCGGGCTGCGTGGCGCGGCCGTTGCGCGAGGCGCTCCTCACGGCAGACCTGCTCGCGCGTGAGCTCAGCTGCCGGTGTTCCTCTACGGGGCTCTCGCGGGCGGGCGGACGCGGGCAGAGCTGCGGCGCGGCGGGGTGACGCGCTCGCTGCAGCGCTCGGTGCGGGTGGCTGGCGCCTGATTTCGGCCCGCGACGCCTTCATCCGACCGCGGGCGCGACACTCGTCGCGGCGCGGCCGCCGATCGTTGCGTTCAACGTCGAGCTTCCCCGCCGGCCGACCGCGACGGCGCGAGCGCGATCGCTGCGGAGATGCGTGAAGCCGGGGCGAGTTCTGCGCGCGATCGGCGTCGAGCTGGCTTGCGCGCGCCGCACCGTGCAGGTCTCGATGAACGTCGAGGACCCGTACGCGACGCCGCTCGGCGAAATCGTCGCGCGGATCGCTCGGCGTGGCTGCGGTCGCCGCGGCCGAGATCGTCGGGCTCGTCCCGGCGGCGGCGCTCGCGGGCTTTCCGTCCGATGTCGAGCTACGCGGCTTCGATCCCGCACGCCAGGTCGCCGAGAACGCACTACGCTTCAATTGAAGCGATGCCCCGGACGAGCAAGCGCAGAAGGCCGACGAAGCACCGCGGCAACGCCGCGGGCGCGATCGAGGCGCGCGGTCGCACGGGACGCAAGCCGACGAGCGGCCGAGAAGGCCGGTAGCGGTGGGCGCGGCGGGGCGGGGCGGAAGCGCAGCACGGGCACGCCGAGGCCGAAACGCTACGAGCGCGCCACCGACCTGGAAGACTGCGGGCCGAAGGCGGCCGCGGCGGCAATCATCGTCTACGCGATCGCGGCGCTGCTGCTCAAGCAAGTCCGTGAGCTCGAACCTGCTGCTGCTTCCGATCGTGCTCGGATCTACACGCCATTGATCTACTACACGGATCTGTACATGTACCGCCGCTATCAGCGCAAGCAGGCAGCGAGGTGAGCGTTCCGCTCGACGTCCGCACGTTCACCGTCGGCCCCTTCGCGGAGAACGCCTATGTCGCGCGGACTCATGGCTCGACCGGGGCGCTCCTGATCGATCCGGGCGATGAGGCGCAGCGCCTGATTCAAGCGATCGAAGCGCTCGGCGTCACGATCGAGGCGATCCTCGTCACGCACACCCACATCGACCACATCGGCGCTGTTGCTGCGCTCGCCCGGCACACCGGCGCGCCTGTCTACTGCCCGCGACTCGAGCGCGAGGATCTCGCTCACGGGCATCACACCGCTCGGAGCGGTTGCGAGCGCACGAGCCTGAGTTCCGCTCGCCGGTGGCGAGCAGCTCGAGCTCGCCGGGCTCGAAGTGACGGTTCACTTGACGCCCGGACACAGTGCGGGCCACCTCAGCTACGCGATCCCGGAGACCGCTTCGCTCTTTAGCGGTGACGTTCTGTTCGCGGGCTCGGTTGGTCGCACCGATCTGCCCGGTGGCGACTGGTCCGACGCTGCGCGCATCGATCGCGCAGCTGCTCGACGCGTACCCGCCCGACACGCACGTATATCCCGGCCACATGTCGCTCACGACGTTCGGGCGCGAGCGCGAAACGAACCCGTTTCTCGCTGACCTGCGCGCGCCGGCCGCCCGGTGAGCGCGAAGATCGCCGCTCCGCGCGGCACGTTCGACATCCTCCCCGAGCAATCCGCCGAGCGTGCGCTCGTTGAGCACGCCGCGCGTGAGCTGCTCGAGGCCGCGGGCTACGCGCGCATCGAAACGCCGACCTTCGAGGTGACCGAGCTCTTCTCACGCGGCGTCGGTGAGGCGACGGACATCGTTCAGAAGGAGATGTACAGCTTCGACGATGGGGGAGGGCGCTCGCTGACACTGCGCCCCGAGGGCACCGCGCCCGTCTGCCGGGCATACGTCGAGCACGGCATGCACAAGCTGCCCGCTCCCGTGAAGCTCTTCTACTTCGGGCCGTTCTTCCGCGCGGAGCGCCCGCAGAAGGGCCGTTACCGCGAGTTCTGGCAGGTCGGCGCGGAGGCCCTCGGCAGCGATGACCCGGCCGTCGACGCTGAGCTGATCGCGCTCCTGCACGAGCTCCTCAAGCGACTCGGAGCCACCGTCCGCCTGCGCTTGTCGAGCCTCGCGAACGCGCAGACCCGGGCCGCGTACCGTGAGGAGCTGGCCGCATACCTGCGCGCGAACGAGCACGAGCTCTCCGAAACGGTGCGCTCGCGGATCGACCTCAATCCGCTGCGGGCATTCGACTCAGACGACCCGCGCACGCAGGCCGTGATGGCGAACGCGCCGCGGCTGATCGACCGACTCGACGCCGAGGACGCCGCGCACTTTGCCGAGGTGCGCAGCCTGCTCGATCTCGCGGGCGTTCCCCACGAGATCGATCCGACGCTCGTGCGCGGCCTCGACTACTACACCCGCACCTTGTTCGAGTTCACGAGCGACGCATTGGGCGCGCAGTCGGGCGTTGGTGGCGGCGGGCGCTACGACGGCCTCGTCGAGCTGATCGGCGGTCCGCCCACGCCGGGGATCGGTTGGGCCGCCGGAATCGAGCGCATCGTCCTCGCGGCAGATCTGCAGCCACCGGCTCCGCAGCCACCACAGATCTACGTCGCCCACGAGGGCCGGCGTGCCGCGGCCTTCCAGCTCTTGCTGGAGCTGCGCGGCGCCGGGCGGCGCGCCGAGATGGAGCTCGGCGGGCGCTCGCTGAAAGGGCAGCTCAAGCACGCCGAGCGGCTGGGGACCCGCTACGTCGCGATTGTCGAGGAGGACGGTGTGCGTCTCCGCGACCGCGAGAGCGGAGCGGAGCGAACGCTCTCGGCGGAAGCGATCGTCGGGGAGGTGCTGCTCGGCGTGAAGAATCCGCCCGCCGCGAACCGCTACCGCACACGATGGGCCGGAGATCTCGGCGCGGCTGATGTCGGTGAGGAGGTCCGCGTTGCCGGCTGGGTGCATCGCCGACGCGACCACGGCGGCCTCGTGTTCATCGACCTGCGCGACCGCTCGGGGCTGCTCCAGCTCGTCTTTCACGGGCTCGACGACGCGCACGACCTGCGCAGCGAGTGGGCGATCAGCGCGCGCGGCAAGCTCCTCGCGCGCGACGCGGAGAACGTGAACCCCAACCTCGCGACCGGCGAGATCGAGCTCGCTGTCGAGGAGCTCGACGTGCTTGCGAGCTCGCCGACGCCGCCATTCCCGCTTGACGAGGACGTCGCGGTCGACGAGATGCTGCGCCTGCGCCACCGCTCGCTCGACCTGCGCCGCGAGACGATGCGCGACGCGATCCTCATGCGCCACGCGATCGTCACCACGATTCGCGACACGCTGAACGCCCGTGACTTCGTCGAGATCGAGACGCCGATCCTGACGAAGGCAACTCCTGAGGGCGCGCGTGACTTCCTCGTCCCGGCGCGCACCGCGCTCGGCAATTTCTACGCGCTGCCGCAGTCGCCACAGCTCTTCAAGCAGCTCTTGATGATGGCGGGCTACGAGCGCTACTACCAGATCGCGCGCTGCTTTCGCGACGAGGACACGCGCGCCGACCGCCAGCCCGAGTTCACGCAGCTCGATCTCGAGATGGCGTTCGTGACCGAGGAGGAGGTGCTCGAGACGACGGAGGCGGTGATGTCGGCCGTCTTTGCGGCCGCGGGCTTCGCCGTTACCGACACGCCGTGGCCCCAGCTGCGCTTCGCCGAGGCGATGGCCCGCTACGGCTCCGATCGCCCGGACACGCGGTTCGGTCTCGAGATCCACGACGTCTCCGATGCAGTGCGCGGGAGCGAGTTCAAGGTTTTCGAGTCGCGTGCTCGCAACCGGCGGGGTCGTGCGCGCGATCAACGCGGGTGCACACGAGCTCTCGCGCGCGCAGCTGGACGGCTCTCAGGAGGTCGTCCAGCGCTTCGGCGCGAAAGCCGCGGCCCCGATCTACCTCGATGCCGACGGTGGCTTCAGCGGCAATCTCGCGAAGTTCTCTCGGCGCAGGCAGTTGAGGCGGTACGGCGCGAGCTCGAGCGGCTCCGCCGGGGACCTGCTGCTGTTCGTCGCCGACCGGGAGCAGGTTGCGGCGCGCGCGCTCGGTGCGCTGCGCCTCGAGCTCGGCGAGCGCTTCGGCCTGATCGACCGCTCGCGCCACGACGTGGTCTTCGTGCGCGATTTCCCGATGTTCGAATGGAGCGAGGGCGAGGGGCGATGGACCGCGATGCACCACCCGTTCACCCGCGCCGGTTGGGGATGACTTCACCGGACCCGGCGAAGCTCCTCTCACGCGGCTACGACCTCGTCTGCGACGGCGTCGAGCTCGGTGGCGGCTCGATCCGCATCAACACGCCCGAGGTGCAGGAGCAGGTCTTCAACGTGATCGGCCTCTCCGAGCGGGAGGCGCGCGAGCGCTTCGGCTTCCTGCTCGACGCGCTGCGCTACGGCGCGCCGCCACACGGCGGGATCGCGCTCGGGATCGACCGGATCGTCGCGATCTGCGCTGGGCGCGAGATCGATCCGCGAGGTGATCGCCTTCCCGAAGACCGCGACCGGCGTCGACCCGCTGACCGGCGCGCCTGCCCCGGTTGATCCGGGGACGTTGCGCGAGCTCGGGCTCCGCACGCTCTGACCGGCGCCGCGCTAGCGTTGTCGGGCAACGAACGCGAGGAGGCATGATGGCGGTAGCGACTTACGAGGATGCGCAGCTGCTCGTTCAAATCGCGCAGTGGGGTACCGCGCTCGGCGTCAACGAGGCGATGCCGTCGATCTTCGAAGACGACTTCGACCCGGAGATCGCCGACGCGATGAACGACACGCCCGTGCGAACGATGCTCGTCTACCTCGAGACGATCGGCACGCTCGTCAAGAACGACATTCTGAACCGCGACCTGGTCCGTGATTGGCTGTGGGTCGAGGGCGTGTGGGCGCGCGTGGCACCCGCCGCGCAAGCGGCGCGCAAACGCTTCAACGAGCCGCGCTTGTACGAGAACTTCGAGGCGCTCGCGAAGCAGTAGCTCCCGCGCTACGCGCCCGCGAGCTGTGCGGCCTTGACGATCAGGAGCCCAGCCGAAAGGACGAGGTAGGTCCACATCGAGCCGAGCGCGATGCTGCGTGCGCGCGTCGCACGGGGGCGCTCGAGCAGGGCGAGCGGCGGCATCGTCCACTGCGCCTTGGGGATCTGTGGCTCGGTGTCGATCACCGTCACGCCGGCCGCGGCGCGGCGCGTGCGCGCCAGCGCGGCGGCGAGGCCAAGCAGGCCGGCAGCGAGCACGCCTGCCCCGATCAGCGCAAAGCGCGTCACGTTGATCGTCGGAAAGACCGTCGTCGCCATCAGGATCAAAGACAGCAGAACGAGCACGGAGATGATCACGCAGGCGATCGCGTTGAGCCAGGTCGCGTTGCGCCAGGGACCGAGGACCTCGCGGTCGTTGCAGAGCAGCAGCAGGAAGACGGTTGCGCTCGGCAAGAGGACGCCTGCGAGTGCCTGCACCGCGGTTGTGATGATGCCGAGCGGTGCGTGGGGGATCAACACGATCCCGGCCGCGCCGCTGATCAGCAGGCCGAAGATCAAGTAGAAACCGGGCGCTTCGCGCATGCTGCGGTGAAGTGAGCCGCGCGTGCCCGTCAGGTCGCCGAAGGCGTAGCTCGTGGCGAGCGTGAGCGCCGCGGCGCCGATCAGCGACGCGTTCAGCAGGACGACCGCAAAGAAGTCACCCGCGGGTGACCCGAGCGTGTGTGTGAGGCCGGCGGCCGTTGCGCCGGCGTTCTGGAAATGGCCGAAGTAGCCGGTGCCTCGGAATGCGAACGCGCAGATCGCCATCAGCGCGGCGGCGCCGATCACGACAATGAAGGCGCCGAGCGTCGTATCGAGCCGCTCGTAGTTGATCCAGCGCGGCGTGATTCGCTTGTCGATCACGTTCGATTGCTGGAAGAAAAGCTGCCACGGTGCGACGGTGGTGCCGACGATCGCGATGATCAGCAGCACGGAGCTCGAGCTGACACCGCCGCGGATGCCGATCAATCGAGGGGAAAATAGGAAGTAGTATAGTGTGAGTCTGCACGTCTCATACAGCTTCGCAAACAACTGCAAGATATAGAGCGTGAAGAAGTTGAAGACCTGGACGCGCTCAGTTCGCTTGATTCTAACTTACGTGCTGTTTGTCGGGAGCTTATTCAACTCCCTCTTGCTGCCGATCCGCCTGAGTACACCTCTTTAGAGATTGCCGATAGTCTTCACCAGCTCCCCGATAGAGAAGGATCTTTAAAGGTGGGAAACAATGTCTATACCATACGAACAACTGAACTTCCGGCAAAATACGCAGATCATCTCGTAACAGCCAGGTGGAATACTATCATTAAGCAGACAAAAGAAAAGTATTGCAAAAAAGGGCGAAACGGAAATCAAAAACGAGATACTTTCTTCCTTTGTTGATCCAGTTGACTACCCACAACAACAGACTGATAGAATTGACAGGTATGAAAACCTGGACGATTTTTAGCGGAAAACCCATGCCATTCAAAGTAAAACCAGCACACTTTAAGATTTTGTTTGCGCTCCACCGCCATCAAGTTTTGACAACTGACTTAGTTATTAGCGCGGTTGGAAGCGTAAAGTCTGCTTCAACGGTGAAACCCAATATCCAAGAACTTGAAAAGCATGGCTATTTATCCCATATTTTAACTTGCAACTCCTCAGGGAATAGTCCGTATGTCTGTGTCCTGGCAGAGAAAGGAATGATAACGCTCCGTGATGATTACGGGTATGATATGCGTTTTTACAAACCTACCTCTGAGTGGGCTGCCTACTCACCCATTTAACCTCATGATACCGTTGGAACTCAATAAATTCATTATCGCCGCTTCAAAAATAACTGAATATGATCCGCGTATAAAACTTCTCTCCTGGGAACGGGATTATGAGTTAACCAGCAACCCATTTGTCGCAATGGAGCCGAATGGAACTAAGCATGGAGTTGTCAATGATATAACTCGCAATTTGCCATAACCTTTGACCCATTTGAGCGAGCAAAACGGAGAATTATTATTGTTGAACACGAACGAGAAACGCATAGAAAAAAGGCTTTTCTGGATAAAATTAGAGGGATTTACTGGGTGGTTGAAAATGGCATTTTTGAGAAACGCTACCATCATCCATATATCCCCGTATTGCGTTCACTTCCAGTACTGACAATGACCATGTTACGTGGATGAGGGAAGAGACAGAAAAAATGCTTACTGATATCCGAGGAACAATAAAGCCTGACAGCATCCGAAACCGAATGTTTCACAACTCTGAACACGTTCCTACCTCTCCAATGGATATTGGAGATCCGAACACTTTTTAGAACCCTCCTGGTTGCATCCCCTGGATGAACCAACAAAACAGCTCTATTCTCTCCTAGATATCTAGTTCTACCAATATTCCACAGGCATGTAATACGACTAAAAATACAGACTCTCAGCGTCCGTCAATTCGTCTGTCAATTCGTCTGTCATAAGTTGGCTTCTATCCAGAATTTACGGCAAAGCCGACTGATGCTACTTAAACCTATGCAAATCTGGTGACAACACAATCTTACTCTTTTCTTTTCCTCCTCTTGGACTTGGTCGGTCAAACAAAAGAGTAAGATTATTGAAACACAAACCACAAAATTTACTCAGTTAATAAAGTTGGATCCATCTAATCTATTACAACCATCCTATAAGACTATGCTTATCCCCATTTTATCCACTATTTAGCCATGTAAGAGTATGACTATAAGTCTTGTATACCATATGGAACGATGATACAATATATGTAGATTAAGATTTAATTTCTTAATACAAGTTCTTTAATAATTAAAAAGAAGAAAGGGGGTGAAAAGACTTGAACGACCTACGGGATTTATTACTCGATAAAACACTGGCTCTTCTTGAGGCAGGAGAAGACTTTGGAGTTGGCAGGATAACTTTTATGGCGTATATGCTCCGAGTCAAAGAGCTGGCACTAGAAATTCAAGAAATCCTTGAGAAGTGGGAGTTTGTCGATAAAGGTGTTAAAAATACTTAAAAATCTTTCAAAACATATTTATCAAGATGCTCCGGTGAAATAACAATCAGCCGATATGCGTATAACAAAATGAAAGAATACGGACTCACTGAGACGGATATTTTAGACGCATGGAGATATGGGAAACAAGAACTGGGTGAAAAAGATAGTTAGAGAATATAGCCAATATAGCGTGATACTGATTGTTCGGAGAGAAGACGAGAAAAACACTCTGACTACTTGCTGGAAGCGGAAGAAGTTTTAAGCAGTACGCCAACCAGGGGAAATTGAAACGGTTCCTCTTGGCTGGCGTATAGACGCTACGGTGAACACGCCTAGTTAACTACACAAAACATACATCATCGCTAACGGCGATGAGTACATTTTGCTGTTCGTTGGTCTACGCCTAAAGAGAGGAGGTGATGAAATATAAAAAATCCAGTACAACACGGAAAGCAAACTTGGAAGCAGTTGGAAGAGATACACCATTTTGGCTATCTCCTGACAATACTTTCTGATTTCTTAGACACCTGCTTATTTGCTCTGTTATCGCTGACAGACAATCTAAAAGAGAAAGACATCATTGAAAAACTGAGAAAACGCAAGCTGACAGGAAAATATGAGGAAGCATATTTGCAAGTTGTCGGTAAGTATAAAGAAAACAAGAGCCTCCCAATAGGAAAAAGACCCTGTGATTATTTCGCTGAAGCATGCAGCTGTTTGCTAAAAGAAATAAAAGAATACGGCCATGATATTCTCGGAGAAATTTATGAGTCTCAAATCAGTTTCGGAGAGCATGGACAATTCTTTACGCCTGTACCAGTCTGCGACTTGATGGCGCAACTAGTGGGATGTCCGTCATCAGGACAGTCGGTAAACGACCCAACATGCGGAAGCGGAAGATTTTTCTTGATTAGCATGGGTAAACAGAATAAAGATGTGCAGTTCGTAGGCATGGATATAGCTCCTGTCTGCGTGAAGATGACCGCCTTAAATATGTGGCTCTTCGACCTGGATGCTGACATCTACTGTGGGGATACTTTGACTTGGAAGTTCCACCAAGTTTATAGAACACAGCGAAAAGGCGGCTATGTATTCGAGGAAGAAGTAAAAGAGTTGCCCGAACCAGTGAGGATAGAAATGAAAAAGGAAATCAAGCTGAGAGAACAAGGCACACTCTTTGAGCTGGCCAACCTAAAGAAGAAAGCAGGATAGATTTCTCTGTCTTAACCTCTCCCTACTCAAACTAGGGAGAAGGCTACAGGCAATGTAGTATAACATACTGCCTGGGATTGGAGGTGAATTTACGACAGAAGAACAAAAGCTCCCAAGTAACTCTTTCAAAGTCTCAGTTACCGAAACTTTAGAGCGATGGTTGAAGTCAATGCAGACACCGAAGAGGAAGCAATCGAAAAAGTCGAGAAAATGTATAGAGATTTTAAATTGTACTTGATGATACCGACCACATAGATACAAAGTTTGAGGTCTGGGAGAGGAAGAGTTCATGGTTCTCAGTCCTGAGTAATCGGGGCTGAGTGCGGTCAAACTAGCCTGAAGAGAGGAGGTGATAAAAATGGCAAAAAGCAAAAAAGCTATACTTGAAGATTTAAGATACAGTATTCAAAACTCTTTTGTTTGCCTACCTTTGCTATCACGCTAAAACAGGAATAGCACCATACGAAGCAGACAAGGAAACCGAAAGAATAGCAAATCAAGCAGTAAAACAAGTACAGGAGGTAGAGAAAAAGTACAAAATGTAGCTTGTCTGCCAACCGTTTATCAGTCTCACATATTGATAAACGGAAGCAGGTAATTTACCTGAGAAAGGAGAATATGGCTGCGAGAGAGGCAGCAAAAGATTTAATCAGAGCATATGTATTAAGAGGAGATAGCATTGAATCACTTGCCGATGGTTGTCTAGGATGTGCCTGTGATAAATACTACGCTAGTATCAGTGGCTATAACTGGAATGGCAATCATGACGAAGGTACGGCTCGTATGGTAAGGAAAATAGGAAGATACCAAATCGGAGTAGATAAACTTAATGGAAAAGATTGTAATGAAGTATTCAGTCTGAAAGAAATCTATGATGAAGTCCTTTATGAGAAAGAACACGGTAAAAAAGAACAGTTAACACTATTTTAGAGAATATGCCAAATACGAAACCAAGAAAAACCAAGTGATTGAATCTGAAGGGACAGTAAATGTTTCACTTATTGACATTAATTTACCCTTTTGTTAGTATCGAGTACATGATAAGAATTCATTTAGCAGAAATAATGGCACGGAAAGATATAAAAGTAAAAGACTTGGCGAAAAAGGCAAATCTCAATTGAGCGGACAATCATAGACTTGAAAAAGAACCGAAATAAGACGGTGAACATGGATAAGACAATGAATAATCTCTGCAAGGTACTGGAGTGTCCAGTCGGAGAGATATTTGAGTATATACCTGAGTAATATTATGGAAGGACTGATGAGACGCATTCGTGGAATATGGTATGTAGTGATTTCAGTCAGACAACCCGACAAAATGATGATATGAATGAAGAGCTACAAATAATATAGAACAAAGCGTATCAGATGCCTTACCTGTAGAGGGAGGGAAAAGTGAGGATGTCTCAGCAGAGATACTAAAACTAAAGCAGCTGGGCTTAGAGCGCAAAGGAAATTGTTGCTAAGCAAGTCTTTCTATCGCTTATGTTTATCGAGTCTTAAAAGCTGAAAAGCAAAAAGGAGTCATTGAAAACACCTCAAAGGAATTCTTGAGGATATAAAGCCAGAAATAACTAAAATCGTTGAGGATAAGGTAAAAGAGCTTCTCAAAGAAGAAACGAAACAAACAAGAACAGACAAATCAGAAGATAAAGGCAGCAGACTCTATTCTTATAGGGAGGCAATTAATATATACAATTCTTTAAAAGAGAATTCCCAGAAGCTGATGTTGATTTGACTGTTCATAGTGTTCCTGGAAGTAAGCTTGTTCAGATAAAAACGGTTTATTTTTACATAAATAATGATGGAAGAATGATTATACGAATATATTAGTTTGTGACTCTTCCCTATCCACTGAGCTATCTCTGTTCTAGGAGAGAAAGGAATGATATGAAAAGTTTATATTATCAAGCAACACATCCAGCATACAATCTAATGAAAGGTTTATATCTATGTAAATGCGGCGAGGGATTTGCTTTTAAAAAAGATTTAAACAAGCATATCCTTGAACAGCACGATGAAGAAACTGCTTATGAGTTAATGTCAGCCAAAGATTATGACCATTATTTTAGAGATAAACAGCTAGACAGGTAACTGGCTGATAAATGAATGATATGAATTATTCAATTACAACAAAAAAGACATGGCACGAAACTCAAAATGAACTAGCTGATGCTTTTGAAAAATGGGGGTCCGAGAATAGACTACCAACTATCCCAGAGGTGCGAGGTTAACGGGTTTCAATCAAACAGAAATAGACCGGACGGTTACACTTAATTATCAAAAATGGTAAACAAATACATCTTCAAATGGGAAGACAAGCAAGAGCTGTTGATAATCTGCGTGTCCTCTATTCTGGCAATTGATGATATGCGAATGAACGAAAAACGAGGAATCGCAGAGGTTCTTCAATCGGCATATATGCAGCTCAATGCTCCAAGGCAAAAAAATCTCCCTACCAAAGATTTTGTTGGCGAATGAGATTGCAAGTTGAAAAAGGCATGTACTGGACTGAAACCTTCTTGCTTCAAGCTCAGTATGTAAGAGCTTATTCATGGCGATTTACCCAGATTTTTGGACATTGCTAGTGTCATTCGCCAACAAAATCAGTCAAATCCTGGGGATTATGCCTGATGCTCCTATTGAGGTTGCAGAGGCAGCATATAAAGCGAGAGCGAGAACAGCCCACCCTGACGCTGGTGGTTCAGTAGATGCATCAAGAACTGAACGAAGCGATAGCAGAGATTAGAAAATCCTAGTCCCTTAGTGGCAGTATATATGAATGAGAAAACAAAATCAGAACAAGCAGCAGAATATATAGCAGAAAAGCAAAAAGAAATTGGCTTAGAGGGCTACTCATCCTTATGAAAGAGACTAATGCTACCAACTGCACCTATACGATTGACCTTGTTGGCAAAGGTAAAAAGTACAAGCTTACTACGGTTATTGAAGAGGTAGATGAACAGATTGTAGCATCCTAGGCTATTAGCGGAGTGCGGTAGAGGAATATGAAGGATAAAGTTCGACATCAACCGAGAGATAATAATTGCCAATTTGATTTTGATAATAATTGGGATAGACTTTGTAAGTGTGGACATATTCTCGGTATTCACGCAGCTCCAAACGAAAGTGGGAAAAGGCCATGCTTTAATGAGGATAGTTATATCAAGGGTGCGACTGGGGAAACGTGTGATTGTAAACATTTTAAACTAAAGAAGAGTTAGCCCGTAGCTCCCTAACGGAAATGATAAAAATGCTTTTTACTAGCTGTTAATTAATTTTCTAAAATATGGCAGTATTTGAAGCTAAAGTGTTAATTAACGCTTCGAAGCAATGCAAAATAAGTTTTTAATAGAAAATTGATTTTACTTGTGAATCAGAAATGACAAGGCAATATTGAATGTAGTGGCATGCGATGTAAGGCTCATGTTGTTAGCCGTCAATTCAAGTTAATTAGTGCCGAGTCTAAAAATGCTATTCATATTTGTAAAGCGCATGAGAGTTATTTTAATACCGAAGAAGGAAAAAATAAGTGGCCTTCGTTTATTAAAAAATACTTTCCAGAAAAATATGCTTTTGTCATGTCGAACCTTTATTTCTCCCTTCTTGTGCCTTTTTACCTCCTTATCCGTATATGGAGAGAGAACACTTAGCAAAGAGACAAAACATGGAAGTGCTGCACATACAGGAACGCTTCAAAGATGGCTACCTTCAATCACTCCAACCTTATCCGAATTGGGTAGTCTGGAGTCTCCTTGAAAACAAACAAGGAGAAATGAAAAAAGTTCCCTTCAATCCTCGCACGCATATGTCAGCCAGTACTACCAACCCCCAAACCTGGGACAGACTACCCGTAGCGTTGAATGCGCTCAAGTCAGGCAGGTTTGCGGGATTAGGCTTTGTGTTCTCCGAGTCTGCGCCATTCACAGGAATAGATTTTGATAACTGCCTGGTAGATGGGAAAATCACCCCTGATGTGGAGGACATTGTTGCACAACTGGACTCCTACACTGAGTACTCCCCCTCTCTTCGCGGCCTGCATGTCATCGTCAAAGGCAAGCTCCCAGGCAAGAATATCAAACAGAAAGGCATTGAGATGTATGATAGTGAACGGTTTTTCACCA
>CAVPFP010000015.1:0-22776 GCA_963703775.1 uncultured Solirubrobacterales bacterium | reverse complement strand
CGCTCGCCTCGTCGACGGCCGTCAGCGCCGGCAGGTGGCTTCGCGGCGCCTGTGCCGCGTAGGCGCGCAGCGAGTCGAGCTCGCCGGCGAGGTTCCCGGCCTCGCGCAGCCAACTCGCAAAGAACACGTACAGGCGCGGCGCGCCGTCGGGACCAAGGCGGACCGATCCACCGCCCGCGCGGGGCAAGCTGACTCGCAGCGCCGGCCCGAGCGGTGCGACCGTCGCGTAGGCCAGCGAAGAGCGCACCGGCGGATGGGCGGGTAGGAGGTGCGAGATCTCATGGGCCAGGACCTGCGCCTGCTGTGCGACGCTCGAGTACGCCATCTGCGTCTCGTAGATCTCGGCCAGCCGGCCTTGCGCGTCGATCACGAATAGCGCTGGCGTGTGGTCGATCTGGCCGGCCTGGATTTGGACGAGGATGTGATAGGCCGCCCAGACTCGGCGCAGCGTGCGCAGCGAGCCCGTGAGGAACTGCCACTGGTGCGCCATCCCGTGCGCCAGCGAATAGGCGCGAACCCATTTCACGGCCGTCGCCGTCGGGTTCGCATCGATCCCGATCAGGTCGACGCGATCGCCCGCGCGGCCGACCAGCGCCTTGGCATCGACCATCGAAGTCGTCGTCAGCGGGCAGACGGTCGTGCAGACCGCGTCTGTGAACGCGAGAACGACGACGTGACCGCGCAGCGAGCGCAGCGACACCTCGCGCCCGAACTGGTTGGTGAGCGTGAAGTCCGGCGCCGTCCCCGAGATCGCGGTGCCGGGATCCACGTTCGGGTTCGAGGCGAGGGCAGACGCCGCACCCGGCGAGGTGTTCTGATTGGCGCCTCGCGGCGGCCCGATCGCGAGCGCGATCGCGATGATCAGCACGGCGACGGCCAGCGCCAGGCCGACGACCAGCGTTGCGCGCGAGCGCCGCGCCGGAGGCTCCGGAGCGTCCGCTTCCGCGCGAGGCCGGCTGGCAGCAGAGTCATCCGGATCGCGTATCCGTCAAGCCTAACCGGCCCGCGTCACAGCCGAGGCCGGCGCCGCTCGCGCGGCCCGCATTCCAGGCCCCCGGGTCGCTGTGCAGCCGGCCCTCCGCGGGCTCCCGCCTCGCGCCCGTCGCGTAGGGACCGCCATAGACTGGGCTCGATGCTGCTCTCCGATTTGAGCGAAGGGGCCCCGCCCGTCGAGATCACCTCGCTTGCCTACGACAGCCGCAACGTCGCGCCGGGCGCGCTGTTCTTCGCCGTCGCCGGCGGGCAGCGCGACGGTCACGACCACGCCGCGCAAGCGGTCGCACAAGGCGCGGCCGCACTCGTCGTCGAACGACCGCTCGGTCTTGGCGTTCCGGAGGTTCAGGTCGCGTCGAGTCGCGAGGCGATGGCTGTGTTCGCGGCGCGCTTCAACGGAGACCCGAGCGCGAAGCTCCGCGTGGTCGGCGTCACCGGCACGAACGGCAAGACGACCTCCGCGTTCCTGATCCGACAGCTGCTCGAGGCCGGCGGAATCAGGACCGCGCTGCTCGGCACAGTCAAGTCGGTGATCGGGGGCCGCGACGGTGATGTGATCCACACGACCCCCGAGGCGATCGACCTCCAGGCGTCGTTTGCGGCGATGCTCGCCGCCGGCGATCAGGCCTGCGCGATGGAGGTCTCCTCGCATGCCCTCGCGCTCCATCGCGCGGATGCGATTCGCTTCGAGGCCGCACTCTTCACGAACCTGACCCAGGACCATCTCGACTTTCACCCGACGATGGAGGACTACTTCGCCGCCAAGCGCCGGCTCTTCGAGGCGGCCCCGAGGATCGCGATCGTCAATCTCGACGATCCGTACGGGCGCCGCCTGAAGCAGGACTTCCCACAGGCACTCGGCTTTGGCCTGCAAACGCGCGCCGACTACGTTGCGAGCGACCTGCGTTCGGGCATCGCCGACGGAAGCTTCACCGCCCAGACCCCGGACGGGGAGATCGCGATCCGCACGCGCCTGCCCGGGGACTTCAATGCGGCGAATGCCCTCGGCGCGTTGGCTGTGGCCCATCAGCTGGGCGTTCCGCTCGATCTGATCGCGACGGCGCTCGCACGCGCGACACCGGCGCCAGGGCGCTTTCAGGCGCTCGACGAGGGCCAGCCGTTCGCGGTTCTCGTCGACTATGCCCACACGCCCGACTCGCTCGCGAACGTCCTCGCAGCAGCTCGCCAGCTGACGAGCGGGCGACTGATCGCCGTCTTCGGTTGCGGTGGCGATCGCGATCGCGGTAAGCGGCCGCAGATGGGCGCGATCGCGACGCGCCTCGCCGAGGTCACGATCGTGACCTCCGACAACCCCCGCTCGGAGGAGCCGCAGGCGATCGTCGATGAGATCCTCGCGGGCACGAGGCCGGACGGCGAGCACGCGGTCGAGGCGATCGTCGAGCGTCGCGCCGCAATCGCCCGTGCGATCGAGCTCGCCCAGGCGGGCGACGTCGTCGTCATCGCCGGCAAGGGCCACGAGCAGGGCCAGGAGTTCGCCGACGGGCGGAAGGTCCCGTTCGATGACGTGGTGGTGGCGCGCGAGCTGCTGCCGGCCCGCCGATGAGGGACTGGTCGGCCGAGCGCGTTGCCGTGGCCGCCGGGGCGCGCCTGCTAGGTGGCCGTCCGGACGGCCCTTCGGGCTTCGTGATCGACTCGCGCGAGGTGAAGCCGGGCGACCTGTTCGTCGGCTTGGCCGGCGCGCGCGACGACGGTGGGCGCTTCGCACAGCAGGCGCTCGATGCCGGCGCCTGGGGTGCTCTCGTGCGTCCGCGCTATGCGCACGGCCTGTCCGGCACGATCCTCGAGCACGACGAGCCCTTGATCGCGCTCCAGTCGCTCGCGCGCGCGTGGCGCCAGGCGCTTGGCGCGACCGTCATCGGGATAACCGGCTCGACCGGCAAGACATCGACCAAGGACATCCTCGCCGCGTTGCTTGCCGAGCATCGTGCGACGGTCTCCAGCCGGGGCAATCTCAACACCGAGATCGGGCTGCCGCTGGCGATCCTGAGCGCGCCCGCCGGCACGGAGGTTCTGGTGCTCGAGCTCGCGATGCGCGCGAAGGGACAGATCGCTGAGCTTGCAGCGATCGCAGAGCCGGATGTCGGTGTCATCGTCAACATCGGTCCTGCGCACCTCGAGCAGTTGCGCTCGCTCGAGGGGATCGCCGCGGCCAAGGCGGAGCTGCTCGCCGCGTTGCCGCCCGCCGGGACCGCAATCATTCCCGCCGATGAGCCGTTGCTGGATCCCCACCTACCGCGCGGGCCGCGAGTCGTTCGCTTCGGCCCAGGTGGCGACGTGAGCCTGTCGAGCGTGACCGACGACGGCGTCGAGCTCGCCGCGTTCGGGGAGCGCCGCCGGCTCGACCCGCCGTTCCGCTCGGACCACCTCCTGAGCGACCTCTGCGCCGCGGTCGCGACTGCCGAAGCGATCGGCGTGCAGACCGGCGGGCGCCTCGAGGTCGAGCTCGGGCCGCTGCGCGGCGAGCGCGTCGAGCTCGCCGGCGGGGTGACACTGATCAACGACTGCTACAACGCGAACCCGGTCTCGATGCGCGCGGCGCTCGCAGAGCTCGCTGCCGAGCCGGCGGCGGTTCGCCGCATCGCCGTGCTCGGCGACATGCTCGAGCTCGGACGCGAGGGCCCGGGATTTCACGTGGCGCTCGGCGAGCAGGCGACCGATGCGCGGGTGCTGATCCTCGTGACGGTGGGCCCGCTGGCCGAGCTGGCGGGTGAGACGTTCATCGGCGGCGAGCATTTCCACGCAGCCGACGCCGACGAGGCGAGCGCGATCCTCGCTCCGTTCCTGCAGCGCGGAGATCTCGTGCTTGTAAAGGGCTCGCGCGCAGTCGGGCTGGAGCGCGTCGCGCGTCGACTCGCTCTGATGCGAGCGGGCTCGTGACCGCGACGGCCCTCGCCACGGGCAGTCAGCTCGCTCGCGTGCTGATCGGCGGCACCGCGTCGCTTCTGATCTGCATCTTCCTCAGTCCGAAGTTCATCAGCTTCCTGCGCATACGCGAGTTCGGCCAGCAGGTGCGCGACGACGGACCAGCCGAACACCTGCTGACGAAGGCGGGTACGCCGACGATGGGCGGGGTGATCATGCTGACCGCGCTAGCCGCGCCGTTCCTGATCCTCAGCCAGTACGACTGGAAGGCGCTCAGCGTGCTCTTCGTGACGATCGCCTGTGCGCTCGTCGGCTTCATCGACGACTACATGAAGCTCGTGCGCCGCCGCTCGCTCGGGCTGCGCGCGAAGACGAAGATGGTCGCGCTCGCGCTGATCTCGGTCGGTCTGTGGCAGCTGGCGGTGCACAAAGCCGGCCTGTCCTCGAACCTCAACCTCCACGTCGCGAAGCTCGACGACCCCGTGATCATCCACCTCGGGATCCTCTATCCCTTCGTCGTCTATCTGTGCGTAGCCGGGACGACGAACGGCGTGAACCTCGCCGACGGCCTCGACGGGCTCGCCGCGGGATGCGCGGCGATCGTCCTGCTCGCCTTCGTCCTGATCACCTCGATCAGCTTCGGCGACCAGGACCTCGCGCTGTTCGCGAGCTGCCTGCTCGGCGTCAGCGTCGGCTTCCTGTGGTTCAACGCCTTCCCGGCGACGATCTTCATGGGCGACACCGGCTCGTTCGCGCTGGGAGGGGCAATCGCCGGCCTCGCGGTGATGACGCAAACCGAGCTCCTGCTCCTGCTGATCGGCGGCATCTTCGTGATCGAGGCGCTCTCGGTGCTGATCCAGGTCGTGTCCTTCCAAGCCTTCCGCCGGCGTGTCTTCCTGATGGCGCCGATTCACCACCACTTCGAGCTCAAGGGCTGGTCGGAGACGAAGATCATCTTGCGCTTCTGGATCATCGCCTCGGTTGGCGCCGCGATCGGGTTCGTGATCTATCAGCACTCGATCCACAAGTGAGACCACCGCCCCCCCGCGGTCCCTACCTCGTCGTCGGATTCGCGCGTTCGGGCCGGGCTGCGGCCGCTGCCCTCGTGGCTCGCGGCGAGCGCGTGATCGCCTACGACGACGAGGAGCGAGATCCGCTCGAGGGGATCGAGCTCGTCTGCGGCGGCGGAGGGCTGGAGCTACTCGACCGCGTCGCGTGTGTCGTCAAGAGCCCGGGCGTTCCGCGCGAGGCAGCGGTTATCGAGGCGGCCCTCGCGCGTGCAATCCCGGTGGTCGGAGAGGTCGAGCTCGCGTGGCGCCTGCTGCCCAACGAGCTGATCGCCGTCACCGGCACGAACGGAAAGACGACGACGGTCGAGCTGATCGGCGATGTCCACCGGGCCGCCGGAGCGCCCGTCGAGGTCGCGGGGAACGTCGGGCGCGCGCTGGCGACGCTGCTGCCCGCGCCGCCGGCCCCTGAGACGACGATCGTCGCCGAGGTCTCCTCGTTCCAGCTCGAGGACACGCTGGCCTTCGCTCCCGACGCCGCCGTCCTGCTGAACCTGACAGAGGACCACCTCGACCGCCATCACAGCTTCGAGCGCTACCGCGACGCGAAGCTGAGGATCTTCGCCAACCAGCCCGCCGAGGCGATCGCGGTGCTGCCCGAGGATCTGGCAGCGCTCGCAACGGGCGCCGCGCAGCCGGTCCTGTTCGGGGCGGGGGAGCGTTGCGCGCTCCGGCTCGAACGCGGCTCGCTGTACTGGCGCGGCGAGATCCTGCTGGCGACGACCGAGCTGCGAATGCGCGCACCACTCGAGGATGCGATGGCGGCCGCGGCCGTCAGCCTCGCGCGCGGCGTCTCGCTCGAAGCGGTCCATGACGCGCTCGTCGCGTTTCGGGGCGTTGCCCACCGTCTCGAGGAGATCGCGCAGATCGCCGGCGTCAGCTATGTCAACGATTCGAAGGCGACAAACATCGCGAGTACCCTCGTCGCGCTGGCGGCGTTCGATCCCGGCAGCGTCCTATTGATCCTCGGCGGCCGCGGCAAGGGCCAGGACTTCACGCTGCTGCGCGACGCGGTCGCTCTGCGCACGGCGCACGTGTACGTGATCGGGGAGGACGGCCCGCGAATCGCGCACGCTCTGAGCGGCCTGCCCTGCACCAGGGTCGAGACACTCGCCGAGGCTGTCGAGGACGCCTGCCGGCTCGCGCGCCCCGGCCAGGTCGTCCTGCTGAGCCCCGCGTGTGCGAGCTTCGATCAGTTCGATGACTTCGAGGCACGCGGCGACGCCTTTCGAATCCTCGTCGGCGAGCAGGCCTGACCGCTCGGGCGTAGAAGAAAAGGGCGATGGCCCATGCCCTCGCCGCCCGTGCCCCGCGGCCCCGCGACCGTTCGGCCGACGTACTGATCACCGCCGCGCTGTGCCTGTTCGCGCTCGGCGCCGTGATGGTTTACAGCGCCTCCGCCCCCAGCCTGCTCTCGAGCGGTGGCAGCGGTGCCAGCGAGCTGATCAGCTTCGCGGTCTGGGGGGCGGTCGGCCTCGGCGCCGCCTGGCTCATCGCGCGCCGCGGTGTCGCCGCCCTGCGGGCGCTCACCGGCCCGCTGCTGTTCGCTGCCTTCATCCTGCTGCTCGCGGTGCGCCTCCCGCACCTCGGTCACGCCTCGAATGGCGCGCAGCGGTGGATCGGGGTCGGCCCGTTCAACTTCGAGCCGTCCGAGTTGATGAAGCTCGCGCTCGTCCTCTACGCAGCACAGGTCCTCGCGGGCCGCGTTGGCAGCCCACCGGCGCTTCGCGTCGCCCTCAAGCGGATCGCGATCGTCGGCGCCGCGGCGGCGTTGCTCGTGGTCAGCCAGCCGGACCTGGGGACGACGCTCGTGATCGCGTTCACCCTCGGTTCGATGGTCGTGGTGGCCGGCGTGCCGTTGCGGACGCTCGGTTACGGATTGCTGGTCGCGATCGTCCTCGTGTTCGGCTTCGCACTCGCGAACCGCTATGCCTTCGATCGCCTGAGCTCCTTCGTCGACCCGTGGTCGCACGCGAGCACGACCGGCTACCAGGCGGTCCAGGGACAGATCGCGATCGGCTCGGGCGGGTTGCTCGGTCGCGGCCCGGGCAACGGCATCACGAAAGACTTCTACCTCCCGAACGGCTCGACGGACTTCATCCTCGCGGTGATCGGCGAGGAGCTCGGCGTCGTCGGCATCTGTGCCGTGCTGTTCCTCTACGGGTTGATGCTGTACGCGGGGCTGCGCATCGCGCGCTCGGCGCGCGACTCCTATTCGCTGGCGCTCGCCACGGGAATCACGGCACTGATCGGAGTGCAGGCTGTGTTGAACGTGTTCGCCGTCCTCAGCCTTGCTCCGCTGACCGGTGTGCCGCTGCCTTTCGTTTCGTATGGCTCCTCGAGCCTGCTCGTGATGCTCGCCGCACTCGGCGGGCTACTCGCCGTGTCGCGCGAGAGCGCGGCTGGTCTGCGCCTGGTGGAGCGCACGAGCGAGCAAAACGCGCGACGATCCGATCGTGAGCGCACAGCCGCAGATCGCGATCGCAGCCGGCGGGACGGCAGGACACGTCATGCCGGCGCTGGCGGTGGCCGACGCGCTTCGCACGCGCGGGGCTAGCGTCTATTTCATCGGTGGCGATCGTGCCGAGCGCGAGCTCGTGCCGGCCGCCGGCTACGAGCTCGAGCGAATCCCCGCGCGCGGCATCGACCGTCACAACCCGCTCAAGGCATCGCTCGCACTTGCCACAGCGAGCCGTGCAACGGCCGCGGCGCGAGCGATCCTGCGCGGGCGATCGACGAGCGCGGTCCTCGGCGCTGGTGGCTACGTGGCCGGGCCGGTCGGCCTTGCGGCGGTCTCGCTTCGCCTACCGCTCGTGCTCTGTGAGGCCGACAGCCACCTCGGCCTCGCGAACCGCACCCTGGCGCCGTTCGCGCGGCGGATCTGTCTCGCCTTTCCGATCGCCGGATGCGAGGGCCCGCGCTACCTCGTGACCGGACGTGCTGTTGCGCCAGTCGAGACGGACCGTACGGCCGCGCGCCGGCTCTACCGCCTCGAGCGCGACGATCTCATGGTGCTCGTCTTCGGCGGCTCGCTCGGCGCCCATTCGATCAACGAGGCGGCGCTCGCCGGCCTGCGCGGTGCGAGCTTTCGCGTGCTCCACGTGACGGGAACGCGAGACTGGCCGGCGCTGCGCACCCGCGATCACGGCCAGCAATACGAGATCGTCGAGTACCTCGCGCCCGCCGAATTCGCCGTGGCGCTCGCCGCCTGCGATCTCGTCGTCGCGCGCGCCGGCGGCTCGGTCTTCGAGATCGCGGCCTACGGGCGTCCGGCGATCCTGATCCCCTATCCGCACGCTACAGCCGACCACCAGACGAGCAACGCAGCCTGGATGGTCGCCGGCGGGGCGGCGCTGATGCTCCCGGACGCCGAGCTGAACGGGCCACGGCTGGCGAGCGAGGTGGGCCGCCTGATCGGTGATCACGCGCGGCGCGCCGCGATGTCCGACGCCGCGCTCGCGCTGGCGCGACCGCAGGCGGCGGATGCGATCGCCGCCGAGGTCATGGCGGTGTCGCACGCGTGAACGCCGATCCCTGGCACGGGCGCCGGCTTCACCTGATCGGCGTCGGCGGCGCGGGAATGAGCGCTTACGCGCGCGCGGCGCGGGCGCTCGGTGCGAGCGTGACGGGCTCCGACCAGAGCGAGTCGGACTTCGCGCGCGGGCTTCTCGCCGACGCTGTCCTCGGTGAGCTCCACATCGGGCACGCGGCGGAGAACATCCCGCCCGGTGAAGACGTCGAGGTCTTTTACTCGAGCGCCATAGCCGCCGCCAACGCCGAGCGGGAGGCGGCGGCTCAGCGCGGGCTCCGCGTGGCCAGCCGGGCGGAGCTCCTCGCGGAGCTCAGCGCGCTGCGGCGGACGATCGCCGTCGCCGGCGCTCACGGCAAGACGACCGTGGCGAGCATGATCGCGGTGGTATTGATCGAGGCGGGCCTCGATCCCGGCTATCTGATCGGCGGTGTCGTGCGCGACACCGGCCGCGGCGGTCATTGGGGCACCGGCGAGTGGCTCGTCGTCGAGGCCGATGAGTCCGATCGTTCGCTGCTGTCCCTCGCGGTCGAGATCGCGGTGCTCACGAACGTCGAGCTCGACCACCACGATCGTTTCGGCTCGCTTCACGAGCTCGAGGCCGTCTACCGCGAGTTCCTTGCCGGTGCGCCACAGGCGGTGGTCTGGGATCGACCCGAGCTGCGCGCGTTGCGCGCGCCACGGCCGGATGGCGCTCCAGCGGCGCTGCTCACCTATGACGCCGAGCCGGAGCTGACCCCGGGCGGCTCGCGCATTCGCTTCGATGACCTCACACTCGAGCTGCGCGTCCCCGGCGAGCACAATGCGCGGAACGCGGCCGCGGCGCTCACGGTCGCGCGCGCGATCGGCGTCGAGCCGGACGTTGCGGCCCGCGCGCTCGCCGGCTTCCACGGCGCCGGACGGCGCTTCGAGCGCCTCGGTCGCAGCGCCGCCGGGGCGGAGGTGTACGACGACTACGCCCACCACCCGACGGAGATCCGGGCGACCCTCGCCGCCGCGCGCACGCTTGCGCCCGACCGCTTGATCGCGGTCTTTCAGCCGCACCTGTTCAGCCGGACGCGCGCCCTCGCGCGCGAATTCGGGGAGGCGCTCGCCGCTGCGGACGTCGTCGCGCTCCTTGACGTCTACCCGGCGCGCGAGCGCGCCGAGGACTTCCCGGGCGTGAGCGGGCTGCTGATCGCCGAAGCGACGGCGGACGCGGCGGCGGGACGGCCGGTGTACTGGCTGCCAGACCGCGACCGCGCCGAGGGCCTCCTGCGCGAACTGATCACGGACGGCGACATCGTGGTCGTCATGGGCGCGGGCGACATCGACGAGCTAGGGCGACGGCTCACCCGTGGTTGAGCTCGAGCGCGACTACCCGCTCGCGCGGATGACGACCGTTCGCACCGGCGGCAACGCCGAGCTCTTCGCGCGTGTAACGATGGCCGCGGACCTGCTCGAAGTGCTTGGTCGCGCGGCTCGGGACGATCTCGAGGTCCATACGCTCGGCTCCGGATCGAACCTGCTCGTCGCTGATGACGGGGTGCCCGGAATCGTCATTCAACTCTCCGGAGCGCTGGCGCGGATCACGGTGCACGCCGACGGGCTCGAGTGCGGTGGCGGTGCACGCCTACCGAGCATCGCCGCGCGCGCCGCCGCTCACGGGCTGGCCGGGATCGAGTTCGCGGTCAACATACCGGGCACCGTCGGCGGCGCTGTGCGGATGAACGCGAACGCCTACGACGGCTCGCTCGCGGCGGTGCTCGCGTGGGTCGAGGTCGCGAGCGATGGCGAGGTCGTGCGCCGCCGCCCAGAGGAGCTCGGCTTTGCCTACCGCAGCTCGAACCTCCGGCCCGGAGAGGTCGTCAGCGCCGCTCGCTTCGCGCTGCGTCCGGCGCCGCCGGAGGTGCTCCGTTCGGCACTTGCGCAGATGCGCGCCGCACGCCACGCCGCCCAACCGAAGGGGATCAAGACCTTCGGCTCGACATTCAAGAATCCGCCCGGCGCGACTGCCGGACAGCTGCTCGCGGATGTGGGCGCCGGCGGCCTCCGTGTCGGCGGCGCGCGCCTCTCGCCGAAGCACGCCAACTTCGTCGAGAACCTCGGCGACGCGACGACCGCGGATATCGTCGCGCTGATGGCGATGGCGCGCGATCTCGTGCTCGAGCGCCATGGAGTGGCTCTCGAACGCGAGGTCCAGGTTCTCGGGGCGGTCAGCTTCCCCTGGGAAGCGCGGTAGGGGTTTACGCCGAAAGCGCGAAACCCACGAACGTGTACGTGCGCTACAAGCTCGCGGGCGTAGCGCTGGCAGCGCTGGGGACCTACGGTCTCTGGCTCGGCGTGCTGCGCACGCTGCCGCTGTTCCAAGTCGAGAATGTCACCGTCAGCGGTCTGTCGGGTAACGCCGCGCCGCAGATCTCATCGACGCTCACATTGACCGCACGCGAGATGACGACAACGGACTTCTCGGCGTCGCGTCTGCGCCAGGCCGTGGCCGGTTACAACGCGGTCGCGACGGTGAACGTCCACACCCACTTCCCTCATGGCGTCCTCGTGCAGGTCGTGGAGCGCCAGCCGATCGCACGCGTCGCCGCCGGGGGCGACATGCTTGCGGTCTCCGCCGACGGGCGCGTACTCGCCGGGCTGGTCCCTTCGCACTCGCTGCCGCTGATCAGTGCCACGCGCGCGCCGGTCGCAGGGCGCGTCTCGGGGTCGCTCGTCCGCGGCGAGCTCGCGCTGCTCGCGGCTGCCCCACCGCCGCTGCGCGCCCACGTGTTTGCCGTCCACGTCTCGACCGAGGGACTGACCGTGCGCTTGCGCGGCGGTCCCCTCGTCTACTTCGGCGATGCGCTGCTGGTCCATGCGAAATGGGACGCCACGGCGGCGGTCCTCGCGAGCCGCACCTCGCGAGGTGCTCGCTACATCGATGTCTCGCTGCCCTCGCGCCCGGCTGCCGCCGTCGATGACCAGGCGACCATACCTCCCGCCAGCACTGGCCCCACTGCGGTCACCGGGCCGAGCGGGACGCCATCGGGAAGCACCTCAAGCTCCACTTCAGGATGATTGACTGAAGTCGATGAATCACTTGAGAGTTGAGACTTTTCTCGTCTGCAACGATGCTTGCGCCATGGAGACGCCGTTGACACGCGAAGGACCCCTGCATAACGTGGGTTTCCGGCACCGTCGCTGCGGAGCCGAAAAACCCTTCATTCTCACTAGAGACTCGGACACACATGGACGGCGGTAACTATCTCGCGGTCATAAAGGTCGTCGGCGTCGGCGGCGCGGGCACGAACGCCGTCAGCCGAATGGTTGATGCCGGCCTGCGCGGAGTCGAGTTCATTGCGACCAACACGGACTCGCAATCGCTGCAATCGGCCGACGCCGAGGTCAAGATCAACATCGGCGCGGAGCTCACCCATGGCCTCGGCGCGGGGGCCAACCCGGAGACCGGCTTTGGCGCCGCGTCCGAATCTCGTGATGAGATCAAAGAGGTGCTCAAGGGCGCCGACATGGTGTTCGTGACCGCCGGCGAAGGCGGCGGCACCGGCACCGGCGCCTCGCCCGTCATCGCCGAGATCGCCAAGAAGGAGATCGGCGCACTGACGATCGGCATCGTCACACGCCCGTTCGACTTCGAGGGAACGCACCGGATGCGCCAGGCCGAGGAGGGCATCCGTCGTCTGCGCGACCAGGTCGACGCGCTGATCGTCATCCCGAACGAGCGTCTACTGACGATCGTCGAGAAGAAGACGACGATGGTCGAGGCGTTCAAGGTCGCGGACAACGTCCTGCGCTACGGCGTCCAGGGAATCACCGACCTCGTCACCGTGCCCGGCCTGATCAACCTCGACTTCGCCGACGTGCGCACGATCATGACCGGCGCCGGGACCGCGATGATGGGCATGGGCACCGGCGTCGGCGAGGGTCGCGCGAGCGACGCCGCGCAGGCGGCGATCAGCTCGCCGTTGATCGACGAGGACATCCAGGGCGCGACGGGCATCGTCATCAACATCACCGGTCCGCCCGACCTCGGCCTGTTCGAGGTCGACGAGGCAGCCGAGATCGTCCAGGCGGCGGCCGACCCCGACGCGAACATCATCTTCGGCGCGGTGATCGACGAGCAGCGTGGCGAGGAGGTGACCGTCACGGTGATCGGCACAGGCTTCGCCCCGCCGCCCGAGACGCGCCTGCGGCCAAACCGTCGCGAGCCGGTCTCACCGCCGTCACGCGAACGGCCGAGCGGCCGAGCGGAGCGTCCCGGGCGGGAGCCCAGCCGGCGCGAACGCCCGCGCCAACCGGAGCGCTCCTCGCTCGAGATTCGCGACGAGGACATCGACGTTCCGCCGTTCTTGCGGTAGGACTGCGGCGGCGGCTGCGGCTGCGGCGGCTCGGCCTCCGGCCGACCGTCCTCGCCTTCAAACGAAGCGGCCGGCGATGCGCGGACGCATCGACAACCCAGCGGCGGGCCGAGCGCGGCCCGCTGGAGCCTGAGCGGTGCGCCCAACACCCAGGCCGCGTGAGCTTCGCGAGGACGGTCGGCCGAAGGCCGAGCGCTCGGAGCGGCGGTGCGCCCAACACCCAGGCGGCTTGATCTCCGCGAGGACGGTCGGCCGAAGGCCGGGCGCTCGGAGCGGCGGTGCGCCCAGCACCCAGGCCGCGTGAGCTTCGCGAGGACGGTCGGCCGAAGGCCGAGCGCCCGGAGCGATAGCCTGGGTGCGTGAGTGTCACGGCGCCGTTACGGCGCACTTCTCTCTACGACGCGCATGTCGCGCTCGGGGCCCGGATGGTGCCGTTCGCGGGCTGGGAGATGCCCGTGCAGTACGAGGGCGTGATCAGTGAGCACCGTGCGGTGCGCTCGATCGCGGGCATCTTCGACGTGTCGCACATGGGCCAGATCGAGACGATCGGACCCGATGCGCTGGCCCTCCTGCAGCGCCTGCTGTCCAACGACGTCGCACGCCTCGGCCTGGGCGGTGCGCAGTACAGCGTGCTCTGCCGCGAAGACGGCGGCGTCCTCGACGACCTTTTCACCTACCAGCCGGCAGCCGGCCAATATTTGACCGTCACCAACGCGGCGAACCACGAACGCGATTTCGATTGGTTTCGCTCTCAGGCCGGCGGGTTCGACGTCGAGTTGTACGACCGCGCCGCCGACTACGCGATGCTCGCGGTACAAGGTCCGCTCGCGCGCGAGATCGTCCAGGCGGACGCAAACTCTCCGCTGCCCGAGCGAATGACTGTCGCGTCGCGCATCATCGGTGGCGTGCCGGCGCTCGTCGCGGGGACCGGGTACACCGGCGAGGACGGCGTCGAGCTGCTCCTCGACCCCGACGCCGCCCCCGTTGTCTGGGAGGGGCTGACGCGGCGCGGCGCGCACCCGGCCGGTCTTGCCGCGCGCGACACGCTGCGGACCGAGGCCTGCTACCACCTCTATGGGAACGACCTCTCGACCGAGCGTGGGCCGATCGAGGCCGGCCTCGGCTGGTGTTGCAAGGAGGACACGCGGCTTCATCGGAGCGGACGCCGTACGCGCGGCGCGCGAGAATCCACCGCCCGAGAAGCTCGTGCCGTTCATGCTCGTGGCGGAGGGCATCGCACGCCCGGGCGACGCGGTTATCGGGGTGGCATCGTCACGAGCGGAACGTTCTCGCCGAGCCTCGAGGTCGGCATCGGTCTCGCTTACCTACCGCTCGAGCGTGCCGCCGAAGGCACCGAGTTCGAGATCGACGTGCGCGGGCGCACGCGCCGGGCGCGCGTCGCAAGTCGGCCGCTGTACGCGCACGCCTGAGGCGGCAGCGCGCTGTTAGGCTGAGCCTCGCGCAGATGGCAGAAGCGTCCTACCCACCCGAGCTGCTGTACCACGCCGAGCACGACTGGGCGCGCGTCGAGGGGGACGTCGCGACGTTCGGGATCACCTGGCACGCACAGGACGCGCTCGGCGAGATCGTCTTCGTCGAAACGCCCGCGATCGGCACGCAGCTGAGCGCGAACGAGGCGTACACGGAGGTCGAGTCGGTCAAAGCGGTCTCTGACGTCTTCGCGCCACTGAGCGGTGAAGTGATCGAGATGAACGCTCAGCTCGCCGCGAAGCCCGAGCTGATCAACGAGGATCCCTACGGCGAGGGCTGGCTGGTCAAGGTCCGGATCGCCGACGCGAGCGAGGCGGGGGGCCTGCTCGATCGCGACGCTTACGTCGCGACGCTCGACGAATGACCCGTTACACAGCCGCTACTGACGCCGACCGCCAAGCGATGCTCGAGGCGATCGGAGTCGCTAGCGTCGATGAGCTCTTCGCGGACATCCCGCAGTCGTTGCGCTGCTCCGGGCCGCTCGATCTCGGCGCGGGGCTCAGCGAGGCCGAGGTCTATGCGCACTTGCGTGAGCTCGCCGCGCGCAACACCTCCACCGAGGACGAGGTCTCGTTTCTCGGCGCCGGCATGTACGACCACTACGTGCCCGCGCTGATCGACATGCTGACCTCGCGCTCGGAGTTCCTTACGCCCTACACGCCCTACCAGCCGGAGATCTCGCAGGGTGGCCTGCAGGTGATGTTCGAGTATCAGACGGCGATCTGCGAACTGACGGGGATGGACGTCTCGAACGCCTCCGTGTACGAAGGCCCATCGGCCGTCGCGGCCGCGGGATACCTCGCGAAGCTCGCGAACGGACGCAGTCGCTTCGTCGTCTCCCGGGGAGTGCATCCGCACGCGCGCGAGACGCTCGTCACCCTCTGCGCCGGCTACGGGATGAGCGTCAGCGAAGTACCGCTGAGCGACGGCGTCACCGACCTCGCCGCCTGGGACAGCGCGATCGACGAGGACGTGAGCGCCGCCTTCGTCGCGCAGCCAAACTACCTCGGCGCCGTCGAGGATCTCGAACCGCTCGTCGGCCTCGCGCGCGAGCGAGGAGCGCTCGCGGTCTGCAGCGCCGATCCGCTCACGCTGGGACTACTCGAGCCACCGGGCGCCTACGGGGTCGACGTCTGCGTGGGCGAGGGCCAGCCGCTCGGCAACCGCCTCGATTTCGGTGGGCCGTCATTCGGCTTCTTCGCGACGCGCGCCGAGCACATGCGCCGCATGCCGGGGCGGATCGCCGGGGAGACCGTGGACGTCGACGGTCGCCGCGGCTTCGTGCTCACGCTGCAGACGCGAGAGCAGCACATCCGCCGCGAACGAGCGACCTCGAACATCTGCACCTCGCAGGCGCTGAATGCGCTGGCCGGCGTCGTCTATCTCGCCTGGCTCGGGCGCGCTGGTCTCGTCGAGCTCGGCGAGCTGCTCGTCCAGCGAACCGCGTATGCGCGCAGCGCCCTCGCCTCGATCGAGGGCGTCTCGCTACTGCACGAGCAACCGGTGGTGCGCGAGTTCGCGATCTCGCTCGGCCTGCGCGACCTCGACGGCGTGCGGCGCGTCCTGCGTCGCTGCGCCGCCGAGCACGTGAACCCCGGGCACCCGCTCGGGTTCGATTATCCGGAGCACCCCGATGGCCTGCTCGTCGCGATCACCGAGCAGCGCAGCCGCGCCGACATCGACCTGCTGGTCGACGTGTTGGGACGCGCGGTCCGTGCCGAGCGCGCCGGCGCCGGCGCCGCGAGCACAGGAGGGGAGGTGGCGGAGTGAGCGAGACGGCGATGCAGCGCGATCGCGCGGTGACGGTCTTCGAGAAGGGACAGCCGGGGCGCCGGGCATTCACGCCGCCGCCGGTCGACGTCCCCGAGCGCCCGCTCGATGAACTAATACCCGCGCGGCTGCGCCGCCGCCAGCCGGCGCGGCTGCCCGAGCTGTCCGAGCCCGAGATCGTGCGCCACTACGTGAAGCTCTCGCGGCGCAACTTCGACCTTGACACCGGCTTCTACCCGCTCGGCTCGTGCACGATGAAGCACAACCCGCGCCTTCACGAGCGCGTTGCCGGCCTCGCAGGGCACGCCCGGCTGCACCCGCACCAGGATCCGGCGCGTGCGCAGGGCGCGCTCGCCTTGATGTGGAATCTCGAACGTGCGCTCGGTGAGATCGCTGGGCTCCCGCACGTCTCGCTGCAGCCGTCCGCCGGATCTCACGGCGAGCTGGCGGGTGTCCTGCTCACGCGCGCCTATCACGCTGACCGCGGTGAGCAGCGGCGCAACGTATTGACGCCGGACACAGCGCATGGCACGAACCCAGCGACCGTGACGATGGCCGGTTACGAGGTCGTCAAGGTAGGCACGAACGCCGACGGCGGCGTCGATCTCGATGACCTGCGCGCAAAGGCGGATGCACAGACCGCCTGCCTCATGCTGACCAACCCGAACACGCTCGGCCTGTTCGACCCGAACGTCGAGGAGATCGTTCGGATCGTCCACGAGGTGGGGGCGACCGCCTACTACGACGGGGCGAACCTCAACGCGATCATGGGTATCTCGCGCCCGGGCGACATGGGGTTCGACATCGTCCACTTCAACCTGCACAAGTCCTTCACCCAACCCCACGGTGGCGGCGGGCCGGGGTCGGGTCCGATCGCGGTCTCTTCGGCGCTCGCACCGTTTCTCCCGCAACCGGTGATCGTGCGCCACGGCGGCGAGGAGTCGAACGGCTCACACCGCGAGTTCGACCTCGACTTCGACCGCCCGAAATCGATCGGTCGACTGCGTGGGTTCCAAGGCAACTATGGCTGCTTCGTCCGCGCCTATGCATACATCTGCTCGCTCGGGGCTGCCGGCCTGCGAGACGCGTCGGAGGTCGCGGTGCTCAACGCCAATTACCTGCTCGCGCGCCTGCGCCAGCTTGGGGTGGCCGAGCTCCTGCCGCCCGCCTACGACAGGATCTGCATGCACGAGTTCGCCCTCAGCGGCGCGCCGATGAAGCGTGAGCTCGGGATCCGCACGCTCGATCTCGCCAAGCGTCTGCTCGATTACGGCTACCACCCGCCGACCGTCTACTTCCCGCTGCTCGTCGACGAGGCGCTCCTCGTCGAGCCGACGGAGACCGAGACGAAGGAGACACTCGACGCGTTCGCGCAGGCGGTCGCCGAGATCCTGAGCGAAGCGCGCGCTGACCCCGAGATCGCGCGCGGCGCGCCCTACACGACGCCGGTGCGGCGCCTCGACGAGGCGCACGCGGCAAAGCAGCCGGTCCTGCGCCAGGCGCTCTGAAGCTCTCCGCAGATCACCTGTAGCCTGCCGCGCATGCGGACCTTCTCCGGCATCCAGCCGACTGGGCGTAAGCACCTCGGCAACTACATCGGCGCGATCGTCCAGTGGGTCGCGCTGCAGGACCGCGGCGAGGCGATCTACAGCATCGTCGACCTGCACTCGCTGACGGTTCCGTTCGACCCGCGCGAGCTGCCCGAGCTCGTCGAGGTCAAGGGCGTGTACGGTGGCTTTATCGACAAGTTCCCTGCCGGCTCAATGATGAACCGCTCGATCACCATCAAAACCGGTCAGTGTCACGTGCAACGCTATTTGAAACCGCTTCTTCAACGCATCCAGAACGGCGAAATTGATCCTTCTTTTGTGATCACTCACAGGCTACCTCTGGAGCAAGCGCCTGAGGGTTACAAGATGTTTCGGGATAAACAAGACAACTGCGAAAAGATAGTTTTGAAACCCAACTAACCAAGGAACCACGGTGTCCTCTGCTGTGCAGATGTCGAGCGGCGCGCTGCTCATGTGCTTCGTGCTGCTCGACGTCTTCCTCACTGTCCTGTACGCGCGCGCAGGGACCGGGATCTTCAGTCGCTTCGTATGCGCATGGGAATGGAGGCTGCTACGCCGGTTCGCAAAGCTCTTGGGCCGACGCGCACAACTCTTCCTTTCACTCTGCGGACCCGCAATTGTTCTATCGCTGATCTGGTGGTGGGCGCTTCTCCTGACCCTGGGAGCGGCGCTCATCTTTCATCCTTACTTGGGCTCCGCAATCGCAACTTCGAACGGTTCCACGCCCACAGATTTCGTTTCGGCGATGTATGCGGCAGCCAACAGCATGTCGATTGTTGGATCGAGTGGTTTCTCGCCCCAAACCTCCACGTTCCGGCTGATCTTCATGTTCAACTCACTGGTCGGAATGTCGGTGATCTCGCTGACCCTGACCTACCTTATGCAGATCTACAACGCTCTGCAACAGCGCAATTCCCTCGGGCTGCAGTGTTTTTTTATTGAGCGGCATGACGGGCAGCAGCGCCGAGATGCTGGTTCGCATCGCGCCTCAGGGGCGAGTGGATTCTGGATTCAGCACCTTATCCGATTTGGCATCCTCTCTAGTCCAGCTGAAGGAGATGCACCACTTCTATCCCGTTCTGCTTTACTTTCGTTTTGAACAAGCTTATTACTCGTCTCGTTCGTAACCGGCATGCTACTCGATTGTGCATCTCTCATTGAGAGTGCAACTGACGCAAGAGAGTACGGTTGGCTTCAACGTTCGGCCACTCTAGCAGAGCTTTGGTCAGGATCACTCCTGCTCATCGACATGATCGAACGTGCGTTCGGCCCAGCTTTACCTGCCGCCCGGCGGCGGCAGACGACCGAAGCCGACGTGGAGCAATGGCGTCACCAGTATTTGCGAAGTTTGGAGCTTTTCAAACGCGCAGGCATACAACCGGCTCCGGACGTGGAGCAAGGGGCTGGCAGATACATCGAGCTACGCACGGAATGGGCGCCGCGAATCACCGCAATCGCGGAGGCCATGCTGTATCCGACCGAGATCGTGGATCCCGGTAATGCAAAAGAGGGCAGTTCGAATCAGGTTCTGAGTTTCCGGAGTTGATCGCTTATCCCACCATCCCAGAAGTTTTCGTACGAAGGAGAAATGATTATGGCAAAGAGAGTATTGAAAGGAAAACGAATCGCCGTTCTGGCGGCAGACGGCTTCGAAAAGGTGGAACTCACCATTCCGATGAAGGCGTTGAAACTCGCCGGCGCAAAAGTGGACGTCATATCGCTGCGCGAGGGCAGCATTCGCGGAGTCAACCTCCACGAGCCCGCCAGCCGTGTCGACGTGACAAAAACGGTGCAGCAAGCGAACCCGGATGACTACGATGCGCTGCTGGTGCCAGGAGGATTTATCAACCCCGACTTCTTCGGCAGTCCGAGGAAGCCCGCGAGTTCGTGCGAGCATTTGACCGCGAGAAAAAGCCGATTGCGAGCCTGTGTCATGGCCCGTGGGTCTCGCGTCCGCCGGCCTGCTCAAAGGGAGAACTCTGACGAGTTGGCCAGGCGTTCGGGACGATCTTGTAAATGCCGGGGCAACATGGCTCGATGAGGAGTTCGTTCGAGACGGCAATCTTGGCACGAGTCGCGGCCCGCAAGATCTGAATGCGTTCATACCGGGGATCATTGACCTGTTCGCCGAGTCTGCACCGATCGTCAATAACGAACATCGTCGAGCCGCTTCATCGCCGCAACCGACGGAACCGCCGGAATTGGTTCTAGGCGCGATGAAGTGGTTGCCGAAGCCCTCTATCCGGACCGCTGCGTCTGTTGGGTGCTGCGGGGTTGGGTTTGCTTGCGATGACTCGGCGGCGGTCAATGGGCTTGACCTAGCGGATTTCGACCGACTCTCGATCTGGCGCTTACGGGACCCTTTCTACGACGGCTACGACAATCTGATTGGGAGCGATCACTATATCACGGCGTTCTGGTCCGATTCGCTGGCAGCCCTCTTCAGGGTCGGTCGACACCCGTCAACTTCGCTCTGCGATTCAGAGCGCACCGACTTGGAACATCTGTTCGGTGTCTCTGCGTCAGGTCTCCATCGGTCGGAAACGGTTTACCGATCCTGAAGGATTGTGGATTATCGGCCATCGGCACCCTAGGAAGCAGTGTCGCTCTGTATGGCCCGGTAGCTTGGGTTACAACTCAGATCCAGGACATGGGTAGCGGTCCAGTTCTTCGAATTGGAGAATGCGCCCATGCCCTGGAAAGAGAGCCGAACTTCAGACGAGCGTCTGAAGTTCATGCACAGTTGTTGTCCGGAGATTCAAACATGACGGACCTCTTGTCGTCGCTTTGGTGTTTCGCGCAGACTGGGTACAAGTGGAAGAAGCGATATGAGGTCGGCGCTCCTGCAGCGCTGGTCGCGACCTCAGCCGACGACCTCATAGCCATTCCGATGCCATACCCGAATCCACACGGGAACGCCTCATTGAAATGAGGCAAAAGCATCCAACGTGGGGCGCCACTTCCGGAACGTATTCGCACCGATAACGGAACGCCATTCAGTTCCATCAGCGGGCTGGGAATCAGCAAACTTTCCGTGAAGTGGATGCGACTGGGCATTGTTCACGAAAGGATAGAACCTGGCAAGCCGACTAAAATGGCAGGCATGAACGACTGCATCGAACGTTGAAAGAAGAAACCGCGTCGCCACCGGCTAAGAGCCTGGCTGAACAGCGCGAACGGTTCGCAGCCTTCCAATACTGTTTCAATGAACAGCTTCCGCATCAGGCGCTTCCCATGCAAACCCCTGTCTCGCTGTACAACCCGATTATCAGGCACCTCCCCCGTGATCTCGCCGAGATTTGCTACGACGAGCGTTAATATCGTGCGCCCTGTCTGCGAAAATGGCACGATCCTCTGGAAAAGTAGAGAGTGTTCATCACTGAGGCGCTTCGGCGTGAGCGCATTGGGCTTCTTCCGGCACCGAATAGAGCATTCCAGGTCTACTTCGGACAGATGTACCTGGGAATCCTCGAAGCGAAACGTCAACATTCAACCCGAACAGACAGTGTTTGCCGCAAACTCAGACATAAGAAGAGCAGCCAGTTTCCCGATAACGCGTCATCCTGGCAAACCCGGACAAATGTCATCTCTGGTCGTAAAACCCTTCCGGACCACTGCGGCCCGATGCGTAACGCATGCGCGCCAGCGCAGTCTCGCAGACGACATTGCAGTGCCGTACAGCGGCCCAGGCGCCCTGCTGAGTGAATTGAGCGTACCGAACTCGGCTTTTTTTTTCAGACCCCGACCGCACACGAATATCGTCGCGGTACTAAGAACATCTGGCCCCGATGGGAGCCGGTGCTGAAAATATTCCCCCTACGTAAACTTACTTACTTCTGGATTTATGACGGGTGGGATTCGATCTTTTGACACTGAATCTTGGTTCCGGGTCGCGATAACTGCGCTTTCAGTCTTTGTGGTGCTCCCCGGGGGCCGGCCTTTTTTCAAGTGCTGAAGCGCCCGGGGTCTCGCGGACAGGCCTGCTCGAAACGAGTACGGTCTTTGCGGTCTATGGCCGTGCTTTCGGGGTGGCGCCGATCCTCGGCCATTTGGGAACTTACAGAGGACTCGACGATATGGCGGCGGATACACAGCCATGGGCGCAGAAGATCTCAGCGGCGAATGATCGCAAGCGGGTTACGATCGGCATCCATCTTATATACGCAATCGCCGTTCCGTGCACGAAGAAAAACACCGATTGCGTACAGTACCTGAGCGGCGATCTCGCGAAGGAATACGTTGAGCCAGCAGCAAAGCGAGGCTGGGTTGTGATTCTAGATACGCAACTCGGGCGATCCAATCCGATTGACCAGATCAAGCACATCAAAGAGCAAGGCTACCTCAAGTACGACAACGTGCATGTGGCAATCGACCCGGAGTTCCACGCTTCCGGCGCGCAAGCCGATCCGGGGATTCCGGTCGGACTGTTTCGGCATCAGACATCAATGCCGTGCAAGAGATGCTCTATACCTATGTGGAAAGCGAGAATCTGAAAACGAAGAAAATGCTCATTGTCCATCAATTTGGCGATGCTGCCGTTCATGATGGAGTTCCGTTCATGGTCCAGCAGAAGAAAACACTCAAGAGCTATCGCAATGTGGAGTTGGTGATTGATGCGGATGGCCTGGGAGCCCGGCCGTGAAAATCTGGAAATACAATGCGATGACAACGCCCAGATCTACCCCAGTATCGGCTTCCGAGGAATCAAGATCTTTTTCCCCAATCGCTGGGAACAGAACGGGCACTTCGATAAGCCACCGATGACTGTGGACGAAATCTTCGGCGTGAAGAACGCACCTGGCGCGCGGCGGATCGCAAGTAAGCCGAACGTCGTCATCATTGCGTGAAGAGCCAGGACCCCGTCTCTCTTCCGCACGCCTCGCGAGCCTGTTCCGTCCTTTGTCCGAGATCGCTCCCGAACTCATCCCGGGTTGGGAGATAGATCAACGGTACGCGACAAGGCAGGATCTATCTCCCCAAAAGGTCCGGGTTCGAGACGGCCGGCGGGGCCAGGTCGGAGTCGGCGCTTTCACTCAACTGGATTACTTCCTGTTTGCCGAGCACTTGGCCGGAGCGCTCTGACGCCTTTACGCCGGCCTTGAGATCGGACGTAGCCTGTTGGTCGACAG
>CAVPFP010000014.1:0-17228 GCA_963703775.1 uncultured Solirubrobacterales bacterium | reverse complement strand
GGATGAAGCTCGACGGCGCAGCCCTCGCGACTCTGCTCGGCCTCGGTCTGCTGCATGCACTGCTCGTGCAAGCAGCCTCAGCGGCCGAGCCGCTGTCGCGCCCGCCGCGGAGCCTGGCGGCGAAGTGTCTGGTGGCGGCGGCGCCGCTGTAGCGCTGACGCAACTCCCGACAGGCGTGCCGTCGTGGCGTTGCGGGCGGTGATCACGCTGGCCTGCCTCGCGCTGTTCGCGTCCTTGCTCGCCAACCTGGTCGCACCGCGGCGGTACCCGCTCATGGCGCGTCTTGCCGGTCGCGTGCACCTTGTCCCGGTCGATGACTGATGGCGGATCTCGCAGCGATAGTCCTCGCCGACAAGAACCCGCGGCAGGTGCGCCACCTGCTCGCCTCGCTAGCCGGCATCGACGTCTTCCTGCACTGCGATCGGAGAGCACCCAAGGCCGTTTTCGCGGCGATGCTCGAGGACGCTGGGTCCGACGTGCGCGCGGTCAGGCGCGTTCACGCGAGGCTGTCGAGCTGGTCGCTGCTCGAGGCCGAGCTGATTGCGCTCCGCGCAGCGCTCGAGGGGTCTGCGGCCGAGCACGTGCTCGTGCTGTCCGGCAGCTGTTATCCGCTGGTGTCGCTGAGCGATCTGCGCGAGGAGCTCGCCGCCTGGCGTGGGCGCTCGCGCATGGAGCTCAGGTCGCTCCCGCGGCCCGAATGGAGCACGCCGCGAAATGACGACGGCGGTCTCTGGCGCTTCAATCGCCGGTTCTTGACGATTCGTGGGCAGGTCGTGCGCGTGCGCGGCGTTCCCGTGCGCACGGTTCGCCGAGCGATCCCAAAGGGGTTGCAGCTTTACGCCTCGGCAGCGTGGAAGGTCTACGCCCGGCCGCATGCCGAGGCGCTCCTGCGCCTGCTCGACGAGCGCCCCGAGCTCGTGACGTTCTGGCGCACCAGCCTGATGCCCTCGGAGTCGGCCGTAGCCTCGATGCTGAGCTCCCCGGGCCTTGTCGGGGAGATCGCGGAGACGATGATCGACGACCTGGTCTGGTACATCGACTGGAGTCCCGGCGAGGGGGACGAGAGCGAAACACCGGTCTGGCACCCACGCTGGCTCACGACCGACGATTTCGAGAAGCTCGAGGCGGCGCGGCGCGCTCCGTCGCGTATGCCGGGCGACGGCGGTGAGCCTGACGGCTATCGCAAGCTCTTTGCACGCAAGTTCTCTCCGACCGACGGAGAGTTGATCGCGCTCGTCGATCAGCGACTCCGCGTCTGATCAGCCGCTCGTCCTGCGCGCAAGGCGTGCGAGTTCTCACCTACCTCCCGCGACTCGCACCGACCGGTGGCGTAGAGCAGCATCTGCTGGAGCTGAGCCGCGATCTCGCCCGTCGCGGAGACGAGATCGACCTGCGCTGCACCACGGACGGCGAGCTCGGGGACGAGTTTCGCTCCTTCTGCAGCTCGGTCGTAGCAGGCGCCTCGGTGCGCTACGCCGGCGCGCCGGTGCGCGACCTCGCCCGGATCGGCCCGCAGGCGTGGTCGGCGACGCGCACGCCTCCAGACGTGGTCTACGTCAACAACTTCAGCGAGATCCTCTGGGCCACCGGCGTGAAAGCGATCGCCCGGTGTCCGATTGTTTGCCACCTGCACGCGTTCGAATTTGCGCAGTTCGCGCGCTTTCGCGCGGTTTCCGCGCGCCTGCTCGGCAGGCCGGTCGGCCGGTTCATCGTCAGCTCGGAGTTCATGCGGGCGGCCTGGGCTGAGCACATCACTGACCCTACGCGGCTCGAGACGATCCCCTACGGAGTCGACCTGGCGGACTACCCGCCGGCACGCAGACCGCGCGCCAGCTCAGCCGAGCAGCGCTCGGGCTGCCATCCGAGGCCTACGTGGTCCTCTACTTCGGCAGGCTCGACCCGGAGAAGGGGGTGGAGGTGCTCCTGGATGCCTGGAAACTGCTCGCCGCTCCGCCCGATGAGGCGCGCCTGCTGCTCGTTGGATCTCCGGTCCTCCACCGCGACTCGGCGGCGTATCTGGAGCAGCTGCAGCGCCGGGCTCCGCCGGGATGCGATTGGCTGCCGATGCGCCGCGATGTCGTTGGCGTGCTGCATGCGGCGGACGTGATCGTCCTCCCGTCGGTTTGGGACGAGCCGTTCGGTCGCGTCGTGATCGAGGCGATGGCCACCGGACGACCGGTCGTTGCCTCGCGCGTTGGCGGCATCCCCGAGATCCTCAGCGGACGCTTCGCCGAGTTCCTCTTCGAGCGCGGCGATGCGCCCGCTCTTGCCGCGCGTCTCGCGCAACTGACCCGCTGGCGCAGCGAACGACCGGAGCTCGCGGATCAATGCGTGCGCCACGTCGCCGAGCGCTACACGCTGCAAGCGACCGCGGACCGCATCAAGGCGACGTTCCAGGGAGTCCTCAGCGCCGGATCACGCCATCACGGCTGAGCGGCGCCGGCCCGCGCCTGGCAGCTCCGCGGCGCTGGGAAGGGCGCGTGGCCGAACGTGCACCACCTCCCGCTATCCTCGCGCGGTGGCAGACGGGGCCAACCCCAACACGCTTGCCGATCGAGCCCGAGCGATCAGCGCCGTCATCCGTGACGACGCGCTGATCGCCGGTCACTGGCTTCTGCATGGCTACCCCGCCACATCGTTGCTGCTCCCGGCGGGCGTGCGGCGGCGCGTCCTGCGCCGCGCCGGCCTCGCGATCGCACCGAGCGTCACCGGCCTGGCGCACTGTTACTTCATGTCCAACAACATCGCGATCGGTGCGCGCAGCCACGTGCAGCCGGGTTGCGTGTTCGAGGGTGCCGGGAGGATCGAGATCGGTGAGGAGTGCATGATCGGGCCGGAGGTGATGCTCGTTACCTCGCATCACGAGAAGCTTGCCGAAGATCGCCTCGAGCACCGCGCCGACTATCTCCCGATCACGATCGGCCCACGATGCTGGCTGTTCGCGCGCGCGATGGTTCTTCCCGGCGTCACGATCGGGGCGGGGACGGTTATCGCTGCGGGGGCGGTCGTCGCATCCGACTGCGGACCGGGGGGCCTTTACGCGGGTGTGCCGGCGCGCCGCGTGCGCTGAGCAACTGCGGAGATTTTGGGGCTGGCGCGATGTCGCGTACCCGCGTCACTTCCGCCCGCACGCGCGCAACAGCAGCGCGATGATCCCCTCGGCGTAGCGGCCCGCGTCGCGCTCGAGGAAGCGCTCGAACGCGCTGATCGATCCCTCGTCTGAGATCGAGCGCACGATCGCGCACGGCACGCCCGCCTCGGCGCACACCTGCGCCACGGCGGCGCCCTCCATCTCGACGGCGAGGGCGTCGGGCAGACGCTCGCGCAGCTCGGCGATCTCGGCGGGCTCGAGAAAGCGGTCACCGCTGACCACAAGCCCGGTTCGCACCCGCGCGCCCGACCCGTCGGCGAACTCCCGCGCCGCCTCGAGCGCGAGCGCGCTCAGCGCGGTATCGCAGGGCACGCGCTCGACGCCGAGACTCGGTACGCAGTAGCGGGGGAAGACCGGGCTCGCGTCGAGGTCGTGGTGGAGGGCGGCGGTGGCGACGACGATGTCGCCGACCGTGAGATCCCGCGAGACGGCACCGGCGACGCCGATCAGGACGATGCGCTCCACGCCGTAGCGCTCGATCAGGAGCGTTGTGGTCGCGGCGACCGATGTCTTGCCGATGCCGGAAATGACGGCGACGGCGTCGACCGATTCGGCCTCCCCGCGGTGAAACAGCCGACCCGCGACCCGCTCGGCACGGTCCGCGTCGAAGTCGGCGAGCACGGCGTCGAGCTCTTGCGGCATCGGGGCGAGGATCCCTACTCGCATCGCCGCGCACGCTACCTCGCGCTCGCAGCCACTGTCAGCGCCGGTGATAGAATGCTTGCCGGCAGGCAAATAATGGTCACGCAGAATGCAATCGACAGTGAGACCGCCGAGCGGCTACGCGCCGTCATCGGCCGTATTCAGCGACGCCTGCGCGCCACGCGGGCGGGCGAGGGCCTGACACCGTCACAGATCTCCGTCCTGTTCACGGTCGTCGGCCGCGGTCCACTCGGCATCTCCGAGCTCGCCGAGCTCGAGGCGCTCAACCCGACGATGCTCTCGCGGATCGTCGCCCACCTTTGCCAGCAGGGTCTCGTGCGCCGTGAGGCACACGCGAGCGACCGCCGCGCGGCGACGGTGAGCGCGACCGCCGCCGGCCGGCGCCTGCGCGAGCGCGTTCAGCGCGAGCGTGCCCGGCTGCTTGGCACCCAGCTCGAGGCGGTCGACCCGCAGGCCCGCGAGCAACTGCTGGCGGCGCTGCCGGCGCTCGAGGAGCTCGCGGACCTCCTGTGAGCGCGCGCTTCCTTGCCGCCGGCCGCGCGACCTTCAGCGCGCTCGCGGTGCCGAATTACCGCCGCTACATCTCCGGTCAGGCGATCTCGCTGATCGGCACGTGGATGCAGATGACGGCGCAGGCGTGGCTCGTGCTGAGCTTGACCGGCTCGAGCACGATGCTCGGGCTGATCGTCGCGCTCCAGACGCTGCCCGTCCTCGTGCTCGGCCCCTACGGTGGCGTGATCGCCGACCGCGTCGACAAGCGCGCATTGATGGTGGCACTCCAGGCGGCGATGGGTGTCCAGGCGCTCGTTCTCGGCGTGCTCACGGTCACTCATCTGGTGACGGTCTGGGAGATCGGCGTCCTCGCGGTCCTCCTCGGCTTCAACAACGCGTTCGAGAACCCGGCGCGCCAGTCGTTCATGAGCGAAATGGTCGGCGCCGACCACCTGCGCAACGCGGTCAGCCTGAACTCGGTGCTCGTCAACGTCGCGCGCTCGGTCGGCCCGGCACTCGCCGGCCTCTTGATCGCCACGGTGGGGGAGGGGGTTTGCTTTCTGGCCAACGCCGCGAGCTTCCTGGCGGTGATCTACTCGCTGATGCGCCTCGACCGCAGCGCGCTGATGCCGAGCCCGCCCACTGTTCGCGCCGCCGGCCAGCTGCGCGAGGGACTGCGCTACGTTGCGGCAACGCCGACGTTGCTGGTGCCGCTCCTGATGATGGCGCTGGTTGGCTGCCTCGGCTACGAGTTCACCGTCTCGCTGCCGGTGATGGCGCGCTCGGCGCTGCACGTTGGTGCGACCGGCTACGGCTTGATGACCTCGGCGATGGGCATCGGTGCGGTCCTCGGCGGGCTCGTCGTCGCCTGGCGTGGGACGCCGGGTGTCCGCACCATGACGCTCGTCGTCACCGCTTTCGGCGGGACCTTTGCGCTCGCCGCGCTCGCCCCGAGCCTCCCGCTCGAGCTCGTCGCCCTCGCCATGCTCGGCTGGGCGAGCATCTCGTTCATGGCCACCGGCAACTCGACGCTCCAGCTGACTGCGGAGCCCTCGATGCGCGGCCGCGTGATGTCCCTCTGGTTCGTCGCCTTCCAGGGCTCCACGCCGATCGGGGGACCGCTGATCGGCTGGATCATCGCCTCCGCCGGAGCTCGCGCCGGGCTCGGGACTGGCGCCGCGGTCTGCCTGCTCGCGGCCGGGCTGGGTCTGCTCGGCCTACGCCGCGCGGGCATCCGTGCGACTGCGAGCGCGGCCGCCGGACTCGGTCATTGAGGCCTATTGAGGAACCCTCGCGCCGCGCGCGCGAACGCGGAGGTTTCGCTCCTACTCTTGATCGAGTCCAGAAAGCGTGCGAGAATTGTGCGCAGGTGCTGACGAGCCATGAGCACGCGCGGATGCTGCGTGAGGTGTCACTCCGGGTGACCCGCCCGCGCCTGGCGGTGCTCGGCGCGGTTCACGCGCATCCTCACACCGACACCGAATCGATCATCGCGCTCACCCGCGACGAACTCGGCCGCGTCTCCCATCAGGCCGTCTACGACGTGCTGCGCGCCCTGACGGAGGCCGGCCTGGTGCGGCGGATTCAGCCGTCCGGCTCGGTCGCGCTGTACGAGCCCGAGGTCGGCGACAACCACCATCACCTGATTTGCCGTTCCTGCGCTACGGTCGTCGATGTCGATTGCCCAGTTGGCAGCGCGCCCTGCCTGGCGCCGCCGGAGGACAGCGGCTACGCGATCGACGAGGCCGAAGTCGTCTTCTGGGGCCTGTGTCCCAGCTGCGCCGGCCAACCCACCCACCAACCAAGCCCCCTCCGGAAGGATCCCCGTGTCTGAGATTGTCGAAGAGATCAGCGAGTCGAGCGCCGACACGGAGGGCTGTCCGGTCGCGCATCGGCGCACGCCGTACCCGTCACAGGGCGGCGCTCAGCCCGGCTGGTGGCCGAACCGCCTGAATCTCAAGATCCTCGCCAAGAACCAACCCGTGATCAACCCTCTCGGCACCGAGTTCGACTACGCGCAGGCGTTCCAGACACTCGACCTGCCGGCGGTAAAGCGCGACATCGCGGACCTGCTGACGAGCTCGCAGGCATGGTGGCCGGCGGACTTCGGCCACTACGGCCCGCTGATGATCCGCATGGCCTGGCACAGCGCGGGGACCTATCGGATCAGCGACGGGCGCGGCGGCGCCGGCTCGGGACAGCAGCGCTTCGCGCCGCTGAACAGCTGGCCGGACAACGCGAACCTCGACAAGGCGCGGCGCCTGCTGTGGCCGGTCAAGCAGAAGTACGGCCGCACGCTCTCGTGGGCCGACCTGATGGTCCTCGCCGGCAACGTGGCCCTCGAGTCGATGGGCTTCGAGACGTTCGGCTTCGGCGGCGGTCGCATCGACGCCTGGGAGCCGGATGACGACGTCTACTGGGGTCCGGAGACGACGTGGCTCGCCGACGAGCGCTACAGCGGCGCGCGCGAGCTCGAGGATCCGCTTGCCGCCGTGCAGATGGGGCTCATCTACGTCAATCCGGAGGGGCCGAACGGCAATCCCGACCCCCTCGCCGCGGCCCACGACATCCGTGAGACCTTCCGCCGGATGGCGATGAACGACGAGGAGACCGTGGCGCTGATCGCCGGCGGTCACACGTTCGGCAAGACGCATGGCGCCGGCGCCCCCGACGGCGTCGGAGCCGAGCCCGAGGGGGCTGGGCTCGAGGAGCAGGGTTTCGGCTGGCGGAGCTCGTTCGGCACGGGATTCGGTGCCGACGCGATCACCGGTGGACCCGAGGTCATCTGGACGACGACGCCGACGCAGTGGAGCAATGACTTCTTCCGTCACCTGTTCGAGTACGAGTGGGAGCTGACGCGCAGCCCGGCCGGCGCACAGCAGTGGCAGCCGAAGGACGGCGCGGGAGCGGACACGGCACCGGACCCGGCCGATCCGTCGCGCCGTCGCGCGCCCGCCATGCTCACGACCGACCTCGCGTTGCGCTTCGACCCGATCTACGAACAGATCTCGCGACGCTTCTACGAGCACCCCGACGAGTTCGCCGACGCCTTCGCTCGTGCCTGGTACAAGCTCACCCACCGGGACATGGGCCCGGTCGTGCGCTACCTCGGGCCGGAGGTTCCCGCTGAAGTGCTGATCTGGCAGGACCCGATCCCGCCGGTCGAGCACGAGCTCGTCGGCGCCGAAGCCATCACCGAGCTCAAGGGCCGGATCGCAGCATCGGGCCTGACGGTCGCGCAGCTCGTCACGACGGCCTGGGCGTCGGCATCGACGTTCCGCGGCAGCGACAAGCGCGGCGGCGCCAACGGTGCGCGAATCCGCCTCGAACCACAGCGCAGCTGGGCGGCCAACGAACCGGCCAAGCTCGCCACGGTGCTCGCGACGCTGGAGGGCATTCGCGACGCTGCCGCGGTCGCCGGTACGCGGGTCTCGCTCGCCGACCTGATCGTGCTCGCGGGTGGCGTCGGCGTCGAGCAGGCAGCCCGCGCCGGCGGCTTCGAGGTCGAGGTGCCGTTCGCCCCTGGGCGAGCGGACGCCTCGCAAGAGCAGACCGACGTCGAGTCCTTCACCGTGCTCGAGCCGAAGGCCGACGGCTTTCGCAACTACCTCGGGGCGGACAGCCGGCTTCCGGTCGAGTACCTGCTGGTCGACAAGGCGAACCTTCTGACGCTCAGCGCGCCGGAGATGACCGTCCTCGTGGGAGGCTTGCGCGTGCTCGGCGCCAACCATGGCGATGCGCCGCTCCGCGTCTTGACCGCGCGACCGGGCACGCTGACGAACGACTTCTTCGTCAACCTGCTCGACATGGGGACCGTCTGGAAGCCGTCGCCCGCGGACCCGGACACCTACGAAGGCCGCGACCGCGCAACCGGTGAAGCCCGCTGGAGCGGTAGCCGCGTCGACCTCGTCTTTGGGTCGAACTCCGAGCTGCGCGCGATCGCCGAGGTCTACGCGAGCGATGACGCCAGCGAGAAGTTCGTCACGGACTTCGTTGCGGCCTGGACGAAGGTGATGAACCTCGACCGTTTCGACATCGCCTGATGCCAGCGTCCCGGCCGGTCCTCGGGCCGGCCGGGATCGCTCAGGCGCTGCGCAGCGTCGCCCGCGTGACCGCCGCATGAGCGTCGACGAGCGAGGCCTTCGCCTGCGCGGGCGGTGCAACGGAGAGCGAGGCCTTGTCTGCGAGCACCGCGTCGAGCAGGCCCGGGAAGCGCGCGTCGACGTCGGCGCGGCGCAGAGCGTTGAACTTCGTAGTGCCGTCCATCTCCTGGTGGATCAATCCGGCTTCGCGCAGGACGCGCAGGTGATGGGTGCGCGTCGACTTGGTGCCATCGATCGCCAGGCTGTAGCAGGCGCACGCACCGCCCTGGGCGGCGAGCTGGCGCACGATGCCGAGGCGCTGCGGGTCGCTCAGGGCGTGGAGGATGCTCGGCAGGTCGAGCTCGTCGCGTGGGGGATGGTGGAGAAGCATAGTTCGATGTTCGTTGAACTATATGGTACGATGACGATCGTACAAAGTCCAGCCGGAGGATAGCGCCAGATGCAGGGAACTTCAACACCGCCGCGGATCAGCGATAGCCGCCTAGAGGCGATCGTGGTCGCGGCATACATACTGGAGGCGCGCCGATGAACGCCGCGCTGATCAAGGCTCGCGCCAACGCCACGCTGCTACTCGTCCTGATCTGCATCGCGCAGTTCATGGTGATCCTCGACGTCTCGGTCGTGAACGTCGCGCTGCCCGCGATCAAGGGATCGCTGCACTTCTCGACCGAGGGGCTGCAATGGGTCGTCAACGCCTACACGCTGACCTTCGCGGGCCTGCTGATGCTCGGCGGACGCGCCGCCGACCTGCTCGGGCGCCGTCGAGTCCTCCTGGCGGGCGTCTTTCTCTTCACCGCCGCGTCCCTTGCCTGCGCGCTGGCGACGTCCTCGGCGTGGCTGATCGCCGCGCGCGCCGTCCAGGGGATCGGCGGCGCGATCATCTCGCCCGCGTCCCTGTCGATCCTCACGACCTCGTTCACCGAGGGCGCTGAGCGCAACCGCGCCCTGGGCGCGTGGGGCGCCGTCGGCGGCATCGGCGGCGCGTCGGGAGCGCTCCTCGGCGGCCTCTTGACGCAGGGCCTCGGCTGGGGCTGGGTCTTCGCCGTCAACGTGCCCGTCGGCCTCGCCGTCCTGGCGATCGGCCCGCGCGTGATCCCCGAGGGCCGCGCAGCGCTCGGCCACCGCCACTTCGACCTCTCCGGGGCGCTCCTGGTCACGCTCGGCTTCGTCGCGCTCGTCTATGGAATCGTGCGAACCGACGTCCTCGGCTGGGGCGCGCTCGGCTCGCTCGGTCCGATATCAGCGGGCGTCGCATTGCTAGCGGCGTTCGTGCTCGTCGAGGGGCGCTTCGCGAAGGCGCCGCTCGTCCCGCTCTCGATCTTCCGCCTGCGCCTGCTGCGCGCCGCCAACATCACGGTCCTGATCCTCTACGGCGGCATGTTCGCGATGTGGTTCTTCCTCTCGCTCTACCTCCAGCAGGTGCTCGGCTACGGCCCGATCGCGACCGGCCTCGCGTTCATGCCGACCGCGCTCGCCGTCGCCGCCGCCGCGACGATCGCGCCGCGCGTCCTCGCAGCGATCGGTGCGCGCGCAACGATCGCGAGCGGCATGACGCTCGTCGCGCTCGGCCTGTTCGAGCTGACGCTCGTCAAGCCGGGGGTCAGCCTCGCGCTCGTCCTCCCGGGCAGCATCGTCGCATCCGCCGGCCTCGGCCTGACGCTCGTTCCCGCGACCGTCACGGCCGTACAGGGGGTGCCGCGCCACCTCGCGGGCGCCGCCTCGGGCCTGTTGAACACCGCGCGCCTGCTCGGGGGCGCGCTCGGGCTCGCCGTGCTGACGACGATCGCCCAAACCCGCACCCACAACGCGCTCGCGAGCGGGTCCAGCCACCTGCGCGCGCTCACCGACGGCTTCTCGGAGGCCTTCCTCGTCGGCGCTCTGGTCGTCGTCGTCGGGATCATCACGGCGCTGGTGTTGCTACGCCAACCGCGCGCCGGCGCCGTGAAGAACACGCTCGCGCCGGACGCGCCACCCCAAGAGCTCGTCCCCTGAACACGCCGCCCGTGCGGGCGCCAGGGCGCCCGAACCGGGCCGCGAGCGTCCGCCGCACCCCGCTCGGCGTCCGCGACCTCGTTACGATCGGCGGATTCGTGCTGTTCGCGCTCGTGATCGCCCGCCTCACGCCCAGCCGGCGCGCTATTCGCCGGCGTCGAGGCACGCCTGCGCACACGGTGAATGAGAGCCCGCTCGCTCGCGACCTTTCGGGCGGTCTCGTTGGAGACGATCCGGCCTGCGACTGACGCGGCCATCGCAGCCTGACGCGACTAGCAGCATGAACGGCTCGACCAACGGCTTGTCGCTACTCGCGATCGGCCCTCGCAGCGGCGGCGTGGGCGCCGTTTTCACCGGAACCGTTGCGGCGTTGCGCGAGCAGGTCGGCTCGATCGACGAGCGCCGCCCGGTGGAGGAGGGGAGCGCCGCGATCGCGGCGGTGCGCTGCCTTTGGGACTGCAGGCGCAGCGTTCGCGGCGCGGACATCGTGCACGTCGAGTTCGGCAGCAACGACATTGCCGTCTTCTGGTGCGCGTGGCTCCTCACACTGCGGCGTCGCGACGTGGTCGCCGTGATCCACGACCCCGCTCCCATCGCACACTCGCCGGGGGCCGGCCTGATTCCCCGCCGCGGCATCTGGCAGCGTCGCATCGCCTATCTCGTGCTCGCGCCGATGCTCGGCCCGCGGCTGAAGAAGCGCGTCCTGATGCGCTCTGGCGCGATCGTCGTCCTCGGACGGCCCGCACGCGACGCGCTGCAAACGGTGACGCCCATACCGGTGCGCTACGCGCCGCACGGTCTCGATCCCGCGATGAGTGCGGCGCCGGCTCCGTCGAGCTGCGATTACGTCCTCTTCGCGGGCTACATCGGCCCGAACAAGGGCCTCGACACGCTGATCGAAGCCTGGTCTTCGCTTTCGTTGCCCCTACGCCTCGTCATCGCAGGCGCTCCCGATCGAGACTTTGAGGACTGGGTGAGCGAACTGCGTGAGCGCGCGCAGACTTTCGCGAACCCGCCCGAGTGGCTCGGCTACGTCCGTGATGAGGGCGAATTCACGCGCCTATTCGAGCGGGCGGCGATCGTCGTGATGCCCTACCGCAGCTCGAGCCCGGCCTCCGGGATCCTCGTGCGAGCGATGGCTGCCGGCCGCTGCGTGATTGCCACGCCGGTCCCTGCAGCCGAAGCCCTGATCGAGGACGGGCGCGAGGGCCGCATCACGGAGGGCGAGAACCCGGCAGCGCTGGCGCAGGCGCTCGAGGAGCTCGCCGCCGCACCGTCAGAACGCGACCGGCTCGGGCACGCAGCGGGACGGCGCGTGCGCGAGGAGCTCGGCTGGGATCGCCTCGTCAGCGCGCTGTTCGACACCTACGCGCTCGTCGGCGCCCACCGCGACGACGTCGTCGCTCGCGTGCATGCTCTGCCGACGCCGGTCGCGCCAGACCAGCAGCGCGATCGCAGCGCCCACCGCTGATTTCCGGCGGGCGGGGGCGTCACGACCGCGTAGCGGCGACGCTAGTGGCCGATCAGGTCCGAGTCGTCCGCGGCGCCTCGCCGCGGTCGAGCGCGGAGATCGCCGCCACCTCGTCGGCTGCGAGCGTGAAGTCGAAGATCGCGATGTTCTCCGCCATGCGCTCGGGGTGCGAGGTCTTCGGGATGACCGCGCACCCGAGCTCGACATGCCAGCGCAAGACGATCTGCGCCGGCGTGCGCTCGTGTGTGTCGGCGATCTCGACGATCACCGGCTCGCGCAGCAGCTCGCGTCCGTGCCCGATCGGCGCCCACGACTGTGTGACGATCGCGTTGTCGGAGTGGTAGGCGCGCGACGCCTCCCGGATCGTGTACGGGTTGAGCTCGATCTGGTTCACGTCCGGCACGAGGCCCGTCTCCTCGATCACACGCTGCAGGTGCGCCGGCTTGAAGTTCGAGGCGCCGATCGCGCGGACCTTGCCGTCCTCGAGTAGCCGTCCGAGCCCACGAAACGCCTCGACATAGCGGTCCTGCGCCGGGAGCGGCCAGTGAATCAGGAAGAGGTCGATGTACTCGACGCCGAGCCGGCGCGCGCTCTCCGTCCACGCCTCCTGGGCCTCCAGGTACCCGTGCCACTGCCCGTTCAGCTTGGTCGTCAAGAACAGTTCCTCGCGCGGCAGCCCGCACGCGCGCAGTCCCCGCCCGACACCCTCCTCGTTGCCGTAGGCGTAGGCGGTGTCGAAGAGCCTGTAGCCGGCCTCGACCGCGGCGACGACGGCGCTCTCTGCCTCGTCATCCGACATCGGCCAGGTACCGAGCCCGATCTGCGGCATCCGGGCGCCGTGGGTCAGGGGGATGGTTGGGCTCATGGTTGCCACTGTAGCCGTAGCCTCGTACGTCCAGGCGCTAGCGCCTGCGGCGTGATCGCGTGTCATGCGCCAACCGGCCCGTCGGTATCGTCTTGGTGTGCGGACGATCGTCGTGTCAGACCCGCCGCCCGGCGAGTTCGAGGCGCTGTTGGCGCGTCGGCGGCGTTTGGACGCCGACCATCGCGACGAGGTGTGGGCCGGGGTTCTGCACATGAACCCGGCACCGCACGGCCGCCACGCGGAGGTCCACCACCAGGTCATGGTGCTACTCGACCCGCTCGCCCGGGCGGTCGGACTGCGGCCTCTCGCCGAGACGAATCTCGGAGACGCCCGCGACTTCCGCGTCCCCGATGGAGCGCTCCAGCGCTCCGGCCCGAGCCTTTACTACGCGACCGCGGCGCTCGTTCTCGAGGTCGTCTCGCCTGGGGATGAGAGCTGGGAGAAGCTGGCGTTCTACGCGAGCCACGGTGTCGAGGAGGTGTTGATCGTCGACCCGCAGGAGCGCGAGGTGCACTGGCTTGCGCTCAGCGGCGGGGAATACCGGCCAGCGGCGCGCAGCGGCCTTGTCGAGCTTGGGCCGCAGGAGCTGGCGCGGCGCATCGACTGGCCCTCACTCGAGGACTGATCCGGCCTGGCGGGGCGCAGAGCCACGAGCCGATCATCGGAGCGCCGGCTCGCGGCCCAATGCGGGGCCGACCTTGCTCCTGCCCGCCTCGCCTTGCGCCAGACTCCACCAGCGTGCCCCGAATTTGAGGACGCCTTCGAGCAGCACCTTGGAGACGTCTATGGTTCTTCGTCCGTACCGTCTTGGGCGCGTAGCCGATGCCGAGGATCTCACTCAGGCGACGTTCGAGCGCGCGCTCCGGTCGTGGGGGAGCTTCGACGAGCGGCGCGGGTCAGCGCGTACGTGGTTGCTCGCGATCTCGCGCAACCTGCTGATCGATCACTACCGCGCGGAGCGCCCGACCGGGTCTTCGCTGCCGGAGGTGGCAGACCAGCTGGCCCCCGACTTGGTCTCGATCCGCGCCTGGAGTCGGCGCTCGCGAGGTTATCGGAGCGCGAGCGCGAGGTGATCGCGCTGCGCTTCGGCGGCGATCTCGCAGGCCCGAGATTGCGGACCTCTTGGATCTTAGCTTGCGAACGTGCAGCAGGTGCTCTCGCGCGCGCTGCGTCGTCTGCGAGCCGAGCTGGACGTTCGCGACTGAGGGTGGGCGCGCCCCGGCGTGGGAGCGAGTCATGCCGGCGGGCGTGGTGCGTCCGCCGAGACGCGTTCTTACGGCTCCGGCGTGCTCGCGGACTGCTGCACGATGAGCGCGAGCTCTTCCTGTGATGGCCGCTTCAGCACGACTCGGATCATCCCTTCGATCGACGGGGCTCCGACCGCCGAATCGGTGGTCTCACGAGCCCCCCGGCTTCGTCGACGGCGAGCGCGCTGGGCGTTCCGGGACGCCGACTGCGTTCGCTGCGGCGCTTTGCGGGTCGAAGCGACACCGCCAGCTCGTGCTCCTCCGCGAGGCGGCGACTCTGCGCTTCGTCCCCGGCCGATAGCACGTGAATCGCCATGCGGCCGGTGAGCTGGCGCCGCCAGCGGGCGAGCTCGGGGAGCAGAGTCAGGCACGGACCGCACGTCGCGCTGGTGAAGACAAGCACGCTGCGCGGGGCTTCGGCCAAGAGGTCCGAGGCGGACAGCGTGCCGCCGGCCGCATCGGTCACCTCGAAGCTTGGTAGCGGCTGGCCTGGCAGGAGCTGCACGCGTTGCGGTGAAGGCCCACCGCGTTGTCTCGCGGACGATGCCCGGTCCACAGCGTCTTGTAGCAGACGTACGCGAGCACGAGGGCGAGCAGGCTGGTCGACGCTAGCGCTACGAGTATCGCCGCTGCTCGTCTGGGCCACGCGTCGATTGCGGGACCGGGCCCGCCGATCAGAACGACGGCCGCGACGGCCACAAGCACGCAGTTGCGCACGATCGTTTCTGCGCCGACCTCCTCCGAGTGGATCTGGCCGAAGCAGTGGCAATCCGGCCGGGCACCGCGCCGCAGCGCCGAAACTCATCCCACCGATGAAGGCGAGCAGCAGCAGGACCGCGAGCCCAGCGCCGATGCGGACGGTTGGCTCGAGCAGCACCATCACGGCGGCGGCGAGCTCGGCGATCGGCAGCGCGACGGCGCCGGTCGGGACCAGCCGCTGGGGGACGTTGAAGCCCTCGAGCGCGGCACGCGAGCCGCGCATATCGGGCTAGCTTGGCCAACGCCGCGACGGCGAACACGAGCGCCAGGCCCGCGCGCGCGACGATGAGCACGGTGTTCATCGGTGGGCCCGGGGGCCTACGCTGCCGACAATCACCTGAGCATGCCCCATATCAACCTCAATAGCTTCGGCGTCCTGGTTGAGGTCGAAGTACACGACGAGTCGCTCCAGCCCGCGATCGAGGAGATGTTACCGCCCGGCTGGACGCAATCCGACGCGTTCCCGGAGGACGGTCACTTCACGCTCAGCGGCACGCAAGACGGGGAGTACGGGGTGCTGGCGGAGGGTCAAGAGCTCGGCAACGGGCTCGACGTGGACGTCGCCATGCACGTCCTCGACGCCGCGTTGCGCATGCGGATCGCGATGAACTCCCGCGAGCGGATCTTCGTCCACGCCGGCGTCGTGGCGCTCGGCGATCGCGCGCTGCTGTTGCCTGGAGCGAGCTTCACTGGGAAGACCACCCTGGTCGCCGCGCTGGTGGCTGCGGGCGCCACGTACTTCTCGGACGAGTATGCGCTGCTCGATGAGGCCGGCTCTGTCCACCCCTACCCACGGCACCTTTCGATGCGCCACGACGGTGGCACGCCCCGCATGGAGCACACGGCGGTCGAGGACCTCGGTGGGACTGCCGGGACGCGTCCCGCTCGCCCGGCGCTGATCGCCGTGACCGAGTACAAGCCGCAGGCGCGCTGGCAGCCCGAGCCACGAAGTGCCGGCTTCGGTGCGCTCGCGCTGCTGACAAACACGGTGATCGCGAACGATCAGCCCGCGATCAGCATGCGCGCCGTCTCACGCGCCGTCGCGGACGCCGTCATCCTCGACGGCGCGCGCGGGGAAGCGCCCGAGACGGCCATCGCAATGCTCGAGGCGCTCGCCCGGTGGACCTTGAAGCCGCTGCGACCGCGTCGTAGCGCACGCAGGGCGGCAGGCAGGCCTGCCAGCAGCTGAACCGGACGCAGCGCTCGGGCAGCGAGCAGCCCGAGGCGCCCGCGTCGCGCGAGCGCGGAGCCGCGGCGCAGCGCGTCGGACGAGGGCCACAGCAGGCGCACAAGGATCCCGGCGCGGCGCTTGGCGCCGCGCTCGGCGATCAGAGACTTCAGTACGCTCGCGCTCCAAGGAGCGCCGGCCCACTGCAAGCGGCGCGCCGCGCTCGGCTCGCTCGGCAGCGAAAGCCGCCTGGCGAGCTCGCGCCGGACTCGCTGGTGCCAAGGCCAGCTCCGAGTGCTACCTCAGCCTCGAGTGTGCTCGCCAGTGCGCGCGCTTCCCGCCAGCAGTCGAGATCGAACATTTCGACGGCCGCAGCGAGGTCGCGCGCACCGGGGTCCCAGCCGGGGCCGTGGTGCGCGGCGTGCAGCGCGACGAGCAAGGCGCTCGCAGGGCGATCGAGCGTCGCGGTCGGGCTGCCGGCGATCTCCTCGACTACGAGGTGCTCGCCGAGCGCCCTCCAGACAAGGTCGGCGTGCGCACCGCATTGGGGGAGGTTGTCATGCAGATCGATGACGAATTGTCGCTCTCGCGACCCACGGCGAGGCACTGAGGCGCCCTGTACACCGACCGCGCCGCCGACGGAAGCATCGGTTTGGCGAACCGCCGCCTCCGGATCGACGCGGTGGAAGTCCAGTGCACGCAGAACCTTCTCCGCGCTCTCGAGTCGCGCCGGATCGACGAGCAGGTCGACGTCGGCGTAATCGCGCGACCGCGCATCGTGGTACAGCAGACGGCCGAAAGCTGGACCCTTCAGCAGGACACTACGAACGCCGGCGCGCTCGAGCGCCGCCTGCACCTCAGCGCCCTTGACGTCAAGGCGGAATGTGCTTGCGGCAGTCGTGCGCGCGCTAGCGCGATCCGGAGAGTCCAAGCGGAATGAGGTGCCTCATCGGCGGACGATCGGTCCCGCTGCCGGCGGCTCGCTCGGCTCCTACGCCGAGACGGGGAGACGGCTGGCGGGCGGCAAAACGCCGTCGTGAATGACCGTTAGCAACTCGCCCCGGGGCTGTTGCAACTGAACGTCAGCACCGAGTCGTTGCCGGCGGAGCCAGTCGGGTGATAAGCCTTGGACCCGCAAACCATGTAGCTAGCGCCCGGGTTCGGATACTCGCGGTTCACGTTGGTTTGCACCGTGACGGAACTGGTGCCGTAGCTGATGTTCAGGTCGCTACAGTTGAAATATGTGCCGCCGGGCTCGGCCGAACCGCACGTCCCCGACTTGGGAATGCTCGAGACCGGCGAGCAGCTCTTGGAGCT
>CAVPFP010000013.1:0-15242 GCA_963703775.1 uncultured Solirubrobacterales bacterium | reverse complement strand
CCAAGCGCGTGCGGCAGCCCTCGCAACAGAAGTAGTAGCCTCCGTCCTCAGCCACGGTCGCGCGCAAGGCCCGGCGACGATCCACAGCCATCCCGCAGGCCGGGTCCGTCGCCCCACGGCGGACGGTCAGACCCAACAGACCGATGAACGCCACGCCGGCGATCAGGTTGAGCACCAGCTTGTAGTCGGCCCGCACGGCGGCGAACACATGCGCGTGCGACGGGCCGCGCGCTCGGAATCAATCCGAGTCCGCCGAAAGCAAGGTCGACGATGATCGCGGCCACGACCATCGTCACCCCCATCAGCGCCGGTGATCCGCGAGCGCGTAGCGCCAGCCGTAGTACTTGCGGTAGATCGCGATGATCGGCAGCGATCACGAGGTCGGCGAAGATGAACCCGATGCACGCCCGCGAAGCTGATCCCCCCGCTCCAGAGCACGGCCGCGAGCGGCACGTTGCCGACCGAGCAGACGAAGCTCGCGATCGCGATCAGCGGGCCCGATCAGCGCGCCCCAGACGACCTGGATTGCGTGCGGCGACCTCGTCAGGAAGGCGTCGCGCAGGACACTGCTGGGGGATCTGGGCGGCGAAGCCGGCGAGCAGGAAGCCCCCGCGATCTCCCGGTAGAGCATCTGCCAGTCGCCGCGGAAGTTGTACGCGACGTCAGACCACGCAGTCGATGCTCCGCAGGCGCATCCGCCCACCAACGCTCTGATGCTCATGTCCGGCGGTGGCTCCCTGCGCGTGCTCGCGCGCGCCGGCCTCGAGCCGCGGCCTGACGAAACGCACGCAGTAGCAGCGCCATCAGGGCGATCATCACGAGGCCGCCGACGTACTCGGCGAGCGCGAACTGCCAGCCGATCAGCGTCCAGAGCACGAGCCCCAGCTCCCAGACGAGATTCGTCGAGGCGAATTGGAAGGCCAGCGCGCTTGCGCGCCGAGGCGCCCTTCTGGAACAGGCTCTTCGCGATCGCGACTGCTGCGTATGAGCACGACGAGGATGCCGCTCCGAGACCGGTCGCGCGCAGGATCGGCGCGAGCCCGGAGCCGGAGAGCGCTGCCTCGATCCGCTCGCGTGGCGCGCGCGCCTGCACCGCAGCCGAGATCGCGAAGCCGAAGACGAGCGCCCACCAGACGCTCCCAGACCATCAGCAACGCGTCACGCAGGCCATGCCAGAGACGCCCACCTGCGGCCGACATACCCCCCTGGGGTATCCTTCCGGCGCTGATCGACCGCGGTTACTCGGCGACGAAGGATCAGCTCATCGCGCGACTGCGACCGCGATCGCCGGCCAGATCGGCGGCATCGAGCGGATGGTCTGCGAGGACCGCTACTGCATCGACGTGCTGACTCAGATCCATGCGGTCCAGGCAGCGCTCGACAAGGTCGCGCTCGGCCTGCTCGACGACCACGCCCATCACTGCGTCCTCGGCGCCGTGCCGATCGAGCGCGCGGCGAAGACAGACGAGCTGATGGCGGCCGTTGGGCGCCTGATGCGCCGCGGCTGAGACATGGCCACCCTTCAAACGGCATCTACGCACGTGGGCCGTCTCCTGGGTCGTTTCCAGACGCGTACGCCCGCTACCGCGCGCGCACGAAGATGCTCATCCCGTTCGTCATCTAGCGCGGCGAGCCAGGCGCGCGCCGCAGCGAGGTCCGCACAGCTCGCTGGACGCCCTCGGCGACTGCTGATCAGGCCATCGGGAGCTCGACGAGCTCCCGCGGCGGCGGCGGTCCTCGTGCGGCGGTTGGGGTGGCTTGAGCGCCGGCTCGGGAGCCACTGCCGCGAGCTGATGAGCGCGCGCATCGATTCGCGCGCCGAGGATGCCGTCGCGAGGACCGCGGTCGGCTCGTAGCCGCAGTGCGCCATGCAGTTCGCGCAGCGCGGGTCGCGGCCGCGGCCGTACTTCTCCAGTCGGTCGTCTCGACGAGCTCCTTGTAGGTCTCGACGTATCCGTCGCCCATCAGGTAGCACGGGCCGCTGCCAGCCGAACAGCGAGTAGCTCGGGATCGCCCCAGGCGGTGCAGTCGTAGTCGACCTTGCCCTCGAGGAAGTCGAGGAACAGCGGCGAGTGGTTGAGCCGCCAGCGCCGGCGGCGGCCGTCGGCGAAGGCCTCGCTGAAGAGCTTGTGGGTCTGCTTGACGCCGAGGAAGTGCTCCTGGTCGGGGGCCTTCTCGTAGGCGTAGGCCGGCGAGATCATCATCGCGTCGACGCTCGAGCTCGTCGTTGAGGAAGTCGAGCACCTGGCGCACCGTGTCGGGCGAGTCCTGCGTGAAGAACGTCGTGTTGGTCGTGACGCGGAAGCCGCGGCGCTTGGCCTCCTGATCGCCGCGACCGCCTTGTCGAAGACGCCGTCGCGGCAGACCGACTCGTCGTGGCGCTCGCGCAGCCCGTCGATGTGGACCGCCCAGGCGAAGTAGCGGCGCGGCTTGAACAGGTCCATCTTGCGCTCCATCAGGAGCGCGTTCGTGCAGAGGTAGACGTACTTCTTGCGCTTGATCAGCTCCGCGGCGATCGTGTGGATCTCGGGATGGATCAGCGGCTCGCCGCCCGCGATCGAGACCATCGGCGCGCCGCTCTCCTCGATCGCGGCGATCGCCTGGTCGACCGGCATGCGCCGGCGCAGCAGGTGCGTCGGGGTGCTGGATCTTGCCGCAGCCCGCGCACTCGAGGTTGCACTGGAAGAGCGGCTCGAGCTCGACGATCAGCGGGAAGCGCTCGCGCCTGGCCAGCTTCTGGCGCACGATGTAGCCGCCGACCGCCATGCTCTGGCGTAGCGGGACGGTCATGCGTTCTCTCGCGACGTTCGGCGGGAGCTTGAAGCGAATCGTCTCGGTCGCGACGGTGCGCTGCGTGCACGTCACAGGCCCGAGACCGGCGAGCGCGCCGACGACGCCCTCGACGAGCTCCTCGGGCGCGGAGGCGCCCGCGGTCAGGCCAACCCGGCGCGTTCCGGCGAGCAACTGCGGGCGGATGTCCTCCGCGTGCTCGACCAGCACGGCCGGACAACCGGCGCGCTCGGCGACCTCGACGAGGCGCTGCGAGTTGGACGAGTTCTGCGAGCCCACGACGAGAACGATGTCACACTCGCCCGCCAGGGCTCGGACCGCGTCCTGTCGGTTCTGCGTCGCGTAGCAGATGTCGTCGGATGCGGGGCCTGCCAGCAGCGGAAAGCGCTCGCGCAGGCGTTCGACGACGCGGTTAGTCTCATCGACTGCCAGCGTCGTCTGCGTCAGGTAGGCGACCCGCGTCGGGTCGTCGACGGCGACACCCGCGACCTCCTCCGCCGAGGCGATCACCTGGACGCGCTCGGGCGCCTCGCCGAAGGTTCCGTCGACCTCCTCGTGGCCCTCGTGCCCGATCAGGACGATGTCGAAGCCCTCGCGGGCAAACCGCCGCGTCTCCGCGTGGACCTTTGCCACGAGTGGACAGGTCGCGTCGATCACGTCCAGTCCGCGCTCGCGGGCCTCAGCGCGGACCGCCGGCGAGACGCCGTGGGCGGAGAAGATCACCGTCGCGCCGTGCGGAACCTCGTCGAGCTCCTCGACGAACACCGCGCCGAGCCCCTCGAGCTCGCTCACGACGTGCACGTTGTGCACGATCTGCTTTCGCACGTAGATCGGAGCCCCACGCTCAGCGAGCGCCCCGCGGACGATGTCGACGGCGCGCACGACGCCCGCGCACGATGCGCGCGGCGCGCCAAGGACGACGTCGCGCTCGCCGAGCAGCTCCGCCCACTCCTCGAGCAGGCCGGCGGCGCGGCGCAGCGAGCGGTAGGCGGCGAGCGCTCCCGACGCCGCGCGGATCGGGCGGTAGAGCTCGTGGCTCGTGCTGTCGGAGACGACGCGGAGGGTCACGAGCGGGCACGCGGTGGCGCTGCCGGCAATCCACGACGACTCCATGTCGACCGCGATCGCGCCGCGCTGCGCGAGCTCGCGCCGCGCGCGCGCCGTGAACGATGCGCGGCGAGCAGTGAATCGGGCCGGTGTGGACCCGCAAGCCGCCACGACGCAGGATGCCGGCAAGGATCGCCGGATTGGCGCACTCGACCGTGCCATCTCGCGCTGCGCAGCTCGCTCGCAAGGACCACGTCGCCCGGTTCCAGCGACGTCGTCAAGCGCGCCGGCAAAGCCCGCGATCACGACCGCGCTCGCGGAGTCCTGGGCGAGCCACGCCGAGCGCTCGGCGTTGCGCGGACCGATGCCGAACTGCTCGACCCGGGCCCATGGCGCGCCGGAGCGCACGGCGCGCGCCTCGACCCCCATCGGCGTCAGCACGACGAGGCTGCGCGTGCGCGGAGCGGTCTCGAGCACGGCGCTCATCGCGTGTAGCGCCCCAGCGCCATGATCGGAAACACGAGCCTGTAGAGGTGGTAGTTGATGTAGAAGTCGGACGGGAAGCCTGTGCCGGTGAAGTAGGGCTCATCCCAGGTTCCGTCAGGCCGCTGCGTATCGACGAGATACAGCAGCCCGCGGCGAACTGCGTCGGAGTGTTCACCCGCCGCGTGCAGCGCGAGCAGCGCCCAGGCGGTCTGCGAGGCGGTGCTCGCGCCGCGACCGGCCCACTCGCGCTCGAAGTAGGAGCGGATGTCCTCACCCCAGCCGCCGTCGTCGTTCTGGTGCTCCTCGAGCCAGCGCACGGCGCGGCGGATGCGCAGATCGCGCGGCGAGACGCCGGCCGCGACCAGCGCCGGGACGGCAGCCCCGGTCCCGTAGACGTAGTTGACGCCCCAGCGCCCGAACCAGGACCCGTCCGGCTCCTGGTTGGCGCTCAGCCAGGCGAGCGCGCTCTTCGCATAGCTGCCGTCGGCCTCCCCGTAGGCCGCCAACATCTCGAGCACGTGTGCGGTGACGTCGGCGCTCGGCGGGTCGATGACCTCGCCGAAGTCGCAGAACGGAAGCTGCCGGATCACCGGCCGCGTGTTGTCCGCGTCGAACGCACCCCAGCCGCCGTCGCTCGAGCGCATCCCCTCGGTCCAGCGGACGCCGAGCTCGATCGCCCGCTCGAGCCGCGCGCGATCCGGATGCTCGGCACGGAGCAGTGCCAGCACGACCTCGGCCGTGTCGTCGATATCCGGATAGTTGTCGTTGGCGAACTCGAACGCCCAGCCCCCCGGCGCAAGCCCCGGGCGGCGCACCGACCAGTCGCCTTTGACGAGTACCTGCTCGTCGAGCAGCCACTCGGTCGCCTTGACGATCGCCGGGTCATCGGGCGCGGCGCCGGCGTCGGCGAGGGCGATCAGCGCCAGCGCCGTGTCCCAGACGGGGGACTGGCAGGCCTCGAGACGGCGGCGCCCATCGCGGTCGCGAATCGTGAAGCGCTCGAGCCCCTCGAGACCGGCGCGCATCACCGGGTGCTCGAGCGGATAGCCCCGCAGGTGCAACGCGATCAGCGAATAGACCCACGGCGGCTGGATACCCCCCCACGATCCGTCGGCTTCCTGGCGCGAGACGATGAACCGCTCCGCGCGGCGCGCGGCGTACTCACGCAGCACCCGCACGGGCCGGCGCTCGTAGACGTGCAGCAGGCGATCCGCCGAGAGCAGCAGGCGCGCGCGCCAGGTCCTCGCGGATGGCGGGCGCCACGGTTGTGGGCCGTGCAGCTCGGGTGTCGCGAAGCCCAAGGACCGGACCGGGCGTTGCGCCGAGACGAGCGTCAAGGCGACGACCGTCTGGCGCGCCCAGCAGGCGAAGTCGTAGATGTTCAGCGGGACCCACGGCGGCAGCAGCATCAGTTCGGGCGGGACAACCGGAATCTGGTCCCAGGACCAGAGCCCGAACAGCGCGAGCCAGATGTGGGTGAACACGCGCGCACGCTCGAGCCCGCCGCCCGCGCGGATCTGCTCTGCGGCCGCGCGCATGTGTTCAGCGCCCGCCGCGTCGCCGCCGAGGCGCAGCGCGACGTAGGCCTCGATCGTCGTCGAGAGATCACCGGGGCCGCCGTAGAACTTCGCCCAGCGCCCGTCCGGCAGCTGCTGGCTACGGATCCAGTCGCACGCCTCGCGCGTGACCTCGTCGGTGCGGATGCCGAGGAACTCGCGCAGCAGCAGATCCTCGGCGTCCATCGTCACGTTCGTCTGGAGCTCGCCCTTCCACCAGCCATCGGCGTGCTGAAGCCCGCGCAGATGCGCGACGGCGCGACGCAACGACCGGGCGGGCGTCCCGACCGGGACCGCGGGCGCGTCGCGATGGACCGTTACCGAGTCGGCGGGCGCCTCGCCGACCTGCACTGCAGCGCACATGCCCCACCCGTATATCCGATTTAAGATGAGAGGAGGCTTAGAGCCCCTGGCGAGCCTCGAGCGTGCCGACGTGGGCGATGCTCTCGAGGTCCGCCTGCTTGTCGCTCGGCGGCGTCGAGAACCACGCATCGAGGATCTCTGCAAGTTCCGCGTCGGCCGTGGAGCGCAGGCTCAGCGCAAGGACGTTGGCGTCGTTCCAGCGGCGCGCTCCGGCCGCGGCGACCGCGTCATGACAAAGCGCCGCGCGAACGCCGGGAATCTTGTTCGCCGCGATCGCGGCGCCGGTACCGGTCCAGCAGCAGACGATCGCCTGATCAGCGGCGCCACCGACGACGTCACGAGCCGCGGCGGCAGAGCTCAATGCCCAGTCAGGATGGTCGCCATCGGTGAGCGCGCCGTGAAGCAAAAGCTCATGGCCACGCTCCCCCAGTTCCACCGGGAGGATCACGGCAATCCCGGTCAGCTCATCCGCGGCCACGGCAATCCGCACCCGTCGAGTATGGCGCATCGCCTGTTTGGCCTTGGCGGCGATGGCCCACGAGACCGTGCGTGGGAAGCTTCGCATGATAGTCTTCATGTGCATGAAGCAGCGCATGAAGATTTCCAAAGGGGGCCAGATCTCGATCCCGGCGCCGATCCGCCACCGCTGGGCCACCTCGACGCTCACGCTCGAAGACCGCGGCGACAGCCTCGTGCTCAAGCCTGCGTCCGACGATCCGATCGCCGCCGCTGCGGGTGCGCTCGCCGAGTACGGCCCGATCGACGTCGCCGAGCTTCGCGCCCAGGCGCGCGAGGACGAGCGAATCGCAGAGCAGCGCCGCTTCAGCTCGTGACCCTGCTGGACGCTTACGCGCTGATCGCTTTCCTGACCGGCGGACCGGCGCTCGAGCCCGTCGTAGGGCTTCTGCGCAAAGGTGGCACGGCAGTCAGCGCCGTCAACCTCGTCGAGACCTGCGACATCGCGGCGCGGCGCCACCGGATTGCCACGGAACTCGTGCTCGAGACGCTCGAGCCGCTGCTTGGTGGCGTCCTCCAGGTGCTCCCACTCGAGCTCGGCACAGCGGAGCGTGCGGGCGCGCTGCGGGCGCGTCACTACGACCGTACGACGTGCGCGATCTCGCTCGCCGACGCCGTCCTGCTTGCCAGTGCGCGCGACGCCGACAGCATCGCCACCTCCGACCCGGCCGTTTTGAGCGTCGCGGACACGCTCGGAATCGTGACCGTGCCGCTCCCGCCAGCGCGGTAGCCGTCAGACCGCGCCGGCGGTCGCCTCATCGAGCAGCCACCGGTGAAGGCGCGTCTCCCCCGCGAGCTCGGGATGGAAGGCGACCGCGAGGATTCGGCCCTGGCGCACGGCGACCAGGTGGTCGTCGACCGAGCCCAGCGGCTCGACCGTCGGCCCGTGGTCGACGACCCAGGGGGCGCGGATGAAGACCGCGTGGACGGGGTCGCCGAAGCCCTCGAGCACGACCTCGGACTCGAAGCTGCGAATCTGGCGGCCAAAGGCGTTGCGCTGCGTGCGGATATCGAGGACGCCGAGGTGGTCGCGGTCGAGCAGGATCATCCCGGCACACGTTGCGAGCATCGGCAGACCGTCCGCGGCCGCTGCCGGAAGCGCGCGGTCGAGTCCCTCCCGCACGGCCCCCAGAGCCATCGTCGTGGACTCTCCGCCGGGAAGCACCAGTCCGCTGAGGCCCGCGAGGTCGTCCGGGGTGCGAACCTCGCGCGATTCGGCGCCGAGCCCGTCGAGCAGCCGGCGATGGGCCTCGAAGTCGCCCTGGAGGGCGAGTACCCCTACCAACCGCGCGGCGCGAGCAGCTGCTCTTCGGGAAGCTTGCGCGACTCGAGACTCGCCATCGCGCCGCCAAGGCCCTCGGATGCAGACGCGACCCGCTCGGGGTCGGCAAAGTGGGTCGTCGCCTCGACGATCGCGCGCGCCCGGCGCGCTGGATCCTCTGACTTGAAGATCCCGGAGCCGACGAACACGCCCTCGGCGCCAAGCTGCATGACGAGCGAGGCGTCGGCGGGTGTCGCGATGCCGCCGGCGCAGAACACCACAACCGGTAGGCGCCCGGCGCGGGCTGTCTCCTGAACGAGATCGAGCGGCGCCTGCAGGCCTTTTGCCGCGGCCGGAAGCTCCGCCGGGTCGAGCGTCGCCAGGCGGCGGATCTCGCCGCTGATCTCGCGCAAATGGCGGACCGCCTCGACGATGTCCCCGGTTCCCGCCTCGCCCTTTGAACGGATCATCGCGGCGCCCTCGCCGATCCGCCGGAGCGCCTCGCCGAGGTTCGTCGCGCCACAAACGAATGGGACCTTGAACGCCCACTTGTCGATGTGGTTCGCCTCATCAGCGGGCGTCAGAACCTCGGATTCGTCGATGTAGTCGACCTCGAGCGCCTCGAGCACCTGGGCCTCGGCGAAGTGGCCGATCCGCGCCTTCGCCATGACCGGGATCGTGACCGCCTCCTGGATGCCACGGATCATCGTCGGGTCGGACATGCGAGCGACGCCGCCGTCACGGCGGATATCCGCGGGAACGCGCTCGAGCGCCATCACCGCGCAGGCGCCCGCATCCTCGGCGACCTTCGCCTGCTCGGGCGTGACGACATCCATGATCACGCCGCCCTTGAGCATCTCGGCGAGGCCGGCTTTGACCCGGAATGTCGCTTCATCGCGCATGCAGACAGATTCTACGGCGCTCGGCCCTGCGTTCCCGCGCGGCCGTTCAACTCGTCGGCGCTCGACACCTGTTCGTTACGCGCGCCATATATGCAGCTGCAGCGCGCCGCCGCCGATACAGGACCAGGGCAGGATGACACTCGACTTCGACGCTCTCCACGATCGCGCAAAGCGCGCAGCGACGCCCGCCGAACGCGACGCCTGCCAGGATGAGATCGAGCGCGCCCTCGCGGACACTGCAGATGCGCGCCGATCGCGGACGACTCCTGATGTGCCGGGCGCGCCTGCGCTCGAACCAATGGCGCACGACCGACGTCGTTGCCGACGCCCAGAGTGCCCTCAAGCTCTTCGAGCAGGCAGGCGAGGATGAGTTTGCCGTCGATGCGGCGAGCCTTGCGTCGGCGCATGCTTCGCGGTTGGGCGAGCTCGCGCTCGCTTCGGAGCTCGCGACGAAGTGCATTCTCGCGCTGGACTGGCTACCCGCCGGCCGACCGCGCCTTGAGGTCACGAACCGGCTCGGGATCTACTGCTACTCGTGCCTTGACTACGAGCGCGCCGCAGAGCTCTATCAAGCCGCGCTCGCGATGGCCGAGGAGCTTGGTGACGACGATACGAGCTGGCGCCAGCTGCAAAACGTTGCCGATGCGCTTTTGCTCGCTGCGAGCAACCGCCGCCGTCTCGGGCTGGACGGCGAGATCGAGCTTCTCGAACGCGCGGAGGCGCTCGTGCGCCGCCTTCTCGCGGAAGCGCCGCCCGACGTGCACCGGCGCTTCGCGACACACCGCGTGCTGGCCGAAGCGCTCTGCGAGCTCGGCCGCGTCGATGAGGCGCTCAGCGCCCTCGATGCGTCGCGCTCTCCGCTCGAGGACGTCGCGCAGACGGCCCAGCGCGCCGCGCTCGCGTGGGTCACGGCACGGTGCCTTCGCGCCGCTGGGCGTCCGCGCGAGGCAATCGAAAGCGCGGCGACTGCGGTGGCGATCGCCGAGCAGAGCAATGACGATCACGAGCTGATGCTCGCGCTCGAGGAGCTCGCCGCGAGCCAGGAGGCGGTCGGCGATGCGTCTGCGGCGCTCGCGACCGCGCGCGAGGTGAACTCGCGAATGTGGGCGATCCATCAGCGCCAGACGACCCAGCTCGTCGAGGAGGCCTTTGCGCGTGCCGACCTCGAACGCGAGCGTCGTGCGCTCGAATTCGAGGCGGCTGACGCACACAGGGCGACGAGCGAGAAGTCGGCCTTCCTCGCGAACATGAGCCACGAGATCCGCACGCCGATGAACGGCGTCCTCGGCATCACCGAGATCCTCCTCGACACCGAGTTGAACGAAAACCAGCAGGAGCTCGTCCGCCAGCTCAGCGGCTCCGGTGAGCACCTGATGAGCGTCATCAACGACATCCTCGACCTCTCGAAGATCGAGGCCGGCCGGATGGAGCTCGACTTCATCGACTTCGACCTACGGGAGACGATCGAGCAGACCTGCGCCGCAGCGCGCGTCCAGGCCGACGCGAAGGGTCTCGCGCTCGAGCTGCACTTCGCCGAGCCGATGCCGCGACGGGTCTCGGGAGACGATCGCCGCGTGCGCCAGATCCTGATGAACCTTCTCGCCAACGCGATCAAGTTCACCGCGAAGGGATCGGTCAGCGTCGCGGTCGCCGCCGAATCGTTCGAACCGCGGCGGGCACGCGTCACGGTCGCGGTTGCGGACACCGGCATCGGCATCGAGCCGCCGGCACTCGATCGCATGTTCGAGCCGTTCACCCAGGCTGGTGTCTCGACGGCTCGCACCTATGGCGGTACCGGACTTGGTTTGACGATCGCGCGCCAACTGGCAGAGCTGATGGGCGGCACGATCCGCGCGAGGAGCGAGTCGGGCTGCGGCAGCACATTCTGCTTCGAGTTCGAGCTCGCAGTCACACGCGACTCCGGGCTCGCCGCGGTGCGCGTCGACAGCGCGCAGATTGCACAGCCGCTCTGGTCGAGCCCCCCTCGTGTGCTTGTAGCCGAGGACAACCCTGTGAACCAGCTGGTCATTGCCCGCGCACTCGAGCGCGTCGGCTGCAAGGTTGAGATCGTCGGCGATGGCGAGCAGGCACTCCGAGCGCTCGCGGAACGCCGCTACGACGCGGTCCTGATGGACTGCCAGATGCCGGTGCTCGATGGCTATGAGGCTACGCGCGAGCTACGCGACCGCGAGAACGGCGCTGAGCGCACGCCGGTGATCGCGATGACCGCCAACGCGATGAAGGGCGCGATCGACGACTGCCTCGAGGCCGGAATGGACGACTACCTGTCCAAGCCGCTGCGACGCGAACAGCTGAACCGGGCGCTCGCGCGCTGGATCCCCGCACAGACTGGCAGTGCAGCGGCCTGAGCAGCGGCGAGCGCGCACGGCTGAAGCCCGCGCGAATCGCTGTCGATATTCGCAGGGGACTCCGCGATGACAATCGACCTCGACGCGCTCTACGAGAAAGCCACCCGCGCCGCCACGCCCGCGGAGGGCGATGCGTGCGAGCAGGAGATCGACAGCGCGCTCGCATCCGCCGCCGAAGCGATCGAGCGCGGGCGCCTATTGATGTGCCGAGCGCGCCTACGCTCGAACCAATGGCGCACCGTCGAGGTTGTGAGCGCTGCCCAGAGCGCGCTGGCCCTGTTCGAGGAGGCCGGGGCGGACGAGCTTGCGGTGGACGCAGCGAGCATCGCGATGGCGCACGCATCGCGCCTCGATGAGCTCCCGCTCGCGTCCGCCCTCGCGACGCGGTGCATCCTCGCGCTGGACCTGCTGCCCGACGGCAGGTTGCGCCTCGAGGTTCTGAATCGACTTGGCATCTACTGCTACTCGTGTCTTGACTACGAGCGCTCGCTGCAGTTCGATGAGGCTGCGCTTGCGCTGGCCGAGCAGCTTGGCGACCGCGAAAAGAGCTGGCGCCAGCTCCTGAACCTCGCGGACTCGCTGCTGCTCACCGTGCGCCGCCGTCGCCGGGTCGGCCTCGACGTCGACGCTACCCTGCTCGAGCGCGCCGAGGCGGCGGTTCGCAGGTTCTTCGAGGAGGCCTCGCCCGACGTCCACCAGCTCTACGGCAGTCACCACGTGCTGGCCGACGTGTTGTGCGAGCTTGGCCGCGTGGATGAGGCGCTCCAGGTGCTCGACGAGTCGCGCGAGCAGTTCGCCACGGTGGCGCGCGCCGCTGAGCGCGCCGTGCGTGCGTACGTCGAGGCGCGCTGCCTGCGCGCGGTCGGACGCACGCGAGAAGCAGTCGCGGCCGCGGTGGAAGCGGTCCGGATCGCCGAGCACAGCGACGATGATCATGAGCTGATGCTCGCGTCCGAAGAGCTCGCCGCTTGTCTCGCGGCGAGCGGGGACACGGCGGCGGCATTCGCGACCGCAGGCAATGTCAACGCCCGAATGTGGGCGATTCATCAGCGTCAGACGATGCAGCTCGTCGAGGATGCGTTCGCGCGCGCCCAGCTCGAGCGCGAGCGGCGCACCCTCGAGTCCGAGGCTGCCAATGCGCACCGCGCGACGAGCGAGAAGTCGGCCTTCCTCGCGAACATGAGCCACGAGATCCGCACGCCGATGAACGGCGTCCTCGGCATCACCGAGATCCTGCTCGAGACCGACCTCGACGAAAAGCAGCGCGAGCTCGTGCACCAGCTCGCGGGCTCCGGCGAGCACCTGATGAGCGTGATCAACGACATCCTCGACCTGTCGAAGATCGAGGCCGGCCGGATGGAGCTCGACTTCAGCGACTTCGACCTACACGACACCCTGGAGCAGGCTTGCGCTGGCGCTCGCTTCACGGCGGACGCGAAGGGCCTCGCCCTCGAATTGCGCGTCGCGCAGGCACTCCCGCGCCGCGTCACCGGCGATGAGCGCCGCATTCGCCAGATCCTCTTGAACCTCCTCGCGAACGCGATCAAGTTCACCGCTGAAGGAGCGGTGACGGTCGAGGTCGGGGCGCGCACGCCAGCCGACCGGCGCGTACAGATCGCGATCGCCGTCGCCGACACGGGCATCGGGATCGATGGACCGGCACTCGAGAGCATGTTCCAGCCGTTCACGCAGGGCTACGCCTCGACCACGCACCACTATGGCGGCACCGGCCTCGGTCTGACGATCGCGCGCCAGCTCGCCGCGCTGATGGGCGGGACTCTCACCGCCGAGAGCAAGCCCGGCCAGGGCAGCATCTTCCGACTCGGACTCGAGCTCTCGGTTGCGCGAGAAGCGGGACGCGCCTCCCAGCCGGCGGACGCCAACCGCGAGGCGCCGGCGCCGAGTTGGCAAACGCCGCCGCGCGTGCTCGTCGCCGAAGACAACCCCGTCAACCAGATCGTTATCGCGCGCGCGCTCGAACGCGCCGGCTGCGAGGCCGACATCGTCGGCGACGGGATGCAGGTGCTCGATGCGCTTTCGAAGCGCGACTATGACGCGGTGCTGATGGATTGCGAGATGCCGGTCATGGACGGCTACGAGGCGACGCGCGAACTGCGTCGGCGCGAACGCGCCGGCGAGCACCTGCCGGTCATCGCGATGACCGCGCACGCGTTGGAGGGCGCGGCGGACGCGTGTCTCGCCGCCGGGATGGACGACTACCTGAGCAAGCCTTTGCGGCGCGAGCAGCTGAACGAGACGCTGGCGCGCTGGATTCCCGCCGAGAAGCACAGCGCCGCCGCCTGAGTCGCTCGCCTCGCGGCAATGCCGAGCGCTACGAGGCGTCCGGGCGTCGACCCCGAGCCCTACTTCAGGCGGAATGCCTTGATCCGATCGACGTACTGCTGCTCGTCGCGCGAGTAGACGCCGTAAGCAAGGCCCTGAATCATCGACAGCAGCGCCGTGTGCGAGCGCACGTATGCGGGGCTGTTCGAGGAGTAGTACAGCTTGATCTGGGCGAGCTTCGCGACCTCTGACATCGTCGCGTCGGTGATCGCGATCGTCTGCGCCTCGCGGTGGCGGGCGAGCTTCATCGCACGGACGACCAAGGCGTGGGGCCGTCCCGCCGACAAGGCGATGACGAGCGTCTCGGAGTCGATCCGCGCGAGCCTGCCGAGCGCCTCCTGCGAGGGGCTCGCGACGAGCTCGGCGCGCAGGTCGAGCAGCATCAAGAGGTGACGGAAATATGAGGCGAAGAACGCCATCTGGTCGGTGCCCGCGATGACGATGCGCGTCGCTTGAGAGATCGTCGCGATCGCCTTCTCGATGTTCGCCGGCGTCGCCTTGCGTGCGGTCTCCTCGACGTTCGCATGGTCGGCCGCGATCGCGGTCTCGAAGTCGCTGCGCTCGACGGAGAACAGCGGCGACTCACCGATCCCGGCGTGGTTACGGCGGTACTCCTCGCGCGCGGCGCGCTGGAGCTCGGGGAAGCCCTCGAAGCCGAGCGCCTGCGAGAAGCGCACGACTGTTGAGCTCGAGGTGTTCGCGCGGCGCGCGAGCTCCTCGGCGGTCTGGAAGGCGGCCTCGTCGAGGTGGTCGATGATGTACTGCGCGACGTCCTTCTGCGAGCGCGAGCACTCATCGAAGCGCGACTGGATGTAGCTCGAGAGCGTGTGCGGCCCGTCGCCGTTCAGCTCGGGCTCGGCGTTCGCTGGCGCTCGCTTGGTCGTCATCGTGGCGTTCATTTCGACGGTCCGCTCCTGACTTCCTCTAAGGGTGTCTGTCGCGACCAAGGTTCGCCGCACGGGGCCTCGTCCCTTCCCCGGACTCCCAACTTCGGTGTGCGCTGCGCGAACAAGGCTACTCGCGTGTCTGCGCGCCGTGTGGGGATTTTCCCGACGAGGTCGGCGCACTTCTGCCCGCCGGCGATAGGCTCTCGCCGTGCTGGCAAAGGCGCTCGTCTTGACGCTGTTGCGCGTCGTTCGTCGGGGCAGTCTCGAGCTTCGCGACGGCCGGCGCACATACGCCTTCGGCGACGGCGGCGAGCCTCGCGCGCGTGTAAGCGTCTGCGATCGGCGCTTGTACGGCGCGGTGCTACGCGGATCGATCGGCCTGTCGGATGCCTATGCAAATGGCTGGTTCGAGTGCACCGATCTCGTGGCGCTCGCACGCCTCGCAGCGATCAACATGCCGCCGATCGATCGTGTGCGCCGCGTGGCGCGACCGCTGACCGTGCTACCGCGTACCGTCGGCTCCTGGATCGCACGCAACACGCTCGCCCGTTCGCGCCGGCGGATCGCGGCCCACTACGACCTCGGCAACGATCTCTTCGGCTTGATGCTCGACGAGACGATGATGTACTCCTGCGCGATCTTCGAACGGCCCGATGCGTCGCTGCGCGATGCGCAGGTCGCAAAGCTCGACGCGATCTGTCGCAAGCTGCGCCTCGGACCCG
>CAVPFP010000012.1:0-105732 GCA_963703775.1 uncultured Solirubrobacterales bacterium | reverse complement strand
CTGAACGTCGCGAGCTAGGTTTTGACGATGCGCCTTGCGACCTGGAACGTCAACTCGGTCAAGCAGCGCATGCCGCGCCTCTTGGCCTGGCTGGACGAGCGAGCGCCGGACATCGCCTGCCTGCAGGAGACGAAGCTCACCGACGACGCGTTCGACGCACTCCTCGGAGCGGAGCTGACGGCGCGCGGCTATGCCGTGGCGCGCCACGGCGAGGCGCAGTGGAACGGCGTCGCGATCCTCTCGCGAGTCGGCCTTACGGATATCGTCGCCGGGATCGAAGGCGCCCCTGGCTTCCCGGAGGCCGAGTCGCGCGCAATCGCCGCCACGTGCGCGGGAATTCGGGTGCACTCGGTCTACGTCCCGAACGGACGCGTCGTCGACTCCGAGCATTACCAATACAAGCTCGCCTGGCTCGGGGCCCTCGAGCGCCTCGTGGCGGCGCAGGCCGGCCAGCGCCGTGGTTTGCGGCGACATGAACATCGCACCGACTGACGCCGACGTCTTCGATCCCGCCGCCTATATCGGGCATACGCACGTCACCGCCCCCGAGCGCGCGGCGCTCGCAAAGCTGCTCGACATTGGCCTTCACGACGTCGTGCGCGAACGCTGGCCGGCCGAACAGCGCGTCTTCACCTACTGGGACTACCGCGCCGGCATGTTTCACAAGGATCTTGGGATGCGGATCGACCTGGTGCTCGCCGGCGAGGAGTGGCGCGCGGGTCAAGGCGGCATGGATCGACCGCCAGGCGCGCAAGGGCAGTGGTCCGAGCGACCACGCGCCGGTGATCGTTGATCTCGACGAGGCCCCGGACGGCGACATCGGCCCAGTCGTGCCGCCGCCGTCAGCACCCGCGGCGCGCGGCGCGGGACGCTCCCCCAGTCACCGCTAGGCTGACCCGCGCAAAGCCCCGCCGGGGCCGAGCACCAACCAGTAGGGGGAGCGAATGGCAGAGGCAATAATCCTCGAGTTCGAGGGCGTTGGGCGCAGCGACTACGAAGCGGTCAACGCCGCCCTCGGACTACCCACCGGCAAGTGGGATCCCGCCGACGCACCACAGGGCCTGATCTTCCACGCGGGCGGAGCGAAGCCCGGTGGCTGGGTTGTCTTCGAGGTTTGGGAGTCAAAGGCCGACCAGGAGCGCTTCATGAGCGAACACCTGGGCAAGGCCCTCGCCGAAGGCGGCGTTGACAAGCCGCCCTCGCGGGTCGAATGGCTCGACCTCGCCAGGCACGAGCACATCTGAGCGGCGCACTGGGTTCAGGCGGCGAAGCGCTGCGCCGCGCGAGCGCGCGCTTTCGCCGCCTCGACCTCGCGGTCGCGTGGCGGCGCCGACGTCACGAGCTCCTCGAGCAGGTGACGCGAAATGTGCGCGATCTCGTGTACCGCGCGCTCGAAGGCCGCTGCGTTGGCCTGCGAGGGGCGCGTGTAGCCGCTGATCTTGCGCACGTACTGAAGCGCTGCCGCGTGAACCTCGTCCTCAGTCGCAGGCGGCTCGAAGTTGTGCAGGGTGTGGATGTTGCGGCACATGTCCCGATCAACCTTAGCTCGTGCGGCTTGCACGCCAAAGGGTCAGCGCGAGCAACAGCGCCACGGCGACCGGGAGGATCCACCAGGCGGCGACCTTCGTCGTCGCGACGATCGCCGTCACTCCGATCGCAATGACGACGCCGGCGGCGACGCGCCAGTCATCGCCGATGACGAACTCCCAGATGAAATCGCCGAGTGCGCGCAAGCGCCTCATACCTCTGCGACCACCTCGCCCGGCGCCGCTGCGCGGCGGCCCCTCATGACGACGACCGCGGCAAGCGCGTACAGGAGGATTCCCGGGACGAGCGCGAGCAGCGCCGCGTCCCCGCCCGGCCAGTGTGCGCCGGCCCCCTCGGCGCCCCAGAACGTCCCGAACGACGTGAGCATCACGCCGACCGCGAACTTCATCGTGTTCTCCGGCACGCGCGCGAGCGGCGCATGGATCGCGATGCCGGCGATCACAACGAGGGCGACCGCGATACCGGCCGCTGCGGCCGCGAGGCCGACGCGGTGCTGATTGGCGCCGAAGGTCAGGACGATGAAGATCACCTCGAGGCCTTCGAGGAAGACACCCTTGAACGAGATCGTGAACGAGTAGGGGTCGATCCGCCCCGCCGGCCGTCCGGCCGCGCGCGCCGCGGACAGCTCGCTCTCGTAGATCTGACGCTCGTCGTGGAGCGCCTTGTGACCGGATGCGCGCAGGATCGCCTTGCGCAGCCATTGCAGGCCAAACACGAGCAGCAGGCCGCCGACGGCGACGCGCAGCACGCCGAGCGGCAACGCCGTCAGCGCGGGCCCGAGCGCTGCCGTTACGCCGCCGAGCACGATGACGGCGGCGCCGATGCCAACGAACGTCGAGCGCCAGCTGCGCGTCATCCCGACCGCGAGGACAATCGTGAGCGCCTCGACCGCCTCGACGGTGCAGGCGAGAAAGACCGCGAGCGCGAGGCCAAGATCGGTCCCGCTCATGGTACGGCTGTCATCCCGCCGCCGTTCCCGGAGGCAGATGGCGCAGGACGCGTCGGTGTGGTGATGCGGAGGACCATGCAGCCGAGGACAAACGTCTCGTCATTGCGGCGGGGCGCTGGCGTGATGATATTCCCGCGCCGAAGCGAGCCGGCGACGCGACCGCCTTGCGCTCCTCGTTCACAGTCACCCAGCCTAATTTCTTGCTTCAAACGGCCAATTCCTAGAGCAATCGGCGGCCCCGGGGCGTTGCATTGTGTAGCTGCGTGACAATTCTGTGGTGGCGGCCGCTCCCTTACGTCAACCTAGACTCTAACGCTCGACTTGACGGTTCGACATCTGCCGCATCGCCCGCCAGAACTGGCTTTTTGGCACGGGCGCCGGAATTATGGAGACTTCGGAATCGTGAGGCTCTCGCGCGCCTGCGAGCGCACGCGTGAGGATGTCCCGCAGGGTTTCCTGGTCCTCGATCGTGAGGCGGCGCAGGATCTCGGGTGGTTCGCTCATGCGGCGGCGCACCTGATCGCGCAATTCCTCCCCGTGGCGGGTCAGGACAATGTGCTTGACACGCCGGTCCTGGTCGTAGGGACGGCGCTCAACGAGCCCGCGCTGCTCGAGCCGGTCGACGATTCCCGTCACATTCGAGCTGTCGCAGCGCAACAGGGTCGCGAGCTCGCTCATCGGGAGCGCAGCACCCGGCTCCATCTGCAGCAACGCGCCCTGTTGCGCCGGATGCAGACCCAGCTCGGTCGCGACGTCGAGGAAGCGCTGGCGCTGGGGAATGAGCAGGCGATACAGCAGCGCCCAGGCCTCGTCGGCGGGTGAGCCAGCCGTTGCCTGCTCGAGCATCGCCCCTACATGTTACATGACCTACTCGACAGTTGACACTCTCAAGGATTGTTGTACGCTACGAGCCGTGCCAGCAGGAGAGGCGATTGTCGTCGAGCAGCTCGTGCGCGAGTTCCGCAAGGGGCCGCGTGCCGTCGATGGGATCGACCTCAGCGTCGCGTACGGCGAGATCTACGGCTTCCTCGGGCCCAACGGCGCCGGCAAGTCCACGACAGTGCACATGCTCACCACGCTGTTGCCGCCGACGAGCGGCCGGGCGAGCGTCGGCGGCTTCGACATCCTCCGCCAGGGCCGCCAGGTGCGCACGGTGATCGGCGCGGCGCTCCAGGAGGCCGCGCTTGACCCGATCCTGACTGGCCGCGAGCACTTGCTGCTGCAGGCGACGCTCCAGGGCCTGCCGAAGGCGCAGCGGGGAGCCCGTGCGGACGAGCTTCTTACGAGGGTTGGCCTCACGGAGGCTGCGGACCGCCGCGTCGGTGGGTACTCCGGGGGAATGAAGCGGCGCCTCGACCTCGCGCTCGCGCTCGTCCATGGCCCGCGGATCCTGTTCCTCGACGAGCCGACGACCGGCCTCGACCTCCAGAGCCGGACCGCGCTCTGGGAGGAGGTGGCGCGCCTCGCCCGCGAGGAGGGCATGACCGTCTTCCTCACCACCCAATACCTCGAGGAGGCGGACGCGCTCGCCGGGCGCGTCGGGATCATCGACCACGGCCATATCGTCGCCGAGGACACGCCCGAACGCTTGAAGGCCGAAATCGGCAGTCCGACCGTCGAAGTCGTGCCGCTCGACCACGATCAAGCCGAGGCGCTGCAGCAGACGTTGTCGCAGTTCGGCACACCCTCGCGCGAGGATGGGCGGGTGATCGTCCAGCTGCCCGGCGGCGAGGCGCAGCTCGCCGATGTCGTCCGCGCGCTCGATGCCGCATCGCTGCACGTCGCATCGCTGAGCCTCCACCAACCGACGCTCGACGACGTCTTCCTCGCGAAAACCGGGCGCAAGCTCGAAGGTGCGGCCGAGCCAGCCGAGGAGGAGCCACCTGCGGGGAAGCGCGGTCGCCGTGGACGCTGAGCACGCGAGCGTCATCGAGCAGATCGGCGCCATCGCCCGCCGCTCCGTGATGCGGACGTTCCGCCAGCGTGGGCTGATCGTCTTTCCGTTGCTCTTCCCGCTGATCCTCTTCGCGATCAACGGCAGTGCGCTCGGCGCGGCGACGCGGATCCCCGGCTTCCCACCGGTCAGCTACCGCGCGTTTGCGCTTGCCGTGCCGTTCATGCAGGGCGCGTTGTTCGTCGCCGTGACGGCGGGCGTCGACCTCGCCCGCGACATCGAGACTGGCTTCTTCGATCGGCTCTCGCTGACGCCGCTGCGCGGCAGCGCGCTGCTGCTCGGGCAGCTCGGGGGAGCGTTCCTCGTCGCCTGCGTCCAGGCGGTCGTCTACCTGGGTGTCGGCGTCGCATCCGGGGTCGGGATCGCGAGTGGCGTCGGCGGAGCGCTCGTCCTGCTCGCGCTGTCGACGCTGATCGCTTTCGGCTTTGCCGGCCTCGGCACGCTCGTCGCGCTGCGCTTCGGCACCGGGGAGGCGGTCCAGGCGTTCTTCCCGCTCTTCTTCGTCACGCTCTTCCTCAGCTCGGCGTTCCTGCCGCGACACCTGATCAAGACGGCGTGGTTTCACGACGTCGCGACCTACAACCCGGTCTCGTATCTGGTCGAAGGGGTACGCAGCCTGATCATCACCGGCTGGGACGGTCAGGCCCTCGCGCTGGGCTTCGGCTTCGCGGCGGCGCTCACGATCGTCAGCCTCGGCGCATCGAGCCTCGCGATGCGCAGAAGGATGGCGCGGACATGAGGCGGTTTGCCTTCGTCGCACGCGGAGTCGCCTGGCGCACGATTCACAACACGATCGTCAGCCCTTCGATCATCGTGCCCTCGATCATCTTCCCGCTGTTCTTCTTCGCGGCATTCGCGGGCGGGCTCTCGAAGGTCGCGCAGGTCCCCAACTTCGACTACAAGCCCGGCTACACGGCCTTCCAGTTCACATTCGTGTTTTTGCAGTCCGCGGCATTCGGCGGTGTCTTCACAGGATTCGCGGTGGCGCGGGACTTCGACTCGGGCTTCGCGCGGCGCCTGCTGCTGGCGGCCCCGGCGCGCGGCGGCATCATCGTCGGGTACGTGATCGGCGCACTGCTGCGCTGGTGCATCACCGGCAGCGTCGTGACGATCGTCGCGCTCGTAAGCGGAATGAACGTCCCCGGCAACGCCAGCGATCTCTTCGCGCTGCTCGCGATCGGCATGCTGCTCAACCTCGTCGCCGCGCTGTGGGCTGTCGGGCTCGCGATGTTCCTGCGCACCGAGCAGGCAGGTGCGGTGATCCAGATGCCGGTCTTCATCGTGCTATTCCTGGCCCCTGTATACGTGCCGCTGCACCTGCTGACCGGATGGGTCCACTCGGTTGCGCGGGTCAACCCCGCGACCTTTGCGCTCGAGGCCGCGCGCGGACTCCTCGCCGGCACCCCCGTTGACGTCGCGCTGGCGTTCGGGCTGCTCGGCGGGGCGATCGTGCTGTTCGCGGCGTTCGCGCGCCGCGGCCTGCGCTCCGCAGAGCGCGCGGCGGCCTGAGTCGAAGCGCGGCGATCGTCCGCGCGCGTCAGCATGGGCGAGGGCGCGGCCGTGCCGATCAGGTAAACGCGACGGCGCGGTGGCCGGCGAAGCCCGCCAACCGCTCGGCCTCGGTGATCAGGGCGCGGCGCTCGGCGGCGGCGAGGCGCGCGAACGGCGCGAGCTCGAGTCTGCCGCCGCTCACGCTCCAGGTGCCCGCGACGCGTCCGTCGAGGAGGAACGCGCGCATCAGGCGGTCGCGGGACAGGAGGGCGCGATGCTGGCGGCTGATGATGCGCGAGCGGTCGGCGTGGGCAAGCAACACGTTGTCGAAAGGCGCGAGTAGCCGCGGCGGCGCCGGCGCATCTTCGTCGGGCAATGCGACACCGGGGACGTCGAAGAGCTCGCGCCCGCGCTCGTCGGTGTAGATCGTGAGTCGCTCGCGCAAGCGCTCGAGGACCGCGGCGAGCTTCGTCAAGCCACACCAAGCCTGGATATCCATGACGCTCGTCGGGCCGAACGCCGCGAGGTAGCGCAGGATCACAGCGTCGAGGTCCGGGCGCGAATCGAGGTCGCGTCCAAGCCATGCCTCGCTCGCCGTCCAGCGCGCCTGGCCGCCAAGCTGCCAGAGCCCGCGCGGGGGGACCTGAATGGCGGGACAGAGCAGGGCCGCCGCCTGAGCGAGCGACGCCGGATCAACCCCCGGCCAGTCGGCTGCGAGGAGTGCCCCGAGCTCGGGTCGTGTCAGCGCAGCCGTCGAGAGGCGTTCGCGCGCGGCGTCGGCCACCGCTTCGAGGTCGAGATCGGTGAGTTTCCGGCCGAAGGGACTCGAGCGGAAGCTGCGCTCGAGGACCGCTCGCATCAGCGGCCGCATCAGCGTCCAGTCGCGTTCGCTGACCAGATGCACGGTGCAGCGCATCAGCACGCCACGAACGGCGCGCCGCTCGGCCACGAGCGCTGAGAGCTCGTGTGGATCGAAGGCTTCGAGCCGCGACCATAGGCCGATGTATGGAGCCTGTGGCTCCTGTGCCTGCATCCCCAGGAGGTGCTCGAGCGCGGCGGCGACCGGCAGGTTCGCTCGCTCGAGGAGCAGCTGGCGCGCCAGTAGAGCCCTGCCGAGCACGCGGTCGCTCAAGCGGGCGATATCAGGCCTCCCAGCGCTCGGTGACCTCGCGCCAACTCGGTCCGGGACCGGGGAGCTCATCGCCGTGGGTGCGCAGGCCGTCGAGAACGACCGCGAGGTAGCGGCGGCGCAGAAGCTCGGTTCGGGGACGGTCGGCGACCCGGATCGCGGCGAGGAACTCGAACACGAGGGAGATGTCGTGGGGCTCGAGTCCCGGGCGCAGCTCGTGCGCGATGCGCGCGAAGAAGCGGTCGAAGAGCTCGTTCGCGCGCTCAGCAAGGGCGAACATGTCCTCGGTCGGGGTGAAGCGCCCGGCGAGCGAGAGCGTGAGCGAGCTCGTGTCGGCGTCCACCAGCGCCTGCATGTACTCGCCGAAGACGAGCCAGTCGTCGCGCCCGTCGGCGAGCGCCTCCTCGGTTGCATCGACGACGATCTGGAGTCCGTCGCGGCAGAGCTTGCGCAATAGCTCGTCCTTGCTCGCGTAGCGCGTGTAGAGCGCGCTGATCCCCACGCCGGCGTGGTTTGCGACTTCGCTGATCGGTGCGCCCGGGTCGGCGAGGAAGACCTCCCGTGCGGCGGCAAGGATCAGCTCGTCGTTGCGCGCGGCCTGCCGGCGGCGACCCGAGAGCGGAGCGGGAGGGGTCTCGGACACGCAGGCATCGTAGCAGTGGAACAAAACGTTCCGTTCTGGTATTGTGGAACGGAAGGCTTTATTCCACTCCGACCGGAGGTGTTGAAGTGTCCGCAGTTGCTACTCGATCGAGGGGCGCTGGCTGGCGTTTGCGGCGGCGACGACGGCCGCAGCGATGGATCTCCTCGACTCGACGATCGCCCAGGTCGCGGCGCCGTCGATTCATCGCGACCTCGGCGGCGCGGTGTCGCTGATCCAGTGGGTTACCGCGGCGTACGCGCTCGCGATGGCCGTCGGACTTTTGACGGGCGGACGCCTCGGGGACCTCTACGGTCGCAAGCGCGTGCTGCTCGCCGGCCTCGGCGCGTTCCTAGCAGCGTCGGTCGCGTGCGCATTCGCCGTGAGCCCGGGCGAGCTGATCGCGGCCCGCGTCGTGCAGGGAGCGGCCGGCGCCGTGATGGTGCCGCAGGTCTTCGGATTGATCAGCGAATTGTTTGCGCCCGAGGAGATGGGCAAGGCGTTCGGCGTTTACGGCCCCGTGATGGGTCTTTCGGCGATGCTCGGACCGATCGTCTCCGGCGGGCTCATCGGCGCCGATGTCCTTGGCACCGGGTGGCGCGCGATCTTCCTCGTCAACGTGCCGATCGGCCTGTTCGCGCTGATCGGCGGCGCTCGCCTGCTGCCGTCGAGCAAGCCGGCGCTCGCCAAGGGCGGGCTCGATGTCGGCGGCGTTCTGCTCGCGGGCGCAGCGATGTTTCTGCTCGTCTTCCCGCTCGTCGAAGGACACGCGCTCGGCTGGCCGGTTTGGCTCGTCGCGATGCTGATCGCCGCCGTGCCCGTCCTCGCTGGATTCACCGCTTATCAGCGGCGCCGGCACACAACCGGTGCGACGCCCCTCGTCGAGCTCAGCATCTTCACCCGCCGCGCCTACTCCGCCGGCGTCGTGTTTGCGCTTGTCTTCTGCGGCTCGATGGGTGGCATCGTGCTGCTGTTCAACGTGCTGCTGCAGGTTGGACTCGGATTCAGCCCCTGGCACTCGGCTTTGACGACGGCCCCCTGGGCAGCGGGAGCGTTCGCCGGCTCGGCGATCGGCGGCATCCAGATGGCCAAGCATGGCCGGCGCATTCTGCACGCGGGCCTCGTCGTTGAGGCGCTTGGCCTGGGCGCGATCTATGCCGTGCTGAAGAGTGCGGGCACCGGCGTCACGACCGCCGAGTTGCTCGCGCCGATGGTCACCGGCGGAATCGGCATGGGCATGGTGTTCGTACCGCTCTTTGACATCGTGCTGGCCGGCGCCCTCCCCCACGAGATGGGCTCCGCGTCGAGCGTCCTGCAGTCCTCCAACGGCCTTGGAATGAGCCTCGGCGTGGCCGGGCTCGGCGCGATCTTCTTCTCGATCGCCGGCGGCCATGGCATGCTCGTCGCGGGCCAGTGGACCGCACTCGCAAGCATCGCGCTGCTCGGGCTGGCCTTTGCGGTGGCATTCAAGCTGCCGCGGAGGGCGCGCGAGCACACTGCTCCGGCGGGCGAGCAGACCGTCGTAGCCGAACCGCTCCTAGCCTGACCGAAGCTACGGAACGAGTGCCCGGGGTCCAGGCGATGTGCGGGCCCCGGGCGCTTTCGTGGGTGCGGTTCGGTCCGCCCGCCGGCTAGCGGTAATAGACGTCGACGGTCGTCCCGAGATGCACCCAGTCGTGGATCGCGAGCGCGTCGGGAATCGGGACGCGCAGGCAGCCGTGGCTCCACGGGTACGGCGGGACGAAGTGATAGCCGTGGATCGCATCGCCGCCGTTGAAGAAGCTCGAGTCGACCATGCCGACGGCATTGGTCCCGAGCTCTTGGAGGTAGACGCGGAAGATCCCTGGCTGGGTCTGGAGGCCGGGACGCCCCGAGCTCATCGGATAGATCCGCTCGACGTGGCCATGCTTGCCGATCAGGGCCAGCACCTGGTGCGTCAGGTCCGCCTCGACATGGCGCGGTTGGTGGGGGTAGCGGACCTTGAAGGCGCCGGCACCATGCGCGAGCTTGCGGAAGACCGCGTAGTTTGCAATCTGCGTGCGCTTCATGCCGATGACCTTGCGGAACGCGAGGACCGCACGCTGCGTGCGCGCGTCGAAGACCCCGTAACGACCGATCACATAGTGAAGTGCGCGGAGTTCGCTCTGGAGGATGCGCACCGCCGCCCCGCGCTCCTCGGGGTGCAGCGTCACGTTCGGGATCGGCGGCGGCTGTGGCGCCGTGGGTCCGGTGGCGCCCGTCACGGAGGTTGCGCCGGTCGCTCCCGTCGTTCCGGTCGGACCGCTCGCGGCGCTGGCAGCGCTCGGCGCCACGGCGAAAACGCCGACCGCCAGTGCCGCACCGACTGCCCCAAGTAACCGCATCAACGAAAAGATACCGGCGGAGGGCGGTCAGCAAGCGCGCGCGTCGTATGCTGAGCAAATGGATGACAGCCAAGTAGCAGACCGCATCGAGAAACTCGTCGCCGAGGAGCATCGCCTGCTCGACCACGCCGGTAGCCAAGGATTGAGCGTCGAGGAGCGCGGCCAGCTCGACGCGGTACGTGTCGAGCTCGACCGCTATTGGGATCTTCTGCGCCAGCGCCGCGCGCGTGAGGAATTCGATCTCGACCCGAACTTCGCCGGGCTGCGCGACACGAAGACCGTCGAGAACTTCGAGCAATAGCGGCGCTTCGGCGTTATCGCCCGCGCCGGGCGGCGCGCAGCGCGCCGCCGCCTCAGGCGGTCGGAGACGGGCTCAGCTCGGCCGCTGCGTGCGTCGCGAGCAGCCGCAGGAGCTGCGGCGGCGTGCCGTCCTCGATCAGGATCGCGCCACCCGGCCAGTACGGGCTCGCGGGAGCGCCGCCGGCGAGGAACGTGTTGCTGTAGACCCAGGAACCGCAGTTGTGGAGCTGAACGCCGTTGGGGGTGAGCCATTCCGGCTCGCGGTCGCCCTCGAGCATGCCGGTCCGGTGCGTGTGCCCGAACAACACGTGGCGCGCATGGATGCGCAAGCGTTCAATGACCTCGCTCATTGCGCGCAGTCCGGCCTGGCGCAGCTCGCTACCGGTCAGCTCGCTGCGCAGCGGCCCGAGCCCGGCAGCATTGAGCGCCGCGACCGCGAGCGGAAACCCGGCTGCGAGCGCCTGCGCGCGCAGCCCACCCGAGCGCTTCGAGCGCTTCGAGCGCAGCGTGTCCCACATCCGTAGCGCCGCCCCGCCGGCGGGCCCCTCCCCGGGGCGCCCGCTCTGGGCGGCTGCGAAGCTCCAAGCGTAGACGGGCGCGAGCAGCGCCTCGTACTCGTCGACCGAGAAGACGGCATTCCAGGGTCGGCTGTGATCGAGCGCGAGCCGCCCGCTGGCGGCGATCGAGAGCCGCTCGAAGGTCGGAACCGTCATGTGGACGTCGAGGTAGTGACCGTGCATCGCGTAGACGTCCTCGCGCAGCCAGACTCCGGGGTAGGCGAATTGGACATCGGCGTGGCGGCCGAACTGTTCGGCGAGCTTGACCGCGAGATCAGAGGCCTTCTTCGGGCTGAAGCGCTGCTCGAGCCCAAGCGGCTCGTCGTTGCGAGCGAGGAAGCGCTCGACGAGCGCATGATCGTGGTTGCCCGCGAGGATCACGACCGGCTTGCCCGCAAGCGCCTCGCCGAGCGCACGGAAGAATGGCTCAGCAGCCGCCAGCGCGTCGCTCGCCGGACGGTTGCGCAGCTCGAGCGAGTCGCCGAGCAGGACGAGCCGGTCGACGCGCTCCACCGCGTCGAGCAGCGGACCGGCGATGCCCTCGCGACGCAACACGTCGGTGCGTGCGCGATCGCCGACGTGAAGGTCCGCGACGACGAGGGTCGAGCTCAACTCGCGGCCGGCTGGCGAATCGCCTTCGGCAGCATGAACCGGACGTCCTCCTCGGTGATCGTGAGCTCCGCAATGTCGGTCACGCCGCGCTCGCCGAAGCCCGCCAGGAGCTCTTGTACGAGCTCCTCGGGCGCACTGGCTCCCGAAGTGATGCCGAGTGTGCGCACGCCGTCGAGCCAGCCCTCCGATACCTCGTCGGCGTAGTCGATCAGGTAGGAGCTCGCGCCGCAGTCGCGCGCCACCTCGACCAGACGCTGCGAGTTGGACGAGTTGCGCGAGCCGACGACGAGCACGAGATCGCAGTGCTCGGCGAGCTTGCGCACGGCCGCCTGGCGGTTTGTCGTCGCGTAACAGATGTCATCGATGCGCGGGCCGACGATCGCCGGGAAGCGCTCGCGCAGCCGGTCGATGATCGAACGTGTCTCGTCGACGGCTAGCGTCGTTTGGGTCGTGTAGGCGAGCCTCTCGGGGTCGGGTACGACGAGCGCGTCGACGTCCTGCTCGGACTGGACGAGCATGATGTGCTCGGGCGCCTCCCCCATCGTCCCCTCGACCTCCTCGTGACCGTCGTGCCCGATCAGGATCACCGTGTAGCCGTCGGCCACGAACCGCCGCGCCTCGACATGGACCTTCGTGACGAGCGGACAGGTCGCGTCGATCGTCCTCAGGCTTCGCGCATCGGCATTGGCGCGCACGGTCGGCGCGACGCCGTGGGCCGAGAACACGCAGACCGAGCCCTCCGGAACCTCAGTCTCCTGCTCGACGAAGATCGCGCCGCGCTTGCGCAGCTGATCGACCACGTGCTTGTTGTGGACGATCTCCTTGCGCACGTACACGGGCGGGCCGTAGCGGTCGAGCGCGAGCTCGACGGTCTGCACCGCGCGGTCGACGCCAGCGCAGTAGCCGCGCGGGGAGGCCAGCAGGATGCGCTCGATCGAGAGCTTGGGAAGCCCATTGGTCGCGGCGCTCACCCCTGGATTGTACGGCTGATCCGGGCCGCGCCCGGAACTGACCGCCGGCGGGGACGCCGCGCCCCACGCCGGGGCAGCGGCGGGATCACCACGGGTCGCAGACCCAAGCGGGCGGCGAATCGCCGCTGATCTCGGCCTCGACGGCGGCCAGCGTCGAGCGATCGAACTCTTCGCGCAGCAGCGAGTAGGCGATCAGGTCGTGTGCGCGGCCGTAGTGGCGCTGAAACGAGCGGAGCACGCCCTCATTCGTGAAGCCGAGCCGCTCGAACGCCCTTTGAGAGTGCTCGTTGTCGACGTCGACCCAGGCGGCGAGGCGCGCGAGACGCAGCGGCCCGAACGCGAGCTGGGCCAACAGCGCCTGCGCCTCGTCACCGGCGCCCGCGCCCCAATACGCTCGCCCGAGCCAGATACCGATCACGGCGCGCCGATCACGGCGCGAGAGCTCGAGCAGCGAGATCGCCCCCACCGGCTGGTCGGTCGCGTCGGCAATCACGAATTCGAGCGCGTAGCCGTCGGCTCGGCTGCGCGCGGTCGAAGCGATCCAGTCCGCGGCCTGCTCCTGCTTCTCGTACGGTCCCCACGCGAAGGGCTTCGTGACCTCGGGGTCCGAGGCGAGTTCGAAAAGGCGTGGCGCGTCCTCCGCGACCGGGTAGCGCAGGCTCAGCTGCGGCCCGGTGACCGTGAGGTCCTCAGGCACGCCGCGCTAGTACCCGAGCGCGAACTTCGCGTCCTCGCTCATGCGGTCCGGCGTCCAGGGCGGGGTGAAGACCATCGTCGAGGAAACCTCCTCGACGTCCTCGAGCTCGGAGACGAACTCCTCGATCTGCTCGCTGACCTGCGGTCCGATCGGGCAGCCCGGCGCGGTCAGCGTGAACGTGACGGCAACGCGCGGGCCATCGACCTCGATGTCGTAGATCAGCCCAAGCTCGACGAAGTCGAGCCCGAGCTCGGGATCGATCACGTTGGTGAGCGCTTCCTCGACCTCTTCAACCGTCGGCATGCAAGTCATGTTAGGGCCTCGCCCGCGCAGGCAGGGTGAATCAGCGCTCGCCGGCGGGACTGGCGTAGCCTGCGCGGCGTGAGCGACACCTGGAGCTTCAGCTTCGCCGACGAAGGCACCGGCTACGGCTGCTACGGGCGCGACGAACGCGCCGTGGTGCTCGGGGGCGGAGCCGTCGAGACCGCGGAACTCACCGGCACAGGCCCCTTCAACCTGCGGGGCGCGGGGCTCGGCGAGCTCTCACTCGAGCCGCTCGGCCCGCCAATCAGCTTCGACGGCGCCGCTCGGCGTGAGTGGATCTGCCAGGGGCGCGGGCGCAGCGCGGGGAACGCAAAGCTCGAGGGCTACGGCATCGTCGCGCAGGAGACTGACGTGCTCGCCGGGCTCGCACTGCGTCGCTCGCTCTGGATCTGTGTCGCTGGCAAGCTCGCGGTGAGCGCACTCGCCGGGAGACGCTCGCCGAGCGATCCACACGGAGCCGAGGCGCTCGAGGTTCACGTCGCCCGCGGGACGCCGCTCGAGGCGGCGCTAGTCGCGGACCCGCGCCTGTCGAGCACCTACGATGGCGACGGCGTCCTGCTCCGCGCCGGGCTCGAGCTTTGGGAGGACGAGATCGAGGGCGAGCGCGAACGCGGCGGGGCGCTGCGGCTCGCCGGCGAGACGCTCGCAACCGGCCGGCTCGACGGCGCCGCGCTGGCCTTCATGCGCTGGCACTGGCGCGAGGAGCGCGGCGTCGGCTGCTACGCGATCGAAGCGGCCGGCTGAGCGGCCAGCGCCCGGCGCGCGGGCGCTTCGCCCCAGAGCCGCTCGAGGCCGTAGTACTCGCGGACCTCGGGTACGAAGATGTGGACGACGACGTCGAGGTAGTCCATCAGCACCCAGCGGGCCTGTGTCAGGCCATCGACGCGCTTGGGGCGAACCCCGTGGTCGGCCTTGAGGCCGGCGAGAATCCCGTCGGAGATCGCCTTCACCTGCCGGTCAGAGTTGCCCGAGCAGATGACGAAGTAGTCGGTGTAGTCGATCACGCCGCGCAGGTCCAGCTCGACGATGTCGAGCGCCTTCTTGTCGGCTGCGAGCTCGCAGATCACTTCGGCTAGCTGGTCGGTCCTCACTTGTAGAGCCTCCGCTCCTCGATGTAGTCGCTAACGGCCTGCGCCACCAGAAAGGTGATTGGTTGCCCCGAGCGCACACGCTGGCGCAGGAGGGCCGAAGAGACATCCATGCGCGGCACTTCGATGTAGCTGACTCGCTCGACGCCGCGCAGGCCGGCAAGCCGCTCCCTGATCTCCTCGCGACGCGCGCCCGCGCGCTCCGCCACTGCGACATCGGCCAACCCCAGAATCGCCTCCGGCTCACGCCATGCCGGCAGCGACCAGGCCATGTCGCCTCCGACGATGAACGTCAGCTCATCACCTGGTTGGCTCGCATGGATCGCATCAAGGGTATCGACCGTGTACGACGGGCCGTCGCAGCTCGCCTCGAGCTCAGACACCTCGAGCCAGTCCTCGTACGCGGCGGCCGCGCGACGGCACATCGCGAGGCGATGCTCGATGCCGGGGTCGTCGGTCAGCGGCTTGTGGGGAGGCACGCGCGCGGGCATCAACCAGACGCGTTCGAGCCCGAGCTGCCAGCGCGCTTCGCTGGCGCACAGCAGGTGCGCCACGTGCGGCGGGTTGAACGTCCCCCCCAGGATCCCGAGTCTCAGCTGCGCACCTGGCCGTCACCCTCGATCAGGTACTTGAAGGTGCAGAGCTCGCGCAACCCGATCGGCCCGCGCGCATGGAGCTTCTGCGTCGAGTTCCCGATCTCGGCGCCCATCCCGAACTCGCCACCGTCGGTGAAGCGCGTCGACGCATTCACGTACACGCAGGCCGCATCGACCTCGCGCTGGAAGCGGCGCGCCGCCTCGCGATCGCGCGTGACGATCGCCTCGGAATGCCCCGTGCCGTGGCGCTGCACGTGCGCGATCGCATCATCGAGCGTGTCAACGACGCGCACGGCGAGCGTCAGCGCGAGGTATTCGGTGTCCCAGTCCGCCGCGCTCGCCTCGCCCATTGTGGGAACGAGCTCGCGCGCCAGCTCATCGCCGCGCAGCTCGACCCCAGCGGCGGTGAGATCGCGCGCGATCTGCGGCAGGAACGCCGCCGCCACCTCGCGGTGCACGAGCAGCGTCTCCGCCGCGTTACAGACCCCGGGGCGCTGCACCTTCGCGTTGATCGCGATCTCATTCGCCATCCGCAGGTCGGCGGCGCTGTCGACGTAGACATGGCAGTTGCCGGACGCCGCGTAGATCACCGGCACGGTCGCGTGCTCCATCAGTGCCGCCTTCAGCCCCTCGCCGCCGCGCGGGATCACGAGGTCGACGTGTGCGGTCTGCGTAACGAGCTCGGTGAGCTCGTCACGGCCGTGGAGGATCGAGATCGCGCCGGCCGGCGCGGCCTGCGCCGCGATCTGAGCGAGCACCGCATTCGAGCGCGTCGCGCTCGAGGAGCCACGCAGCACGACCGCGTTACCGGACTTCAGGCACAGCGCCGCCGCGTCGATCGTGACGTTCGGCCGTGCCTCGTAGACGACCGCAATCACGCCGAGCGGGACGAGGACCTTGCGGATCTCGAGTCCGTTCGGCCGGCGGAATCCGTCGACCACCTCGCCGACCGGGTCGGGCAGCGCGATGATCTGGCGGACGCCTGCGGCCATCGCCGCGATGCGCCGCTCGTCGAGCGCGAGACGGTCAAGCAGCGCCGGCGACAGGTCGGATTCCCGGCCCGCCTCGAGATCGAGGAGGTTCGCCTCGAGGATCTCGCCGACGCGCGCCTCGAGCCCGACGGCGATCCGCTCGAGCGCGTCGTTCTTGGCCTGCGTGTCGAGCGTCGCCAGCAGACGCGACGCGTCCTTGGCGGCGGCACAGACAACCGCAACGGATTCGGTGCGCGTGGCCATCACCCAAAGGTTACGGCGGAGCGCGCTGCTGCGGCAAAACGATGATCCTCGCAAGGCATCTGTGGCGAGGTGAGGGCCGCGCGGCGGATGCCGCGGGCCGGCCCGAGCGGCGCTCAGTACGTTGCCGCCTGCGCGAGGATCTGGGCGAGCTCGCGATAGCCGGAGGCCGACAGGTGCATGCCGTCGGCGCAGAACACGCCCGGCTCGGCCAGCCAGCCGCGAGTAGGACTAAGCCAGCGCACATCCGGTAGCGGCGCACAGTGCTTTTCGGCGAGGATGTTGAGAGCTCCTGCGCGCTCCTCGAGGTAGCCGGACAGAGGCTTGCGCAGGCCCGGGAACGACGTCACCGGCGGTATTCCCACGACGAGGACCTGCCGGCTGCGTCCAGACAGATCGCCGACGATCGCAGCGAGATCCTCGTTCCACTCAGTCGGCGTACGGCGCGCCGCCGCGTCGTTGAAGCCGACAACCAGGACGGCAAGGTCCAGACCGTCGTCGAGTTGCTCGAGCAGCCGGTAGCGAACGCGCCGCGCGGTGGCGCCGTACTGTCCCACGGCCTCCCACTGCACGCTGTGTCCAATACGAGCGGCGAGGATCTGGGCCAGCGATGCCGCGAGACCGTGGGCGTGCGTCTCGACACCGCAGCCGGCCGCGATCGAGTCGCCCAGCACGGCCAGGCGGAATTGAGGCGCAGCGGCCAGCTCGGGGCCCGCGCGCGCGACGCCGCTCGCCGGGCCGCTGGCCGGCGGCGCATGATCCGGGGGCGCGAACCTCAGCCACGCGCGCTGGAGCGCCACGAGCGGCAGCCACAGCGGATTCACCCAGCGATCCTCGTCCGCAGTTCCACGCGGCTAGTGGCGGCGCTCAACTGAGCACAAGGTAGTCGCGATGGACCGCTTCCTCGGGCGCGCGCGGCAGCAGCTCGCGCACGGCGCTCGACTTGAGCCCTTTCGCTTGGCGAAGCTCGACGGCAGAGTAGCTCGCGATGCCCTTGGCGACGATGCCCCCGGCGTCGCGGATCTCGACGGCGTCGCCGACATCGAATTCGCCGCTCACGTCGGTCACGCCGACCGGGAGGAGGCTCGTGCCCTCCTCGCGCAGCGCGCGCGCCGCGCCGGCGTCGATGACGATCGTGCCGCGCGGCGGCTTCGCGTACTTGAGCCAGAGCTTGAACGAGGAGTAGTGGGTGCTGCGCGGCGCGAACCGCGTGCCCTCGCGCTCGCCGGCGAGGACGCGCGCGAGGACGCCGTCGCGCGAGCCGCTACAGATCGTCGTCTCGATCCCGGCAGCGGTCGCCATGTCCGCAGCCGTCACCTTCGAGCGCATCCCCCCCGAGCCATGCGCGGAGGTTCGCTGAGTGATGTCGAGCTCGCTCAGGCCGCTGACGTCGTCGACCTGCGGGATCAGCTTCGCTTCGGGATCGACGGCTGGATCGGCGCTGTAGAGGCCGTCTGTGTTCGTGAGGATCACAAGGCGCTGCGCGCCGACGAGGATCGCGACCTGGGCGGCGAGGAAGTCGTTGTCGCCGAAGGAGATCTCGTCGGTCGCGGTCGTGTCGTTCTCGTTGACGACGGGCACGACACCCCATTCGAGGAGCTTCCCGAGCGTCTGGCGCGCGTTCAGGTAGTTGAGGCGCTCGGTCAGGTCGAAGAACGTGAGCAGGACCTGAGCGCTCGCGACGCCGTGCGCGCCGAGGAGCTCGTCGTAGACCGGGTACAGGCGGCCCTGGCCGACGGCGCTCGTCGCCTGCAGCTCGTCGACTGCGCTCGGGCGAGCAGGGAGCCCGAGGACGCGCACGCCGGTCGCGATCGCGCCGCTCGTCACGAGGACGATCTCATCGCCCTGTTCGCGGCGCTGTGCGACCGCCTCGCAGATCCGGCCGAGCACCTCGGTGCGCAGCGTGCCCTCGTCGTCGGCCACGATCGCCGAGCCCAGCTTCACGATTACACGCGTCATCGGGTCGTTTCTAACGCAGATCGGCACAGCGTGCGGTCGCGAGCCCCGACGGCTAAGCGTCGAGCCCGAACACGACGCCGGCGATCTCGACGTCATCGCCCGATTGGAAACCCTTCTCGCGCAGCGCGCGGATCACGCCGATCTGGCGCAGACGCGTCTCGACGTGGGCGAGCGCCTCGTCGTTGTCGAGATCGTGGCGCGCCACGAGACGGTCGATGCCGGCGCCGAGGACGCGAAACGGACCGTCTCCGTCGCGCTCGATGCGAAAGCCCCGGTGCTCCGCCGGTCGAAAGGTCACGTGCTCGGGAAGCTCCGTCTCGGGCACAGCCTGCGGCGCGACCAGCGGGACGGCGCGCAGCAAGGTCGCGCTCAGCTCATCGAGCCCCTCGCGAGTCGCGGCCGAGGTCAAGAGCACCGGCGTGCCCGAGCCGAGGCGCTCGCGCCACTGCGCGGCGTGCCGGGCCGCCTCGGCGGGCGTGACGAGGTCGGCCTTCGAAAGGGCGAGGATGCGCGGACGCGCCGCGAGCGCCGGGTCGTGCAGGGCGAGCTCGCGCTCGACCGTGGCGTGATTTGCCGCCGGGTCGGAGTCATCGAGCGGGGCGAGATCGAGGACGTGGACGAGCAGGCCGGTGCGCTCGATGTGCGCGAGGAAGTCGTGGCCGAGACCAGCGCCGTCCGAGGCGCCCTCGATCAGGCCCGGGATGTCGGCGATGATCAGCTGGCGATCGGGGCCCTCGAGCGTTCCGAGGACCGGCTCGAGCGTCGTGAACGGGTAGTCGGCGATCTTCGGCGCAGCGCGCGTGACCCGCGCGAGCAGCGAGGACTTCCCCGCGTTCGGAAGGCCGATCAAGCCGACATCAGCCAGCAGCTTGAGGCGCAGCTCGAGCGAGCCCTCCTCGCCCGGCAGGCCGAGCTCGGCGAAGTGCGGCGCCTGGCGTGTCGCAGTCGCAAAGTGCTTGTTGCCCCGCCCGCCCGCGCCGCCGCGTGCGACACGCACGCGCTGACCGGGGCGCGTCAGGTCGTGGGTCGCGCCGTCGTCGGTCGTGACCTGGGTTCCCGGCGGAACGCGGACGACGAGTTCCTCACCGTTCGCACCGTGGCGCAGCGCGCCGCCGCCGTGCCCACCACGACCGGCGCGGAAGCGCTGGCGGCGGCGAAAGGCCTGCAGATCGCGCAGCGCCGGGTCGCACTCGATCACGACGGCGCCGCCATGCCCGCCGTCGCCGCCGTCCGGCCCGCCGCGCGGCACGTGGGCCTCGCGGCGGAAGCTCATCGAGCCATCGCCACCCGCGCCGGCGGTGATGAAGATCCGCGCCTTGTCGTAGAGCATCGACAGATTCTGACTGTCCTAGCCGTGGGCGCGGTCAACGACTGCGCATCCAACGCAAGGCACCATCTCCCGTCAGCTTCCCGGCGCCTCCGCCGAATCAGCTAGTGATGACCTTTCTTGTGCTGCACGAACGTCACGTCGCCGTTGAAGATCGTGGACACAACTCCAGTGCTGGAGTGAGATGTGACGGTCAATCGCGCAACCAGGCGATGGTGGGCAGCGAGAAGCGCGCGGCCCGTCGCGTCGAGGGTGACATCGAGCGTCGAGAATCCATCGGCAACGGATGTGCCAGTGGCCTGCCCGATAGTCAGCGTCTTGGTCACCGGCCGCGGCCTGTGCGACGCGCTGACGGCGACAACCTTGCGGCCGCTCATGGTCTCCTTGACCGTCAAGGTCGCTGCGACGTCGCACAGGAGCCCGGCTGACGCCGTGCAATTGACCGTACCCGCGACGAGATTGCCCGCCACGTGAACGTTCGAGAAGGTCGCGATTGGCGCGGAGGGAGGGCCTGGCTCGAGCGGAAGCGTCACAAGGCCGGCGTGGGCCGAAGAGCCGGCGAAGTTCGCATCGCCGGAGTAGATCGCCGTGAGCCCTGAGCCGCTCGGCGAAACGGCGGTGTTGCACACCGCCGTCCCCAACCCCCCGAAGATGCCGGGCGGAATCGGCACTGCGGAGCACCCGGCAATCGGCGAGCCGTTGTTCAGGAACTCGAACGTCCCAGACGGCCAGGACGAGCCGACAAACGTGGGCGACTGGTTCGGTGAACGTCGGCCCCGACGGTAAGCGCGCTTTCCCCGGCGAACAGAGGACCGAGGCTTGTCCCGCCCGGCGAGGTCGCGTTCACCAGCCGCGTTGTCGTGCCGCCCGGCTGAACCGTCAGTTGCATCGGCGAAGATGACGACTGCTGGGCTAGGCCGGAAGGGTTGAACGTGCCAAGCAGGGTGTAGGGCGACCCGGCGGCTCCAAATGCCGTGTCGCAGGTCGCCTGGTAGAGCGACCCCACCTGACTGACGGCCGCGCTCGCGCAACCGGAGATCGACCGTCCGTCGCTCGTGAAGTCGACGTCGCCCGCCGGTGTGTGGCCGGTCTCCGTCACGGTCGCCGTGAGCGTGACGGGCTCGTTCGTCGAGATGGAGGCTGGACTCACCGACAGCTGAGTCGTCGTCGGCGGCGGAGTACCCGCCGAGACGATCTGGGCCGTGACCGTGCCGCCGGCGATGTTGATCTGGGCGACCGGTGGCGAGGCCCATGTGCAGTCGAGGGTCAGATCGGCGCCGCTCGTCACGTTGCCGAAGGTGCTGGTGATCGTGCCCGTAGTGCTGACCAATGTGAACATGTTGCCCACGGACACGGCCGGACAGGACCCGTCGCCGGCGGCACCCGTCAGGTCGAGCTCAGCGCCGCCGAGATCGACCGTACCCGTGGACGTGAGCTCCGACGATGCGCCCGCGGAGCCGATCGCGAATTGCAATGCGGATGCGGCGTCGAGCGACAGCTGCCCGTTGACCGCGAGCGTGCCTGTCGGGTTCCCGGCGCGAGCTCTCCGCCTGTCGAGGTAACCGGACCCAGGGACCCGTTGCCGTAGATCGAGGCATCTGTCAGCTGAATCGGGTTGCCATCGCTCGCGTTCAGCCCACCGGACGGATCAAGCGCCAGCGCGCCGTTCTGGTAGGCGCTGGCGCCGGTTTTGGAGCTATCCGTACCGGCGATGGTGACGTCTCCGACGTTGTCGGAGGAGTTGGTCAGGTCGAGATAGCCGACGCTGCCGAGATCGATCGTCAGTGGTTCGGTGAGGCCGGCCAGCACACCCTCGAGCGCCAGCTCGCCCTCGCCGCTCGAGCCGCCGTCGACTGTCCATGTCTGGCCTGTACCCAGCGCGACCTCATCGGTGATCGTCGCCGGGTCGAACAGGCTGCTCGAGGTGTCAGCGGTAATGCCTCCGGTTCCCAGCGTCAACGTCTGCGTGCCGCTCAGCCGGTATCCAACGCCATCGTCGATCGTGATCCCGGTGATCGGGTAGGCGGCTTTGTCTACCTGCGAGTCGTAGCAGGCGTCGCTCTGAGTGCCCGAGCAGTCGCCGCCAGACGGCACGGCCGGGAATACGAGCGCGTCACCGGTGTCACTCGGGGTGGGTGCTGTGCCGCCGACCCAGTTGTTGGCGAGCGACCAACCGGGACTCGCGTCGCCACCCGACCATGTGAAGCTCGTCGTCGCGAAGGACGGCTGAGCGACCGCGAGTCCAAACGCACACGTGACCGGCACCACCAGAAGCGATCTACGGACCAGCCTTGCTGACATGCGTTCGATACCCATGATCGTGCGCGACGGCGAAGCGAGGCCGTCGCCGGGTGCACACAGGGTAGGGGAGAAAACCGCGAGAGGTGGGGAAATCCTCACCCACGACCAGCAGCCGCGGACGGAAAGCCGGTGCTACTCGACCGGGTCGATCGAGACGACGCGACCGCGGCGGCCGACCGAGAAGCGCACCTTGCCGGCGGCGCGCGCGTAGAGCGTGTCGTCCTTGCCCATGCCGACGCCCTCGCCCGCCTTGAAGCGCGAGCCGCGCTGGCGGACGATGATCTCGCCGCCTGTCACCGTCTGACCGGCGAAGGTCTTGACGCCGAGCCGCTGCGCGTTCGAGTCGCGGCCGTTGCGGGAGGAGCCGAGGCCCTTCTTATGCGCCATCTGCGTCCTCCTTCTTGGCGCTTGCGCGGGCTGCCCGCAGGCCGATCTTCGTGACCTCGATGCGGGTCAGGTCCTGGCGGTGGCCGGTGCGGCGCTTGTAGCCCCGCTTGGGCTTGAACTTGAAGACGCGGAGCTTGGGGCCGCGCTCGTGAGCGAGGACCTTGGCTGACACCTCGACGCGGGCGAGGCCCTTGGCGTCGAAGATCGCGTCGTCGGAGCGGTAGAGCAGCGGCTCGAGCGTCACGGTCGCGCCTTCGGCTTCGGGCAGGCGTTCGACGAGCAGGTTCTGACCCTGCTCGACGCGGTACTGCTTGCCACCTGACTTGACGATTGCGTACATGTTCTAGGCCTGCTCGGGGGCAGGCTCCTTTTCAGCCGAACGGCGCCGACCGCCCCTGCGGCCTCGGCGCCGAGGCGCGGATTGTACGTCATCGTCGGCCTCGTCGGTCGGCGGCGGGCCGTCGAGCGGGACGGCGATGGCGGCGGTGCGGTCAACCTGTTCGAGGCGGACCATCAGCTTCTCGCCGACCAGCCGGGCGGCGTCGCGGACCGAGATGATGTAGCCGTCGATCTTCGCGACGCCGTAGTCGGCCTCGTACATGTGCGGCTCGACGATCTCGACCATCAGCTCATCGCCGGCACGGAACGGGACCGCGCGCTCGAGCACCTCGGAGCTGGTTCCCTCGAAGGTGACCGCGAAGTGATCTAGGGCGAGCCCCTCGGAGCCTTCGAAGTAGAAGCGCTTGCCGGTCTGCTGCTCGAGCTCGTCGAGGACGTGGCCGCCGTGGCCAGTGAACTCGCCGCTCACACGCGGGTTCATCTGGACGAGGAAGGCCTCGGTGTCCGGGTTGGCGAGGGCGAGCTCGCGCATGCGCCGCTCGAACTCGATCGAGATCGTCTCCTCCGAGCGGATCACGCCGTCGCCGTGACAGGTCGGGCACGGCCGGGTCATGATCTCGCGGATCCCCTCGGTCACGTTCTGGCGCGTCATCTCGACGAGGCCGAGCTTCGAGATGTCGGCGGTGAACGTCTTCGTGCGGTCCTCATCGAGCGCCTTGCGCAGCGACTTCAGCACCGCGTCGCGATTGCGGGCACGGGCCATGTCGATGAAGTCGATGACGATGATGCCGCCGATGTCGCGCAGACGCAGCTGATTGACGACCTCCTCGGCCGCCTCCAGGTTCGTCTTCGTGATCGTGTCCTCGAGGCGCGCGCCCTTGCCGCGCCCGATGAAGGAGCCCGTATTGACGTCGATGACGGTCAGCGCCTCGGCGTAGTCGATCATCAGATAACCGCCGCTCGGCAGGTCGACGCGACGCTCGATCATCCCCTCGACGACCGGCGTCACCTTGTAGGCGTCGAGCAGCGGCACGGCGCCCTCGTAGAGCTCGACACGGTCGACGAGCTCAGGCGCGGTGCGGGTGAAGAACGAGGTCAGGCGGTGGTACTGCTGCGCGTCGTCGACGATCGCGCGCTCGAAATGCTCGGAGTAGACGTCGCGTACGACGCGAACCGCGAGGTCGGCCTCCTGGAACACGAGCGCCGGCGCCTTTGCTTCGGCGACGCGGCGGTCGAGGACCTCGTGCAGCTTGAACAGGTACTGGAGCTCGCGCTCCAGGTCGACGCGCGTCGCGCCATGGGCGGCTGTCCGGACGATCGCGCCGCCCCCGCGCAGGTCGAGGCCCGTCGTCTCGCGGCGCAAGCGCTCGCGCTCCTTGTCGTCGAGGCGGCGTGAAACGCCGATGCCCTCGCCGGTCGGCGTGTAGACCATGTAACGGCCGGCGATCGTCAGCTCCATCGACAGGCGCGCGCCCTTCGTCTTGAGCGGGTCCTTGACGACCTGGACGACGACCTCCTGGCCAGGCTTGAGCAGCTCGGAGATGTCCACTGCGTCCTTGCCCGCGCCGCGCCCGCGGCGTGGCGCGTCGATGCCCGGGAGGACGATCTCGTCGACGTGCAGGAAGCCGTTCTTGTCGAGGCCGATGTCGATGAATGCGGCTTCGAGGCCGACGAGCACATTGTCGACGACCCCTTTGTAGATGTTGCCGACGATCGAGCGCGAACCGCGGCGCTCGAGATAGAGCTCAGCTACGCGGTAGCCGCGCGAGGGGTCGGTCGTGGCGGTACGCCGCCTGGCACCCGGATTGCCGGTTGCCTCGAGCAGCGCGACGCGCGTCTCGCCCCGCGAGACGCTTACTAAGACTTGTTTTTTCACGGAGTGAATCCATTTCTATTAGACGCGCAGCGCGCGACTGCGTGGCGCGCTGCCGCACGGGCCTGACCGTAGATCGACTGCAGCAGGCCGAGGGTAAGGAAGGTGGTGAGGACCGACGAGCCGCCGTAGGACAGCAGCGGCAGCGTGACGCCGGTGATCGGCATGATCCCGATCGTCATCCCGACGTTCACGAAGACCTGGAACATCAGCATCGCCACCGCTCCGCCGGCGATCAGGGCCGCGAAGAGGTTGCGGGCGGTCCCGATGATGCGAAGCGTCCGCCATATGATCAGGGCGTAGAGCGATAGAACGAAGGCCGCACCGGCAAAGCCTAGACGCTCTCCGACCACAGTGAAGATGAAATCGGTCGGAGCCTCCGTTCCGACGAGCCCGAGAGTGGTCTGTGTCGCACCCGCTCCGCGTCCCGTGCCCTCGCCGGCGCCGACACCGATCACCGACTCGACTTGTTGGTGGTCATAGGAGTTGGGATTCTGCGAAGGGCTGAGGAACCCTGTCAGGCGCTGCTCCTGGTACTGCTTGAGGACGTGCAGGCCGATCGCCGGGGCGATCACGAGCGCGAAGACGAACGCGCCCACCCCGATGACCGCGAGGATCGTCAGCTGGCGGGCCGGGATGCCCGCGACGAAGAGGATTGCGAAGGCGATCGCGAAGTAGACAAGACCCGAGCCGAGGTCGGGCTCAGCGATCACGAGCGCGGCGGGGATCAGCGCGAAGGCCACCACCTTGAGCGTCAGCTCGGTGGCGGATGCCTTGCGCGGACTGTCGGCAACGATCGCCGCGAGAAAGACGATCAGCAGCACCTTGCCGAGCTCCGAGGCCTGGAAAGAGACACCGCCGATCGTGAGCGCGCGGCTTGCGCCGTTGACCGCGCCGCCGGCGCCAATGACGAGCAGGATCGAGCCGATCAGCAGCGGATAGAGCAGCCACTTGATCGAGCGCAGGCGCCAGTAGTCAAGTCGCGAAGCGCCCAGCATCAGGACGAAGCCGACGACCAGGTAGATCGCCTGGCGGCTGAAATAGGCGGGCGCTGTGCCATGGAGCACGACGAGCGAGCACGCGCCGAGTCCCCCGGACGCAAGCGCGAGCAGCGGGTCAAACGAGATCAGGGGCAGCGCGCGCAGCGTTACCGTGCGCTCGTTGCGGGGCAGCGCGCGGACGGCCATCAGAACGTCGTCCCCGTCCCGCGCACGACGCGCACGGGCAGCCCAAACCACTTCGCGAGGATCATCCGCGCCGCCGGTGCGGCGGCCTGGTCGCCGAAGCCGCCGCGCTCGACCGTGACCGCGACGACGATCGGGCGCTTCGCATCGGGGGCATAGCAGACATACCAGGACTGGTTGTCGTGCGGGTTGCCGGTGACGGTCTGGGCGGTACCGGTCTTACCGTAGACGGTGCGCGGAAAGCTGCCGAACACGTCGTCGGAGGTACCGGACGGAGCCTGCGCGGCGAGGTGCAGGCCGGCGAGGATCGCCGGGATGTTGGCGGCCTCGGTGCGCGGGATCGCACGGCGCTTCGGCGCCGGAAGCGTCTCGACGAGCTTGCCGGTGGCGCTGTCGACCGCCAGGCCGATGTGCGGGGTCACGACGTAGCCGCCGTTTGCAAGCACGCTGTAGGCGACCGCCATCTGGGTCGGACTCGCCTGGAGCTGTCCCTGGCCGGTCGCGAGCTGGACGTTCTGGCCGATCGTCCACGGCGGGTAGAGGCCGCCGGTGGCGCAGAACGCGCCGTGCTTGCCGTGGGTGCACTCGGCCTTCACGTACTCGCGGTCGAGGCGCGCGTCGGCGGGCGCACTGGGCACGTACCCGCTGACCTCGCCCGGCAGGTCGATCCCGGTCGGCGCGCCGAGACCGAGCTGGTGCGCGATGTCCTGGATCAGCGGGCCACGCGGGTTTGCGAGTGCGCCGACCTCGTAGAAGTAGGTGTCCTCTGAGACCTCGAGGGCGTGAGCGAGATCACTCGCTCCGTAGTCGACATGGCCCGAGTTGCAAAACGACTGGTGCGAGATGTTCAAGCAGCCGCCGGCCCCGGTCGCACCGAGCAGGCTCGACGGCGTGATGAGCCCGCCGGTGAGCGCCGCGAGTGCGGCGATCGGCTTGAACGTCGACCCGGTCGGGAAGACCGAGGAGATCGCGCGGTTGATGAACGCGTCGCCTGCGCCCTGCTGGGCGTACTGCGACTGCGAGATGAACGGGCGCGAGAGGACGTTCGGATTGAAAGCGGGCAGCGAGCCCATCGCCAGGACCTGGCCGTTGCGGGGGTCGATCGCGGTGAATGCGGCGGCGTCGGCGGGATAGCCGTTGCGGTGCGCGAGGTGCATCGCGGTCTGCATCGCCCGCAGCCCTTCCTGTTCGAGCGGGAGGTCGAGCGAGGTGACGAGGCTGTCGCCGGTCGTCGGCAGGGTGCCGCGGAGGTCGTGCCCGGTCGGCACGCCGGCGGCGTCGACCTGGATTCGCTGCACGCCGTCGCGACCGCGCAGGTAGCGGTCGTAGGTGTATTCGAGGCCGCTCTGGCCGACGACCTCGCCGGCAGGCACGCCGGTGAAGTTCTGGTCGGCTTCCTCGGATCGGCTGAGGTCGCCGACGTAACCGAGGACCTGCGCCGCAGCGTCCCGCCCGGGTAGTTGCGGATGTCGGATTGCTCTTCGACGAGGCCCGGGAACGCGGCCTTGTGCTCGGCGAGGAAGACGAGCGCGGTGCTCGGGATGTCGGCTTCGAGCGTGACCGGCGCGAAGCTGTCGCAGCGACCGACGGTCTTCGCGATCTGGCTCGCGGGGATCTTCAGCACCTGCCCGATGCGGCTGTAGAGGCTCGCGCGCGCGGCCGCTGCGCTCGGCAGCTCCTTGCAGACGATCGCGGCGATCGCGGCGGAGCGGACGTTCGCGATCACGCGACCCTGGCGATCGACGATCTCTCCGCGCGGCGCCGGAATCGCAATGTCGCGCGCGACGTTCGCGTTGGCGAGCGAGACGTTGCGATGGCCGGTCAGGATCTGGAGGTACCAGAGGCGAAAGGCGACGATCGCGAACAGAACGAAGGCCAGCAAGCCGAGCAGCTCGACGCGCCGGCCGAGGACCGGCGGCAGGGGCGCGCGGCGCTCGACCGGGCGTTCGATCACGCGCGCGAGAGCGGGCTCAGGCTGCCCGTGGTCGAGGCTGTTGCCTGCGGGCGGCGCTCGCTCGCCGGTAGCGCGCCGAGCAGTGCCCTGCGCGTGAGCGCGTAGACGGGCACCGCGATCAGCGAGTTCAGCACCGTCGTCTTGATGATCGCGCCGAGCAGCCCCGCGCTCACCGGCGTGTTGACGCCGAGCATGAACTCGATCGCGCCGTAGCCCGCCAATGCTGTGATCGTCGCGACGGCGCCGAGCAGCAGCCGCGTCAGCGGCGCAGCCGGGGCGCGCAGCTCGCGCAGGCGTCCAGCGCCGTAGCCGATCAGCGTGAAGAGCAGCGACGAGATGCCGAGCGTCTGCATGAACGCGAGGTCGACGAACAGGCCGAGGCCGAAGCCGAAGCCGGCGCCGGCAAGCGAGCCGCAGAGGAAGCCCGCCGCGGCGACGACGAGCGGCGTGAGGTCCGCGCTGACGCCGTCGATCACGATCTGCGAGACGACGAGGAGCTGGAGCATGCCGGCGGCGAGCCCGATCCAGACGAGGCGCAGTGCGAGCGCCGCGCCGTCGGGCTCGCGCTTGGGCTGCGGCGTGGGGGTGCGGGTAGGCCGCCGGCCCGGAACCTTAACCCTCAGCTTGAGCTTGATGGCCTGGAGTTTGGTGGCGTGGGGCTTAGGGCGAGGCCGGCGGAAGCTGAGCGAGCCCGCCGTCCGCGTGCGCGGGGCGGGCTGCTTGGCGGCACGGCGCCGGCGAAACGACAGGCCGCGGGCGAGATCCTGGCCGCCGCGCGGATGCTGCGTGCCCGGCTTGCGCCGGCGAAAGGAGAGCCGCTGCGCCCCGCCGCCGCGCGCGCCTTGAGACGGCGGGCGCTCGCGGCGGCCGCGGAAGGAAAGGTGCGCGGGCATGTGCGCCGCCTGCCGGCGCGCGGCGCGCACGCGACCGCGCCGCCACGGGAGCCTCATCCCCTGCCACCGCCCTTGGTCGTACCGCTCGCCCCGGTCGCCGAGCCGCGGTGCACCGCCGCGGTGGTCGCGCCGCTCTGCGCCTTCGGGTGCGTGAGAACCTGGACGTCCTCGAGCTGGCGGACGTTCGCGTAAGCGGCGAGCGTGATCGTCTGCGTCGTGCGATCGATGCTCGTCACGCGCCCGATCGGGATGTTCGGTGGGAAGACCGACGGCCCCGTCCCCGCGGTGACGATCGAGTCGCCCACGCTCACGTCGCTGCCGCTGGGGAAGCCGAGGACGAGCTGGTTGGTATTGCCGGCCGGAGAGGGCTCCGCCACGCCCCACACGCCGGTTGCGGCATCGCGCGCGTCGACGGCGAAGGTCGAATCCGTCAACAGCGTCACCTCGGCCGCCCCACTCGCCACGGTCGTGGTACGCCCGACGAGGCCGTCGCCGTCGATCACGACGTCGCCCGTGCGGATTCCGGCGGCGCTGCCGGCGTCGATCGTCACGTGCGAATACCAGACGCTCGGCGCCTCCTCTGAGACCTGCGCGACGACCTGGTCGTAGCTCGTCACGCCGAGCTCGCGGTCAATCGTGAGCTGGCCCTCGAGCTGGCGCAGCTGGCGCTGGTCGGCCTCGAGCGCCGCGTTCTGCGCGAGCAGCCGGCGGTTCTCGGCGTGGTAGCGGTCGCGCTCGTGGCTGGCGTTGGCGACGTCGCCGATGCCGTTTATCGCGTCGCGAACCGGCGTGAGCAAGACGTTCGCGCCGTCCTCGATCGGCGTGAAGATGTCGAGGAAGCCGGCCTGAACGGCGCCGATCGGACCGCCCGACGCGCCGCTACCGATCGAAGCGCTCAACAGGACAAGCGACAGCGCGACGAGAAGCCCGAGCGTCGCACGGCGTCGGCGAATCGTCTTCCTGTACACCTGCGACTGGATCCCGCTCGAGGCTCGCTTCATGGCAAGGCTCTAACGACGGCGCCCCCGTTTGCGGCCCTGGCGGTTCGACCGCTGGATCACCTCGAACTCCTCGAGCGAACGCCCCGAGCCGACGGCAACGCAGGTCAACGGCGACTCTGCGATGTGCGTGGGCATGTTCGTCTCCTGGCGCATCCGCTCGTCGAGGCCGTGGAGCAGGGACCCGCCGCCCGCGAGCATCATCCCGCGGTCCATGATGTCGGAGGCGAGCTCGGGCGGGGTGCGGTCGAGCGTCACCTTCACCGCGCCGATTATTTGATCGAGCGGCTCCGCGAGCGCCGCGCGGATCTCCTCGCTCGTCAGGACGACCGTCTTCGGCAGGCCGGTGACGATGTCGCGACCACGGATCTCGGCCTGGAGCTCCTCCGCCAGCGGGTAGGCGGAGCCGATCTCGAGCTTCAATTCCTCCGCGGTCTGCTGCCCGATCAGCACCTTGTACTCGCGCTTCGCGTAATTGATGATCGCGTTGTCGAGCTCGTCGCCGGCGACGCGGATCGACTCCGAGACGACGATGCCACCGAGCGAGATCACGGCGACCTCGGACGTGCCGCCACCGATGTCGACGATCATCGAGCCGGTCGGCTCGCCGACCGGCAGTCCGGCGCCGATCGCCGCCGCCATCGGCTCCTCGATCAGGTAGGCCTCGCGCGCCCCAGCCGAGAGGCACGCCTCTTCGACCGCGCGCTTCTCGACACCCGTGACACCCGATGGCACACAGACAACAACGCGGGGGTGCGCGAAACGGCTCTGATGGACCTTCTGGATGAAATGGCGCAGCATCTCCTCGGTCACGTCGAAGTCGGCGATCACGCCGTCCTTGAGCGGACGGATCGCCGTGATCGTCCCGGGCGTCCGGCCGAGCATCCGCTTCGCCTCGATCCCGACCGCGTGCACCTCGTTGGTGCGCGAATCGATCGCGACCACCGACGGCTCGGACAGCACAATGCCGCGTCCGCGCATGTAGACGAGCGTGTTAGCCGTGCCGAGGTCAACCGCGAGGTCGCGGGTGCCAAGTCCGGTCAAGTGACTGAAGAGACCCATCGTCGAGGCTGTAACCGGGCGGGCACGCCGCGTCCGGGCTCCCTCGGTGAGGGTGAGCCATCGCGGATGGGGGAACCCACCTGGCGGCCGATTCTAGCGAACCGTTTTTCGCCTCCGCGGGGCTGTGACCTGCACTGGGCGCGCAATATTGACTGCAAATACTGAAAGAAACGCGCCGCTCGCAAAATCAGCTCGAGCGCAGCATGAGTAAATCGGGTCGCAAGTCCAGTAACAGCGCCAGCGGCAGCCCGACGACATTGTTGTAATCGCCCTCGATTTCGCGGATCAGCGCGCCGCCCGCCTGCTGGATCGCATACCCGCCGGAGCGCTCGCGCCACTCGCCCGTCGCGACGTACCAGTCGATCAGATCGTCGTCGAGCTCGCGGAAGCTGACGCGCGTGATGGCGGCGTGGGTTTGAGGCTCGTGCGACTGCTCGCGCAGGGCAACTCCACTGATCACGAGGTGCGTCCTGCCGGACAGGGCGCGCATCGTGCGAGCCGCCTGCGCAGCGTCACGCGGCTTGCCATGGATCACGCCGTCGAGGGCGACGATCGTGTCGACGCCGAGAACGAGCTCGCCGGCGGCGATCGGAACCGCGAGCGCCTTGCGCAGCGCGTTCTCGCGCGCGAGGGACTGCGGGTCGCCCTGCTCGAGCTCGGCGGCACCGCTCGGGCGGACGTCGAGCTCGATGCCGAGCCGCTCGAGGATCAGCCGCCGCTGCGGCGAGCGCGAGGCGAGTACGAGCTTCAGAGGTCCGGGAAGAAGATCGCGATCTCGCGCGCCGCGGACTCGGCCCCGTCCGAGCCATGGACGAGGTTCTGCCCCGTCTCGAGCGCAAAGTCCCCACGGATCGACCCCGGCGCGGCCTCGAGCGGATTCGTCGCGCCGATCACCTGGCGGGCCGCGGTGACCGCCGACTCGCCCTCGAGCACGATCGCGACCAGCGGCCCCGACGTGATGAACGCGACGAGCTCACCGAAGAAAGGACGCTCCGCGTGCTCGGCGTAGTGGCGCTCGGCCGTCTCGCGCGAGACCTGCATCACCCGCAGCGCGACCGGCCGAAGCCCCTTGCGCTCGAAGCGCGCGATGATCTCCCCGCTCAGGCCGCGGGCGTACGCGTCGGGCTTGACGAGGATCAGGGAGCGCTGCGGTGGCTCGGCACTGGCCATGCGAGGGCCGTAGGTTAGTGAGGCCGAGCCATCCTCGCCTGCTCGCCACGCGCTTGGTGGCAGTCGGGTGGGTGGGATGCGGCGGCGTGCGTGAGCGCTGCGTGGTCGCGAGCGGTCTGTGGCCTGCCGCGCGCGGCGGGCGCGGCGCTACGCCTGTGGGAAGTCGAACTGCTCGCGGTGGCGGCGCGTGGTTGCGCGGACCGGCGATTCACAGTAAGGACAAACGCTCCAGGTCAGATCGAGGGCTCGCTGGCAGCGCGGGCAGGGGTCGCGCAGGCGGCTCTGGCAGTTCGGGCAGAGCAGGAAGTCCTTCTCGATCTCCTCGTGGCAGTAGGGGCAGGAGAGGACCGAGCCCTCGGCGATGCGCGCCCGCGCGGCCTGCATCTCGAGCTCGCGCTCGCGCACGTCCTCGAGGTACTCGGGCGGGCGCACGATCATGTAGATCAGCGTGCCGACGAACGGGAAGAGCGACGCGGCCGTCGCACAGATGACGAGCAGCGGGTCGTCGAGCCGGCGCTTCGCGTCCGCGCGCGTCCAGTAGACGAGCGCGAGCCAGACGATCGCCACGAACAGCAGCAGCAGATTTATGAACAGGTTCACACCGCTGCTGCTGATCCCGAAATAGGCCTCCGGCACCAGCATCTTTAGCTGAGTGTAACGACAGTAGTTACAGAACCAGCCGGCCGAACCCGTAGCCGATCGCCGCGAAGATGAGGATCACGACGATCACGACGATCGCAACGACGGCGATCATCGCGACCAGGTTGGGCGTCTCGTCCCACATCAGATCGTCGACAGCGGGGTCGAGGATTCCCCGTCGCGCAGAAGCTCGGCGAGCAGGTAGATCGACCCCGTCGCGAGCACCACTCCCGGCGCGCCCGCGAGCTCGCGCGCGCGACTCATCGCTTCGTGCGGGCGCGGTTCGACCAGCACCTCGCCGGCGCCGAGCTGGCCGGCCAGCGACGCGAGCGTCGCGGCGGGCAGCGCGCGCGGGCTCGCCGTCGCCGTGCAGACGAGCGCATCGACGTGGGCGAGCAGTCCGCGGAGCATCGACGCGGCGTCCTTGTCGTCGAGGATCGAGACCACGGCGACAAGGCGCCGCCCGGCGACGAACTCGGGCAGCGACGCCGTGAGCGCATCGATCCCGCCCGGGTTGTGGGCGCCGTCGAAGAGGACCTGCGGAGCGCCGTCGTGGACCTCGAAGCGTCCCGGCACGGTCACGCTGTGGGCCGCATCGAGCACCGCCTCGCGGTTGAGCTCGCGCCCGAGGAACGCGCGCGCGGCGGTGCACGCGGCGGCGAAGTTGCGCCGCTGGTAGGCGCCGCGCGCGGCGAGCTCGGAGGCGATCCGGCGATCCTCGACCGCGCGCACGAGCTTCACGCCGCGCTCGGCCGCGGTACGCCAGGCGAGCTCGCGCGCGCTCTGCGCGAGGCCGGCGCCGATCACGAGCGTCGCCCCCGGGCGCACGACCGCGAGCTTCTCGCGCGCGATGTCGGCGATCGTCGGGCCGAGGTAGCGCGTGTGCTCGAGCCCCACGTTGGTGAGGACCGCGACGCGTGAATCGACGGCGTTCGTCGCGTCATAGCGACCTCCGAGACCCGCCTCGAGGACCGCGACGTCAACCCCGGCCGCCGCGAACTCGGCGAGCGCCGCCGCGGTCAGCAGCTCGAACTGGGTCACGCGGTCGGCAGCGTCCTGCTGGGAGCGGTCGACGAGCTCGCCAGCCTGGACGGTGCGCGCGACCTGCGCGGCGAAGCGCTCGGGCGCGATGTCCTGCTCGCCGACGCGGATCCGCTCGCGGTAGTTCAAGAGGTGGGGCGAGGTGAAGCAGCCGGTGCGCAGCCCGTGGCGTTCGAGCACGGCAGCGAGCATCCGCGTCGTCGAGGACTTCCCGTTGGTTCCGACGACCTCGATCGAGGGAAACGGGATCTGCGCCGAGCTCGAGCACGTTCAGCAGGCGGTGGATGCGGTCGAGGCCGAAGCGCATCCCGAAGCGCTCGCGCGCCAGCAGGAAGCGCTCGGCGTCCTCGGCGCTCCAACCCTCGTGGGGGAACGGAACGACGTCGCTCGTCACGGACGCCTCCCGAGCTCGCCCAGCTCGCGCTCGAGCGCCGCCAGCTTGGCGCGCTCCTTCGCGACCACCTCGGGCGGGGCGTTGGCGACGAATGACGCGTTCCCGAGCTTGCCCTTGGCGCGCGCGATCTCGGCTTCGAGCTTGGCGCGCCGGCGCGCCGCGCGCTGCTCGTGGGCCTCGCGGTCGATCCCGTCGAGGATCGCTATCGCGCCGCCGGGCACCGGCACGCTCGCCGCCGGCTCGGCGCCGTTCGAGCCGCGCTCGCGCAGCTCGAGGCGGGCCTGCGCCCCGACCAGGTGAGCCACCTCGTCGTAGCCATCGGCATCGATCCGCGCGACGACCCACGCCCCGGGCGCGATCCCGACCGAGTTGCGCCAGCTGCGCACCGCCTGGACGGCCGCGATCACCCGCTCGAGCGCGGCGCACGCGGCCGGGTCCGGATCGAGCGCGATCGGCTCGCGCACGTGGCCGGCGAGCAGGCCATCGCCGACGTAGGCCCACATCTCCTCGGTGACGAACGGGATGATCGGGTGGGCGAGCATGAGCGTCTCGCTCAACACGAAGCGAAGCGTCGAGCTCGAGTTCGGGCGTCGGCTCCCGCAGTCGCGGCTTGACCAGCTCGACGTACCAGTCGCAGAGCTCGTCGAAGACGAACTCGTAGAGCCCCAGGGCGGCGTGAGCGAAGTCGTACGCCGCAAAGCGCGCGGCCAGGAAGCCCGACAACCGCTGTAGGCGCGAGAGGATCCAGCGGTCCTCGATCGCGGTGGCATCGGCAGCGCAGCCGCATCCGGATCGCTCGACAGCAGCACGAGCCGCGACACGTTGTAGAGCTTGTTCGCGAGCCCCTGGCCCTGCTCGACCTTCTCGACGCTCCAGCGCACGTCCTGGGTCGAGGACATCACGAGCAGGCCGAAGCGAAGGGCGTCGGCGCCGTGCTCGGCGATCGCGTCGATCGGGTCGACGCCGGTCCCGAGCGACTTCGACATCCGCCGCCCGTCGGCGGCCTGGATGATCGACGTTATGTAGACGTCGCGAAACGGGACCTCGCCGCGAAACTCGAGCCCCATCATGATCATCCGCGCGACCCAGAGGAAGGATGTCGCGCCCGGTGACGAGCACATTCGTCGGGTAGAAGGCCGCGAGCTCGGGCGTCTGCGCGGGCCAGCCGAGCGTCGCAAAAGGCCAGAGCGCGCTCGAGAACCAGGTATCGAGGACGTCCTCGTCCTGGCGCACCGGTCCGCCGCAGGCGCCGCAGCGCTCGGGCGCCGCGGCGGCAACGTAGGTCTCCTCGCAGGCGTCGCAGTAGTAGACCGGCAGGCGGTGGCCCCACCACAGCTGGCGCGAGACGCACCAGGGGCGGATCCCCTCCATCCAGTCGAGGTAGACGCCGGCCCAGCGCTCGGGGAAGAAGCGGACCCGGCCGTGGTGGACAGCGTCGATCGCGGGCTTCGCGAGGTCGTCCATGCGCATGAACCACTGCAGCGAAATGAGCGGCTCGATACGTCGCCCGGAGCGGTGCGAGTACGGAACTTCGTGAGTGAACGGGTCGCGCGCGCGCAGGAAGCCTTCGGCTTCCAGCGCCGCGACGACGGCCGCCTGGGCCTCGGCGACCGACAGACCCGCGAAGCGTCCCGCCTCCGCGTTCATCCGCCCGTCCTCGCCGATCACCGAGATCACCGGCAGGTCGTGGCGGCGGCCGATCTCGAAGTCGTTGGGGTCATGCCCCGGCGTGATCTTCAGCGCACCGGTACCGAACTCCGGCTTCACATAGTCGTCGGCGATGATCGGCAGGCGTCGCCCAACGAGCGGCAGGATCGCGAACCGCCCGATCAGGTGCGCGTAGCGCTCGTCGTCGGGGTGCACGGCGACAGCCACGTCACCCAGCATCGTCTCCGGCCGCACGGTTGCCACGACGATCTCCGAGTCTTCGTTCTCGATTGCGTAAGCAATCGAGAACAGCGTGTCCGTCTCCGTCCGCTCCTCGACCTCGAGGTCGGAGATCGCCGAGCCCGAGCCCGGGTCCCAGTTGACGAGATAGTGGTCGCGGTGGATGTAGCCGCGCTGGTAGAGCTCGACGAACACCTTCACGACCGCCGCCGCGTAGGCCTCATCGAGCGTGAAGCGCTCCTCGTCGTAGTCGAACGATGCGCCGAGCTGCTTGAGGCGTTCGATGATGTTGCCGCCGTAGAGCTCGCGCCAGGCCCACACGCGCTCCTCGAAGCGCTCGCGCCCGAGCTCTTCGCGCGAGCTTCCCTCGCGGCGGAGCTGGCGCTCGACCTGGACCTGCGTCGCGATCCCGGCGTGATCTGTGCCGAGGATGAACTTCGCGCGCTGACCGCGCTGGCGCGCGGCGCGGATCAGCGTGTCCTGGGTCGCCGCCTGGAGCGCGTGGCCCATGTGCAGGTCGCCGGTGACGTTCGGCGGCGGGAACGCGATCGAGTAGTTCTCGCCCGGGACCGGGTCAGGATGGAAGATTCCCGAGGCGAGCCACGCCGCCGTCAGGCGCGGCTCGACCTCGCGCGGGTCGAAGCGCGTGCGGGAGCGCAGTTCTTCCAACGAAGGACGGGACACCTGGGCCGAAGGCTACAGCGGCGGGAACGGCCGTCGAACCCGTGGCAGGATAAGGTCCGCTGGTGGCGCGTGCTCGTGCTGGGGGCGGGGTTCGATACCCCGGCCGATCTGACGCACAACCGCGGGCTGATCGCCGATCCCGTCGCGTTTGCTCGCGAAGCCGGCGCTGCATCGTGGCTGTTTCTCTGCGGCGAGGAGTTCGCCGGGATGGAGGGCGGCATCTCGTTCGCCGCCGTCCAAGCGGCGGTTCCGCAGGCGGCCAACGTCGTCTCCGATCCGCCTCGCGTGATGGACATGGAGCTGGCGCGGGCGCAGATCGCCGCACTCGACGCGCTGCCGCGCCCGACACTCGTCACCTGCCGGACCGGCCCGCGCTCCTCCGCGCTCGTCTACCTCTACGCCGGTCTGCGGTCCGGCGCCAAGGCCGATGAGGTCCTGGCGCGCGCGGAGGCGGACGACGCGCCCTTCACGCATGCCGATGACCTCAAGGCCTGGTTGCTACAGGGGCTTGACGAGCTCGCCTGAACGAGGGCCGTCGTCTAAGCCTATTTCGGTCGGGTGCATGCACCCGACCGCCGGTCGGCGCATGCGCCGACCGGGCCCGTTAACCGGCTTCTTCGAGCTGTGCAGCCTCGGCGGGCTCGTCCGCGACGGCCTCGGTGACGAGCGTCGGGGTGAGGCCCTTCTCGATCGTCTCGCGCGTCACGACGCACTTCTTGACGTCGCGGCGTGAGGGCAGCTCGAACTGGACCTCGAGCAGTGTCTCCTCGATGATCGAGCGCAGGCCGCGCGCACCGGTCTCGCGCTCGAGCGCCTTCTCGGCAACCGCGACCAGCGCGTCGTCGGAGAAGACGAGCTCGATGCCGTCGAAGGAGAAGAAACGCTGGAACTGCTTGACGAGCGCGTTGCGCGGCTCGGTCAGGATCGCGACGAGATCCTCGTGGGTCAGCTGGTGGACCGCCGACATCACCGGCAGGCGCCCGATGAACTCGGGGATCAGGCCGTAGGCGACGAGGTCCTCGGGCAGGCACTGCTCGAAGATCTCGCCGTCGTCGCGCGTGCGCTTTTCGCGCAGCGTCGCGCTGAAGCCGACGCCGCCCTTGCCGATCCGCTTCTCGATCACGCGGTCGAGGTTCGCGAAGGCGCCGCCGCAGATGAAGAGGATGTTCGTCGTGTCGATCGAGAGGAACTCCTGGTGGGGGTGCTTGCGCCCGCCCTGCGGCGGGACCGAGGCGGAGGTCCCCTCGAGGATCTTCAACAGCGCCTGCTGGACGCCCTCGCCGGAGACGTCGCGCGTGATCGACGGGTTGTCGGCCTTGCGCGCGATCTTGTCGACCTCGTCGATGTAGATGATCCCGGTCTCGGCCTTCTTGACGTCGTAGTCGGCTGCCTGGATCAGCTTGAGCAGGATGTTCTCGACGTCCTCGCCGACGTAGCCCGCCTCGGTCAGCGCGGTCGCGTCGGCGATCGCGAACGGCACGTTGAGGATCCGCGCGAGCGTCTGAGCGAGCAGCGTCTTGCCACAGCCGGTCGGGCCGAGCAGCAGGATGTTCGACTTCTGCAGCTCGATCTCGGCCTCGTCGCCGTGCATCATCTGCACGCGCTTGTAATGGTTGTAGACGGCGACCGAAAGCGTGCGCTTGGCGGTGTCCTGGCCGATCACGTACTCGTCAAGGACGTCGTAGATCTCGCGCGGCTTCGGCAGGCTCGAGATGTCGAACGTCGGCGGGGCGACGAGCTCCTCGTCGATGATCTCGTTACAGAGGTCGATGCACTCGTCGCAGATGTAGACGCCGGGTCCCGCGATCAGCTTCTTGACCTGGCGCTGGGACTTGCCGCAGAAGCTGCAGAGCAGCTGCTCGTTGGAGTCGGTTGGTCGTGCCATCAGTGCTTGGAGATCACCCGGTCGATGATCCCGTAGGCCGTTGCCTCCTCGGCCGACATGAAGTAGTCGCGCTCGGTGTCGTGCTTGACCTCCTCGAGCGACTTGCCCGTGTGCTGGGCGATGATCTCGTCGAGCCGGCGGCGGATGTCGATGATCTCGCGCGCATGGATCTCAATGTCGGTCGCCTGGCCCTGGAAGCTTGAACTGACTTGATGAATGAGGATCTTTGCGTTGGGAAGAGCCATACGTTTGTCCTTCGCGCCGCCGGCGAGGAGCAGCGCGCCCATCGACATCGCGATGCCGACGCAGATCGTCTGGACATCCGGCTTGATGAACTGCATCGTGTCGTAGATCGCGAGACCCGAGTACACGGAGCCGCCGGGCGAGTTGATGTAGAGCGAGATGTCCTTCTCGGGATCCTCTGACTCGAGGTGCAGCAGCTGGGCGACGATCAGGTTCGCGATCTGGTCGTCGATCGGCGTGCCGAGGAAGATGATCCGCTCGTTGAGCAGGCGGCTATAGATGTCGAACGCACGTTCGCCACGCGACGTCTGCTCGACAACCATCGGGATCAGGGGGCTCATGGTCTGCGCATCTTTCGCTTGCCCGGCTCGATTCCTCCCCGGCGAGCGGAAAGCTCCACCGTCCTGGGCAACTCTAGCGAGTCGCCGACCTCGGGTTGGTGAGTTTCCAGACCACGCGGCGTGACGCCGCGCGCGGGCTGCGGGGCTACTGGCCCGGGGTCCAGATCTTCTCGCGCGCGACCGCGAGCGAGGGCTCGATCGGCTTCGCGGCCGCGATCAGGGCGTCCATCGCCTTGTCGGCGGCGACGTCCTCGCGCAGCTCGCCCAGGCGCCCCGCCTTGCGCAGGCGATCGAGCAGCTTCGCGCGCTCGGCCGCGCTCTTCGGGCGCCGTTCGCTCGCCACGTCGGCGAGGATCGCCTCGATCAGCTCGTCGTCGGTCGGCTCGATCTGCTCGCTGGCGATCAGCGCCGCGAGGACCGCCTCGCGCTTTAGCGCCTGCTCGGCGTCGGGCCGGGCTCGGCGAGCACCTCCTCCTCGGTCTTGCCGGTGAGGCGCAGGAAGGTCTCCTTGTTCAGCCCACGGTGTCCGAACTGGTGGACCGCCCGCTCCCAGATCTCGTGGTTCTTCGCGTCGATCAGCGTCTCCGGAATGGTCAGCTTCGAGGCCGCGACCGCAGCATCGAGCGCGGCGCCGCGGTATTCGCGCTCGACCGCGCGCTCGTCGGCCTGGAGTAGGCGCTTGCGGATCTCCTCGCGCAGCTCCGCAAGCGTGTCGAGGCCCGCCGCTTCGCTCGCGAGCTCGTCGTCGAGCTCCGGCAGCACCTTCTCGTTGACCGAGTTCACGTTGACGACGAACGTCGCCTCCTGGCCGGCGAGGCTCTCGGGCTCGTAGCCGGGCGGGAAGGTCGCGGCGACGACGCGCTCCTCGCCGGCGCTCGCGCCGATCAGCGCCTCCTCGAAGCCGGGGATCAGCGGATCGCCACCCAGCTCGAGCAGCTGGCCGCGACCCTCGCCGCCCTCGAACGGCTCGCCGGCAATCGTGCCCGCGTAGTCGAGCGCGATGAAGTCGCCGCGGCGCGCGGCCCGATCGACCGGCTCGAGGCGCGCGAGGCGCTCGCGCGCCTCCTCGAGCTGGCGCTCGACGTCTGTCTCATCGACGCGCGGCTCGCGGCGCGGGACCTCGAGGCCCCGCCACTCGCCAAGCGTCGCGGTCGGCCTGACGGCGATCTCGAACGAGAAGCGGTAGGGCTCACCGCCCGCGGGCAGCTCGCCCGGGGTGATGCTCGGGTCACCGACCGGCGCGATCCCGGATTCGCCGATCGCCTGGACATACCAGCGCGAGATGCGATCGGCGACGGCCTCCTCGAAGACCCCCTCGCGGCCGATTCGCTGGATCAGCACGGCCGGCGGGACCTTGCCCTTGCGGAATCCGGGCAGATCGCAGATTGCGCCCGAGCTCGCGCGCGGCAGAGTCCATCGCGGCAGCGAGCTCACGTGGTGCGACCTCGACCTCGACGCGGGCGCGCGAGTCGGGGAGCTCGGTGACGGTCGTCGTGACAGCGAGCGCGGCCATGGGGGCAACGATACCTGTGGCGACTCCACCGCCCGGCGGAGGCCCGCTTCCGCCGCGCGGGCGATGCGCGCACGCTCGGGGCGGCTCTACGCTCTGTGCATGCGCCGGCCAACGCCGCGAGAGCTCACGCATGCGCTTGCCGTCGTTGCGGCGGCGCTGTTCGGCGTCGCGCTGAACCGCGCCAACGTGGCCGGGGTGCCGGCCGGCGAGTTGGTGATCGCCCTGGCGTTGCTGGGGTTGATCGGCGCGCTCCATCAGGCACGCCAGCCGCCGCCGCTCGGGCTCGTGCTCGTCGCGGCCGTCGCGCTCGCCGACCCGGTGCCCAGCGCGGTGGCGCTGCCGCTGCTCGTCGCGCTGTTCCTCGTCGCGCTGAGCTGCGAGCGGCAGGTGACGGTCCTCGCCGGCGGCGGGGTCTTCGTCGTCATGGCGGCCGTGCTGGTCGGGAGCCAGCGGCTGGCGATCGACCGCGACGTGGCGCGCCTGGTTCCCTGGACCGTTGCGATTGGCCTCGCGACAGCCGCCGGCTCTACCTGCATGCGCGGCGCGACTTCATCGACTCGCTGCGGACGCGCGCTGAGCAGGCCGAGCGCGAGCAGGACCTGCTCGCGGATCAGGCCGTGGCGGATGAGCGCGTGCGGATCGCGCGGGAACTGCATGACGTCGTCGCGCACGGGGTCAGCCTGATGGTCGTTCAGGCGCAGGCGCTGAGCGCGCTCGACGAGCAGGAGCGCGACCGCGCAGCCGGGCGGATCGCGGCGGTCGGGCGCGAATCGCTGGCCGAGATGCACCGGATGCTCGACGTCCTGCGCCCCAGCGAGAGCGAGGAGCCCGACCTCGTTCCGGCGCCCGGCGTGCGTGACATTCCGGCGCTCGTCGACGGGGCGCGCGCCGCCGGGCTCGCCGTCGAGCTCGGCGTCGAGGGCCAGCCGCTGGCGTTGCCGGCGGGCGTCGACCTCTCTGCGTACAGGATCGTGCAGGAGGCGCTGACCAACGTGATCAAGCACGCGCGTGCGCTGCGAACCGAGGTCCGGCTGCGCTACGGCCCCGATGCCCTCGAGCTGAGCGTGGTCGACGACGGCGCCGGAGCGCAGCCGGGTGGCCCTGCCGTCGTCACAGGCCACGGCCTCGTGGGAATGCGCGAGCGCGTCGCGTTGTTCGGCGGAACGCTCGAGGCGGGGGCGCGCGACGATGGCTCGACCGGCTACCTCGTACGGGCGGTGCTGCCGCTGTGAGCGACGGCGCGACGCTGGCGAGCGGGGCACGGGCGCGGCTGCGGCTCGTGATCGCCGACGACCAGCCGCTGATGCGCGCCGGCTTCCGGGCGGTGCTCGAGGCGACCGGCGACATGGAGGTCGTGGGCGAGGCCGCCGACGGCGCGCAGGCCGTCGCGCTCTCGCAGCGGCTGCGCCCGGACGTCGTCCTGATGGACATCAGGATGCCGGTGCTCGATGGGATCGCCGCGACGCGCGCGCTGACCCCCGGGACGCGCGTCCTGATCCTCACGACGTTCGGCCTCGATGACTACATCGTCGAGGCGATCCGCGCGGGTGCGAGCGGGTTCATCCTCAAGGACGTCCCGACGGCCGAGCTCGTCCACGCGGTGCGCGTCATCGCCGCGGGAGATGCGCTGCTCTCCCCCGGGGTCACGCGCCGGCTGCTCGACCGCGTCGGCCGCCGCCTGCCGGCGAGCGCAACGCTCGCCCCCGGCGCGCTCGCCGAGCTGACCGACCGCGAGCGCGAGGTCTTCGAGCTGCTCGCGCGCGGCCTGAGCAACGCCGAGATCGCCGAACTGCTCGTCGTCGGCGACGCGACCGTCAAGACGCACGTCTCGAACGTGCTCGCGAAGCTCGGCCTGCGGGACCGCATCCAGGCCGTCGTGCTCGCCTACGAGAGCGGGCTGATCGAGCCCGGCACCTCCCCTGACGGCCGATCCGCGGGCGCCAGATCGCCCCGGCGGGTGAGGGCGCGTTCAGCCTCCGCGCCGACGACAGCGAGCCGCTCGCGCTCCAGACTCGCTGTCATGCAAAACACCCACATCATCCAGACGCAGGGTCTCACCAAGCGGTTCGGCGCGCGCCTCGCGGTCGACGACGTCAGCCTCGCGGTCCCGCGTGGTTGCGCGTTCGGCTTCCTCGGCCACAACGGCGCCGGCAAGACGACGACGATCCGCATGCTGCTCGGGCTCACCGCTGCCGACGCGGGCACGATGCGACTACGCGGCCTGCCAGTCCCCGACCAGCGCGCACTCGCGCTCTCGCGGGTTGGCGCAATCGTCGAGGAGCCGCATTTCCACAAGCACCTGACCGGGCGCGAGAACCTCCGGGTCGCGGCGGCCGTGCGCGGTCCCGAGACCTTCGCGCGGATCGACGGCGCACTGGCGCGCGTCGGGCTCGCTGAACGCGGCGACGAGAAGGTGGCGCGCTACTCCCAGGGGATGCGACAGCGCCTCGGCGTCGCGCGCTGCCTGATCGCGGACCCCGAGCTACTCGTGCTCGATGAGCCGACAAACGGCCTCGACCCGGCGGGGATCCTCGAGTTTCGCCAGATGATCCGGGCACTCGTCGGGGAGGGTCGGACGGTCTTTCTCTCCTCGCACCTGCTCGGCGAGGTCGAGAAAGCGTGCGATGCCGCGGCGATCATCGACGCGGGCAGGATCGTCAAAGCCGGCCCGATCGCCGAGCTCACGAACGCGTCGGTGGATCAGCTGCTGATCGGCTGTGACGATGAGGCGCGCGCACTCGTGCTGCTCGCCGACTATGCGGGCGTGGCACGCGTCGAGCCGCTCGACGGCGCGCTGCGGGTCACGCTCGCGGGCGCGGGCGGAGCGGCCGAGCTGAACCGGCGGCTCGTGGTCGCCGGCGTCGGCGTGACGCGACTCGAGCCGGTACGCGAGACGCTCGAAGAGCGCTTCCTGGAAATCACTTCGAGACTGGAGGCTGTCGCATGAGTGAGGCGAATCTGGTGGGTGCCCGCACTCCGGGCCGCACCTATCTACAGATGATCCGCGCGGAGCTGCTGAAGCTGACGCGCAAGCGCTCGATCATCGGAACGGCCGCGTTCCTGTCGATCGGGACCGTCGTCCTCTACTACGGGGTGCTCGAAATCCAGCACCTGACGAGTCCCGGCTCCTACGGTCCGGCCGGCGGCCTTGACCACTTCGACAACACGCTCGGCTTCCTCGGAGTCTATTTCGGCGCGATCGCCGCGATCCTGATCGGCACCGAGGCCGGCACGACGGACACCGCGAGCGGCGTGTTCCGCGATCTCGTCGTGACCGGACGGTCGCGGATCGCGCTGTTCGCGGTACGCGTGCCCGCGGCGCTGCTGGTCACGCTCGCGCTCGGGCTCGCAGCGCTCGGTGTCACGATCGCGGCGACGTTCGCGTTCGCCGGCGGTCTTGCCACGCCAAGCGCGTCGTTCGTGATCGACGGCGTGCTGTGGGTCTGCGCGGCGCAGCTCGTGATGTGCGTTATCGCCGTCGGCCTCGGAAGCCTCACCGGTTCGCGCGCGGCTTCGCTGACGGTCCTGATCGCCTGGCAGGTGCTCGCGGGTCGGGTGCTCGCCCGCGCGACGGTGTTCGGCCATGCGCGCGACGCCGTACCGAACTTCGCGCTCGGCGAACTCAAGCCCGGTCAGCCGCTGGCTGACAACTTCGGTGTGACCATGGGCGCGGGCCTCGCGGTCGCGATTCTCGCCGGCTGGGTGATCGTGTGGTTCGCACTCGGCGCTCGCAAGACGCTCGTTCGCGACGCCTGAACCGCTCCACACCCGCCTGGTCGCAGCAGCGCAGCCCAGCGGCGAATCAGCCTGCACGTCGGCCAGACGACGACCGACGTGCAGGCTGACGCCGCCGACAGCGCGGAGAAAGCGCCGCCTGCGAATTTAGACGCCGGGCCATGGGCGCCGGGCCGCCCCTCTCCGACAATCTCAGGCGTTGCATCGACCCTCTCCTCTCACTCACAGCAGTCCGGCCGGCGGAGGCAGCTTGGGGGCGCAGATGGGCGCCCCCCGTCGCCCGGGTGTGCAAACGCTCGTTCAAGCTCGATCGAACGAGCCGTCACGGGCCTTGATGGCGTTGCTGCGAAACCGCGCGGAGACGCGCGGCGCTCGCCGCGCGCTGCTCGTGCCAGCCGGATCGGGGCCGGCGGCACAGGTCGAGGCTCTTTCCGTGTGGCGAGAGCGGCTTCGTGCCGCCGGGCTGCAGGTGAGTGCTGGAGCGCGATGCGACGGACGTGAGCCGGACGGCGACTGGCGCCTCGCGAGCTGAGCGCGAGCGCCGCGCCGGACGCGCCACGCACCGGCGCGTCTAGCGAAGGACGCGGCCGCTGATCACCGACTGCGGCTGGTCGGCGACGATGTCGGAGCCGGGCCGTGCGTGCTCGTCGCGTCGTTTGATCAGCAGCCACTGTGGCTTTGCGCCGCCCGAGGTGCGCTGAAGCGCAAAGCCGCCGCGTAGCTTGGCGCCGTTGAGCACGAACACCGCATGTCCGCGATCCAAGGCCTGCGGCCAGGGCACGCGTCCGCCGTGCTCGTAGCCGCCGCGGTCCCAGACGATCGCGCGCTCGCTCTCGGCAAGGGCGCCGGCGAGCTCGTGCAGCTCGACCTCGACGGCAAGGCGCTTGGTCGCCGGGTCAAGCGACGGGCCTTTCGGCAGCGCCCACGAGCGCATCGAGCCGGCGAGCGTCGAGCCGCAGGTCGAAGTGATGCGTGCTCGCCTGATGTTCACGCACGACGAAGAGCCCGGCGCGCACGCCGCGAATCGCGAACTGCTCGTGACCCTCGACCTTCGCCGGGTCGAGCGTCAGCGACGCGACCGCCGCCAGGCGCGGGCCCCGTCCGAGGAAATCGACGAGCTCGTCGAGCGCGCCGGGAGCACCTTCGGCGTGCACCAGGACGCCGCCGTCCTCGGCGTTGCGACCCATCCGGCGAGGCCGAGCTGGAGTGCGCGGCGGCGGACCGCATGGCGGAATCCGACGCCCTGGACGGCGCCGCTGATCGTCGCGCGAAGCGCCCGCGGTGTCTCGCTCATCGTGATCAAGGTACGACTTCACGAAGGCGCGAGCTGCGCGCGGTGGAACGCGCCGGCGCTCAGGGCCGCGCCGGCGCCGCCGTTCCGAGGAGGTAGGCGATCACGTCGGCCGCGCTATAGGGGCGCCCCTCGGGCGAGAGCGCCGCGACGACCGCGAGGGCGTCGTCGCCGAGCGTGACGATCGGCGGCTCGTTCCCGGCGCTGCGACGGTGCTGGGGCATCCCTGCGCCGGCCATCAGGCCGTTGCACAGACACACGCAGCCAGCGTGTCGCTCGTGTCGCCGCCCTTCGCGAGGTAGTCCTCGATCGGCTCCGCGGGGCAGCGGTAGCCAACGCGACCGTCGGGCCGCCGGTAGAGCGTCGTCAGATAGCTGAGGTCGCAGCGGCGCTCGCGAGCGTCGTACAGGAGCGGATCGGCGACGGTCCCGGCCAGCCGCGCAACCTTGAACGGGTAGCCGGTCGGCGAGGCGACCGGATCGGTGCGGACCTCGAGACGGCCCGCGGCGGCCTGCTCAAGCGCGAGCTGCTTGAAGTGCGGGTCGAGCCCGGACTCCTCACAGAGGGCGAACGCGGTGCCGACCTGGATACCGGCCGCGCCCGCCTCGAGGGCCTCGCCGAGCTTTTGCGGATGGGCGTACCCGCCCGCCAGCCAGAACGGGATTTCAAGCCCGCGCATCCGCTCGAGATCTACCTCGTCGCGCTCGCCGTAGATCGGCTCGCCACTCGCGTCCAGCTGCAGCCGGCCGCGCGGAGGCGCGTTGTGTCCGCCGGCGATCGGTGCTTCGACGACGAACCCGGACGGACGACCGACTTCGTTGCGAGCGAGGTGGGCGGCGAGCACGTGTGACCCGACGATCGCGATGAACTCGCGGCCGCGTGATCGGTCGGGGCGGCCGTGCAACGACGCCGATGGGATCGAAGCCCACGGTGTAGGGTCGCCCGCCCTCGCCCCGGCCACGGCGAGCGGCAGCGCGACCGGTTTCTGTTCGGCGAGCTCGTCGAGCGCCGACGGGATGCTCGTTGGAATGCCGGCCCCCATCAGCACCCAGTCAACGCCCGCGAGCATTGCCCCGTAGAGCGCCGGTAGCGTCGGGAGCTGGATCTTCTCGAGCAGGTTGATCCCGACCTCGCCGTCGTGTCCTTCCTTGGCGAGGAATACCTCGACGAAGCTGGCGGCCACCGTCAGCTCGAGGAAGTGCCGCGGGGCCTGCCGGCGCGGCGCCGGCACGGCACGGTAGCCCTGATCCGCGCCACGCCCGGAGGCGAGGAAGTAGCGCTCGAGGATGCGGGCGGCCACTGCCTGGTTCGGGAAGGCCGCGAGCGCGCGCCGCCGATGTCCACCCGGGTCGCCGTCCTGGAGCCCGCGTGCGAGGACCACGGCCAGCGCGGTACCCGACACGACTCCGAGCTGGCCAAGGCGCGACACGGCGCCGGCCAGCCGCCAGCCGGACACGGCGACTCCCATGCCCCCCTGAATCACGCGATGGTGCGTTCCGGCCAGCATGACGGGAAGCTAGACGCGCCCGAGCCGGCGGGCTTCCGTGCGCTCTGCTGAATCCGGACGTGGGAACTACGGAACGCGCTCTAGCCGGACGCAAACGCGCTGCGCGGGACCACGCCTAAGGGTCCGTGGCATCGGGTCGATATCCTTAAGGTAGCTATCGGTGGCGCGACGGCCGGATCGGCCGGCCCGCGCGGCCAATGAAAGGGATCGTTCGATCCCCACTGCCTCGATCAGCAGCTCCGAAGGAGCCGGCGCGGCCTCATGCCGTGAGTGTCACTCGTCGACGGCGCGCCAGCAGCGGCGCGGCGGCAGCATGGTGACGCGAGGCGGTACTTCGGAACGGTCGAGCTCAGGCGCGACACGGCATAGGAGGAACGCATGAAGAGCACTCGCGAGCGGGCAGAAGAGCGCCGCGATGCAAAACTCGAGCAGATCCGCGAGCAGGTCGAGAGTGGCTCGCTTGTGATCCGAACGATGACCGCCGAGGAGCGCGAGCAGTACCCGCCGCGTCCCGCGTCACACCGGCGTCCGTCGCGCCGTCCATCTGTGTGACGCGAGCCGCGCGAGCGGCTACGGCTTGTTGACCGCCGCGGGTGAGCGGCGACGCGAACGGCGGCGCGCGTTGCGCGGGCGACCGGGGCCCGAGTCGGCGTGTCTGCGCGCAGGCTCAGCAACGCCCGTGAGCCCGTGTGCGATGTTGAGCTCGCGCGCCATCTGGGCGACGGCGTCCCGCTCGACGCGGGCGACGAGGGTGATCCCGACGCCCGCGCGCCCGGCGCGCCCGGTGCGCCCGACGCGATGCACGTACGTGTCGTGGTCGGCGGGCGGGTCGAAGTTGATCACGTGCGAGATCCCCGCCACATCGATGCCGCGAGCCGCGATGTCGGTGGCGACGAGCGTGTCGACGTCGCCGGACTCGAAGTGCGCGAGCGCCTGCTCGCGCTGGCGCTGCGAGCTGTTGCCGTGGATTGCGGCGGCCGTGACGCCGTGCGCGCCGAGCCGTTTGACGAGGCGGTCCGCTCCGCGCTTGGTCCGCACGAACACGAGCGCGAGCTCGCGCTCGGCCGACAGCTGCCCGACGAGAACCTCGACGCGGTCCTCACCTCCGACCGCGACGAAGCGGTGCTCGATCTCGCTCGGCGAGCGGTGGCCGGCGTCGCCCTGGGAATGAATGATCGCGTCGGTCGTGTAGGCGGCCGCCACCTTGCCGGCGACGCCGTCGAGCGTGGCCGAGAAGAACAGCGTCTGTCGCGACCGCGGACAGCGGGCGACGATGCGATCGACGGGCGGTCGAAAGCCCATATCAAGCATGCGGTCGGCTTCATCGAGGACCAGCATGCGGACCTGCGCGAGGCTGAAGGCGCCGCGCTGGAGCAGGTCCTCGAGCCGGCCGGGGGTTGCCACGACGATGTGCGAGCGCGCCGCGTCAACGGCCTGCTTGTGCAGGCCGACGCCGCCATAGACGGCGCTGATCCGCAGGGCGCGGGAGTGCGCGACCTCGCGCAACTCCTCGACGATCTGCGTCGCGAGCTCGCGGGTTGGTGCGAGCACGAGTGCCGCCGGGCGCGGCCCGTTGGCGTCGATCCGCTCGACCATCGGGACGCCGAAGGCGAGGGTCTTGCCCGAGCCGGTTGGCGATTTGACGAGCACGTCGCGACCGGCGAGCACATCGCCGATCACGAGCTCCTGTACGGGAAAGGCTGTGGTGACGCCACGGCGCGATAGCGCGCTGCAGACGGCGTTGGACACGCCGAGCTGGGCGAAGGAGTTGTAGACAAGTGAGACTCCTTTTGGGCGGCTGTGAGCCGCGTACGGTTCGGAGGCTGTGGCTGACCCGAACCGCGTTGCGCGGGACTCAAGCGAGCTGCCTCGCGGTCAACGTGGTCGACCGCTCCCCCCAACCTAGCAGGCTGACTGTGCTTCACCGCGCTGTGCAGCCGAAATGGCGTGCGGCTGATCTCGCTGGCCAGGCTGCTACGCTGGGTCCTTCCAAGTCGAGACTCAGGTCTCGGCGCACACAGTGCCAGCGCCCGTCGTTGCTACCGGCAATGTTCGCGTTTGCAGCACATCACGCCGGAGGCAAAGAACATGCCCACAGGAACCGTTAAGTGGTTCAGCGACGACAAGGGCTTCGGGTTCATCACACCTGATGACCAGTCCAAGGAGCTCTTCGTCCATCACAGCGGCATCGCCGGTGATGGTCACCGCTCGTTGGTGGAGGGCGCGAAGGTCAGCTTCGACGCCGAGGCCGGGGACAGGCCCCAAGGCCGTTAACGTCAAAGTCGTTTAACACACTGAAAGCATCTGTAGCGCCGACGAACGCGCTCGCGCACCGTCGGCGCTGAGGAGCACATGGCCGCTCGCGGCAGACGCGACGATGGCGTCGCGATCGAACACCTGACGCTCGGGCGCGTCGCCAACGCGGTCGCCACATTCGCGCCGCTCGGTCTACTCGGCTTTGCCGTCTGGCGTGCCTGGGGCGGCGTCCTGCACTGGCAGGACCTTGTCGTGATGGCCATCGGCTACACGCTGACGGGCGTCGGCATTACCGTCGGCTTTCACCGGCTGTTCACGCATCGAAGCTTCAAGACGGGCGCGCCGGTTCGCGTGCTCTTCGCCGTGCTCGGCTCGGCTGCGGTCGAGGGGCCACTGATCGAGTGGGTGTCCAATCACCGAATGCACCACCGCTTCAGCGACCGCGACGGCGACCCCCACAGTCCTCACCTCCACGAGGGCTCGGGCTGGCGGGGTGCGTTTGTCGGTCTCGCGCACGCGCATCTCGGGTGGCTCTTCCGTGCGACACAGACCGCCTCTCCCGAGCGCTACGCGCCGGACCTGCTCGCCGATCCGCTGATCCGCTGGGTCGATCGCCTGTTCGTGCTGTGGGTGCTCGTCGGGCTGGCGGCCCCCTTCGGGCTCGGCGTCGCGCTATCGGGCACCGTTACCGGAGGTCTTACCGCCCTACTGTGGGGCGGAGGCGTTCGCATTCTTTTGCTCCACCACGCGACCTTCTCGATCAACTCGCTCTGCCACTTCTTCGGTCGGCGCAGCTACGACACCGGAGACCAGTCGCGCAACCTCGCGTGGCTGGCCCTGCCGACGTTCGGTGAGGCTTGGCACAACAATCACCATGCGTTCCCGACCTCCGCGCGCCACGGTCTCGCACCCTGGCAGCTCGACCCGAGCAGCTGGCTGATCACTGGGCTCGAGCGCACCGGTCTCGCCTGGGATGTGATCCGCATCACGCCGGAGCGCAGGCGCGCCACACTGCGCCCCGCACCGAGCCGATGACGCAGCATCACAGCAGCGAAGATCGCGGGCGCCTCCCCGTGAGCGCCGCCGCCCGAGTCACGACAAATCCGAACTGAGGAGTAACGCCATGGCTTCACGAGGAAAGAAGAAGACGACGATCGCCAAGCTCAACCGCGAAGCCAAGCTTCGCGAGCGGCGGGTGATCAAGGAGGCGAATAAACAGGAGCGTCAGCGCCTGCGACTCGAAGGGCCCGCGGACCCCGAGAGCACTGAAGTAGATCCCGACGCCGCCGAGCCCACGGTCGCTTCGCTCGACGGCGCGCCAGCCGACGCGTAGCTCACCGCTCCGCGGCGCCGCAGCGACGTGCGTTCCAGCACCGCCGCCGCATTTGTCTTGAGACCTCGCCCCGGGCCTGACTGATCAGGCGGCGGTCAGCAACCGCAGATCCGCGAGCGACTTGGCGATCAGCCGGTGCAAAGCCGTCGGGTCGTCCTGGTCCACCCACTGGGCGAAGGCGACGTGAAAGACGGTCACGCCCGATTGGGCGGCGAGGCGCGCCGCGTTCGCTGAGACTCCCCGCTCGAGCAGTGCCCGCTCGACGACGCCCGCGAGGTTCTGGAGCTTGATCAGCTCGCGCTCCTGCAACTCCGGGTTGGCCTCGATGATCCGCGCGCGAATCTGGGCGAACTCGTGGCGCTCCGTGAACATCTCCGCAACCGGAACGAGTCCGGCGATCACGACGGCGAGCGGAGTCGCGTCCGCCGGAGCCGCAGCAACCCCCTCGAGCCAGAGCCGCTGGAGCTGGTCGACGCCGCTGAACAGAACCTCGCGCTTGTCTGAGAAGTAGCGGAAGAAAGTGCGCTTCGTCAGTCCCGCGCGGTCGGCGATCTCGGCGACGGTCGTCGCGTCATAGCCCCGTTCATCGAACAGTTCGATTGCGGCACCCATCAGCCGGCCGTGGGCGTCTGGTTTCCAGCGCGACATCTGGGGACAGCGTAGTTGATGTCACTCGGTGTCGTGGTCCGTGCTATCGTGATGTCACTGAGTGTCATGCAATGGACTGGAGATCCCAAATGCGCGTTTTCGTAACCGGCGCCTCAGGCCACATCGCCTCCGCTGTCATCCCCGAGCTTCTCGACAACGGCCACCGGGTTGTCGGCCTGGCGCGCTCAGACGCGTCCGCGGCGGCGGTCGCCGCCCTCGGCGCCGAGGTACGCCGCGGCGATCTCGACGACCTCGACGTTCTGCGGGAGGCAGCCGATCAGGCCGACGGCGTGATCCACCTCGCTTTCAAGCACGAGACTCTGCGCAACGGCGGCTTCATGGACGCCGTTGCCGCCGACATGGCAGCCACCCGCGCGATCGGCGAGGCCCTGATCGGCACCGACAAGCCGTTCGTGTCGACCGGTGGCACGCTGATGCTGGCGATGGCCGGGATCACCGGCCGCCCCGGCACCGAGGACGACCAGTCCGAGGGCGGTCCCCGGACCGATGCCGCGAATTACGCGATCAGCCTCGGCCAGCGCGGCGTGCGCTCCTCGGTCATCCGGCTCGCGCCGATGGTCCACAGCGAGCTCGATCATCACGGCTTCACGCCCGCGCTGATCGGCTTCGCTCGCGAGAACGGCGTTGCCGCCTACACGGGCGACGGCAGCAACCGCTGGCCGGCGGCGAACACACACGACATCGGCGTGCTCTACCGCCTGGCGCTCGAAACGGCCCCGGCCGGCGCGACCTTTCACGGCGTCGGCGACACCGGCATCCCCCGCAAGGTGATCGCCGAGACGATCGCCGGCAAGCTCGGGGTCGAGGCACGGAGCGTCACAGATGAGGAGGCGCCGGAGTACCTCGGCTTCCTCGCCGCCTTCGCCGGGCTCGACAACCCAACCTCAAACGAGAAGACGCGCGAGGTGCTGGGCTGGGAGCCGACGCATCCCGGCTGGGTAGAGGACGTGCGGAACGGCCACTATTTCGGTTGAGACGCAAGCTCGCGTGTCATCCGACAGCCCGGCGGCCTTGGCCGGGGGCCGCCGCGATGCGCGAGTAGGGTCCGCCAGGCACCTCAGCACCCGACCGCACGCAAAGGAGACCGCATGTCGCGCTTCACCGCCGTGAATCTGTTCGAGATCGACGACGCTATGGCCGAGCGAGCGCCTGGCATCGAGGTTCGGTTTGGTCGCAAGCACCTTGAATCCCGCGACCTAGGTGTCAGCCACGTCCGCTACCAGCCCAACGTGCGCGGCCAGTCTGCACATAGCCACCGCGAACAAGAAGAGGCCTATGTCGTCCTCGCGGGATCTGGTCGCGTGCTGCTGAATGACGAGGTCCTCGAGCTTCGTCAGTGGGACGTCGTGCGCGTCGCGCCGGAGGTCGTGCGTGCATTCGAAGCCGGCCCTGACGGGCTCGAGATGATCGCCGTTGGCGGCCCGAAACCAGAGGGCGGCGACGGCGTGCTGGGCACCGCCTCCTGGCCCGACTGACTCCGGCGAGCCGCCATCCGCAACGGACCAAAAGCCATGAGCGCCGAAGCTGGCCTGCGGGCCGCGGGACGTTCGTCCAGCCCCTCTTCGTCGCGCGTCGGCGGCCTGAGCACCGCCGCGGCCGCCACCCAACGACCTACTGACGTTCGACGAGCTCTTTGAAGTTCTGGAGCCCTTTTTCGAGGCTCTTGGCATTCAAGCGGCTGGCGATCAGCGCATCGGCGATCTTGCCGAACACGCCGCCAGGCAGCGTGTAGTCGAACGTCGTGGTCAGGAGCGTTCCATCACCTTCCGGGGTGAGCTCCCAGCGAGCGCGCCCCGACAACATCCCGTCCATTTGGAAAAGCTGCAGCTTGCCCGGCTGGTAGTCGAGAACCGTCTCGGTAATCGGCAAAGACAGACCTGCCGACTTCACCTTGAAGGCGACCTTGCCCCCCACTTCGGGGAACGGAGCGCTGACGTCGACCGCGCTCATGCCCGGATACCAGTCCGACCAGCGTCTGGCATCGCTCAACAGCGACATCGTCTCCTGCGGCGAAGCCTTGATCTGAACACTGCGCTGCACGATCGCCATCGTCGACCTCCCCGTCCTCCCTATCGTCTTTCTCCCGGCCCCAGTCTACGTCCCGCCAGCGTTTGACTTGCGCCGCAAGCCGACATCTCGTCGTTGTCGCATTTCCGGGAAACGAGCGGCTGCGGAACTGGCCGCTCGTTACCGCTCGCGCCCTAACGCGTGCGTCGTGGAACGATGCGCTGGCAGATGCGGCGTGCTGGCGTGACCGTTGCGGTGATCCTCGTGGGTTCTGCGTCCCTCGCCGCGGTCTCGGCGGCCAGCAATGGCGGTTGGGGCGCCCCGTACTCGTGCCACGTGCGCGGTTCCGGCCTGTACGTATTGCCGGACCCGCAGTGCACAACGGGGGCGATCAACCAGGCAGTCACCCAGGCGAACATCGACTCGACGATCTGCATGGCCGGGTGGTCGACCGAGCGAACGCCCGGCGGAGTCCGTAACCGAGCCCCAAAAGCGGTTGTCGCTCGCCGCCTACGGCTATTACGACGGCCGCTCGCTGGGCAAGTACGAGTTCGACCATCTGATCAGCCTGGAGTTGGGCGGTGCGGCTGACTCGCCAGAGAACCTGTGGCCAGAGCGCAACTACCCCGGCGTCTCGCCCAGCTCGTATTACCTCAACCCGAAGGACCACGTAGAGAACGAGCTCAACCACCTGGTGTGCGACGGGACGATGAGCCTGGCCTTCGCGCAGCACGTCATCGCCAGCAACTGGGTCAGCTGGTACCGCTCGCACATCGGCCCGACATCGACCGTCAAGCCGACTCCTGCTCCAGTGCCGACGAAGGCCACATGCACGGTGAGCGGATCGTGGAGCGGCATCTACCACGACTTCGATGTCTACGTGCATTCCGACCAGCCAGATGACGGGGTCACGGTTACCGACGCCGACGGTATTTCCGCCAGCTACCACACCAACTCCAGCGGCTACGCCGATGTCTACCTGCACGCCCCGGAAAGCGCCAGCGGGGAAGGCGTCACGGCCACGGTCGGCGCTGCCGGTTGTAGCGGCACGCTGTAGCCCGACTCAACGACGGGCGGAGGAAAAACGCTGGGTGAGCGGGGGTGTGACCGCGCGACTGCGGCCCGGGGACCAGCTCCAGCTCGGCGACGAACTGCTCGCAATCGACTAGAAGCCGGAGGGTGAGCGACGGGATTCGAACCCGCGACCGCCGGGACCACAACCCGGAGCTCTACCAACTGAGCTACGCCCACCAAGCGCGGAGAGGGAGTGTAGAAGGTCGCGCCGGACCTCTCGTTTGCGCAACCTCGTCAGGCGGGGTGCAGGAACAGCGCCGTTACTCGGTCGCTGGCCCAGGCTTCGCGCGTGCGCAGGACGGCGGCGAGCTCGTCGGTCGCAATCGCGGGCGCATCGGGCTCCTCGCCGCGACGAAGCGTCACTCGCCCGTCGGCCAGGAGCTTGCTGACCGCTCCTTGCGCGAGGACGAGCCAGTCGCCGGAGGATCCGTCGGGTGCCGCGATCTCGGCCCGGTCCCAGACTGCTGCGAGGCTTAGCGGACCGATCGCGCAGCGCGCGAGGATGTCACGTACGACGGCCTCCTCGCCGCTCGCACTCGCTGTCGAAGCGGCCGGAGCGGGCGGACGATCCGCCGCCAGCGTCGCGAGCAACGCGGCGGTCACGTCCTGCCCTTTGCGCCGCGCGTTGTTCCATCCGCGGCCCATGCTCAGCGCATGCAGCGGGAGCTCCGCGCCCTCGAGGACCGTCAGGTTCGTGCGCTGAGGCACCCATGCGCGGCCACCGATCTCGAAGATCTCGCCACGGGCGAACGGTCCGAGGACCTCGGTCCGTAGCCGCTCCTCATCGAGGTTGAAGGCGTGGGTGTTGTGCGGGAACTCGCGCAGCTCGATGTGGTACACACCGGACACCCTACGCGGCAGCCGCCATGACCGCTAGCGTGCGGCGCGTGGCGAGACGCCCGGAGGCGACGGATCGGCTCGAAGCGTTCAGCGACGGCGTCTTCGCCGTCGCGATCACCCTGCTCGTGCTCGACCTCTCGGTGCGGGGGACTCCCGGTCACCTCGCGCACGACCTGCTGGCCGAGTGGCCGCACTACGCGACCTACGTAGTGAGCTTCCTGACCGTCGGAATCATCTGGACCAACCACCATCGCCAGTTCGAACGGATCGAGCGCGCCGATCACACGCTGCGGATGCTGAACCTGCTGTTGCTCATGTTCGTGACGCTGATCCCCTTCCCGACCGGCCTGCTCGCGAGAAATTTGCAGAGCCCATCAGACGAGGAGGTCGCCGCGATCGCCTACGCGTGCAGTCTGCTCGCGATGGGGCTCGCGTTCTACGCGACGTACTACTGGTCTGCTCGAGCGGGTCTGTTCGCGGACTGGGTCGACCCCGGCGACGTTCGCTATTACCGCTGGCGCAACATACGCGGCCTCGGCGTCTACGTTGCGGCGATTGGGGTCGCGTTCGTGAGCGCGCCGATCAGCCTCGTGCTGTGCGGAGTGAACGGCGTTTACTTCGCGCTGCCGGGCAGGCCGCCCGGCTCACGTGGCGCTGGTTCGCCCCCGCAGCGCCTCCGAGGCGACTAGCAGCGCGAGCACGCCGGCAAGGCCACCCGCGCTCGCCCACGCCGAATCGCCGCCACCGGTCAGTGCGAATAGCGCCAGGCACGCTGCGGCCGCGAGCGCACGCCCGTAGTTGAGCTCAGCCGCGATTCGCCAGCCGAAGCCGACGTTGCCGGCGAGGAAGAGCGCGACGCCGCCACACAGTGCCAGCCGCGGGCCGAGGGCCAGCGGCGCGCTGATGTCGGCGACAGCGCTGCGAGCGCCAACCGCGAAGACGATGATGCCGGCCACGAGGAGGAGGTGGATGTAGCTGTAGGCGTCTGACGCGGCGAGAACCGGCTCGCCGTGCTCCAGCAGCTTCTCGCGCGCGAGCTCGGCGACGCGGTCGAAGTAGATCCACCACAGCGCGATCGTGATCGCGAGCGCGAGGACGACCGCGCCGACGCGCTGCGCGTCGAGGTGCGCGCTACCCGCGCCGATGCCGATCGCGACGATCGACTCGCCGAGGCAGATGATGATGAAGGAGCCGTAGCGCTCGGCGAAGTGTGCGACCGCCACCTTCTGGAGCTCGCGCAGGCGCCCCCGCGTCAGCCAGCCGGGTCCCGCATAGTCGATCGCAGCAGCGGCGATCCAGAGCGCAGAGCGCAGAGCACCGTGGCAGAACGAGCCGACGATCAGCAGGATCATCCCGATCGCCACCGTCACCGAAAAGCCGGCGACTGAGCGCAGCGCCGCGTGCCCGCGGCGGGCGGTGTCCCAGTAAATCAGGAGGTGGAGGGCGCGCACCGCGGCGTAGCTCAGCGCGAAGAGCTCGGCGTCGCCAGAAAAGGCGCGCGGCAGCGCGAGGCCGACGATGAAGATCATCACGCTGGCGCAGAGCAGCGTCGCGCGCAGCCGCCCGCTTTCGGGCGGCAACGCGTTCGTGACCCAGACGAACGCCGACCAGGCCCACCAGACCAAGGCGAGGACGAGCATCGCGCGACCGAATCCGGTCCAGGTCAGCTCGTGGCGCAGGAGCGTCGTCACCTGCGTGACGGCGAAGACGAAGACGAGATCCCAGAGCAGTTCGACCGGGGTCGTCGTGCGCTCGCCGATGTCCGTCGCCGTCGCCTCCATGGGCTCGATTATCGACTGACGCGCGCCGCTGGCGACCGGCGCTCGGTGACGACTCGCACCAGCGTCGGCACTCGACACTTGGCCCCGCTGCGTCAAACCTCTGAAACCGGCACCCCGAAATCGGGTCTGCTGGGGGTGGATGGCTAGCGCGGCACTCATCTTCCCCGGTCAGGGAAGCCACCGCGAAGGCATGGCCGAGGACGTGCGGGACGCGCCCGCGATCGAGCGCGGCCTCGCGCTGCTCGACTACAACCCGTTCGAACGACTCGCCGAAGGAACGCGCTACCAGCAGCCGGCGGTGTTTCTCTGCTCGGTCGCGCGCTGGCAGATCGAGCAGCCGGAGGGGATCGTCGCCGCCGGCCATTCGCTCGGTGAATACGCCGCGCTCGTCGCCGCCGGCGCGGTCGACTTCGAGCCGGCGCTCGAGCTGGTCGATGAGCGCGCGGCGGCAATGGCCGACGCAGCCGCGCTCACGCCGAGCGGCATGACCGTGATGCTGAAGGGCGATCCCGAGGCGATTCGCACGCTCGCCGACGAGCTCGGATTGATCGTCGCGAATGACAACTCTCCGGGGCAGGTGGTGCTCGCCGGGGCGATCCCGGCGCTCGAGCAGCTCGAGGCCCGCGCGAAGGCGCAGACCGGCGCGCGCGCTCAGCGTCTCGATGTCTCAGGCGCCTTCCATTCGCCACTCATGGCACCGGCCGCCGAGCGTCTGCGGGCGGCGCTCGAGCGGACCGCATTTCGCGAGCCGCGCATCCCGGTGTACTCGAACAGCAGCGTGCGGCCGTTCAGTGATCCGCAGCGCGAGCTTGCCGAGAACCTGCTGCGGCCCGTGCGCTGGCGCGAGACGCTGCTCGCCTTCCACGAGCTAGGGGTCGAGGAGTACCTCGAGCTCGGCCCGGGCCAGATCCTGACCGGACTCGTCAAGCGAACGATCCCGGTCGCATGAAAGCCGGCATCCTCGGCATCGGCGACGCCCTTCCGGCGCACGTGGTCACCAACCGCGACCTCGAGGCACGCGTCGAGACGAGCGATGAGTGGATCGTGCGGCGCACGGGAATGCGCGAGCGCCGCCACCTCCAGGGTGACGAGACGCTCGCCGAGCTCGCAGCGGACGCGGCGAGCGCCGCGCTGGCCGATGCCGGCGTCGCGCCGAGCGAGGTCGACCACGTGATCGCAGCGACGATCACACCCGATCAGCTGACGCCCGGGCTCGCGCCCGCGTTGGCGGCACGGGTCGGGGCCGAGCACGCCGGCGTCGTCGATCTCAACGCTGCCTGCACCGGCTTCCTCTACTCGCTCCAGCACGCGGCGGCGCTCGTCGAGACGGCGCGCGCGCGCAACGTTCTCGTGGTCGGCGCCGAAGCGCTCTCGCGCATCACGGACCACGAGGACCGCGCAACAGCCGTCCTTTTCGGCGACGGCGCCGGCGCCGTCGTGGTCGGTCCGGTCGAGGACAGCATCGGCATCGCGGGCTTCGAGTTCGGCTACGACGCGCAGCTCGCGCCGCTGCTCTACGCCGAGCGCGACGAGCGCAAGCTGCGCATGGCCGGGCAGGAGACCTACCGCCACGCAGTGGCGCAGATGACCGAGGCGAGCACGAAGGTACTCGAGCGACTGCGCCTCACCCCCGCCGACATCGATTACTTCGTCCCCCACCAGGCGAACGCGCGGATCATCACGGCAGTCGCTGACGCCCTCGGTGTCCCGCATGAGCGTGTCTCCTTCAACGTCGAGTGGACCGGCAACACGTCCGCGGCATCGATCCCGCTCGCGCTCGCGCGAGCCCAGCGCGACGGGTTGATCGAGCCCGGGTCGCTCGTGGCGATGGTCGCGTTCGGTGCCGGCTTTGTTTGGGGCGCGGCGGTCAGCGCCTGGAAGGATGGTCCGGGGTCGCGGCAGCGCCGCGTCGAAGCCAAGGTCGAAACAAGGAGCAGGTAATGGCAGTCACAGAGGAAGAGGTACTCGAGGGCGTCCGCGCCGAGCTCGCCGAGCTGAAGGTTCCCGGCGCGGACGAGGCGACGATGGAAACGGAGTGGCGCGATCTCGACATCGACTCACTCGAGCTCGTCGAGCTCGTCACGGCACTCGAGGACCGCTTCGGGGTGAAGATCGCCGATGGCGAGCTGCGCTCGATCCAGGGGGTCGGCGACGCGGTCCGGCTGACGCTTGCGCTCGCCAACGCGCCAGCCGGCACGTGAGCGTCGCGGTCACCGGTCGCGGCGTCGTCACGTCGCTCGGCGAAGGCGCCGACGCGTTTTTCGACGCACTGATTGCCGGCCGCTCGGGGATCGTCGACGGGCTGTCGGCCGCGCGCGACTTCGATCCCGAACAGCATCTCGACCCGCGGGCCGCGCGGCGGATGGACCGCTTCACCCATTTCGGCCTCGTCGCGGCGCTCGAGGCGGCCGCCGAGTCGAAGGTCTCGCAATGCGACCCGGCGCGCGTCGCGATCCTGCTCGGCACCGGAATCGGCGGCCTCGGCACGCTCCAAGACCAGTGCGCGTCGTTCTTCGAGCGCGGCGAGCGCGGCGTCTCGCCCAACTTCGTCCCGATGATGATGCCGAACGCGGCCGCCGGCCAAGTCGCGATCCATCTCGGCCTGCACGGCCCGGGCTTCTCGATCGCGTCGGCCTGTGCGACGGGCTCGCATGCGATCGGCGAGGGGATGCGGATGATCGAGCGTGGCGATGCCGACGTCGTGCTCGCCGGTGGCGCGGAAGCTGCGCTGACGACGCTCTGCATCGCCGCCTTCCGGCGAATGGGCGCGCTCTCGACCGAGGGGATCTCCCGCCCGTTCGACGCGCGGCGTGACGGCTTCGTCCTTGGAGAGGGCGCCGGGGTGCTCGTGCTCGAGCGCGAGGACCACGCGCAGGCGCGCAACGCGATGATCTACGCGCGGGTCATCGGCTACGGCGCCTCCAACGACGCGTTCGACATGGTCCAACCCGACGAGCAGGGCGCCGGCGCGCAGGTTGCGATGAATGGCGCCCTCGCCGATGCCGGCCTGAGCCCCCGCGACGTCGACTACATCAATGCCCACGGCACGGGCACGCCGTTCAACGACCGGATCGAGACGCTCGCGATCCGCGAGGTCTTCGGGGCCGACGCGCCACCGGTCTCCTCGACGAAGTCGGCGATCGGCCATCTGCTCGGCGCGGCCGGCGCCGCGGAGGCACTGGTCTGTGTCGAGGCACTGCGTCGCAACATCCTGCCGCCGACGATCAACTACGAGGCGCCCGACCCCGACTGCGACCTCGACTACGTCACAGAGGGTGCGCGTCCGGCCGAGACCAGGATCGCGCTGTCGAACTCGTTCGGCTTCGGCGGCCAGAACGCCTGCATCGCCTTCGCGGCGGTCTGACGGCTACCCTAGGCCGAGCATGGCTCGGCTCGTTCGTCTCGGGGATGTTGGTTGGCGTCGCGCGCGCTACACGTAGTAGCCGCGCAGGCGCACTCGCGCAACGCCACCGAGGAGTCGATCATCGCGGCGGCACGTGAGGCCCTGCGCGAGGAGCCCTACGAGCGGATCACGATCGACGGGATCGCGAAGCGCGCCTTCGTCTCGCGCACCGCGGTGTACTTCTACTTCCCGAACAAGCGCGCGCTGATCGACCGTCTGATCCAGCTCGCCTTCTCGGACATGTACGGCGCGGCGCAGCCCTACTTCGAGGGCGAGGGCGACCCGCGGCGCGACATCCACCGCGCGCTCGCGCAGACCGTCGCGGTCGTCCGCGAGCACTCCCCTGTCCTTCTGCTCGCGGCGCGCCTCTCCGGCCAGATGGACCGCCTGCCACCTGAATGGGAGCCCTACATCCTGCGGCTGCGCAACGCCGCCGCGCGGCGCATCCGCAGCGACCAGCAGCGCGGCCTCGCCCCGAGCGACATCCCTGCGGGGACCTCCTCGCGTGCGCTGCTGGCGATGGTCGAGGGCCAGATCGCGCGCGAGGTGATGATCGGCGGCGGCGACGCAGACGAATCGGTGCGCGTGCTCGCCGAGCTGTGGTGGCGAGCGGTCTACCTCTATCCCTAAGTCTCGACCTGAGGTCTAGGGCACTGCGAATGCTGGGGTTTTGGTCTCGCCCAGCGATTATGTCGACGAATCGCCCGACCGCGCGGCACGCGCGGCGGGTGGTAGGCGCAGCACGGATCCTGCCTGAGGCGATTTCAGGACGCCGCCGCTACGGCGTGCGGCTCTCGTACCAGCGCGCGAGCGTGTTGATCGCGCCCGCCGTGACGCGATCGTGGAAGGTCTCGCGGTCGTTGGCGTGCGGGAGGGGCTGGTCGGGAACCGGCACGTCGAGGAACTCGCAGAGTGGCCCCCAGCCCTCGGTCACCTCCCACACCAGCAGGCGCTCTGCCGGCACCGCCTCGCGGACCGCTTGCTCGTGCGCGCGCATGCCGGCGATCAGCTGCTCATCGGTCTCATGGCCGGCGGCAAATGTGCCGTTCTCGATCCAGAACATCCTGTCGATCAGCTCGAGGTAGCGCTGCCACTGGGGGTCCACTTTCTCTCGCGCGCGCGAGAGGTAGCGAATCAGCACGTCACCGAAGCAGAGGTCCCAGATCGTCTCGCGGAAGCTCTCGGCCCAACGCTGAGGGTCACGGGTGCTCAGCACGACCTTCGCGTCGGGGTACTTCGAGGCGAGCTCGAGCGTGAAGAAGCCCCCCGGCCAGTCGACCGTTCCCGTGAAGCCGTCGAAGATCTCGTCCCAGGGCCCGTTGCCGTCGAGTGCTCGGTGCCATTGCTCGACGCGGCGCAGATCGGCGATCACATCGACCCAGTGGTAGCAAGGGCCGAGCCCGAGGAGCTCGAGCGCAACCTTCTGCGTCAGCGTGCCCGTCCGCGGCAGGCCCGCCCCGATCACGCGAATATCGCTTGCCGCCATGGCCGGGGTTCTAGCAGCGCTGGGGCAGACTGCCAATTGTTACTGAGTTGTGAACGGCCTTTATCGGCCGGGGGCCGCGTACACTCCTTGTAAGTGAAGGTCGTCGGCGCCGGCTATACGCGCACTGGCACGCTGTCTTTGACGGCTGCTCTCGAGACATTGGGCATCGAGCGCTGCCTGCATCCGCTGATTGCCCCGGCCGACGCGGCCGCCGCCAGTGTGCGCGGCGAGGACGGGCCAGATGCTTGGCGCGAGGCGCTCGGCGATCGCCAGGGCGCGCTCGGCTGGGTCGGCGCCCACCATTACCGCGAGCTGATCGAGGCGTGGCCCGATTCGCTCGTCCTGCTCAGCGTGCGCGATCCCGAGGAGTGGTACGCGAGCTACGCGAGCTGCATCCGCGCCGCGCGCGAGCTCGCACTCGCCGGGGGCGATCAGCTCGAGGCCGCCGAAAGCGCGATCGTCGATGGGCTGATGCTGCTTGACGGACCGGTCTGGAAGGGCCTGCTCGATGGCAGCCTGGTCGAGCGCGAGGGCGCGCTCGCGCGGTTCGCAGCGTCACAACAGCGAGGTCGTGGCGAGCGTCCCCGGCGAGCGGCTACTCGTCTACGAGATCGAGCAGGGCTGGGGCCCGCTGTGCGAGTTCCTTGGCGTGGCGGAGCCCGACGTCGCGTTTCCCCACCTGAACGACCGCCGCTCATTCCGCGCACGCTTCGCGCGGCGGCCAGGCGCGTCGCGCCGGCCGGCGCGGCGTTACTCGCGCGCACCGCGGATCGCCGCGCTCGCGGTGGCGCCGGCAGCGCACACGTTCAGCCAGCGCGAGGTCCTCGTCGCGCTCGGGATGGCGGGCGACCCGTTCGCCGAAGGGATCTTCGAGCGCTGCGGAGTGGAGCGTCGCGCGCTCGCGATGCTCGAGCCGGGCGGCGCGGCGACGCTGCAGGGTCGCACTCACGCCGTCGAGCAAGACCTCTTCGAGCAGGCGGTGGCGACGATCGACGGGCTCGCGATCGACCTGCGCGAGATCGACACCTTGATCACCTCGAGCATCTACACGGTCGGCGCACCGACGCTCGCCCACCGCCTGATCGAGCACTACGAGTTGGCGCCGACGACCGACAAGTACCACGTCACCGGCGTCGGCTGCGCGAGCGCCGTGCCGCTGTTTCGTCTGATCAGCCAGGCGATCGAAGCAAACCCGGCGCGCAAGGGGCTCGTCGTTGCGGTCGAGAGCATGAGCGGCATGCTGACCGCGGCGGGCGAGGACGACCCGCGCGCGAAGGTGATCGGCTCGGCGATCTTCGGTGATGGCTGCGCCGCGGCCGTGATCGACGCGGCTGATGGCTCGGATGGGCCGAGGATCGTCGCGTCGTCGGTCTTTCAGATCCCCGGGACGCTCGATGTAGTCCACATGGCGCTGGCCGACGATGAGAGCTACCTACACCTCGCGCGCGAGTTGCCCGACATCGCGACCTCCGGTCTCGCGGACCTGCTCGAGGGCTTCCTTCGTCCATTGGGGCTGACGCGCTTCGCGATCGACCACTGGGCGATTCACCCCGGCGGCCGGCGCATCGTCGACTGCGTGCAGGAGGCGCTCGAGTTGCCCGACCGCCAGGTCGCGTCGGCGCGCAAGGTCCTCGCCGAGCGCGGCAACCTCGGAACCCCCTCGATCTTCTACGTCCTCGACGAGCTGATCGCGACCGCTCAGCCAGCCGCCGGCGAGCGGGCACTCGCCGTCACGGTCGGCCCCGGAGTGACGCTCGGTCTGATGCTGCTCAGCTGGTAGGGGCCGCCGCGGAGATAGTGCAGTGTCGTCGGACATACCGGTAACGCACCTGTAACGAACCGTTGCGCGCGGGCCGCTGGGACGTTGAGCAACACCGTGCCTGAATGAGTGTGAAGCTCAGCGCCGAAACGCATGCCCGAGGGTGCTCGTGCTCTCGTCCGGCGCGGGCGCGAGACGGCCCGCCATATGGCACCGCATTGCCCCCCAATCAGCTAGTGTTCCGCGCGCGGAGGGTTATAGCCCTCGCTGACGGCACGCGGGAGCGTGACGGCCAAATCTGTCATAGACACCCTCGAACAACTGATTTGATGGGAGCCCGACCGAGATAGGGCGTTACGGCGCCAGCGTGCTGGCCCGATCCAGAGGGGTTCGAGGAGAAGGGAAGGAGGAGAGGTGGCATCAGATAAACCTGATGAATACAGCGAGGCGCAGCGTGAGTTCTCGCGTCGCCGTTTCCTGCGCAATGCGGGGATTACGGCTGCAGCCATACCTGCCTATGCCGGCTTCGTCGACATTCTGACCGAGCAGGGGGCAAGCGCAGCGACCTACAAGAGCAACGACAACGTTGCGGCGTTTGCCAGCCATCCGAAGTACAAGTTCGTGATGGACAACCACGTGACGACGAACCCGTTCTTCACGGCAACGATCTATGGCTGTCAGGACGCGTGCGCGCTCACCGGCACATCGTTCTCGTGGGTTGGCTCGACCAACTCGATCGTCAGCGAGATGGTCTCGGCGTTCAACTCCGCCATCGCGTCTGGCGCGAACGGGATTGGCTGCCCGCTGATCGACAACACGGCGTTCAACTCGCCGACCGCCAGCGCGCTGAGCCACGGTATCCCCGTGATCGCTTACAACGCTGACGTGTCCGCGGGTATCAAGAACGGCCGCATGGCCTACGTGGGGCAGAACAACCTCACGGCGGGTGCTGCGGTTGCAGAGGGCATCCTCGCGCTGGGCATCGGCAAGGGCGACCTCGTCGGTGGGATCATCGCCACACCGGGCACGGGGAACATCCAGCCGCGCCTTGACGGTGCGAAGCCCGTGTTCGCGAAGGCCGGAGTCCAGTTCGTCGAGGTCGGTACCTCAGCGACCGTGGGCGCTCCGGAGTACAACAAGATCGCGTCGTGGTACGCGGGTCACAAGAGCGTCAAGTTCATGATGTCCGTTGACAGCGGCGACAGCGACGCGGTCGCACAGTTCATCACCAAGAACAAGCTGAAGGGCAAGCTCGGCGCCTCGGTCTGGGACGTCGGACTGCCGGTAACCCAGGCGATCCACGCTGGCGTCGTCGCCGAGACGGTGGACCAGCAGGCCTACCTGCAGGGCTTCGACACGATCATGCAGCTGTTCCTGTGGAACATCTCGGGCGGACTGATGGTCCCCACCGACACCGACACCGGCATCGGCATCGTCACGAAGAAGAACGTCGCGCCGTACCTCGTTCCGAACCGGTTCGAGGGCACGAGCGCGGCACAGAAGGTGCTGCCGAAGCCCTCGATCGCGTAGCAGAGTTCCGCGAGCGTGCAATCAGCCGCTCCCACGCCTGCTCCTGCCCCGGCGCTCAACCCGCCGGGGCAGGAGAGCGTTCGCCCGTCACTGACGGGTCGAATCGCCCGTGTCTTCCTGTACCAGCGGGAGGTCACCCCCTTCGTGCTGACGATCCTCGTCTTGGTTGGCTTCCTGCTCTGGAAGGGGACCGTGGTCACGAGCCAGCTGAACCTCTCGTCCGCCGCAGGCTACGCCGGACCGATCGGCGCAATCGCCATCGCGCAGGTGCTGCTGCTCGTGCTCGCCGAGATCGACCTCTCTGCCGGTGCGGTCTTCCTTTTTGCGCCGTGGATCGAGTACTGGCTATACGGCGCGGGCGTACCGCTGGTGCTGGCGATCCTGATGGCCATCGCCGCTTCGGCTCTGGTCGGCGGATTCAATGGGCTCATCACCGTGTTCCTGAGGGTGCCCTCGTTCGTCACCACGCTCGCCACGAACTTCATCATCTTTGGCGGAATACTCGTCGGTTCGCAAGATGCCCAGGTTAGCCCGGTCCCGCTGAGCGGCGGATCAGGCTTCGCTACCAGCGTCATGGGCGGCGGGCAGTGGGCCGAGATCATCTGGGTGGCGGCCCTCACCGTCGTTCTCGCCGTGCTGCTAACCCGTACGCGGTTCGGCGTTCGCATCATCGCCACAGGCGGCAATCTCGTTGGTGCCGCCGAGGCCGGCGTGCCGATCCGACGGGTCAAGGTGTGGGCTTTCATGCTCGCTTCGGCCGTCGCCGGCCTCATCGGGATTGTGGACGCTGTGAAGTACGGGTCACTCCAGCCGGGTCAGGACGGCGTCGACTACATCCTTTTCGCCGTTGGCGCATGCGTGATCGGCGGCACTGCGCTGACGGGCGGACGTGGCACCGTAGTCGGGGCGTTCATCGGGGCGATCTTGCTTGGCATCATCGAGTCCGGGTTGACCGTCGCAGGCATCAGCACGAACGACTTCTACATCTGCGTCGGTGTGGTGATCATCTTCGCGATGGCGCTGAACGTCCAGTTCGACCGCGTGATCGCCCGCTCGAAGGCAAGACAATGAGCACTGAGGGCAACGCCATCGAGTCCTCCGCGACCAAAGCGAACGGCACTCCCGCCCTCGAGGCGCGCAGCATCACGAAGCGCTTCGGCGCGCTCGAGGTCCTCCGCGGCGTCGATCTCACGTTGAAGCAGGGCGAGGTGCTCGGGCTCGTCGGGGACAACGGTGCCGGGAAGAGCACGCTCGTGAAGATCCTCAGCGGCTTCCATCCCCAGGATGGAGGAGAAATCCTCATGGGAGGACAGCCCGTGAGCTTCAGCTCCGTCCTGTCTGCCCGACAGCATGGGATCGAGACGGTCTACCAGGATCTGGCGCTGATTCCTCAGCTGCCCGTCTTCCAGAACCTGTTCCTGGGCCACGAGATCACAAGGCTCGGGCCGCTTCGCATCCTCGACAAGGGTCAGATGCGCAAGCTCTCGCGCCAGTATCTCGACGAGATACACGTGAACATCCCGAGCGTCGACGCCGACAGCGATCAGCTATCCGGCGGTCAGCGGCAAGCGATCGCAGTCGCCCGGGCGGTGCGCGCAACGCCGAAGATCCTGCTGCTCGACGAGCCCCTCGCGGCGATGGGCGCGCGCGAGTCGCTCCTGATCATCGACCTCGTGAAGGACCTCGCCTCCAGTGGGCGCGTCTCGATCATGGTCATCGACCACAACTTCGCGCACCTGTTCGAGCTGTGCGACCGCATCCTCGTGATTCAGGGCGGCAAGATCACCGTCAATCGGCAGGTCCACGAGACCTCCCTCGAAGAGCTCACCGAGCTGATGGTCTCAAGCTACCGCCGCCAGCTCGAAGCCGTACAAGAAGCCGGCGCTTAACCAGAGCTCGCGGGACTCGGTCGGGCCCTGCTGTCAGAGGGGGTCGGCCCGAGTCACCCTCGTTGCGACCGGGGTCCAGCGGCCGCGCCAGGAGTTGAACCCTCGGACCAGCCTGGCGCAGTGCCGGCACTCGGATGCGCTCCGGCGGGCGAGGGCGCGTCCGCCTCGAGCCATTTCGCGTGGTGGGCGCGGGCCCAATCCTCACGCACGCTGCCCAGGACCATCCCACGCAGCGAGTGCCGCGTGCTGCGGTTGATCAGCGCCAGGTAGAGGTGACCGATGACGATCACGACCGACACGTACATCAGGGCGTCGTGAAGATAGAGCGTGCCGGCGAGTCGGATGTCGGTGTTGCGCTCGCCGAGCCAGAGCAATAGGCCGGAGATGAAGAACAGCACCGCGAAGGCGGCGGTGATGATCGCGTTGACCTTCTGGCCGGCGTTGAAGCGTCCCTGCGGGCTGTGGGTGCGTCCAGCGAGAAAGCGGCGGTCGTCGCGGTCGAAGAGATCGATCTCGCGGACTGTTCGCGCGAGCGCACGGCGGTTGCCAAGCACAGCGATCAACAGGATCGCTCCGGCCCACGAGACCCCCGTGAGGAAGTGGATGTCCTTGATCAACGGCCGCCGCCCGACGTCGACCGACAGCGCCGGGATGTAAAGAATCAGGCCCGAGCCGAGGAGGACGAGAAACGCACTCGCGTGCACCCAGTGCAGCAGGCGCTCGGTCAGCGTGAAGCGCTCGACGTAGCGACGGCGACCCGCGTGCGGCTCAGCCATAGCCGTTGGAGTGGCCGACGTAGGCGTCGACGTCGTAGCCGCGCTGCTCCCAGTAGCCGGCGCCGGGGCGCGCCACGAGCGAGATCCGCTCAACCCACTTGACGTTCTTATAGCCGTACATCTCGGGGATCACGACGCGAACCGGCGCGCCGTGCTCCTGCGGTAGCGGCGCCCCGTCCATCTCGTAGGCCAGCATCACATGGGCGAGCGATGCCTGCTCCAGCGTCAGGTAGTCGTCATACGGCTTCTCCGCCGAGACGAAGTGCAGCGCGTGCGCGGCAGGCAGCGAGCCGCCCGCTCGGGCCAGAAGGTCGGCGAAGCGGACCCCGCCCCAGCGAACCCCGGTCACGGTCCAGCCAGTCACGCAGTGGAACGTCGATACCTGCGTGACCCTCGGTAGCGCGAGCAACTCGGCGTAGCTGAGCTCGATCGGCGTTCGCACGAGCCCGTCGATGCGTAGCCGCCAGGTCGCGGCATCGAAGGTTGGCATCGTCGCGGCGACTGTGTAGATGCGCCAGCCGCCGGAGGGGAGGATCCCCTTGAGTCCACTGACGCTCGCGAGCGGCCGCGTGATCCAGCTCGTCGCCTGCGAGATCGTCTTACCAGCGAACAGTGTTCCAACGCCGGCGCCGACAACGGCAAGGAAACCGGCACGACCGAGTCGCCGCGCGCCGGTGTTCTCTCGCGGCGACTCGGGCAGGGGTGCTTCGTGTTCGGGCATCGCGGTCGCTTACATCGCCCCCAGCTGCGCCGCGCAGCTCGCCCATGTGCCCCTTGGTGTCGACCCAAACCCAGTACTTCCCTGGCGTCGTTTCGAGGTGCTCGAGCGTCATCGACGACTCGGCCATGCAGCCATGCTGGCTGTAGTGCATGCCTAGCTCGAAGAGCTTCGCCCCGTTCTGGCCGGTGTGAACCGACGCTGCGGTCGCCTTGACCATCGGCATGCTGAAAGTCCAGCACACCTTGCCGGGCGTGGACGTCACGTGGAGGTCGACCGTACCGTGCTCGCCCATTCCGGTGACGTGCGCGGTCAACTGCGGGTGCATCATCGCCGCCGCGGCCCCTGCTCCGGTAAGCGCCAACGCGCCAGCGAGCGCCGCCAGCCCTGCAAATGACTTCCGCCTCATCAGCTGTGTCTCCCTTCTCGCCTGCAGTTGGTGAGAACCTAGATGCAGCGAGGCGGCACGACCATTACAAGTTTCTGAAACGTGCTCGGCCTGTAATCAACTGTTAAGGTCCGCCTGGGCGCGCGCGTGAACAATTCGTCGGTGAGCACCGTTCTCGTGGTCGACGATGAGCCGGCTGTGCGCGACGTCGTCGTGCGTTACCTCAGGCAGGCGGGCTACCGGACGCTCGAGGCGGCCGACGGCGACACCGCGCGCCGGCTGCTCGAAGCCGAGCTCCCGAGCCTCGTCGTCCTCGACCTGATGCTCCCCGGCGTAGACGGCCTGTCGCTGTGCCGCTGGATCCGGGCCCGCTCCGAGCTTCCGGTGATCATGATCACCGCCTTGAGCGCCGAGACCGACCGGCTGATCGGTCTCGAGGTCGGTGCCGACGACTACCTGACGAAACCGTTCTCCCCGCGTGAGCTCGTCGCGCGCGTAAAGGCGGTTCTGCGGCGTGCGGCGCGACCCGCACGAGCTGCGGGGAGCGCGGGAGCGAGCGAGCGGATCGAGATCGGCGACGTCGTCGTCGACCGGGCGCGACGCGAGGTACTCAAGGCCGGGATGCCGCTGCGGCTCACTGCACTGAGTTCGATCTCTTGTGGTTCCTCGCCACCAACCCGAGCCGCGTCTTCGACCGCGACGAGCTGATGGACCGCGTGTGGGGCTACACGGCTGGGCTCGACACGGGAACGGTTACCGTGCACGTGCGTCGTCTGCGCGCGAAGATCGAGGACGACCCCTCCCAGCCACGCCACCTCGAGACGGTCTGGGGCAGCGGCTATCGGATGACGCTGTGATCGAGCTCGCTGCCCTGCTCGCGCTCGGGACGATCGCGGTCGGCGTGCCGCTCGCGCTCGCCCTTCGCCTGCTCGGGCGCCTACGCCTGCAGCTCGCAGCGCTCGCGCTGCTCGCGGTCCTGCTGCCGCTCAGCGGCGTGCTCGCCTCTGGTTGGGTGATGTTCGAGATGCGTGCCGACGTCGAGGTGCTGATGGTGGCATCGGCGGCCGCGCTCTCGGCGCTGTGTGTGGCGCTGCTGCTTGCGCGGTGGATCCGCACGCCTCTCGAGCGGCTACGCGTCGCCTCGGCGCGGCTCGCCTCCGGCGACCTCGCCGCGCGCGCGCCGGAGACGGGGCCAGCGGAGCTCGCCGAGGTCGCGCGTTCGTTCAACTCGATGGCCAACGCCATCGAGCGCCTGTTCGAGGCGCGCCGCGAGCTCGTCGCCTGGGCCGGCCACGACCTGCGTACGCCACTCGCGTCGATGCAGGCGATGATCGAGGCGATCGACGACGGTCTCGCGGAGCCGAGCGAATACCTACCGGCTCTGGCCGAGCAGGTGCGTACGCTGTCGTCGCTCGTGGATGGGCTGTTCGAGCTCGCGCGGATCGACGCGGGCGAGCTCACACAACAACTCGAGCAAGCAGACATCGGGCACGTGATCGACTCGTGCGTCCGCGGTTTCGAAGCCGAGGCGCGCGCGAAGGGCATCAGCCTCGAGGCGAGAGCAGGCGGTAGGGTTCCACCGGTGCGCTGCGCGCCAGCCCACGTCCAGCGAGTCCTGGGCAACCTGCTGGCAAACGCGATCCGCCACACCCCCGAGGACGGCGCAATCGCGATCGCCGTCCGCCCGGGAGCGCACGACGTCACGATCGCGGTCGAAGACACCGGCGAGGGCGTCAGCTCCGAGGCTGCAGCGCGGATGTTCGACCGTTTCTGGCGCGCCGAGTCGGCACGCTCGTCGTCGGGCTCTGGACTCGGCCTCGCGATCGCCCGTGCTCTCGTCGAAGCGCACGGCGGGCAGATCTGGGCGGAGAACCGCGCCAGCGGCGGAGCGCGGGTCGCGTTCACGCTGCCGACGACACGGTGACGATCGTTATCACGGCGTTTGAGCGGTCGCCCGATGGCGGCAAGGGCCTGGCGCGCGATATGCGCGTTCGCTGGGCGCTCGAGGAGGTGGGCCAGCCTTACCAGGTTCGCCTTGTCTCGTTCGCGGCGAAGAAGGAACCCGCGCATCTGCGCCTGCATCCGTTCGGCCTGATTCCGACCTATGAGGAAGGCGATCTTGTCCTGTTCGAGACAGGCGCGATCGTCTTCCACATTGCCGCGCACCATGCGGGACTTTTCCCGGATGATGCCAATGCGCGGGCGCGGGGCATCACCTGGATGTTTGCCGCGCTCAACACCGTGGAGCCGCCGATCCTCGAACTGGTGACCGCCAGGTTCGCGGAGGGCGACAAGCCCTGGGCGGAAGAGCGCCTGCCTCTGGTTAAAGACCGTATTCGCGATCGACTGGCCCAACTTTCTGCCCGGTTGGGCAACGGCGACTGGCTCGATGGAGACTTCAGCGCGGGCGACCTGATGATGGTGTCGGTGCTGCTCAGGCTGAGAGCCTCGGGACTTCTGGACGAGTTTCCGAAACTGGCCTCCTATGTTGCCCGCGGCGAAGCGCGGCCCGCATACCAACGGGCTTTCGCCGCCCAATGGGCGATCAACGCCGGCCACTCGCAAGCTGGGTAACTAAGTTCTGCGATGGGTTGCCGTCGTCCCGGGCGGGACGCGAGCGGACATGTCACCGTGCGACCGGGACTGCTCCTGTACGCGAGCCGCGCGCAAGCCGCGCAGTGCCCCCGCCAGGATTTGAACCTGGGACCCTCGGATTAGAAGTCCGATGCTCTATCCAGCTGAGCTACGGGGGCGCACGCACATTCAAGCGAGGATCCCGGCCGCTGGGAGCCGCGGGCCGGCTACCTGGCCGCTGCGCGTGTTATGACTCGCGCGCGGCATAGTCCGCCGGGCTTGCTTGCGCGAGGTCACGCGCCCCGGTAGCGCAGCGGGTGAATCTCGCGACATCGTGATGATCCTCGGCCCCCACTCCCCTGCGATCGCGACGGCCAAGCACGGCCGCAGCCGAGAGCGCGTGCGCTGATGATGGCTCAGCGAGTTCGCGCGTTCGGTCCGGGACGCGTCAACCTGATCGGCGAGCACACCGACTACAACGGTGGCCTGGCACTGCCCTTCGCGATCGCGAGCGGCGTGACGGTGGTAGCGACCGCGCTGGACGAGCCGCGGATCGAGGCGCAAGCGCTCGATCTGGGCGAAGAGGACAGCTTTGAGATCTCCGCAACCCGAGGGTCGGAAGGGCTGGTGCGCGTTCGTTCGTGGCGCGGTTGGCGAGCTCGCGCAGGCGGGGGTGAAGGTCCGTGGCGCACGGCTCGAGATCAGCGGCGACGTGCCGCAGGGGGCCGGGCTGTCCTCATCGGCCGCGCTCGAGGTTGCCCTCGTGCTGGCGCTGATCCGCCTCGCCGATGCCGAGCCGCCTGAGCGTCGCGAGCTCGCAAAGCTCTGCTCGCGGATCGAGAATGACTGGGTCGGGGCGAACACCGGGCTCCTCGACCAGCTCGCCGCCCTCTTCGGCGAGAGCGCTCGGGCGCTGCGAATCGACTTCAGCTCGCTCGACGTGCGCCTCGTGCCGCTCGAGCTCGACGGTCACGCGCTCGTGACGCTCGACTCAGGTGAGCGCCACTCGCACGCGACTTCGGGCTACAACCAGCGCCGCGAGGAGTGCGCGCGCGCCTGCGAGCTGCTCGGCGTCGCGACGCTCAGCGAAGCGACACTCGAGCAGGCACGGAGCTTGCCCGATCCGCTCGATCGGCGGGCGGTGCACGTCGTCAGCGAGAACGCTCGCGTCGATGAGACGGTGGCCGCACTCGCGCACGGCGAACTCGCGGCAGTCGGCGAGCTGCTCGACGCGTCCCATGCCAGCCTCCGTGATCTCTACGAGGTCTCGACGCCGGCCGTCGAGGCAACGGTGGCGCGCCTACAGGCGGCCGGAGCGCTCGGCGCGCGGATCGTCGGCGGGGGCTTCGGCGGTCACGTGCTGGCGCTGATGCCGCCCGGAGCACACGCGCCCGAGGGCGCGCGTGCGGTGCGCCCCGGCGACGGCGGCCGGCTGCTCGACTGATCAGCCGGGAAGGTCGCGCAGCGCAGGGTAGAGCGCCTGATAGCGCGCGCGACGCTCGCGATAGACCTCGACCCATTCGGGGACCGGCTCGATCCGCTCGCCCGGACGGACCGTTGCCGCCACGGCGGTGCCGACATCGGGCCAGATCTGTGCGGCAACTCCGCCGAGGATCGCAGCACCGAACGCCGCCCCCTCGTCGACCGCAACGCGCTCGAGCGGCAGTTCGAGCACCGAGGCGACGATCTGCAGCCAGAGCCGGCTCGCCGCTCCGCCGCCCGACACGCGCGCGAACGCGGGCGTGCCACCCAACTCGCAGATCAAGTCAAGCGAGTCGCGCAGGCCGTAGGCGACACCCTCGAGCACGGCGCGCACGAGCGCGCCGCGATCGTGGCGCAGCTCGAGCCCGATGAACGCGCCGCGCGCGTCCGGATCCGGGTAAGGCGTCCGCTCGCCGGCCAGGTAGGGAAGGAAGAGAAGACCGTCCGTGCCGGCGGGCCAGCGCGCGGCCTCCTCGGTGAGCATGTCGTAGCGCTCACCCGGCGCCACGGCGTCGCGCAGCCAACGCAGCGAGCCGGCAGCCGAGAGCATCACGCCCATCACATGCCAGGCATCCGGTACCGCATGGCAGAACGCGTGTAGGCGTGCCTGCGGGTCCGAGGCGTAGTGCTCGAGCGCTGCAAAGACGACGCCGGATGTCCCGAGGACGACGGAGAGAGGGCCAGGCCGATCGACGCCCACACCGAGCGCGCCGGCCGCCTGGTCGCCGGCTCCAGCCGCCACGGGAACGCCTGCCGCCGTCTCGCCCGAGACATCCGGAGACTCGAGCACCGGTGGCAGCACGGACGCATCGATCGCGAGCGCATCGAGGACCTCGTCGCTCCAGCGACGAGCGGCGACATCGAGGAGCAGCGTGCCCGACGCGTCGGCGACGTCGATCGCGTGCGTGCCGCACAGGCGCAAGCGGACGTAATCCTTCGGCAGGGCGATCCGTGCGATCTGCCCGTAAGCCTCGGGCTCGTGACGGCGCAGCCACAGCAGCTTCGGCGCTGTGAAACCCGGGAGGGCGCGATTGCCGGTGAGCTCGATCAGGCGCTCGAGGCCAACGGTCTCCTCGATCTCCGCGCACTCGGTGGCGGTGCGCTGGTCGTTCCAGAGGATCGCCGGGCGGAGCACACGGTCGTGGTCGTCGAGCGCGACGAGGCCGTGCATCTGACCCGACAGACCGATCGCCGCCGGGGCGCCCGCCTCCTGCTCCAGTCGCGCGAGGACGGCCTCGGTCGCCGCCCACCAGTCGGCGGGGTCCTGCTCTGCCCAGCCCGGTCGCGGCGTCGAGAGCGGGTAGCCGACCTCGGCGCGGGCGAGCACGCTGCCATCGGCGTCGATCGCCAATCCCTTGACGGCCGAGGTACCGACGTCGAGTCCAACCAGAGCCCCCATGGCGGTTACCAGCGGGCGTGCACGTGTTCGCGGATCAACCGGTCGTACACATCGCGGACGCCTTCGAGCTGGTCATCGCGCAGTCGCGGCACGTCGGCTGCCGCCGCGTTCGCGCGCGCCTGCTCGATGTTGCGCGCGCCCGGGATCACCGTGCTCACCCCCGGTTGATCGATCACCCAGCGCAGGGCGAACTGGGCGAGCGTCGTTCCGGGGTCGGCGAGGTCCTTCAGCTCGCGCACAGCGGCGAGCCCAACCTCGTAGGGCACGCCCGAGAACGTCTCGCCGACATCGAACTGCTCGCCGTGGCGGTTGTAATTGCGGTGATCGTTGGCCGGGAACGTGGTCCGCTCGTCGTAGCGTCCACTGAGCAGGCCGGACGCGAGCGGCACCCGCGCGATGACGCCGACGCCGGCGGCCCGCGCCGCCGGGAGGACCTCTTCGAGCGGCTTCAGGCGCAGGCAGTTGAGAATGATCTGGACGGTCGCAACGCCGGGTCGCTCGATCGCGCGCAGCGCCTGCGCGCAGGTTTCGACAGACACGCCGTAGGCGGCGATCCGCCCTTCGGCGACCATCTCGTCGAGCGCCGCGAAGACGGCGTCGGACTCGTAGACCGCGTCCGGTGGGCAATGCAGCTGGACGAGATCGATCGTCTCGACAGCGAGGTTCTCGCACGAGCGGTCGGTCCAGGCGCGAAATGCCTCGCGGTTGTAGTTCTCCGGCAGCTGCTCGACCCGGCGACCCATCTTCGTCGCGACGAGGACACCTTTCCGGCGCGCAAGGATCTCGCCACAGAAACGCTCGCTGCGCCCGTCGCCGTACACGTCAGCGGTGTCGAGCAGCGTGACGCCGGCATCGATGCTCGCGTCGAGCACGGCGTGGGCGGCCTGCGCGTCGACCTCCCCCCAGTCAGCGCCGAGCTGCCATGTACCGAGCCCAACGACGCTCACGCGCCGTCCGCCGAGGCGTTCGATCGTCCGCTCCTCCATCACCCTCATCCTCGCATTTCTTGCGCCGCGCCATCGGTCAGGATGCGTGCATGCAAGGGAACGGGCTGGCGCTCGCCGAGCAGCGAATGCGCGAACGCGGCGAGCCGGACGGTGCGATCAAGAGCTTCGCGAGCGCCTACCGGCGGCTTGCAGCCGGCGAGCAGGCATTCATCGCGAGCAGCGAGCTCGAGCCGGTCAGCGACGTGCCGGGGCTCGAGGAGCTTCCGCTCGAGGATGAGGCGCGCGCGCTCGGACCCGTCGCCGTGATCAAGCTGAACGGCGGCCTGGCGACGACGATGGGGCTGCGCCATCCGAAGTCGCTGGTCGAGGCCCGCGACGGCCACTCGTTCCTCGAGATCATCACTGGCCAGACGCGCGCACTGCGCGCGCGGCTTCTTGTGCCTCTGCCGCTGCTGCTGATGGACAGCGAGGCAACCGAAAAGGACACCCTCGCGGCACTCGCAGCCGGCGAGCCGCTGAACGCCGGCCTGCCAGCCAACTTCCTCCAGAGCATGATCCCGAAGCTCGACGCGGACAGCCTGGCTCCCGTGAGCTGGCCGAAGGATCCCGGGCTCGAATGGTGCCCGCCCGGACACGGCGACGTCTACGGAGCGCTGGCGCGCACCGGGCTGCTCGAGCGCCTGCTCGAGGATGGCATGCGCTACGCGATGATCTCCAACGCCGACAACCTCGGCGCCACACCCGACCCGAGAATCGCTGCACACGTCGCCGCCACCGGCGCGCCTTTCCTGATGGAGGTCGTCGAGGGCACCGCCGCGGATCGCAAGGGCGGGCACATCGCGCGCCGGCGCGCAGACGGCATGCTCGTGCTACGTGAAACCGCGCAGACCCCGCCCGATGACGAGGACTCCTTCCGCGACTACAAGCGCTGGCGCTACTACAACACGAACAACCTGTGGATCAACCTCGAGGCGCTCGCGGAGGCGCTCGAGCGCAACGCCGGCGTCTTCGAGCTGCCGCTGATCGTCAACCGCAAGACTGTCGATCCGCGCGACTCGAGCTCGACCGCGGTGCTGCAGCTGGAGAGTGCAATGGGCGCTGCGATCTCGAGCTTCGCCGACGCCCAGATCCTGCGCGTCCCGCGCACGCGATTCGCCCCGGTCAAGACGACCGACGACCTGCTGCTGCTGCGCTCGGACGTCTACTCGCTGACTGATGACATGCGCGTCGCGCCTGCTCCCGAGCGCGCCGATGACCTCCCGCTCGTCGAGCTCGACCCCGCCTATTACAAGCTGCTCGACGCCTTCGAGGCGCGCTTTCCGGCCGGCCCACCGTCGCTGCGCGGGGCACACGGCTGAGCGTGCGCGGCGACGTGACGTTCGGCAGCGGCGTCATCGTGCGGGGCGATGTCGAGATCGCCGCCGCCGAGCCGCGGAAGATCGCCGACGGCACCGTGCTCGAGCCCTCGGGTGCCTGACTGCGATCGGGGCGCCCGGATTCGAACCGGGGACCTCGTGCTCCCAAAGCACGCGCGCTAACCAAGCTGCGCTACGCCCCGCTCAGCCAGAGACTACGCGTCGCAGCGCCGGGGCGCCCGGCGCTGCTAGCGTCCGGAGCGAGCCCATGGCGGAGATCGAGCCCTTGCGCGCCCTGCACTACGACCTCGCGAGGGCGGGTTCGCTCGGCAACCTCGTCGCACCGCCCTACGACGTCCTCGACGGCGAGCAGCGCTCGGAACTGGCCGGCCGCTCGCCCTACAACGTCGTCCATGTCGACCTCCCGCTCGGAGAGGACCCTTACGCCCAGGCGGCCGCGCGCTTCGCCGACTGGCAGCGCGATGCGATCGTCGTGCGCGATGGCGAACCCGCGCTCTGGGCCTACGAGCAGCACTATCGCGGGCCCGATGGCCATTCGCGCACGCGGCGTGGCTTCTTCGCGCGCGTTCGCATCGAGGACTACGGCCCGGGGCGGATCCGCCCGCACGAGCGCACCCACCCGGGGCCGAAGGAGGATCGGCTGCGCCTGACGCGCGCCACCCGCGCGAACCTCTCCCCCATCTTCTCGCTGTACTCCGACCCCGCCAGCGCCGCCTGGACAGCCCTCGCACCGGCAACGCGCGGGCGGCCGTGGGGCGATGTGACCGACGCGGACGGAACCGTGCACCGGCTGTGGCGCATCGGCGAGCCGCTCGCGATCGCGCGGACCCAGGAAGCGCTGCGCGGGGTCGAGCTGTTGATCGCCGACGGGCACCACCGCTACGAGACGGCGCGCGTGTACGCCGAGGAGATCGGCGGTGACGGGCCCCATCGCTACGTGCTGATGTGCCTCGTCGCGCTCGAGGATCCCGGTCTCACCGTGTTTCCCACACACCGGCTCGTGCGGGGGATGTCGGACGCGCGCTGGGGGGCGCTCGACGCCGCGATCGCGCGCGACTTCGCGGCGCGGCCGGTGTCGCGCGAGCGGATCGCACCGGCGGCCGGGGACGGGCCGCTCGAGATCGGCTACATCGACACGCGCACGCGCGAGCCGCAGCGACTCGTGCTGCGCGATCAGGCGATCGCCGATGCGGCGCTGGCGCACGCGCCGCCCGCGTATCGCAAGCTCGACACGGGGGTACTCGAGGCGCTGATACTCACGGGCGCACTCGGGCTGAGCGAGGCGGACATCTCGCACCTGAACGACTTCGGCTACGCGCGCGACGCCGACCAGGCGCTCGCGCTGATCGATCAGGGCGCCTACGACGCAGCGTTCCTTTTGCGCCCGACCCCGGTCGAACAGGTGCGTGAGGTGGCAGCGAGCGGCGAGAACATGCCGCCGAAGTCGACCTACTTCTTCCCGAAGCTTCTCACCGGGCTCCTGTTCAACCCACTGTACGCGTGAGACCGGCGCAGGCAAGCGGCCTGCGCGAGGTTCTGCTCGACCCTGCGGAGGCGTTCAGCGTCGATCCGGGGGGCAGCGCGCGAGCGGCAGTGCTGGTGCCGCTGTACGAGCGCGGCGGCGAGCTGCTCGCCGTCTTCACGCAGCGACCGGATGACCTGCCGCGCCACGCCGGTCAGGTCTCGTTCCCGGGCGGGCGCGTCGAGGAGGCCGACGTCGACCTGATCGCCACCGCGCTGCGCGAAGCCGACGAGGAGATCGGCCTGCCCGCGACGGCGGTCACCGTGCTCGGGGCGCTGCGCCCGATCCACGTGCCGCGCTCGGACTTTGCGGTCTATCCGGTCGTCGCGGCGATCGTGCGCCCGGAGCGCTGGCGCCCAGCGGCGGGCGAGGTGGACGCGATCCTCGAGCTGAGCCTGGTCGTACTCGCCGCAAACCGCGGCTCGGCAGTCGTGGATGGACCGGATCGGCGCGTGGAAACGCCGACGTTCACGATCGGCGAGCGGGTGATCTGGGGCGCCACCGGCTTCATCCTCGCCGACCTGCTCAGCCGGATCGGGCTGAGCTGAGGCCTTCGAGGAGGCCGTCGAGGGCGACGCGAGCCGCGACACGCCAGGCGAGCTCGTCGGCGGGATCGGCCGTGATGATCGCGACCGGTATCGCGTTGTATGCGCCGGCCGTCTCGATCAGGGTGCGACCGTTCTCGAGCAGGCCGGCCTCGACGCAGCCCGCAGCCTCGTAGAGGAGGCCGCGCACGGTCGTGTCGATCGTCTGAGTGGCGAAGAACGCCAGGCGTGAGCCGTGCAGGGCGGCGAGCTCCTCCGGCGTGCCGGTGGCGCTCCCCAGTAGCCAGCAGGCGATCGTCACGTTCTCGAGTGCATAGCGCAGCGAGGCGATGCGGTCAGGGGTGCCGATCCAGCACTCGGCGCCGGCTGCCTCGATCGCGCGACGCCCTGACTGCTCGCGCGTTGTCATCCGCACCGCATGCCCGGCGGCGAGGAGCTCCGTCGCCAGGCCGCGGGCACGAGCACCGCCGCCGACGAAGAGGATTCGCGCCACGTGCGGGATTATCGTGACGGCGCGATCTCACGTCCCGCGGCGTTGGCGCGTTATTGAAGTGATGGAGCATTTGCCGCCATTCCAGGTCGTGCTCGACCGCCACAGCGAGGACGTATGGCGCGTGCTGCGCGGGATGGTTGGCGCGCAGGCCGCGGAGGACTGCTTCCAGGAGACCTTTCTGGCCGCGTTGCGGGCGTATCCACGCCTGCGCGAGGGATCGAACGTGCGCGCGTGGCTGTTGACGATCGCGCACCGCAAGGCGATCGACCATACGCGGCGACGCCGGCGCGAGCTACCGCTCGAGGAACAGCACGAGCCGGCCGCTCCGGGTGCGCCCGAGCGCGAGATCTGGAGCGCGGTGGCAAAGCTGCCACCGCGACAGCGAGCGGCGGTCGTCCTGCGCTACGGCGCCGATCTGGCCCACCGCGAGGTGGCGGAGCTGATCGGGTGCTCCGAAGAGGCGGCGCGGCGATCGCTGCACGAGGGACTGAAGCGAATGCGGGAGGAGCTATGAAAGACGACGACCGGTTGAGCGCACTACTGAAGGAGCCGGATCCGCGGGCCGCCGCGGCGGCGCAGCGGTTCGCGGATCGCGCAGCGGCGAGCTGGAGCACCGATCTCGCCTATGCGACGCTCGCAAGCCCGCTCGGCGAGCTGCTCCTCGTCGCCTCGCCGCGAGGGCTGGCGATCGTCCACTACGCCGACCGCGGGATCGAGGCGCCGCTTGCCGAGATCGCGGCGACGCGCTCGCCGCGGATCCTTGCGTCGCCAGCGATGCTCGACCCGTGGCGGCGCGAGCTCGACGAGTACTTCGCGCGCCGGCGCGCGGCGTTCGACTCGCCGCTGGACCTCAGCGCCCTGAACGGGTTCCGCCGCCGCGTGCTGCTTGCGACGGCGAGGATCCCCTATGGCGCCGCGCTCAGCTACAAGGAGATCGCGGCGAAGGCGGGGAGCCCGGGCGGGGCGCGAGCGGCGGGTAACGCGCTCGGCTCAAACCCGCTGCCGATCGTGATCCCGTGCCATCGCGTGCGTCACGTCGGCGGCGGGCTCGGCGGCTACACGGGCGGCGTTGAGCGCAAGCGTGCGCTGCTCGCGATCGAGCAGCCGGAGGGCTGATCGCTCACGGACAGCGCGCTACATCGGCGGCGGCGCGGCGCGCAAAAGACCCATCGGCCGGGGCGTTGGCGAGGATGAAGGTGTCGGGCTGCTCCCCCGGCATCCGGCGGTTGGCGAGAAACGCGAGATACGGCGCCCCCGAGTAGGCGCGCGCCGGCGGGCAAAGGCGCGCGGCCCTGACCGCCGCGTTGACCGCCGCGGGCGAGCTCACCTCGGCGAGCCCGGACTGGGCGCCCGGACGGCGTGCGAGCGGCGGATTCCCCGGATCGAGCAGGATCGAGGCCGACTGCGCGATCAGCAGCAGAACCGCGAGGGATGCCAGCAGGCGCGTGCCGCGATTGCGCCAGAGCGCCGCTGCGCCCGTGGCAGCGAGCGCGAGGAGCGGCGCTTCCGCGACGACGAGCACGTCGAGGTAGGAGCCGTGCTTGAACAGCGAGAGGCCGAGGAGCAAGCCGCCGGCTGCGCTTGCGAGCAGCACGCGTTCGAGCTGAGGGTCGGCGCTGATCGTGGCGCGCCGGCGGACGGCGAGGAGGAGTGGCGCCGCGAGGACGAGGAGCGGCAGCTCGTTCCAGGCGGCTTGCGCGAGCAACCCGCCGACGTAGTGCAGCGACGCAGTCCCGACTTCGAATTGGGCGCGCACCGTCTCCGTCCAGAGCGCCGTGCCGTAGCCCGCGAGCGACGCCCCCGCGAGGATCGCGCCGCCGGCCAGAAATGCGGCGCCCGCGCGGCGCCGATCTGCGCCGGCGAGGATGATCGCGAGCGCGGGCACGACGAAGGCGAGCTTGCAGGCCACGGCGAGCGCGAGTGCGACAGCGGTCCACGCCGATCGGCCCGGGCGCGCGGCGAGCAGCGCGCCCGCCAGCAGCAGTGGTGCCGCGATCGTCTCCGGGATCAGCTGCGCGTGCTCGTGTAGCTCGATCGGCAGCAACGGGCTTGCCAGCGCGGCCACCAGCGCGAGGCCGCGCCGGTTGCTCAGACGCAGGACTGCGAAGCCGACGAGCAGCGCGGTCGCGAGCTCGGCGAGGGCCATGCCGGTGCGCAGCGACGCGAGGCCGTCGTGGATCGCCAGCAGGCCGGCGCCGACGAGGTATATCGGCGGCGGCTGGGCGCCGGCGAAGCCGGAGTACAGGCCACCGCCGTTGAGCAGCTCGCGCGCACTGAGGGCGTAGACCCCGTCAGAGAAGTCCCAGTAGCCGTTGCGCTGCCAGAGCGCGAGCAGGACGTACTCGGCGCCAAGGACCACCAAGGCAACTGCGATGAGCCCCCGCCGCGCGAGCATCGTGGCGGGGATGCTCAGGCGGCGAGAGCCTGCCCGCGCACCGGCGTATCGCGCAAGTACCACTCCGCGTCGAGGGCGGCCTGGCAGCCGGATCCCGCAGCCGTGACCGCCTGGCGATAGGTATGGTCGACGAGATCGCCCGCTGCGAAGACGCCGGGCCGATTGGTCCGCGTCGAGCGCCCCTCGGTGACGACGTAGCCGTTCTCGTCGAGCTCGACCGCGTCGCGCACGAGCTCCGAGGTCGGGACGTGCCCGATCGCAACGAACGCTCCGGTCACCGCCAGCTCGAGCTGTTCGGCGGTCTGCGTGTTGCGAAGGCGTGCCAGCTGGAGGGAGCCATTCGGCGCGGGCACGAGCTCCTCCACGACGTAGGGCGTAAGCAGCTCGATGTTTGCCACCGACCGCGCGCGGTCGAGCATGATCGCCGAGGCCCGGAACTGCTCGCGGCGGTGGACGATCGTGACCTTGCGCGTGAACTTGGCGAGGAAGATCGCCTCCTCCATCGCGGAGTCGCCGCCGCCGACGACGATCGCCTCGTGGTCCTTGAAGAAAGCCGCGTCGCAGGTCGCGCAGTAGCTGACGCCACGGCCCGCGAGCTCGAGCTCTCCGGACGCGCCGAGCCGCCTGTGCTCCGCGCCCATCGCCAGGATCACGGCCCGCGTCAGGTGCTCCTCATCGTCGACCCAGACCCGGTGCAGCCCCCCGGGCTCGTCCGCGAACTCGACGCGCGTCGCGTTCTCAGTCACGAGCCGCGCACCGAAGCGCTCTGCCTGTTCGCGCAGCTGTTGCATCATCTCGGGGCCGCCGACGCCGCCCGGATAGCCGGGAAAGTTCTCGACATCCGTCGTCTGCTGGAGGAGCCCGCCCCAGGCAAACCCCTCGAACACGAGCGGCTCGAGCTCCGCGCGCGCTGCGTAGAGCGCGGCCGTGTAACCCGCTGGACCGCTACCGATGATGATCACATTCTCGGGGCTCGGCATCTGCTCTCCTGACTCAATACTTTACTTTTTATAGTATAGCTCATCGGCTGGCGGGCGGGGGCTCGAGCGCGAGGCGTCGGGCGTGCTCCACCAGACCCGCGAGGCGCCCCAGCGGGGCGCGCGCAAGCGGCTCGCCCGCGAACACGACCGCGCACAGCGCGGCGCCGCCGATCAAGTCGACGACATAGTGCTCGCCGAGGTAGACGAGCGCAAACCCGAGCACTCCCGCGTACGCAACGCCAACCGCGGCGGGGGCCGCACCCGTCTCGCTGAGCAGCACCGCCGCCATCGACGACGTCGCGAAATGCAACGACGGCATCGCCGCGAGCGGGTTGCCGCCGAACAGGCTGTAGAGCCGCGGCCAGCGCCCGCGCCAGAAGTGCTCGCCGTACTCGACCATCAGGCGGCGCACGAGGACGGTCTCGTCGTCCGGTTCGCCGAGCCGACCCTCCTGTGCCGCATACCAGGGGGGTGCCGTGGGCAGCAGCCAATAGATCGCCGCGCCGATATCGAAGACCGCATAGGTCATCGTGGCGGCGCGGAGAAAACGCCGCGGATTGCGCGCACGTACGTAGAGCAGCGAAACGTGCGGCGTCGCGAACCAGGCCCAATGGGCCCAGACGAGCACCTGTTCGAGGGCATTGAAACGACCGTCCTTGTGCAGCGCGCGCTGGAGTCGCGTCGTCGGCAGCTTGCCCGCGCCGAGCGCGTTGTCGAGCGCGATCGGGTAGTCGACGCGCACGCGCGCGGCGAGCCCCGCGGCGTCGTCGTTGGGCATCTTGTAGGACGCCAGGTAGGCGTACATCTGGAGTGCACAGACCGCCACATCGCGCCTGCGCCCGCGCGGCCAGACGACCGCCGCGGCAAGCGGCGCCAGCGACGCCCCGCCGAGCACCGCCGCGGGGTGGAGGCGCAATCGCCGGCGGACGATCGGCAGCGCCACGCCACCGGCGATGACCGCGTAGCCGGCGAGACGCGCCGCGCGGCGCGCCGAGGACCCGTGGCCGCGTTCAGGCGCCGGTGCGCCCGCGACGCGACGCAGAACAACGCCGTACACATCCTGAATCGGACGCGAGCGATCGAGCGTCCGGTCAGGCGCCACTGGTCACGCTGCCCGCGCGAGCGCATATTCCCGCGCGCGATCGACGAGCGCCGCAATGATTCGGCTCGCCTCGTCGGCCTCGGGATGCCACTGGACTCCGAGCGTAAAGCGCTTGGACGGGATCTCGATCGCCTCGGGTAGCTCGTCGACGTCGGCCCAGCCGGTTACGACGAGGTCGTCACCCAACCGGTCGATCCCCTGGTGGTGGTGCGAGAGGGTGCCCTGGCGCTCCCCGCCGGCCGCGTCGGCGGCGAGCGAGCCGGGGGCGAGATGGACCGGGTGATCGGCGTCCGCGAAGCTGCCGGGGACGCGGAGATGCTCGCCGTGCCCGAGGTGGGTCGGAAGATGCTGGATCAGCGTTCCGCCGCGCGCGACGTTGAGGACCTGCATGCCGCGGCAGATTCCGAGAAACGGGAGATCGCGCTCGATCGCACGCTGCGCGAGGGCGATCTCGAACTCGTCACGCTCGCGGATGCCCTGTTGCGTCTCGGCGGCGCGCTCTGCGCCGTAGAGCGTTGGGTCGACATCGGCGCCGCCCGCGAGCAGCAGCGCGTCGAGCAGGTCGAGCACGAGATCGGGCTGGCGGGCCACGAGCGGGTCGGGCGGGAGCATGACCGCGACCCCGCCGGCGCGTTGGATCGCCCGCAAATAGCTCTGCGGCAAGAGGACAGCGCTCTGGTCCCACACACTCCAGGTGGCGCGCTCCACCGCGGCTGCAACCCCTATCAGCGGAACGCGCATGCCCAAACCGTAGCGTCCGCGCCCCCAGAACACTTCGTACGGGGATACCGCGACGCACCGGACCAATCGGCGCCTCGCGCCGGAGCCTGAATAGAATCAGCGCCGACGTTGCGAGGACACCTGCCCCAAGCGCTGCGCGGTCGGAGGACGCTTGCCGTCTTCGCGCTCGCGACCGTGCCCGGTCTGGTTTTCGCACCGAGCGCGCTGGCGAGCGCACTGACGCCCGAGAAGGGCGGCTCGCCCGCCGCCAATCACATCTGGAGCCTCTACCTGATCACGCTGATCATCGCGACGGTGATCTTCGTCGGCGTCGAGGGGACGCTGCTCTACTGCCTGATCCGCTTCCGTGCGCGCAAGGGCCGCGAGGCCAAGCAGCTGCACGGCAACACGCGGCTCGAGATCGGCTGGACGGTGGGCGCGGCGCTCGTCCTCGTCGCGCTCGCGGTCGTCACCTTCCTCGACCTGCGCGAGGTGCGCGACCCGGTGAACTCGGGCCCCGGAGGCCTCGACCTCAGCGGCTCACAGTACGTCACGACCGGCTCGCTCAAGCCGCCTGAACGGCCGCGCGCTGACGATCGACGTGATCGGCATGCAGTTCATCTGGCAGTACGTCTACAAGAACTACTCGCCGAGCCCGGACGGCCTGGGAACGCCTTACTCCTACTACCAGATGGTCGTCCCGACGAACACGACGGTGATCCTCCACGTCTCCTCGAAGGACGTCGTCCACGAGTGGTGGATCCCGAAGCTCGGCGCGAAGGTGCAGGCGGTGCCCGGTTACACGAACGACACGTGGTTCAAGATCTCGAAGCCCGGCAACTACGTCGGGCAGTGCTCGTTCCTCTGCGGCCGCGGCCACACGCGGATGATTGCCGAGGTCACGGCCGTGGCGCCGGCGAAGTTCGTCGGCTGGCTGCACTCGCAGGAAAGCGCGCTGCAAAGCGCGGACATCCACGCGCAGGCATGCCGGCAGGAGCTGAGCTCGGGCGGGGGCTCGCAATCCGGCCAGTTCGCGAAGAATTGCTGAGTCAGGGAGGACAGGAATGGCGAGCGTAGCCCTAAGACCGATTCCACAAGTCGTCGCTCACCGCGCCGAGGACGAGCCCCGCGGCCTGATGAGCTGGCTCACGACAACCGACCACAAGCGGATCGGGATCCTCTACCTGGTCACGTCGTTCGCGTTCTTCATCCTCGGCGGCAGCGAGGCGCTGATGATTCGCCTGCAGCTCGGCGAGGCGAACAACACGCTCGTCAGCCCGGAGGTCTACAACCAGCTCTTCACGATGCACGGGACGACGATGGTCTTCCTGTTCATCGTGCCGATGCTGGCGGGCTTCGGCAACTACTTCGTCCCGCTGATGATCGGCGCGCGCGACATGGCGTTCCCGCGACTGAACGCGCTCTCCTACTGGCTGTTCCTCGCCGGCGGCATCGTGCTCTACTCGTCGATCTTCTGGAGCCCGCCCGAGGCGGGCTGGATCTCGACGGTGCCGCTCGCCGGCTCCGCCTACCTTCCATCCGGTGGCGTCGATGCCTGGATCTACCTGATCCACCTCACCGGCATCTCCTCGCTGCTGGGCGCGATCAACTTCTACGTGACGGTCGCGAACATGCGCGCGCCGGGGATGAGCTGGTCGCGCCTGCCGCTGTTCGTCTGGTCGATCCTCGCCTACTCGCTGCTGTTGATCATCGCGATCCCCGTGATCGCCGGCGCAGTCACGATGCTGCTGCTCGACCGCCACTTCGGCACCCACTTCTTCGACACCGCGCACGGGCGGCTCGGCGCTCTTATGGCAGAACCTGTTCTGGTTCTTCGGCCACCCCGAGGTCTACATCCTGATCCTGCCCGCGTTCGGGGTGATCTCCGAGATTCTGCCCGTGTTCGCGCGCAAGCCGATCTTCGGCTACAAGGCGATCGCGGCGTCGACGATCATGATCTCGTTCCTCGGGCTGCTCGTGTGGGTCCACCACATGTTCACGACGCCGACGCCGATCGTGATCCTGGTCTTCGCGATGATCAGCTCGTTCCTGATCGCCGTGCCGACGGGGATCAAGATCTTCAACTGGATCGGCACCCTGTGGCAGGGGTCGATCGAGTTCCGCACGCCGCTGATGTACGCCGTCGGGATGGTGGCGCTGTTCACGATCGGCGGCCTGTCGGGGATCTTCCTGGCGATGATCCCCGTCGACTGGCAGCTGTCGGACACCTACTTCGTCGTCGCCCACATCCACTTCGTGTTCGTCGGCGGCTCGACGATGGGGATCTTCGCCGCGATCTACTACTGGTTCCCGAAGATGACGGGCCGGATGCTGAGCGAGCGGCTCGGCAAGTGGTCGTTCTGGCTGATGTTCATCGGGATCCTCGTGACGTTCATGATCCAGCACTCGCTCGGGCTCGACGGCATGCCGCGGCGCGTCTACGAGTACTCGAACGTCGGCAACCTCCAGCTCTACAACCAGATCTCGACCGTCGGATCGTGGATCCTCGCGCTCGGCGTGCTGATGACGGTCATCAACGTCTGGCGCTCGGTCAAGCACGGGACGGTCGCCGGCCCCGACCCATGGAAGGCGAACACGCTCGAGTGGTTCACGACCTCCCCGCCGCCCGTCAACAACTTCGACGAGGTCCCTCGCGTGCGCTCGCTCGAGCCGATGAAGGACATCCGCCGCGAGATCGAGCGCCGCTCGCGCGAGGGCGCCGGGCCGATCGCAAACACCAGCCGAGATCAAGACGACGGTCTAGTGCGCGTTGCGGTGATCTAGTGGCATCGACCCAGGTCAGAGCGGTCTCGAGCGCGCTCACGCGCGAGCTGAGCCCCGCGTGGCAAGTGGTCTCCGACTACGTCACGCTGACCAAGCCGAAGGTCCAGTCGCTGCTGCTGCTGACGACGGTCACGACGATGTACGTGGCCGCCTCGCCATCGCCGTTGCGCGTCGCGCTCACCTGCCTGGGCGGTTACCTCTCGGCGGGTGGCGCGGGGGCCATGAACCACTATTACGACCGCGACATCGATGCCAAGATGGCGCGCACGCGCGACCGCCCGATCCCGTCGGGGCGCGTGTCGCCACAAGCCGCCCTGTCGTTCGGCATCGTGCTGGTCGTGGCATCCGTGCTGCTGCTCGGAAGCACGGTCAACTGGCTCGCCGCGGGCCTCTCGTTTGCCGGCTTCACCGGTTATGTGGGCGTCTACACGATCTGGCTGAAGCGGCGCACGCCACAGAACATCGTGATCGGCGGAGCTGCCGGAGCGATCCCGCCGCTCGTCGGCTGGGCCGCCGCGACCGGCCACCTCGCGTGGACCGCCGTGTTCCTGTTCGCGATCGTCTTCTACTGGACGCCACCTCATTTCTGGGCGCTCAGCCTGCTGATGAAGGACGAGTACGCGAAGGTCGGCGTGCCGATGATGCCGGTCGTCCGCGGCGAGGCCGAGACACGGCGCCAAATCCTCATCTACTCGGTCCTGCTCTACGCGGTGACGCAACTGCCGTTCTGCGCCGGCGAGCTCGGCGGCGTCTACCTCGGCGCCTCGATGACGCTCGGCCTCGCCTTCGTCTACGCGGCATTTCGTCTCTACCGCAAGGCGACGCGGCGGGCGGCGCTCCACCTGTATCTCTTCTCGCTCGCCTATCTCGCGCTGCTGTTTGCCGCGATGGTCGCGGACGTCCAGTTGTAGGATTCGCCCGTGGACCGTCGGCTCGCGACCCGCAACATCCGCATGGCGCTCCTGATCGGCGCCTTCTCGATGTTCATGCTCGGGCTGAGCTTCGTCGCCGCCGAGATCTGGATCGGCTGATGAGCGAGCACGAGCCCGAGGAGCGCAGCGAGCCGGTGGCGCCCGCCGGCGAAGAGATCCACATCCCCGGTTCGTCGATCCTGCCGATCCTGCTCGCCGCCGGAATCACGTTGGCGATCATCGGCGTCACGATCAGCATCATCCTCGTCGTGATCGGCCTCGCGATCGTGATCCCGGTAACCGTGCTCTGGATCCGCTCGACGATCACGGACATCGGCGAGCTTCCGCCGCATCACTAGCGGCGGCTGCGGTGACGGCCTTGGGGGCCGGGGTGTGCGGCGGTTGCTGCGTGGGCCGTCATCCTCGCTGGGCTGGAGTGCGCTGGTTGGTGGGGCTTGGGCGTGCTGGGGACCCGCGCCTGCACGCCCGGTCCGGTGGCGCTCGGCTCAGCCGCGCGGCGCGTAGCGGTGGTGGAGCATGAGGTCGTTACCGTCCGGATCTGAGAACAGGGCCATGTGGCAGACGCCCGTGTCGAGGGTGTCGCCGGCGAACTCGACGCCCTTGGCCTCGAGCTCGGCGCGCGTCGCCGCGACATCCTCGCAGCCGAGCGCCCATGGGTTGCCTTTCTGGGCGACGAACGGCATCCCCACCTTCTCTGGCTCCCAGATGCCGAAGCAGGTGTCGCCGGCCCACTGCTCATAGGCAGCGCGCTCGTCGGGCCGAAGGCCGAGCGTGTCGCGATAGAAGCTGCGGGCGCGGTCGGCGTCGCGCGACGGTATCCCGATGAAGTCGAGTCGGGTGATCATGATGGCCAGCGGTGATGAGTCTAGTCCGAGCGTCCGAACGGCTCTGCGGGGCTCAGCGGAAGCGCATGCGGTTGCGCTCGCACCAATCGCGTAGGCGTCCCGGCGGACGGCCGAGAACCTGGTGCACGGTCGGCTGGATCTCGGACTCGTAGTGAGGGTGCGCGCGGAAGATGTCGAACTGCGCGTCGGCGTATGCCTGGCCCATCTGTCCCGGGAGCGTGGCGCGGGCCTCGTCGTCGGGTATCGCATCGAAGCGCAGCTTGCGCTTCAGGACGTCGCCGACGATCGCGAGCTGGTCGGCGGGCGTCAGCGCCTCGGGCCCGCTGACGCGATAGGTCCGGCCGGTGTGTCCGTCCTCGATCAGGGCTGTTGCGAGGACCGCGGCGACATCCGCGGGGTCGATCATGGCGACGGGAACATCGCCGAACGGGGCACGGACGACAGCGCCGGCGTCGAGCTGGTCCTTCCAGCGCGTCAGGTTCGACTGCATGGAGCAAGGACGGACGATCGTCCACTGTGCAGCCGAGGCCTTGACCGCTTCCTCGGAGTCGCGGTGGTAGGCCGCCATCGCGTTGCCGTGGCCGGCGAGCGGGACCGAGCTGGACGAAAGCAACGCCGCGCGCCCGGAGCCGAGATCTGCCAGCAGCTGGGCCTCCGCGGCGTAGCCGCTCATCAGGAACGCGCCGTCCATGCCTGCTGCGACCCGTGCCAGCGATGCGGGATGGTTCCGTCGCCACGACAGCGCTCAGGCCGTCCGGCCAGCTCCGCGGCTCGCCTGATCGCGTGCACGCGAACGTCACGCGAGCGCAGCAACTCGACGACCGCGCTCCCGACATTGCCCGTAGCTCCCATCACGAGCACCTGCACCGTGCGACCGTACCACGCCCCGGGGTGCCGATCACGCGGCCGGCCGGGCCGACACGGCTCACAGCCGCCGGACGACCGATAGCATCCAGGCATGAGCAACGGCCAGCGCTACCGCCTACGGGCGCCATCGACAGGGCGCGAGGTGATCATCGAGGCGGCACCGGATCACGTCTACCGAGATCGCGCCACGGGCGAGCAACTCGAGGTCGTTGGGAAGCTGCTGCCGCTCGCGCCGTCCCCTTCGCAGCTGCCGTGGTCAGTGGAGAACCTGCGCTTCTGTCCGTGGTGTGAGCAGCTCGCGCAGAAGGACTTGAACGATTGCCCGACCTGCGGTCGCCGCATGGGGCCGATCGGCGAGTGACGATGCGCAGGCCGCCGCGACGGCGGCGCTCGCGCCGAGCGACCGCTCTCACCGCCGCCTGCGCAGGCGCCGTGCTGATCGCGGGTTGCGGCGGCTAACCCAGGCCGAGAAGGTTCCGAACAACGTCCCGAACGTCGCCGCGCAGCCGAAGGTTGCAACGGCCGTGACGCCCTCGACCACGGGTTCGAGCGGCACGACGACCGGGAGCACGGGCTCGACGTCGAACTCGACGAACACGGGCGGGACCTCGGGCAACCGGCTCGACGACGACGAGCGCGCCGGGCGGCGGCGTCGGCGTCAGCACGACGAGCACAGCGACCGGGACGACGAGCACGGGGACAGCCACCGGCGGGGGCACCGGCGGGGGCGGCACAACGACGGGCGGCGGCTCATCGGCGCTCGGAGCCGGCGGCGGTGCCGCGGCGCCCTCATCGGGCGCGACCGGCGGAACCTAGTTCGGCTGAGCGCGCCCTAGGGCGTGGTGACGAGCAGGGCCGAGTAGGCGAGCCGTGCCGACTGGTAGAGGCACGGGTACTGCTGCAGTGAGTCGACCGACTGCTGCGCGGTCTGGGTTGGCGGGACCTTCGAGCAGTGGGCCTTCGGGCGGCTCGCGCGCCACGACACGTACCTGCCATACGAGCTGCCGTCAGCGGTGTTGAGCGCGAGCACCGGTGCCCACGTGGGCACCGTCAGCGCGAGGATCTGGCCTTTCTTCACCGGGATCGCGTTGGCCAGCGGGATCTCGACCGTGTCGCCGAAATACGGCTGCAGCGGCACGATCGGGCTCTGGGCCACCAGCGAGTAGTAGAGGTGGTGGCCGACCGGTTTGAGGATCGCGATGCCCGCCGACGCTGGCCCGCCGTAGCCCGTATCGAAGTACTGGATCTGGCTCTCGTTCTGCCCGGGCGCCACGGTGTTCGTCGGCGAGCCGAGCGTGACCGTCCAGGCGACGATCGACCCGTTCGCCGGGATCGTCGTGATCGAGTGAGTCTGCCCGACCTTGACCTGGAAACCGGTCGTGCGGGTCATCGCCAGGCACGGAGTGGCGGGACATTCGGGTGCCGGAGCCGTATTCGGCGACACCGGGCCGGTCGGTCCCGAAGAAGTCGTCAACCCACTGGTCCCGGTGGTGCCGGTGGTGCCGGTGGTGCCGCTCGCCCCAGTCGTGCCGCTGGTCCCCGTCGCGCCGGTCGAGCCGGTCCCGGGACCGTAGATGACGATGTCTCCGGGCGCGGTGCCGACATGGATCTCGGTGCCCAGGGCAGAGCCGGCACTGGCAATGCCAAAGCCGGTCGCCGCCGCGATGAGCGTCGTGCCGAGCCCGAGTACAACAAGAATTCGCCGCATGTGCAGCCAGAACTGTATTCGCGGCAAAATGTTGCGCCTACCTGCGCAACAGAGCGTGCGGATCAGCCGCGGAGCGCATCGGCCGCCGCGGCGATCTCGGCGGCGTCGCCAGGGGCGGGCGTCCACGGCAGACGCAGGGGATCGCCGGCGTAGCGCGGGATCACGTGGATGTGAAAATGGAAGACGGTCTGCCATGCGGCGTCGCCGGCCGAGTGCAGCAGATTGACGCCGGCGGCGCCAAGGCGCTCGACGGCGCGACGCGAAAGCGCCTGGGCGAGCGCAATGCACTCCTCGAGGTCATCGCCCGGGATGTCCCGGATGTCCGTCGCGTGGGCGCGCGGGAGCACGAGCGCGTGACCGCGGGTCGCTGGATTGATGTCGGCGATCGCGATCGCACGATCGTTCTCGGCGATCACGTTTGCGGGCAGCTCGCCCGCGACGATCTTGCAGAAGATGCAGTCCGCGCTCGACATACGCGCAGACTACGCAATCCGTGAGCGCGCGTAGGCGATTGCGTCCGCGCGCGTCGCGACCTCGCCGGCGAAGCTCGCGCGCGAGAGATCCGCGAGCAGTCGCCCGACGAGCGGCCCACCTGCGATGTCGAGCTCCGCGATGAGCTCGTCCCCGCGCAGCGGCGGGACCGGTGGGCCGTTGCGGTGCCAGCGCAACGCCTCGCCGATCACCGATCGGGCGAGTGCCAGGTGCGCCGCGACCATCTCCTCGGAGCGCTCGCCGCGCGTCGCGAAGCGGTCAGCGATCGAGAGCAGGGTGACGTCAGCGGCGACCGCGCCGCAGGCACTCAGGTAGGCGTAGAGGTCCGTGCGCGAGAGCGGAGCGGCATCGACGAGGAAGCCAAGACGCAGATGGTGGAGCGTGAGCGCTGCAACGTGAGCGCGCATGCGCTCGGCGGCACGCAAGCGCCCGAGCAGCGCATGCGCCGCGCGCGCCCCGAGCTCATCGTGGGCCGGGAAGCGGACCTGCCCGCCAGCGGCGACCGTGCGCGCCTGCGGTTTGGCGATGTCGTGAAGGAGCGCGCCGAAGCGGAGCCCAGCGTTGCGCGTCACCTCGTCGGCAAGGGGCTCGTCGAGCAGCTCGGCGATCGACTCGCGGTGCTCCACGCCGAGCACGCCCCAGGCGTCGGCGTCGAGCGCGACGACCTCGCCGAGCACGGCGAGCGTGTGCTCGAAGACGTCGAGATGGTGAAACGCGCTTTGACCCACGCCACGCAGCGCGTCGAGCTCGGGCAGGACCGTCGCGCTGAGCGACAGATCCACGAGCATCCGCACGCCTGCGACAGCACGCTCGCTCATCAGGATTCGCAGCAACTCGCCGTAGATGCGCTCGGCCGCGACGTCACCGAGGCGCGGGGCGGCGCGGCGGGCGGCCTCGGCCGCGCCGGCATCCGGGGAGAGATCGAGCTCGCACGCGAGGCGCACAAGGCGCAGGCCGCGCAACGGATCGGCTTCGAGCGCGTCCTCTCGTGCGAGTCGCAGGCGCCGCGCAGCGAGGTCCGCGATACCGCCAAGCGGATCGATCAGCTCGCCGCCCGCAAGTGACTGCGCGATCGCGTTGACGGTGAAGTCGCGCAGCGCGAGGTCGTTTTCGATCGCGCCGCCACGCAGCGGGTTGACGTCGATGTGCCAGGGAGCGTCGCGAGCGACCACCCGCCAGGCGCCGAACGCGGTCGAGAGCGGGAAGGCGTGGGCCGGCGCGCGGCGTGCCAAGAGCCGCGCGGCGCTCTCAACGTCTCCCTCGACGACGATGTCGAGGTCAACCGGCAGCTCGCCTCCGCGCAGGCGGTCGCGGACCGCGCCACCGACGAGCCACGAACGTCTGTCCGCGAGAACGCCCGTTGCGAGCTCGAGCGGACCGCCCTCAGGCGTCGAGCGGTTCGCCATCGCGGTGGTAATGCCGGGGTACGCGGGGACTGAGCGCGCACGTCACCTCGTAGTTGATCGTGCCAGCCCAGCGCGCCACCTCCTCGGCGCTGATGCGCGCCTCGCCGGCACCGCCGATCAGGACCGCTTCGTCACCGATCGCCACCGGACCATCGCCGAGATCGACCGCGAGGCTGTCCATGCTGATCGTGCCCGCGAACGGACGGCGACGCCCGCGCACCGCCACCTCGCCCGCCGCAGAGATGACGCGCCGAACACCGTCCGCGTAGCCGACCGGGACGATCCCGAGCAGCGTCGCCTTGCTCGCCACGAAGCGCCGGCCGTACCCGGCACTCTCACCGGCGGCGCACGGCTTCACGGCCGCGACCCACGAAACGAGCTCGAGAGCCGGCTCGAGGTCGCGGGCGCGCGCGTCCTCGCCGAACGGATCGAGGCCGTAGAGGGCGACGCCGCAGCGGGCCATGTCAAATCGGGCGTGTCCCGCGCCCAGCAGCGCGGCGCTGTTCTCGGCGTGCGCCGGGATCGGGCCGTGCTGGTCGCGCAGCTCGTCGAGCCAGGTCGAGAACCGGGCGAGCTGCTCCTCGAAGAAACGCGTATCGGGCTCGTCGGCGGTCGCGAAATGGGTCATCACGCCCGCGAGCTCGAGCGAATCGGTTGCGAGGACACGGATCACGAACCGGTCGGCGAGCGCGCCGTCGCGGGTGCCGAGCCGACCCATCCCCGTATCGAGCTTGACGTGAACCCGCCCGCCGCCCTCCTCGCGAACCCAGTCAAGCAGAGCATCGGTCCAGGCGACCACCTCGGCGCCGACGGCGAGGGCCTGTGCCAGCTCGCGGCGAGTCAGCGCGCCGAGCACGATGATCGGCGCGGAAACCCCCGCTGCGCGCAGCTCGGCCGCTTCCGCGGAGGTCGCTACCGCGAGGACCCGCGCCCCGCCGGCGATCACCGCCCGCGCCGACTCGACCGCACCATGGCCGTAGGCGTCCGCCTTCAGCACCGCACACAGTCGAGGGCTCGCCCGGACGAGCTTCGCGGTATTGCGCTCGATCGCCGCCAGGTTGACGCGAGCGAGCGCCCTCGCGGCCTGACCCCCGCCGACGGGGGTCATCGCGTGCGCACCGTCGCGAGCTGCTCGATCACGTCGGAGGCGATCAGCCCGTCACGGCCGTGGCGATCCGCCGCGCGGATGCCGGCGAGCGCGTGCAGACGAACACCCGCTGCGGCCGCGAGGAACGGCTCGAGCCGAGCCGCCAACAGTGCGCCGATGACGCCGGAGAGGACATCGCCCGTGCCCGCCGTCGCGAGGGCCGCAGTGGCTCCGGGGCTCACAGCGACCAGACCACTCGGGTGGGCGATCAGCGTGTCGTCGCCCTTCAGCACGACGACTGCAGCGGCCTGCCGGGCGGCGTCGCGCGCGTGCGCGAGCCGCGCCGCCGCCACCTCGTCTGAGGGGACGCCGAGCAGGCGACCGAGCTCCCCTTCGTGCGGCGTGAGCACGAGCGGCGCCCCGCGCCGATCCTCTGCAACTCGCGCGAGCTCACCCGCATACGCGCTCAGGCCATCGGCATCAAGCACCACCGGGAGCTCCGCCTGCGAGAGCACCGTCCGGACAAAGCCGACCGCCGCATCGCTGCGTCCAGCCCCGGGGCCGAGCACAAGCGCACCGCCACGCTCCGCGGCCGCGAGCAGTCGCGGCACGCCTTCCACCGTCAACGCGCCATCGGCATCGGCCAGCGCGATCGTCATCACCTCGAGCAGTCGCGTCTCGAAGACAAGCGAAAGCGAGGCCGGAGCGCAGACCGTCACATAACCCGCGCCGGCGCGCTGGGCCGCAAGCGCCGCCATGCACGGAGCGCCCGTCAGTCCCGGCGAACCACCGGCGACAAGGACCTGGCCGCTCGTGAACTTGGTCGCGCCGGCCTCGCGTCGCGGCGGTCGCGCGAGCAGCGGCTCGTCGCGGATCAGCCCGACGCTCGCCTCGGCGGGGGCACCTTCAGGGATCCCAATCGGGATGACCTGCACGTGCCCCGCGTACCGCTTGCCCGGCGCGATCCACAGCCCCGGCTTCGCGGCATGGAAGGTCGCCGTCGCGCGCGCGCTGACCGCACGCCCCGCCACCTCGCCGCTGGACGCGTCAACCCCGCTCGGCACGTCCGCGGCTAGGACCGGCGCGCCGCACGCCGCGATCGCATCGATCGCTTCGCCGACGGCGCCGTGCGGCTCGCCCGTTGCGCCCGTTCCGAGTAGCGCGTCGATGACGAGCGCGGCATCCGGGCGGATCGACCCGGCCAGCGCGCGCGGCGGCGCTCCCGGCAGGCGCTCGAGGTTGGTCCCTGCGTCCCCCGTTCCTTCCGGCTCTCCGGCGAAGAACACCCCCACCTCGCGCCCGCCGTCGCGCAGCAGGCGCGCCGCCACCAGCCCGTCACCGCCGTTGTTGCCCTTGCCGGCGAGGACGACGATCGGCCCACTGGGCGCGAGTTGCTCGGCAAGCGCCGCGAGACCAGCGCCGGCGCGCTCCATCAGCTCGAGCGAAGGCACCCCCTGCGACTCGATCGCCCAGGCGTCCGTCGCGCGCATCGTCGGCGCGTCATAGAGGGGCTCGAGCCAATCGAGGAGCGTCACTTGATCACCGCCACGGCACCGGCAAGCCCACGGGAGTGCGTCATCGATATCGCAACCTCGACCCCGAGCTCCTGCGCCCGTGCGAGGGCCGCACCGTGAAGGCGCACGCCAACGTCCGCTCCGCCGGCGAGCACCTCGACATCGCGTGGCTCCATCGCCGGCAAGCCGAGCGCCTTCGTCACGGCCTCCTTCGCGCAGAAGCGGGCGGCCAGATGCTCACCCGGACGGGCACGCGAGTTCGCGTACGCGAGCTCGCCCTCGGTGAAGAGCCGCCGCGCGAGCCCCGGACGGCGATCCAGAGCGCGCTCCATTCGCTCGATCTCGAGGAGATCGAGGCCCACAGACGCTCCGACCGGCAGGGTCATCGTCACGAGGCTACAGATCGGGCAGACAGCAGATGGCGGAGCAGCGAGGGCTGCAAATGCACAGGCGCCGCGCGCGGCGCCGGCGTGCGCCTGGACCCCGCGGCCGCCTGGTCGCGGCTACTCGACCGTGACGGTCTTTGCGAGGTTTCGCGGCTGATCCGGATTGAGGCCGCGACGCATCGCGATGCGGTAGGCGAGCAACTGGAGCGGGATCACGGCGAGCAGCGGCTCGAGCATCGGATCGGCGGCCGGAACCGAGACCGTCGCCTGGACGTGCGCGTCGACCGTATGGTCGCCAGCGGTCGTCATCGCGATCACCTTTGCACCGCGCGCCGCCACCTCCTGGATGTTGTTGACGACCTTCGTCAGGACCGGCGAGGTGGTCGCGACCGCGACCACCGGCGTGCGCTCGTCGAGCATCGCGATCGGGCCGTGCTTCATCTCGCCGGCGGCGTAGGCGTCCGTGGAGATGTAGGAGATCTCCTTGAGCTTGAGCGCACCCTCCAGTGCGATCGGGACACCCGCGTGGCGGCCGATGTAGAGGAAGAAATCCGCCTGCCAGCACCACTCCGCGATCTGATCGACCTGCTCGTCGAGGCCGTCGAGCAGCTCCTCGACGTTCTGGGGCAAGCGCCGCAGCGCGGCGACGAGCTCTGCGCGCCGTTCGGCCGAGAGCGTGCCGCGCAGCTCGGCGAGCCGCAGCGCGAGCAGATAGACCACAGCAAGCTGCGCCACGAACGTCTTCGTCGCGGCAACCCCGATCTCGAGGCCGGCGCGCGTGTAGAGGACGCCGTCGCATTCGCGCGTCGCCTGCGAGCCCATGACGTTCGTCAGCGCGACGACGCGCGCCCCGCGCTCGCGGGCGACGCGCATCGCGCCGAGCGTGTCGGCGGTCTCGCCCGACTGAGAGATCCCGACGACTAGGTCGCGCGGCCCGACAAGCGGATTGCGGTAGCGGTACTCAGAGGCGACGTCCACCTCGACCGGGAGCCGCGCCCACTCCTCGATCGCATAGCGGCCCATCAGGCCGGCGTGGTAAGCGGTCCCGCACGCCACGAAGACGACGCGCTCGATCCCCTCGAGCAGCGACTCGTCGAAGCACTCCTCGGCGAGGTCGACGCCGTCCCGGCGCACCGTTCGATCGTTGATCGTCTCCGCGAGCGCGTCCGCCTGGTCGTGGATCTCCTTGAGCATGAACGTCTCGTAGCCGCCCTTCTCGGCGGTGTCGGCGTCCCACGTGATCTCGAGGAGCTCGCGCTCCACGGGCGCGCCGTTCGCGTCGCGGATCTCGACCTCGCCGGCGCGGAGCACGACGATCTCCCCGTTCTCGATCAGCTGCGTCGGCGCGTATGGGCGAGGAACGCAGGCACGGCGGAGGCAACGAACGACTCCTCGGCGCCGCGGCCGATGACGAGCGGGCATTCGCGACGCGCGCCAACGAGGACCTCGGGCTCATCGAGCGCCATCGCGACGAACGCGAAGAAGCCCTCGAGCTGCCCGAGCGCCTGCTGCACGGTCGCCGCAAGGTCGCCGTCGTACTCGCTCGCGATCAGCTGGGCGATCACCTCGGCGTCGGTCTGCGAGCTGAACGTTACGCCGGCCCCGGTCAGGCGATCGCGCAGGCCGATGTAGTTCTCGACGATCCCGTTGACGACGACGTGAATTCGCCCCGCCGCGTCGCAAAGCGGGTGCGCATTCTGCTCGGAGACGGCGCCGTGCGTTGCCCAGCGGGTATGGGCGATGCCGATCGTTGCCGGCGGGACGAGCGTGTCCTCCTCGCGAGCGCGGCCTCGAGGTGGTCGAGGTTTCCGACCGCACGCACCGCACGGATAGTGCCATCGGAGAGGACCGACAGGCCGGCGCTGTCGTAGCCGCGGTACTCAAGCTTGCGCAGCCCGGCGAGCAGGATCTCCTCGGCCGGACGCGCACCGACATAGCCGATGATTCCGCACATCAGCCGAGCCTACCTCAGCTCCGCTTCGATCACGGCAACGATCCGCCCGCACACGGCCTGCGCCTCCTCGGCGCTCGGAGCCTCGACCATCACGCGAACCACCGGTTCGGTGCCGCTCGGTCGGACGAGGACGCGCCCGCGGCCCGCGAGCGCGGCCGACTCGCGATCGACCGCAGCGTGCACGGGCGCGCGTGCTCGAGCGCGTTGCGGTCGCGCACGGCGACGTTGACGAGCGTCTGCGGCAGCTTGGCGATCCGCGGGCGCTCGCGCAGGTCACGACCAGCGAGCGCCTCGAGCGTGAGCAGCGCCGAGGCGATGCCGTCACCGGATGGCGCGAAGCGCGGCTCGAATGTGACCGACTGCTCGCCGCCCAGCGCGAAGCCGCGCTCGCGCAACGCCTCAAGGACGTAGCGGTCACCGACCGCGGTCGTCGCGACCTCGATTCCGGCGGCCTCGAGCGCCGACACGATCGCGAAGTTCGTCATCACCGTGATCGCGATGCCGTTGCCTGGCAGGCGCCCGTCCTCGAGCAGATGGAGCGCGATCAGCGTGAGCAGCTCGTCGCCATCGACGAGGCCCCCGTCGCGATCGACCGCGAGGACGCGGTCACCGTCGCCGTCGAAGGCGAAGCCGATGTCGTGGCCCCCGCGCACAACCTCGGCGGCCAGGAGCTCGATGTGCGTCGAGCCGCAGCCGGCGTTGATGTTGCGCCCATCAGGGTCGACGGCGATCGTCGCGACGCGCGCGCCCAAGCGCTCGAAGATCTGCGGCGCCACCTGATGGGTCGCGCCGTTCGCGCAATCAAGCAGGACATCGAGGCCATCGAGACGCAGGGCCTGGAAGCGCTGATGGAGGTCTCGAACATAGTCGGCCGTCGCTGCATGGAGGGTCCGAATCCGACCCACAGTGCCAGTGCCGAGCGAGTCGTCCTCGAGGTGCTCCTCGATCGCCGCCTCGCGCTCGTCCGAGAGCTTGAAGCCGTCGGCACCGAAGAACTTGATGCCGTTGTCGGTGTAGACGTTGTGCGAGGCCGAGAGGACGACGCCGAGATCGAGGCCGTGGCGGCGAATGAGCAGCGATGCCGCGGGCGTCGGGAGGACGCCCCCGAGCAGGACCTCCGCGCCGGCCGAGGCAAGACCGGCGGCGATCGCAGCCTCGAGCATCTCACCCGACTCGCGCGTGTCGCGAACGACGAGGACACGCGGGCTCGCAACGGCCGACTGGAGCACCGCGGCGCGGCCCAGAGCAAGCGCGAGCGCGGCCGTGATGTCGATCCCGGCGACGCCGCGGACGCCGTCCGTGCCGAAAAGCCTGCGCCTGCGCTGACGCGCCATCTAGGCGAGCAAAGCTAGCGCTTCGAGAACTGCGGACGCTTGCGCGCCTTCTTCAGACCCGCCTTCTTGCGCTCCTTGGCGCGTGCGTCGCGCGTCAGGAAGCCGCGGCGCTTGAGCTCGCCGCGCAGGTTCGGATCGGCTTCGAGCAGCGCGCGCGAGATGCCGTGGCGCAGGGCGCCCGCTTGCGCCGAGACGCCACCGCCCTCCATGCGAGCGACCACGTCCATGCGCGACTCGTAGCCGACCGTCTCGAGCGGTTGGCGGATGTTGCGCTGAAGCGTCTCGCGGGGGAAGTACGCCTCGAGCGAGCGGCCGTTGATCGTGTACGTGCCGCTGCCGGGCCGCAGCGTGACGCGTGCGATCGCAGTCTTGCGCTTGCCGGTCGCGCTGTAGCGCGCGCCTGCGCCGAGATCGATCGCGACTTCCTCGATCGGCTCGACGGCAACGACCTCCTCGATCGCCTCGGGCTCCGCAGCCTCCGTTGGCTCCTCATCCTCGGCGTAGGCGTAGGCCGCCTCCACGCTGAGCGGTGCGAGCGGGTCGACGCCCTCGGGGACGATGTCGACCTCAAGGTCGGCGCCCGGCACGACCGCAGGCTGCTCCGCGGGGTCCGCTTGGGACCGGCGCGGGCGAGCCGGCGGCCGCTCTTCGGGTGCCTGCTCAGCGGCGCTTTCCGGCTGCGCTTGCTCCTCGCTCGCCTGCGGCTGCTCCTCGCTCGCCAGCGGCTGCTCTGGGGGGGTCTCTTCGCTCACCTGGCGTGCCGCAGCTCCAGCGGCTCGGGCTTCTGCGCCCGGTGGGGATGCTCGGGACCGGCGTAGATCTTGAGCTTCGTCAGCTGCTTTCGCGCGAGGCGGTTGCGCGGCATCATGCCCTTCACGGCGAGGCGCAGCACCTCCTCGGGGCGGCGGGCCATCATCTCATCGAACGTGCGCGTGCGCAGGCCACCCGGATAGCCCGAGTGGCGGTGGTACAGCTTTTGCGCGCGCTTGTTGCCCGTCACGGCAACCTTCTCGGCGTTGACGACGACGACGAAGTCGCCTGTGTCTATGTGCGGCGTGTACGCGGGCTTGCGCTTACCGCGCAGCGTGTCGGCGATCTGCGTCGCAAGACGGCCGAGCGTCTTGCCGGAGGCGTCGACGACGTACCAGTCGCGCTGGCGGTCCGAGGGCTTTGCCACGTAGGTCTTCATTGCACGAAAGAACGCCACGCGGATTCGCGCGGCGCCGGCCTGATGATAGAGGAACCCGCTCGCCGGTGGGTCTGGTGGCTTCCTGCAATGATGCGGCCGCGATGAGCAGCGAGGAGTGGCGGGTCGAGGCACGGCTGGCTGATAGCGGAGCGGCGGAGCAGCTGCACGCGGCGGCCGGCGCGGCGAAACTGTACGAGCACGCGCGCCGCGAGCTCTACGGCCGGGCGGCGCTCAGCCACGACGGCAACCGCGTCCTCGCCTACGCGGACACGCGCGAACACGCCGAAGCAGCGCAAAGCGCGCTCGAGGCGCTGGTGGCGATGGAGGGGCTCGCGGCGAGCTTCGAGCTGGAGCGCTGGCACGCGCTGGCGGAGCGGTGGGAAGACGCGGACGAACCGTTGCCGGAGTCCGCCGCGGAGATCGTCGAGGAGCAGCGCGAAGGTGAGAGCGCCGAGCTCGCAGCCTCCGCCGAAGAGGCGCAGCGGACTGGCGTGCCCGAGTACGAGGTGCGCGTGACCCTGCCGACGCACCGCGACGCGGCCGCGCTCGCAAAGAAGCTGGCCGGCGAGGGGATCCCGAGCCAGCGCCACTGGACCTACCTGCTGGTCGGCGCCTTCTCGGAAGACGCCGCGAACCTGCTCGCCGAGCGCCTGCGCAGCGAGGCGCCGAGTGGAAGCGACGTGCGGGTCGAGGCCACCCTGGCGTACGTCCTCAGCCACGAGCCACACAGCAAGCTGCTCGCCGCAAACCCGTTCGTGCTGTTCTAGGCGGGGGCCCGGGGGCGGCGCACCGGAGCGAAGTGCGCGCGGCGTCACGCCGAGGCTGGTCTTGTGGCTGCTTTGCCCGTGGAAGCGAGCGCGCTTGGGCGGGCTTGGTTTGACGTGTAGCCCTTGATTGCCGGTGGTTGGGGCGGCGAGTGTCCCGCGTATAGTGCCCCGACGATGCCGTCTCCGGAGCGCGGGTCGCGGGCGCAGCCGTGGTTTGTTCGCCGCCGCTACGGGGTGGGCTACCGGCCGGCCGCCTGGCAGGGCTGGGCGATCGCTGGCGTCCTCATCGCTGCCGCGATCGTGGTGCTTGTTGTTGTGCACGCTCTACCGCGCGGCTTGGCGTCGTCGTCGCGCTGGCCGTCGTGTACTCGGCGGTCGGCTGGCGTCTGTCCGGCGAGCGAGGCGAGGTCGCTGACGTGGTCGACGATGATGAGCCCGCCATCGCGGAGCGGGAGCCGGTGCAACGGACGCCGGAGCAGGTGGCGACGATCGCGACGCTGCGGGCCGAGGCCTCAGCGTCGGCGCCGCGCAGCGGGCAGGCCGCGGATGGGGCGATCACGGTCGAGGGCCTGACCAAGCGGTTCGGCCCCCGCACCGCGCTGAGCGACGTGTCGTTCAGCGTCGGGTGGGGCGAGGTGTTCGGCTTGCTCGGCCCGAACGGCGCCGGCAAGACCACGACCGTCCGGACTCTGGGCACGCTGATCGCGCCGACCGCTGGGTCGGCGGTCGTGGCCGGCATCCCGCTGAGGCCCGAGAACGCGGTCGCGATTCGCGGTCGCATCGCGATCATGCCGGAGGCTCCGGGCCTCTACCCGCGCCTGACCGTCGCCGAGAACCTCGAGTTCTTTGCCGGCCTCTACGGCTTGGCGGACGTGCGCCCGCGGATCGAGCGGGCTCTGGCCACCGTTAGCCTCGCGGATCGCGCGGGCGACCTCTGCGCCAGCCTCTCGAAGGGCCTCAAGCAGCGCGTCGCGATCGCGCGCGCGCTGCTGAGCGACCCGCGCGTGCTGTTCCTCGACGAGCCGACCTCGGGGCTCGATCCGGTCGCCTCGCGCGAGGTGCACGAGCTGATCGCTGCGCTGCGCGAGCGTGGCGTGACGATTGTTCTGACCACCCACCGCCTCGACGAGGCCGAGCGGATGTGCGATCGCGTTGCGATCCTCAACACGACGCTGCGGACAGTGGGTCGTCCCGATGAATTGCGCGAGCGCCTGTTCGCGCACGTCGCTGGCGATTACCACGGTCGCCCCGCTGGCTGCCCCCGAGCGCGTGTTCGCAGACGTCCCCGGCGTGGACGGTTGGCAGCTGGACGGCGCCGGCGGCTACGAGCTGAAGGTGTCCGATCCGCGTGCCGCCGCGCCCGCGCTGACCAGGGCGCTCGTCGCCGCGGGCGCGGACGTGCTCACGATCGGCGAACGCCGGCACTCGCTCGAGGACGTCTACCTGGAGCTGATCGATGAGGACGTGGAGGCGACACGCTCGTGAGCATCGATCCTGGGCGCGTGCGGGCCGTCTTCCGCAAGGAGGTGCTCCAGTTCCGTCGCAACCGCGCGATCGTCGTGACGATGGGGATCCTGCCGGTGCTGTTTTTGGCTGGCCCGATGATCAACATCTTCTCGCTGAGCGCCTCCGCGAGCGGCTCGAACGTGCGCGGCGTCACCGGCTCCGTGCTGCTGCTGATGCTGATCGTGCCGGTGATCCTGCCCGCCGCGTTCGCCGCCTACTCCGTCGTCGGCGAGCGCGACCAGGGCACCCTCGAGCCGCTGCTGACGACCCCCGTCCGCCGCGGCGAGTTGATGCTTGGCAAGGGACTCGCGGCGGTGATTCCCGCGGTCGCGGTCACCTACGTGCTCTACGCGGTCTTCGTCGTCGCCGTTCGCCTGTGGGCTGTGCACGCCGTCTTCACCGATCTGTGGCAGGCGCCCGCCGATCCTCGTCGAGGTCCTGTTCGCGCCGCTGCTCGCCACCTGGTCGGTCTGTGTCGGCATGGCGATCTCGGTACGCTCGACCGACGTGCGCGTCGCCCAGCAGCTCTCGACGCTCGGCAGCCTGCCACCGCTCGGCCTGGCGATCCTGATCACCTTCCGCGTGATCGCGCCGACGGTGCTCTCGGCAGTGGTGATCGCCCTCGCCTTCGTCCTGCTCGACTGCCTCGCCTGCTGGGGCGCCGCGTTGACGCTGGACCGCGAGCGCCTGATCGTCGGCCGGCGCACGCCGCGCCATGAGAAAACCCGGAGGGCCTAACGGACGGGCGCACGTCGGGCTGCGGCAGAATGCTCGGACGGTGCACGTCGGAGGCTCGCATTTGTCGCGGGACTGCCCCCTGAGGTCTCCTATCTTGGACCCGCCGCGAATCCCCTCGTCTGTTGTCGCCCTCACTGTGGTGGCGGCGATAGGCGCGTGCGCGAGCTTCGTGGGCGCCCTCGGGCCGCTGTCCCTGGGAGCCTCGGCGGCTGCCCTTACTCGCGGCCGGAGGATTCGTACTGATCGCGGCCCTCGCGGCGCTGTGGGTCATTCAACGGCGACGCGACCACACCCTCTGGTAGCCGTTCACACGGGCGCTGGCCGTTGTGGTCGCGCGTGCCGGCCCGTCCGGGCGCGGGCTCATCCCGAGCGGCGGTAGCGGATATGCGTCGCGAGCGGCGAGTGCAGCACCTCGACGGGCTCGAAGCCGAAGGACTCGACGCCGTCGAACATCCGCTCCCCCGACCCGAGCAGGACGGGAACGATGTCGAGGGTGAGCTCGTCGATCACGCCGGCCGCGAGGGCCTGGCGGACCGTCGATGCGCCGCCCGCGATGTCGACGCCGCCGTCGCCCGCGGTTGCGCACGCTCGAGCGTAGGCAAGGTCGAAGCCCTCGACGAAGTGGAAGGTTGTCCCGCCGTCCATCCCGATCGAGTCGTGGGGGTGGTGGGTGAGCACGAACACCGGCGCGTGGTAGGGCGTTCGGGACCCCACCAACCGCGCCAGTCCTCGTTCCAAGGGCCGCGGACCGGCCCGAACATGTTGCGCCCCATCAGGTAGGCACCGCGCGGGCGCATGAGCCAGCCTGTGGCCGCTTTCATCGGCGTCGGTTGGCGCGCTCGTCGCCAAGGTGCCAGCCATGAACCTCAATGCCCCGCTTGCCAAGCGGGTCCTCGCGGCTCTGGTCGGGCCCGGCGACGAAGCCATCAAGCGAGATCGACATGTGGCAGGTCGTGTCCGTCATCGGCGTTCTCCAGGTGATTGCGCGTGAAGGCGGTCGCGAACGGTACTCCAGGATCCGTGCACAGGGAGTGTCGAGAGCGTCAGCGCGGTCCCGATTCGGGGTGCATCCGCAGCGCTTGGGCGTACCACTCCCAGGCCTCTGCCCTACCGACGTTCGCTGAGCGACGGGCGTCGGGCCACCCGTTGATGATTCCGACAAGCTCCCAGTACCGAAAAACGCGGCGGTCGGTGGAACGCCTCGATTCGTTCGGCGAGCGCGATCCGGTCACCGGCCGGCGGCGTTGATGCCTCGACGCGCTCGATCACCGCGAGCGCCTCTGTGGAGGCAGGATCGATGCCCGCGCTCACCGCGGCGCCCGCGTGCTCGCTGAGCGCCTCAACCGACAGGCGGACGCCATCGGGCTCAGCGGCCTCGATCCGTCCCGACCCGACCATTCTGCGGCTTGCCTCGATGTAAGTGAGGGTCACGTAGGAGCTCGACAAGCTCCACCCACGCCGCAACCTGATCTGCGGTTGGATCATCGGGCAGCTCCGGCGCTCCCAACCGCAGCCGGTGAGCCACGGGATTGGGTTCACCGTCGAAAACGGCATCAAGGTAATCGTCGAGAATGCGGCGGCGCTCCTCGATGGTCAGCTTCGTCAGGTTGGTCATCAGCTCGAGCTCCTTCGGTTCGGTGGATCGGGCGACCGCGCGGAGCACCGCCCGCTGCAGCCGCAGCGTGCGAATCTGAGCGTCGATCGCGCTCGCGTGTGCGGTG
>CAVPFP010000011.1:0-35946 GCA_963703775.1 uncultured Solirubrobacterales bacterium | reverse complement strand
ACGCCGCTGTGACACCCAATGCCAGCCGATAGGAACGATCTCAGCCCTAGCGTCGGCCCATGATGCTTTCCGCAACCGGCGCGCCAGCTACAGCAGACACCCACCTCGGCTCGAAGGACGCGCGTAGCCATCCCGTCGACACCTTCCCCGCTTCGCGCGTGCTGCGGTCGAAAGTCGCTGCTCAAGCCTGCTCGGTCACTCGGGCGCGCCGTCGCGCTCTTCGCTACAGCTGTGGGGTCTTCTATCGGGGAGACCGGGGGTTGAACCGGGGGCCACGCTCACCGCGCAGGCGCGACGGGTTCCAGTACCCACCGCGCGAAATCGGCAGGGCCCCACGTTGCTACCGCACAGCCGTTGTCGCTCCCGTATTTTCCAAGAGCGTGCGGGCGTGACTCTCTGTCGCGTGCTGCGACGCTAGAAAGGGCGGTAGGGGCGAGCAGTGCAGTACGTGAGTTTCGGCCAGACAGACCTGACGGTGTCGCGGATTGGTTTGGGCATGATGAGCTATGGCGACCCGAAGGTTCAGCGGTGGGCGCTTGTTCAGGATGACGCGAAGCCGATAGTCCGCCGCGCCGTCGAGGCGGGGATCACGTTCTTTGACACTGCCGACGTGTGCTTGGACGGCGTGGGCGAGGGGATGCGCGCCGCCGGTCGGCCTGTTGAGCGCGCTGTTCGAGCGGCCTTTTTATTGCGTGGTCGCCTGGACCGGAGACCTCCCCGTCCATGCAGGCGCAGGCCCGAGGGTCGTCCAGCTAATGACGAAGCTGACAGCGTCACGAGCATCGACGACCAGCTGCAGCAGCTCGAGAGCGAGTTCATCAATATCTACAGGATCCATTGGGGGGACCAGGAGATCCCGATTGGGGCGGTCGCCGCGCTCGACGAGGTCGTGAAGGCCGGCAAGGTCGAGGCGCGTCGGCGCATCGACGATGGCGGCCTGGCAGTTTGCAAAGGCCCAACACGCCGCCCAAACCGGCGGCTGGCAGCGCTTTGTGGCGATGCAGAACCGTTACAACCTTGTCAACCGCGAAGGGGAACGCGAGTGATCCCGCTGTGTACGGATCAAGGCGTCGGCGTGATCCCCTACAGCCCTCTCGCGCGCGGCCTGCTCGCCGGGACGCTAGAGCGAACCGCCCAGCGGCACACGGTCCGCGCCGCGGCCGGTGAAAAGCCCTACCGCGCTGCCGACTTCGACGTCGTGGACGCAGTACGCGCGGTCGCCAGCCGAGCATACGGCGTCACCAGCACAGGAATTCGCGCTGGCGTGGCTCCTCGCCAAGCCAGCGGTCGCCTCGCCAATCATCGGCGCGACCAAACCACCACATCTGACGGACGCCATCGCGGCACTCGCGCTAACGCTCAGCCACGAGGACATGACGCGACTGGAAGCCCCCTACGCCCCGCACCAGCCCGGCGAATACACCTGAGCGCAAACCGAGAGCCCCACTGAATGGGCGTGACGGTAGCGGGCGGCCTGGCTTGCGCGCTACCGCTCTTTGTTCGTTGGGGAGCGAGTGGTCGACGGCTTCTTCGCGGCCGAGCCGCTCGAGCACTCGCAGTACGGTCACGAGGTCCCTGTCCGGGACGTGGCGGAGCTCGGCTGGCGGTTCGTCGAGGATGGCGTCAGCGCGTGCGGCCGCGGCTCGGCCTGCCACTGTCAGTTTCTACGAGCTTCGCCCGCCGGTCCTCTGGATGCGGCCTCCGCTGCGCCAGCCCCCGTTCCTCGAGGTCGTCGACCATCAGCGTGACGTCCGGCGGGTCGGCCGAGAGTCGTTGGGCGAGCGCGCTCAGAGGGTGTAGGACTGCGAACAAGCTGGCGCAGCGCGAGCACGGCGTCCAGCTCAGGCCGAGCGCCTCCGAGACTGCGGTCTTGCGGTCACGATCAAGCGCGATCTGCGAGATCGCGTGCCAGCGCGACGCGCGAGGTCCGCGTCCTGCTCTGGTCCCACGGAGGGTGTTGCGCGCGAGGCTGATTTACGGAGCCGGCGTAGTTTGAGCTCATCGGCTCGCTTTCTCGCGCGCCCGCCAGCCAGTCGTCGAACTCGCGGGCGATGATCCGCTCGTCGTCGACTCGTCGGATTCCGGAGGAGGCCAGCCAGACGATCGGTGGGCCCATGATCGCCGGGTCAAGCAGGTTCGCGCGCACCTCATCGGGTATCTCGTCGGGAACCATTCCGGTCGCAGTTCCCCCCTCCAGGCAGCAGGATGTTCGCCGTGACCGGTGCGTAGAGCGAGATCGGCGGCCATCACCCGTGCGAGGGCCTCCACGGCTGCGCCCGATGGGCCATAGGGGATGAAACCGCGGCGGGTCATCGTCTGCTCGCTCATCGAGATCGTGACCACCCGCCCTGCCGCCAGCTGCTCGAGCATTCGCGGCACGACCGCCCGGGCCACCAGGGAGTCCCGGTCGCCTTCGTCTCCAGCACATCGCGAAAGCCAGCAGGCGACACTTCCCAGAACGGCTGCGGCTCGCTCATGGACCGCAGGTTGACGGTCCGCATCCCGATGCCCGACGTTGTTGACCAGCGCATCCAGCACCACCGAGCATCACGGTAAACGCGAAGTCGACCGCCCGCCGACACCGAGCTGGCGTCGCGGAGGACGTCAACCTCGAATCCGAGCGCTCCACCGCCCAGCCCCGCCGCGGTCGCCCGTCGCCCGTTCCCGGTCGCGGCCGGCCACCGCCACCCGGGCGCCGCGTCGCGAGCGCTCGCGCCATCGCCAGTCCAAGGCCGCTCGTGCCGCCAGTCACCAGTACGCGACTTCCGCTCAGCATCATCCGGAACCTCCCCACTAGACGGAATAGTTACACGCGTATAGTCATTATAGCCGTATCAGTGTTGCGGCCAACCGCCCTCGTGGGCGGGAGCGGTAACGGGGGCCTGACCGCGACAGGCTCCTGCAACCGCTCCGCTCGGGAAGGGCAACCCCGACAACGCAAAGAGGCGCACGACCCAGCACGCCTCGCGCCACGGGGCGACGCGGCCAGTTGAGTTGTGTCGCGTTGTTGCTCTCGGATTTCGCGGGAGCAAACGGGGGCCTGCTGTTGCGCTCAGTTGAGTTCTAGTTCGTAGGTTTGTCCGACAAGGTCGGCGCCGAAGCTGTGGTGAGGCTCCTCGGCGGTCAGCTGGAAGCCACGCGACAGTAGAGGTGGCGCGCCCCCCCACCCAGCGGGTGGTTCCCTCCAGAGAGCGCTCCGCGTGTAATCGGCGGAGCGTGCGACTCGACGCACGTATCCACGAGCCGCCCGCCGATCCCGCGGCCTCGACCGGCTGGGTTGACGAGCAGGAGGCGCAGAACCGCGTGCTGGTGCTGGTGCGGGTCGGCGACACAGAGGATGCTTCCGACTCGCTGTCCGTCGAGCTCGGCGATCCAGCCAGCTTCGCGCGCCGGGTCGTGGTCGGTCGCAAAGTCGGCGACGATCCGCAGGGCGAGGCCCTCGAAGTCAGCGTCCCAGCCGTACTCGTGCGCGTAGACCTCGGCGTTGGCCATGACCAGCCAGCCGAGGTCGCCGGGCGTTCCCAGCGGCCGGATCACGGCTTCCCGCATCGACGCTCCTCTCGCTCACACTGAAACAGACGTTTCAGTAGCGTATCCTATGGGCAATCGGCCTACCTGCCTCATCCGCGCGCCGCGACGAGCTGCTCGAACGCGCCTACTTGTACATCCAGCGCAACGGCATGGCCGAGCTTTCTCTGCGCCCGCTCGCCAAGGCGATCGGCTCGAGCCCTCGCGTCCTGTTGTTCCTATTCGGCAGCAAAGACGGGCTGCTGCGAGCACTGATCGCGCGCGCACGCGCCGACGAACTGGAACTGCTCGCTGCGCTCGACGGCGATGACCTCGTCGGCACTGCGCGCGCCGTGTGGCGCTGGCTGATGGCCGACGAGCATCGCGCGCTGCTCAGCCTCTGGACCGAGGCGTACGGGCGCTCGCTCGTTGATCACGACGGTCCGTGGTCCGGCTTTGCGCGCAGGACCGTCGACGACTGGCTAGGGCTGCTCGCCTCCAGGCAGCCGCCTGCACACCGCGCCCGCGCCGATGCGGAGGCCGAGCGCACGCTCGTGCTCGCGCTGCTACGCGGCGCGCTGCTCGACCTGCTCGCAACAGGCGAACGCGAACGCACGAGCGCAGCAGTCGAACGCGGCCTCAACGCGCTCGCCCCGATCGCCTGAGGTCTCGGACCCACAGCCGCTTAGCACAGCTGCTGGTCGCGCAACGGGACAACACGGGATCGGTCGCACCCCCGACCGTTTGCGCCCAGTCGGGCTGTTGGGCGGTTGCGGTAATCGGCGGGCGGGATCGGTCGCTCTCGCTCGTGTCCGGAAGCAGGCGTCCGGACCGCCCCTACCCAGAGCGCCCCAACCACGCGAGCGCAGTCACGAGCGGCGGTCTTGGCGCCGTGACCCTTCGACGGTCAAAGCGAGCGTCTCGATTGGCGCTGCCCAGGGCATCGGATGCGGCACGTGGGACACTGCTTGCGCAGAACGCTGTGGTCGGCGTGCGTGATCGGCCGTGTGCTGTCTTGGTCGTCCTAGCGGGCTCGCGGTCGAGGTGCGACGAGATCCCGTGGGGCAACGGGCTGCTAGACCGCGGGACTTGCCGGCTCACGAGGTGTCGGGAAAAGCGGCTTGAACCTTCTCGGGCTTGACTCTTCGCCGGCGAGCTCGAGGTAGTAGCTGCGGATCCGGTAGCACTCGCGCGACGAGCAGCATGCCCGCCAGCGCCGCGACCACATCCCCGACCGGAGCCAGGGCCTCGAGCCAGTTGCACTCATTGGCGGCTCGGCTTCGCGGATCCTTTGGAGGCCGCGAGGTCCATGATCTTTTGGTTGCCGGTCGCCCACTTGACTGTCAGCGTCATCGCGGCGATCCGCCAACCGGAGGAAGTCCTGGTCAGGCGGAAGTCGTAACGGCCGCCGACGGTCCAGATCGGTCCGCCTGCGGCGTTCGGGAGCACGTGGGTTCCCTGCACGTTCGTGGCGCACGACGCTTCGTCGCCGTCGACGGCGATGACATGGTTTCCCTGCAGATGCTGGGTCGCCTCTAGATGATCGAGCGTTTGCCGCCACCCGCCGATCAGCTCGGCGGGGGTCATCGACTGCGGCGCCCCTCCGTTCAGCGACGTGTAGTCGACGTTGACTGGATCGGTGAACAGCTCCTGGGCGGCTGCCCAGTCGCGTGCGTCGATGAGCAGCAACAGCTTCGAGGTCAGTTCGATGATCTTGAGTCGATCACGAAGGGTCTCGGTGTCTTGCTCGGCGGTCGGGTTCGCGTATGGCGAGGCCATCTCAGGCTCCCTTCGGTTGCAGTGTCTGGCTCAGCCAATCGATAGTGGCCTTGGCGGCTTGGTCGACGATTGGTCGCTGGTCGTAGATCTCGATGTGGTTGTGGGTCTCGATCCAAACGAGATCTTTCGGGCCGGTCGCGGTGTCGTAGGCTGCTTGGGCGTACTCGGGCAGTAGGAACGCGTCGTTGGTTCCGTGCACTACCAGCACCGGCGTCGAGGCAAGCAGCGCCGCGTGCGGGATCCCGTTGTAGATGAAGTACGGCTGCAACGATTTCACCGCCACCCGGTTTTCCCAGCCCGGTGCGTCTGCCGCGCTGGTACGCACGTAATAGCTGTAGGCCTCCTCGTTGGGCATGAACGCGAGACCTGCGCTCGGGTCCGCGGCGACCGCCGGGACGTATTGGACCTCCCCGTCGTCGCTTTGGACCGCGCGGTCGTTGATCGATCGCATCCATTCGGCGAACCCCTCGGCGCCGAGCCCGCTGACGAACGTGCCACCGATGTTGAACCCGCCGCCGATACTGGCCACGGCTCGAACACGACGGTCCTGCGCGGCAGTCGAGACCGCGTACCCGCCGCCCATGCACACCCCGACGGCCGCGATGCGTTGGGCGTCGATGTCGGGTCGGCTGGCCAGGTATCCGATTGCGTTCGAATAGTCAGCGATGATTTGGTTGGGGTCATACCAGCAACGCGGCTCCCCGCCGGATTCTCCGTAGGTTCGCGAATCAAACGCCAGCACGGTGAAGCCGGCGTCCGCGAACCGCTGCGCGTAATGCGGCAACGTCTGCTCCTTGACGCTACTCGCCGGGCCGACCATCACGACGCCAGCCGTCTCCTCGCGCTCCGCGACGCCCGGCGGACGGTACAGGTGACCACTGAGCTCGTAGTCGTCGCTGTCGAACCGGACCGATGTGCGTCGGGCTGGGTCCGCTCGCAAAACGTCGGCGGGATCCGCCGGTAAGTAGTGAAGCTCGCGCCAGCGCGCGATCGTCCCGGGCGCGATCTCCGAGGTCCCGGAATACTCTGATGCCTGTTCAACCGTCCGGGGTCCCGTTGCGTTCATTCTTCAGCTCCTCTCGAACTGGCGGTGGTCAGGATCGGCTTCAACTGCTGAGTGACCGCGCACGAGGAACGCCGCTCCGAGCGCTTGGATCGTGCTCGTCGGCGGCGCCCAGAGCACGACGGTCGAGCTCTTGCCGGCGACGAGATCCGAGGTTCCTCGCACGGCAACGAAACGCGGTGAGCGAGAACCACAGTGGGCATGAGACCTTCTCGAGCGGTTTGATGACCGTGGTCTGATTGACCGGAGTCGCGAGCTCATCGGAACGCGTCGGCGTGCGCGACTGCCCACTGGTGAAACGTGCGCGGGTTCCGGTCGAGGATCTCAAGAACAGTTGGCAGGACCTTCGACTCGTCGAGCGTGCCGTCGACGTAGAAGTCGAAGAATGCGTCGACGTACTCGGCTGGCATCTCAGCGCTCATCTGCGCCCGTGCCTCGTCGTTTGAGTGGGCATCGAGGCGAAGGTCGCGACCCAGAACCTCGCCGAGGATGCGCACGCGATCTCCGGGGAGGAGCGGCTCGGGGCCGCTCAGGGTGTAGGTGTGACCCTCGTGCCGGGCAGCACGCAGTGCGCTCGCTGCCACCGCGGCGATGTCGTGCGGATCGACCATCGCGACCGAGACGCTCGCGAACGGCTCCCGGACGACGTCCCCGGCGGCGAGCTGTGGCTGCCATCGCAGCGTGTTGGACATCAACCCAAACGACCGCAGGATCGTCCACGGCACCGCCGATTGCCGGACCGCGGCTTCAGAGCGGATCATGTACGCGGAGACAGCGTTGCTTTCGTCGCCGCTCGCGGCCGAGCTGCCCGACACAGCACGACGCGTTCGACGCCTGCGCGCCGGATCTCCGCGAGACGCCCCGGCATATCTCGATAGCCGGGCAGCAGGAACACTCCGTGCGCACCGTCCAGCGCCGGCGACAGTGTCTCGGGCTGGTCGAGGTCGCCAGCGACAGCCTCGACCTCGGAGGGCCACGTGGCTGGGACGGGCGCCGCGCGTGAGCGCCCGCACCGACTCCCCGGCGGTGAGCAACGCGTTGAGCACCTCACCGCCGACGTTCCCGCTGGAACCAGTGACCAGGAGCATGGCTAGCCTCCCTGTAGCGCGACGGACGCTGCGCCGCGTTTGCGCGCGCGCCCGCAACAGCGGCTGGGTCGCCCGGCTCATCTGCGTCGGCGGCGCGAGGAACCGCGTGGCCCAGGTCGCGGGAATCGCGAGTGCGCACAGGATCGTGGCCGTAACCACCGTCGCGCTGGCACCGTGGCTTGCGAGCACAGCACCACCGATCAACGATCCCGCGGCGATTCCTGCGTCGACCGCCGACGCCCCAAGCGTCGCGGCAAGATCGCCGCCGGCTCCGGCCAGCATGATCACGCGCAACTGCAGCGCGGGAATCAGCGCGAATCCGGCAAAGCCCCACGCGGCCAGCGCGAGGATCACCAGTACCGGGGACGCGCCGACCAAATACAGGGCGCCGAGTGCGCCGATCAGCACAGCGTTGGCGACTAGCAGTGTCGCGCTGGTGCTCCGATCAGCCGCGCGGCCGCCGACGAACGTCCCCGCGGCCGCGGCGAGCCCAAACGCCAGCAGAAACACGCTGACCACACCACCCGAGACTCCCGTGACCTTGGCGAGGAACGGTGTGAGGTAGGTGAACGCGGTGAACTGCCCGCCCATCAGCAAAAGCCCAACCCCGAGCATCGCCAGGACGCGGGGCGCGAACGCGGCGCCGGCCTGCATGCGCAACGCGCCGCCGCCCCGACCGGCGACCGTCGGTATGAACAAAAGCGATGCCACGAGGGCGATGACGCCGAGAGCGACGATCGCGACGAACGCTGCTTGCCAGCCCAGTGTCTGCCCGATCAGCGTGCCGGCGGGCACACCTAGGACGGTGGACACCGCGATGCCGCCGAACACCATCGAGATTGCCTGACCTCGACGCTCGGGCGCGACCAAACCAGCGGCGATCACCGACGCGACCCCGATGAACAGGCCGTGGACCGACCCGGTCAACACCCGCGCGACGAGCAGCATCCCAAAGCTCGTCGCCAACGCCGCGAGCACGTTTCCGGCCACGAACGCGGCCAACGCCACGCGCAGCACCAAACGCCGCCCAAACCGCGTGGTCAGCACCGTCAGAATCGGCGCGCCGACCGCGATCCCCAACGCGTACGCCGTGACGAGCTGCCCAGCGCTGCTGACCGACACGTCGGTGCCCTTGGCCACGAGATTTAAGATGCCGACGATGACGAGCTCAGCAGTGCCGACCGCAAAGGCACCAAACGCGAGCGCTGCCAGCGCCAGATTGCCTTGCCTGTGGTCTCCGCTCGACCGAAGAGCCGCATCAGAATGCGCCCTGCGTCATCGCGAATCCCATAACGCTCGCGGGCGCGCTGTCGCGGATCCGATCGAGCGAGCCGACGCGGCCGGAACCTAGGGGCCTTCCAAGGGACATCGCGAACCTCCGGACGGGTCTATGCGCATGCAAGTCGCGGAAGTCAAGGCTTGCTACCCGCCGAAAACCGGACCCCAACGCCTGATGCCCTCTACTTCCAGCCCCATATTGAAGGTCAGCGACGCCTTCAACAACCCCAGACCATTTAGGGCAGCCTGTAATCTGGCTTCACGATGCAGGCCCTCGAGCTGCGTGAGATTCGCGCGTTTCTCACGCTCGTGGAGGAACTCCATTTCGGTCGCACCGCGGAGCGCCTCGAGCTCACGCCGTCCCGCGTCAGCCAAACGATTCGCACGTTGGAGAGCCGCGTCGGCGGGCGGCTGTTCGAGCGCACCAGCCGCCGTGTCCGCCTGACCCCGGCCGGAGAACAGTTGCGGCTCGGACTCGCCCCGGTCTACGAACAGCTCGTCCAGGCGATCGCCGCGACCCAGGAGGCCGTGACCGGTGTCATCGGCACGCTGCGGCTCGGCATGTACTCAACCTGCAACGGCGGCCCACACCTGATCGAGATCGCCAAGACCTTCGAAGCGCGCCACCCAGCTTGCACCGTCGTGTTCACGGACACGGGCTGGGGCCGTGATCAGCTCGACTGGCTGACCCACCACGACCTCGACCTGCTGGCGATGCGACTGCCCTTGAGCGACCCGCGACTCACGATCGGACCGATCCTCTCCACCGAGCCGCGCGTCCTCGCGGTCGCTACCGACCACCCGCTCGCAGCACACGACAGCGTCTGCGTCGATGATCTCGCGGACTACACGGTCACCGATATCCCCACGCTCCCGCGCGAGCTGATCGACGCGTTCATACCGCCCTACACCCCCTCCGGCAGGCGACTGCGTCGCACGACCAGCCGCGCCGTCGCCGAGACACCGCTGCGTGTCGCGCTTGGCGAGATCGTGCATCCGACCGTGCCGTCCTTCCTTGAGCACTACCCCCACCGCGGCGTGACGTCAGTCCCGATCCGAGACCTACCACGATCACAAACTGCACTGGTTTGGCTCACCGCCAACCACACGATGAAAATTGAAGCGTTCACGCGTGCCGCAGACGACGTGCTCAACGATCACTTCCGGCAAACGGGTGAACGATAAGCCCAAGCGCTGAATGGCGAGCTCGGCGCTTCGAGGGTGTCCCTCGATCTGTGTGAGGGTGTCCGTCGATGGGCCCCAGAGCCCAGGTGGTCGGTCGGCCCGACCTGCTTCACCAACCGCTGTGTCAACTGGCCCAACAGCCCGCCCGTGCCGGCGATCTCCTCCTGCGTCCGCGCCCCCGCGAGCAGCTCATCGATCAGGCCGTCCGGCAGCAGCGCCTTGACCTGATTGTCCTCGACATGAGTCTCCTTTCGAGAACTCATGCCTACACAGAAGAGCGGACGCTCCCCTGGCTCACTACGGCTACGCGGGGCGTAACGGTCGTGGTAAGGCGCGCCTGGGGTCTCTCGATTCGAGACTTTTGTCGCGTCGTTGTGCAGTCCGTTCAGCTCCATCGCTGGCATGGCCAGCACTACGCGGTCGAGCGGCAGTCGCTGGGGTCAGGGCATTGCTCGGGGTGGGCGACGTCCCGGCGATCTTGCGAGCGCGGCCAAATGAGCCTCGAAGGCCCGCCGGCCTGCGGCGGTGGCCGACAGCCAGGTGTAGTGGAACTTGCCACGTAGCCTTTCTTGACCTTCACGTAGCGGGCGTCCTCGAGGTTGGACATCTGCTTGGAGAGCACCGAGTCGCTTACCTCAACGCTGTCCCTAATGAAGCCGAACTCGGCCATCTCTACTGCGACCAGGCAGGCCATGATCGACAGGCGAACCGGGGAGTAGATCACCGGGTCCAGTCGGTGGCGGGGATGGCTGCCCTCGCCGGGCTGGTCCGCCGCTTTCATCGCCGTGCCGCGCGCCAAGCGCCGAGAAACAGGGGAGTCGGACACCGCCAGAGCGGCCGGCACCCAGTAGGTCACTTGCCCATGGAAGAGATTGAACCCTATCCCGCCTGCAACCGCCCAGAGCGCGAAGAACGCGACGAACGACCTACCGACAAGCCGCCCATAGCCCGGCCACCGCACGTGCTCGTGACCCTTGAACCAGGTGGAGATGCCGGCGAAAACACCACCCAGGACACTCCAAAGGCGATGGCGCCAGCCACGTCGGGGAGCGTTCCGGTCAAGATGAAGACGACGCTGGCGGCCCCATAGGCGGCGAGATAGTGGGGCGTCCACCCCGAGCCAGCCCTCTGCACGGCGCCCAGGGTGGCCGTGCGGGCCGTCGGGCGTGGGCCAACGCGGTAGTGGCCAGGGCACGGTCGCGAGGGTGCGGCTCGTTGGTCGTAGTTCTCGTTCATGCCGATCAAAATGGCATGTACTTGTAAGGCTGTCAAGTAGTTGCTTGCTGCCGCCACGAATCGCGATCCGAAATCCGCACACAAGCTCGGGCGACTGGAAAGGAGCGGAGCTCCGAGGGCAGGGCGACTTCGGTCAAGACGGTGTCGGTAGCAGCAACTCGTTCCGGAGGGCCCCGAGGGCGATCGTCACGCGGTTGGTTCGTTCCCATCTCTAGGGAGCGAGGGAGCGTTTCCACGCGCCGTCGTTCGGTTGCGCGTGTAGTAGCGTCGGGCGCGGTCGCGGTTGCCACAGTCGCGGGAGCTGCACCAGCGGCGGCTGTGGTTGCGGCTGTTGTCGAGGAAGAGCCAGCCGCAGCCGTCGTCGTCGCAGCGACGCAAGCGGTCCGGCTGCATCGTCTGGAGGAGATCGAGCGCGAGGAGCGCGAGGACCCGGGCGACATCGAGCGGACCGCGCGCCTGCGGGGTCCATCGTGCCGGGGTGCCGGCGAGGCTGCTGGCGGTGACTGCGTCGACGAACGCGCGCTGCAACGGGGAGCCCTCCCCGAGCTGGTGTTCGCTCACCGGATCGTCGATGTGATCGGCGAGGTGGCGGTAGAGCTCCTCGCGGAGCTCGTGCACTTGGTGCAGGACGCGTTCGGCTGCCTTTGAGTCCGCGACTCTCGCGAGACGCGTCGCGGTGCCGTGGTGGTAGTCAAGGACGCCGGCGCGGTGGGCCCATATCAGCAGGTCGAGCGGGACGGTGAGGTTCTCGCGGCGGCGGTCGATGTCGTGACGCCAGGAGACCGTGTTGACGAGATCAAGGGCTGCGTGGCCGCCGATGAGCTCGATCGACTCGGCCCGTGACCGGGTCGTGGATGGCATTAGCCGATCGACCCAACGCACGATCTACGTTTAGATCGTTAGAGCAACGAATGCCCATGATCGACGACATACGTACGGGCCTCGCCGCAGCGCCGGGACTGGCGGGAAGCACGTTCGTCCTCGGCGTGACGTTCGGTGCGCTGGCCCACGCGCATGGCTGGGGTGTCGGCGCACCAGTGGTCGCGTCGCTCGCGATCCTCTCTGGCTCGGCGCAGTTCGCGCTGCTTTCCGTGCTCGCCGGTGGCGGGGCCGCGTGGACCGCCGTCACTTCCGCAGCGCTCATCAACCTGCGCTTCTTTCCGATGGCCCTCGCGGCCGCGCCCGCACTGCGAGGCGGACGAATCCGGCGCGCGATCGAGGCCCAGACAGTCGTTGATGCCTCGTGGGTGCTGGCCCACCTGGGCGATGGTCGCTTCAACCGCGGCGTGCTGTTCGGCTCCACACTCGCGCAGTGGCCGGCGTGGCTCACCGGCACGATCCTCGGCGTCGTCCTCGCCCCGTCCACCCGACTGCTCAACGCCACCGGCCTCGCTGTTGTCTTCCCCGCGTTCTTCGCTCTGTTGCTCTTCGACGAAATGCGACGCACCCGGTCCGCGCGAATCGCCGCCGCCGGCGCCGCCGTCACCACCGCCGTGCTGCTACTAGCGCTGCCCCCAGGCGCAGCGCTCCTGGGCGGCGGCGCTACGGCGCTCCTCGGCCTGCGAGGCACCGACACCGAGCGCTCGTGACCACGATCTGGATCTGCGTCGCCCTCACCGCCATCGCGAGTTTCGCGATCAAGGCCACAGGCCCCGCGATACTCGGCAACCGTCCGCTCCCCTCGCGCGCCACAGGGGTCGTCGCACTTCTCGCCCCGGCACTGCTCGCAGGCCTCGTCATCTCTGACATCCTCGGCCCGCACTGGTCCTCCGTCAACGGGCCACTCTGCGCTCGGCGTCGCTACTGCCGCCGCCGCCCGCACCGCGGCCCTAGCAACCCCAGCCTGCATCATCGCCGCCGTCGCAGTCACCGCCGTCGCCCGCGCCACCCTCTGACGAGCGCCACGATGCCGGCGCGAGCAGAGCAGCTTGGGGTAGACCACTCCCAACCGGACGGGCCATTCCGCGCTGCTGCAAAGCGCGCCAGCTGCGAGCGCGATACCGCCTGGGTCTCTCCGATATCCGCGTGTGTACTGGCGCTTCTGAGGGTCCTCAAGGTGCGTCGCGTCGGTAATAGCAACGTGGTGTCGATTCCACGGGAGCTCGAGGCGCGCGGCTACGCGCCGGGAACATCGGTGCTGCTCGAGGAACTCGAGAGCGACGAGCTTCGAATCATGCCGACCGACCACGTGCATGACCGGATCCGCGGCATCGGCCGCCGCGCCGTCGAGGAGTACCCCGAGGCGCTTCGGATTCTCGCCGGCCACGATCCCGACAGCGGGCCACCCAAGCCGTAACTGACCGTGCCTGAGACGACTCCGAGGCGGTCTATCTCGACCTCACTGACGCGCTCGAGCTCTACGCCGCGATCATCCACGGCACACCAGCCCAAGCCGCCGACTAGCGGCCGACCGCGGCGGCCTTGAAAGTGCGCTTGGCCGGCCCCGCAGCTACGCGCTCTACCAAGACGCACGCTTAGACGGGGTGACACAAGACGCTGGCGCGCGCGCTGCGGGCCGGCACCCACCGCTTGCTGCGGGCTGCAGGGCTCCAGCGCGCTGGCCTCACCCACCCGCATGAATGATCGAAGAGAGCCAACCAGATACCGAACCGGGTACCGACTTGGCGGATCTCAGGGGGTCTCAGAGTACTTCAGAGGAGCTAAACGCCTGCAAAATCAGCCTATGCGACGTGCGGGGGCGACTTTGAATCCGGCGGGCTGGGTTCGAGTCCACAGGCCGCGCATGGTGCGGCGGAGGGCCCTGCAAAAGCGCGGGCCTCGCAGAACCTACCGACCGCTACCGATAACGATAACGTTCACAGCAATGAAAAGGCCCCGCTCGCGCCGATGGCGACCGGTCGCGACTCCAGTCCTCCACCGCCACGCGCCAGATCGATGAGTTTTCCGGTCGCGCTCGGCATCCTCAGCACCGTAGCGATCGCCGCGGCATTCGATTACCGCTGCGTAAAAGACGCCCTCGACCCTGGCACCGTGGTGCTCTACCTACCGCGTCAGACTTGGGCGTACATCATCGTCCTCGCGACCCCATTGGGCGGAATGACGTACCTCACCATCGGACGCATGCGCTAACTCGGACGCCGAAGCCCGCGCTGAGGCAAGACTTGGCATCGCGGTCACCCGCGGCCTCCTCCTCGACCTACTCGCCACCGGCGACCAAGAAGGCGTCAACCAAGCCCACGAGCGATACCTGACGGCGCGCCCTCAAACCGGATGACTGCGGCTATTTCGGCGTGTGGTTGGTCTGTTGCCAGAGCAGGCTGACCCGGGCGTTGCTGGTTGAGAGCAGTTGTTGGTGGGCCTCGAACGCGGTCCCGCCGGGTTCGTCGTCGGTGTAGAGCGTGCTATCACCATATTTCGCGTCAAGGGCATGCGGCTTAACGGCACGGGGGCCATTACCCACGCCAGCGCGCTAGCCGGCGCGCGCCGTAGGCCAAGGCGATCGTCTCGACCACGCAGACCAGGGTTGCGAGGGCGAGCTGGGTGGAGACGGTGTTGGCCGGAGCACGCGACAGGGCTCGCGCCACGGCGCCCGGGCCGGCGAGCACGCCGAGTGGGCGTGCGAGCTCGATCGAGCCGACCGTGAAGGCGATGGTCGCGGCGAACGCGGTCGCGGGTCTGGCCGGTTGCGCGAGGAGCAGCGCGAGCGCGCCGCCGGCGGCGCCGCAGGCGACGTGGGTGATCGCAGCCGCGAGCAGGTCTCCCGCACCGACCGGTCGCTTGAAGGCGCCCAGAGCGGTCGGGTAGACGAGGAAAGCGATCGTCAGCCCAAGCGTGAACATCGCGACGATGGTCAGGCGGCCGACCCACCCCCGGACGGCGCCGCCGGCGCGGACGGTCAGGATCGCGCCCGCGGTCGGTCCGATCTCGCGCTCGACGGCCGCGACGAGCCAGGCACAAAACACGAGGCTGAGTGCGGCGGTCGCGGCGAAGCTTCCCTGCACCTCGTTTTGACCGTCGGCGTAGACCCCGATCAGCGCGAACAGGACCAGGGCGAGTGGTGCGAGCAACCGCCGACTCGAGAGCGCAAGCGACAGTTGATCGCGCGCAAACCTCATGAGACGAGCTCCCCGCCGTCGATCTGCCAGCCTTCAGTGAGCCGCGCCGCAAGTTCGCCGTTCGCGACCATCACACGCGTGCGTTCCTCGCCGCGGGCAATCTCGATTACAACGCGGGCCGGCGCGCCGGTGTCATCCTCGCCCGCTCCGAGGTTGATCGTCGCGCTCGGCGTGAGCGTGGTGACGCGATCGTGGTCGGTGAAGATGACCGCCGAGCCGCGCTCCACCAACGTCGTGAGCTGGTCATCGAGCGCTGAGCGCGCACCTAGGTCAAGCCCGCTCCACGGCTCGTCAAGGACATACACCGCCGCCGGGCCCTCCAATCCTGTGCTGAGCACGCTGTCGAGCACGAGCCTCTGCAGCTGGCCCTTGGACAGGGCCCCCGTACGCTGATTGGACGCCGCGAGGCGCCCGACCCTGGGCGCATCACAGATCGCGAGCCAGCGTGTCGAGGACACCGACTCGGGCAACGCCACGCGCTCTGGCAGATAAACGCGGACGGCCCGACTGCGCACGGCGCCCAACCGAGGTTCCACCGCACCCGCCAACACGCGCAGCAAGCTCGACTTCCCACAGCCGTTCGGGCCAGCGACGTGGACGACCTCGTGCGCGGCCACGGTCAGCGAGAATCCGCGCAACAGCACTCTGCGACCCCGCGCGACCACCAGCCCGCCCGCCGAGAGCAATACCTCCACGAACCAATAACGTCGCGCGAACCGGGCCGGGTGTGACCGCTATCTGTCGGGGCCCCGCGCGGCGGCGAATGTCAAGACCCTCAGCGGGGGCGCGCTGCGGGGGGACGGCGCCTGGTCGCGCGCCGTCCCCCGTCCTGCATGCGCCGACGGCTAGCTACCAGCCGCCGCCAGACGACGAACCGGTCGCCTTCGCCGCTTTGGTGATCAGGCTTCCACCCGGGCTGACGACGTAGAAGCCGCCCGTGCCCTCGCCGCTCGTCCCGGTTGCGGCCGAAGCGAACGTGTAGAGGAGATGGCCCTTGTAGGTGACCTGTCCGTTCTTCTTGCCGAGGTCGGCGGCCTTCGCCTTCCCCTTCGCCGTCAGCGTGCCCTTCGCTTTCAACGGCGGCCAGATCTGGAGGCAGCCGCCAGTGCAGCTGCTCATATCGGCATAGAGCGTCTGACCTGACCCGGTCACGAGGATCGTTCCGAGTGACGTCGACTTCGTAGTCACGACGGTCGAGGCGGCACTCGTGTGCGCCGACTGGCCAAAGGCCGCGCCGGCGCCCGTGAGCAGCGTCACCGCCGAGGCCGCCGCGAGCAGCTTGAGTTTGTTCATGTGCTTTCTCCCATCTGGCTGAGTTCGTCCCAGCCCTACAGACGCCGCGTGGACGGAATCCTTCCCGCAGGTTCGGCTCAAAGCTCACGGCGCCCGGCAAAGCCGGCGTCGAGCTCGTGCCAGTAGGCGATATCCGCCTCGCCGTCGATCCAGCAGAGATAGACCTCGCGTCCTTCGCGCATCGACGGGAAGTCGACGAGGCCGCGATCGAAGTCGCGCAGCAGAATCCCGCGTCCGTCGAACGCCGCGACATTCGCCTGGATGTCGAGGAACGCCTCGCCGACCTGCTTGCCGGCGGCGCCCCCGCCGTTGGCCGCCGACCCGCCGGCGAGCACGTGGCGTGTCTCCTCGTCGGTCAGGCGGGCGTGCGCGGCGCGCAGCGCCGCGAGACGCCCCGCGACCCAGGGGAGCTCCGCGCGGGCCTCATCGAGTGTGAAGTGGCGCTCGTGGCGCACACTCCTATTCTTACTGGTCGTTCACTCCGTGCTCGTCGCGTCGACCGTCGCGAGGCTGTCGAACATCACACGCATGCTGTCGAGAACCCTCGCAGCCGTCAGCAACTCCGCCGCGCTGAACTCGGTCAGTGCCTGCTCCCAGCAGACCTTGTAGCGGACCCGCCGCTCGTCGACGAGCTCGGCGCCACGCGGCGTCAGCGAGACGATGACGAGGCGCCGATCGCGCTCACTGCCGCGGCGCGCGATCAACCCGGCGAGCTCGAGACCGTCGAGCATTTGCGTGGCGGTCCCTGGCGCGACATCCGCGTACTGCGCAAGCTCGCTCGCCGTCAGCTCCCCGCTTTCGGCAAGCCCGAAGAGCAGGCTCGCCTGGGCATAGCTGAGCTCCTCGGGTCGATGCGTGTCGCGACCACGCAGTCGGCGTACCGCCGCGTTCGCGTGCTTGAAGGCGACGCCGAACCGCGAAAGTGCCTCGCCGCGCTCGGTCGTCGACGCGGTCGTGCTCACGCCGCCTCCGCCAGCGGCGGCGTCTCGGTGAACTCGGGGCCGTGCCTGCGTCGCGCGTCGCGTGCGCCGCGCTCCGCGCGGAAGAGGATGACGCAGGGCACGATTGCGACGGCGATGATCGCGACACCCCACCAGAACGCAGTGCCGTAGGCGCTGGCCATCGCGGCCCTCGTCGCATGCGGGCCGGCAGAGATCAGGGCGCGCTGGAGTACGACGGCAAGAATCGCCGTGCCGAGCGAGCCGCCGACGCGCATCAGCACGTTGAGCTGCGGCGCCGCGTCGGGCAGCTCGTGGCGCTCCAGCGCAGCCATCGCGGCGATGTAGGCCGGCATGAACGCGAAACCGATGCCGATGCCGCGCACCACCTGCTCAATGCTGAGCCAGACGAAGGACGTGTTCGCGCCGATCAAGCCGAACGGAATGCCGACCAACGTCGTGACGGTCACGCCGATGATCGTCAGAGGACCGCCGCCGACGCGGTCCGTGAGCCGACCGACGACCGGCATCATCATTGCCATGCCGAGGCCCTGCGGGGCGAGCAGCAGTCCCGTGTCGAGGACCGTCTCGTGACGGATGTTCTGGAAGTAGAGCGGCAACAGGATCATCGCGCCGAACAGCGCTGCCCCGAGGAAGAACATCGCCGCGGAGGCCGAGGCGTAGGTCCGCCGGCGGTACAGGCTGAGGTCGAGCAGCGGCACCTTGGCGCGCAGCGCGTGGACGATGAACGCGCCGATCAGGACGATCGAGGCCGGGATCGAAATCACGACCTTCGGCGAGCTGAAGCTCCCCGTCGTGCCGATCTCGGCGAGGCCATAGGTGAGCAGCGGCAAACCGAGGGCCAGCAGCAGCAGGCCGACAATGTCAAGTGGCTGTGCCTTGCTGCGATCGTTGCTCGATGCCGGGATCAAGCGCACCGCGAGCACCGTCGCGAGGATGCCGATCGGGACGTTGACGAAGAAGATCCAGCGCCAGCTGGCGCTGTCGATGAGCAGGCCGCCGATCGTCGGACCGATGATCGGCGCGAGCATCGTCGGCACGCCCGTGATGGCCATGACGCGACCCATGCGCGAGGGCCCGGCGGCACCCGCCAGGATCATCTGACCGACCGGCATGATCATGCCGCCGCCGACGCCCTGGAGCACCCGGAAGACGATCAGGCTTGTGGCTGAGCCGGCGAAGCCGCAGAGCGCCGAGCCCGCCGTGAAGAGAACTATCGAGATGAGGTAGACGCGCTTGGCGCCAAAGCGCCGCGAGGACCAGCCGCTGAGCGGGATCACGACGGCAAGCGAGAGCAGGTATCCGGTGATCACCCACTGGATGTCCGACAGCGGGCTATGGAGATCGTGGTGCAGCGTCGCGAGGGCGACGTTGACGATCGTCGTGTCGAGGATCGACATGATCGAGCCGAGCACGATCACCGCGGCTACGCGCCAGACCCAGGCCTCAATGCGGTCGTCTTTCCCGGCCATCCTGCCTCCCGTCCGAAGGAGCCTAATAGTTCGGTGCCGAAGTTTAGGCACCGAACCTTTCCCTGTCAAGGCCAAGGGAATCCCGCCGCAATCGCCAGCCAAGCCCGCCCGCAAAGCCCAAGCGAGGAGGCCGGCACCAAGCGCAACTGGCCAACGCACGGCCAGAGGCCGGCCCCCGCAGCTTAGTGACGGAAGTGGCGCCGGTCGGTCGAGGACCATCGCGACCCCGGCCTCCTCAGCGGCGGCGACAACAACGTCGTCGCGGATCGAGCCGCCGGGCGCGATCATCGCAACGATTCCGGCCTCCACGGCCAGTTCGATGTTGTCCGGGAACGGGAAGTAGGCGTCGGAGGCGAGGACGGATCCGGCGACGGTCCCCGGCTGCGCCTTTTCGATCGCGAGGCGAACCGAGTCGACGCGACTCATCTGCCCCGCGCCGATCCCGACGGTCGCGAGGTCGGAGGCGAGGACGATCGCGTTCGAGCGGACGTGCTTGCAGACGCGCCAGGCGAACAGCAGGTCATCCCACTCGTCCTCGGTCGGCGCGCGTGAAGTCGCCACGCGCATCTCGGCGCGCCCCTCGAGCGAATTGTCGCGGTCCTGCACGAGCAGGCCGCCCGCGACCTGGCGGATCTCCGGCTCGCCGGCACCGACCCGGCGGTCGCCCTTCTCAAGGATGCGAATGTTCTTGCGCTGCTGGAGCGTCTCGAGCGCGCCCTCTTCGTAGGCGGGCGCAAACAGGACCTCGATGAACTGCTCGTGCAGCGCCTCGGCGAGCTCCCGATCAACGGGCGTGTTGAGGACGATCACTCCGCCGTAGGCGCTCAGCGGATCGCAAGCGAACGCCTTCTGGTAGGCCGCGAGAGCTGTCTCTCCGACGGCCGCGCCACAGGGCGTGTTGTGCTTGATGATCACGCACGTCGGTCCGCCGGGCGCGAGAGCCGTTGCCAGATCCTCGGCGAGACGCCGCGCGGAGTCGAGGTCGAGCAGGTTGTTGAATGAGAGCTGCTTGCCCCAGTGCTGGCGCACCATCGACAGTAGGTGCGTGCGCGCGCCGGCCAGGGAGTAGTAGGCGGCGCGCTGATGGGGATTCTCGCCGTAGGAGAGATCCACGATCTTCTCGTAGGCGCGCACGTGCAGCGGCGGGAATTCGTCGGCCTCGCGCTCGGCAAACCAGCGCGCGATCGCCGTGTCGTAGCGGGCCGTGGCGGCAAACGCCTCGGCGGCGAGGCTCGAGCGCGTCTCCATCGAGAGCCGGCAATCGGAGGCGCGCAGCTCCTCGAGCACGGCGTCGTAGCTCTCGGGCCGTACGACCACGGCGGCGTACGCGTGGTTCTTGGCGGCGGCGCGGATCATCGTCGGACCGCCGATGTCGATGTCCTCGATCACCTCGGCGTCGGTCGCATCGGCGCGGGCCGCTGTGCGCTCGAACGGGTACAGGTTGACGCAGACGAGCTCGACGAACTCCACGTCCTGCTCGGCCGCCTGCTGGAGGTGTTCGGGGTTGTCCCGCACCGCGAGCAGACCGGCGTAGAGCTTCGGATGCAGCGTCTTCACGCGGCCGTCGAGGATCTCGGGGAAACCGGTGAAGTCGTCGATCGGGCGCACCTCGATGCCCGCGGCGCGGAGCTCGCGGGCGGTGCCGCCGGTCGAGACGATCTCGATCCCGAGATCGGCGAGGCCGCGAGCGAAGTCGGCGATCCCGCGCTTGTCCGAAACCGAGAGGAGCGCCCGTCGCACCTGCACCGCACCAGGCGGAACCGGCTCGATGCCTGCTGCGCTGTTCATCTCGGTGGCGATGATTCGAGCATAGCGAGGAAGCGCGCCTCGCGCGGGCGCGTCCGCGCGTCACATGCGCTTGATCGCTATCTGCGGAGCGCGCGATCAGCCCGGCGAGGATGACGGCCCGAAGCGGATGCTGCCTATCCGCTCGAGTCCGGGGCCCTCACCGCAGCCAGCTTCGGGAAACGGCCGCCGGTCGAGCGCAGCACGCCGCGCGCGATCAGCTCGTCGACCTGGGCCAGCGCCTCTCCGGACGACAGGTGCGCGTAGGCGCCGTAGAGCCCCGAGCGAGTCGTACCCATTCTGCGCGATCAGCTTGGACCGCCCGCCGCGGAGTATCTCCACTGTCCGCGTGCGTCCGACGGAAGGACGCGCGCTGATGACGACTTCGAGGATGGCTCGGTCGAGCTCTTCGAGCTCGACCTGCGCCGGCTTTGTGCGCGCGTGCCGGTGGCGGGGGCGGGCCGCTGGCTCGCGGGCGGATGCAGGGCTCGGTGGTGGGGCTGGTCGGGAGCCGGGGGCGCAGATGTCACAGCAGGCGATTGACGGCAGGGTGGCTGGTGCGCTGCGGTCGCCGAAGTGCTCGAGGATCTGCTTGCGACGGCAGGAGGAGGATTCGACGAACGCCCAGATCGCGCGGTACTGCGCCCAGCGCGCGTTGCGCGCACTCCCCGACGCCGACTGCCCGATGAAATGGACGTGCAGGCCCTTGTCGCGGTTAGCGGCGAAGAGGAGGCAGCGCGCCGGCTCCCCGTCGCGGCCCGCGCGGCCGGCCTCCTGGTAGTAGGCCTCGAGCGACTCGGGGACGGCCGCATGGCAGACGGTTCGTACGTCAGCCTTGTCGATGCCCATCCCGAAGGCGTTCGTCGCGACGACGACGTCCACCTCGCCGTCCATGAAGCGCCGCTGCGCTTCGGCGCGCTGCTCGCGCTCGAGGCCGGCATGGTAGGTCGCAACGGGACTCCCGAGACGAGCCGCGAGAAAGCCCGCGAGCGCGTCGCTGCGCGCGCGCGTGCCCGCGTAGACGATCGCCGGCCGGGCGGCCGGGTCGGCGAGGACCGCTGCGATGCGCCGCTCGCGGTCGGCATCGTTCGTCGCTCGCACGACGATGTAGGAGAGGTTCGGGCGATCGAATCCAGTGGCCACGAGAAGCGGGTCGCGCAGGCGCAGCCGCGCGGCGATGTCGCGCGCCACGAGCGGCGTGGCGGTAGCTGTGCAGGCGAAGATCTGCTGCGCGGCGAGCGCGTGGGCAGCCTCCGGCAGGTCGAAGTAGTCGGGACGAAAGTCATGCCCCCACTGCGAGACACAGTGCGCCTCGTCAACGACGAAGCAGGCGACGCGTACGCCGGCGAGGGCCTCGATGAAGCCGCGCGTCGAGAAGCGCTCCGGCGCGACGTAGAGGAGGCGGACATCCCCTCCCCGAACTCGCGCCAAGGTCTCGCGATTGTCGGCAAGATCCTGTTGGGAGTTGATCAGCGCGGCGTGCTGCGGTGAGGCCGGCCACCTGGTCGGCCATCAACGAGACGAGCGGTGAGACGACGATCGTGAGCTCGTCGCGCAGGAGCGCCGGGAGCTGGTAGCACAGCGACTTGCCGGCGCCGGTCGGCATCACGGCCAGCACGTCGCGGCCGGCCAGCACCCCGCGCACGGCCTCCTCCTGGCCCGGGCGGAAGGCGCCGTAGCCGAAGTGGGCGCGCAGCGCGCTGTGGAGTTCGTCGCTCATCGGCAGCGGACGCTAGCGGGCCGCGGTGACGGTCTCGCCGGCCAGCAACTGCTCGCGAGCGGCTCCGCCGTCATCCTCGCGCGCGCGTCATCAATCGCATGACAAGCAGGCGAGGACACCTGCCCAGCACCCCCGCGCCCCATCACCCCGGCTACGCGGCAGGACCCGCAGCCAGCTCGAGCGCGTACTTGCCGTTCGCGGTCTCGCTGCCGGCGAGGGGATAGTCGCCGGTGAAGCAGGCGTCGCAGTGGCGTGAGCGTGGCTGGCCGATCGCCTCGTAGACGCCGTCGATCGAGAGGTAGGCGAGCGAGTCACAGCCAAGCTGGTCGGCGATCTCGGGGACCGTACGCTCGTGCGCGATCATCTCCTCGCGCGTCGACATATCGATGCCGTAGTGGCAGGGATGCTTGATCGGTGGCGCGCTGATGCGCAGGTGAACCTCGGCAGCGCCGGCGTCGCGCAGCATCCGCACGATCTGCGCGGTCGTGTTGCCGCGAACGATCGAGTCGTCGACGACGACGAGGCGCTTCCCGCTGACCACCTCGGGGAGCGGGTTGAACTTGATCCGCAGGCCGTGCTTGCGCAGCTGCTGTCCCGGTTGGATGAACGTGCGCTGGATATAGCGGTTCTTCACGAAGCCGTCGTCCTGCGGCAGGCCCGAGCCGCGCGCGTACCCCCGCGCCGCCGCATTACCCGAATCGGGGACGGGGATCACGAGATCGGCGTCCGCCGGCGCCTCGCGCGCGAGGATCTCGCCCATCCGGCCGCGGATCGCCTGCAACGCGGTGCCGTTGAAGCGCGAGTCCGGCCGCGCGAAGTAGATGTACTCGAAGACGCAGAACGCCTCGCGCACGGGCTCGATCACCTGGATGCTGTGCAGCCCCTCGTCGTCGAGCATGACGACCTCTCCGGGGCGCACGTCGCGCACGAATTCCGCGCCGAGGATGTCGTGGGCGCATGTCTCCGACGCGATGCAGTAACGAGGTGGCCCGCCCTGCGCAAGCGGCGCGAGGCGCCCGATCGCGAGCGGGCGCAGGCCGAGCGGGTCGCGCATCGCGAGCACCCGGTCCTTGGTCATCAGCACCGTCGAGAAAGCGCCCAGCAGATCCGGCATGACGGCGGCCGCGGCATCCTCGATCCGCTCTGCGGGATGTGTCGCGAGCAGCGCGGCGATGATCTCGGAATCCGAGGTTGAGGCGAAGCTGACGCCTTCCGCGCGCAGCCTCGCGTGGAGCTCGACGGCGTTGATCAGGTTCCCGTTGTGGGCGAGGGCGAGCTCGCGGCGGTTGCCGGCGGACCCGGCCGCGCGCTGGACCGGCTGCGAGTTCTCCCATGCGTTCGAGCCTGTCGTCGAGTAGCGCACGTGTCCGATCGCGAGCTCACCGCCAAGCGTGATCAAGTCGTTCGCGTTCAGCGCCTGGCTGACGAGACCGAGGTCGCGCCGCGTGATAATCGCGCGCCCGCGGTCGGCGGCGGCGATCCCGGCCGATTCCTGGCCACGGTGCTGCAGCGCGCAGAGCGCAAAGAAAGCGAGGTTCGAAACCTCGTATTCGGGGGCGAAGACGCCGAACACGCCGCACTCATCGCGTGGTCCATCCCGCGTCTCGGGGCTGCTGGACGATGAAGGCATTAGAGAGGAGCGCCGCGGCGAACATTCGCGCGCGCACGTCCAAGACTACCAGCGCGGGGTAGCGCGACTGCGAGGACAGGCCGCTCGTTGCGGGGAGCTGGTGGGTCACGCGGGGGCCGCGCCGCGCCGCCGCGCTGCGTGGCGGCAACGGGTCCAGGACGCCGTACTGCGCGCTACGGTGGACGCGTGAGAGGGCGCAGTCGCCTTGGCAGTGTGGCCGCGTTCAGCAACCGCGTGTTGTTGGCCGGCGGCGCGCTGATCGCGCTCGCCGCGGGCTGCGCGTTCGCAGCCGCGCCAGCGGGAGCGAGTGCACCGGCCTGCACGAGCCAGGCCACGGCAATCTGGCTCGGCGACGGCGAAGGCGGCGGCACGGCGGGCCACGTTTACTACCCGATCGAGCTCAGTAACACCGGGCGCATGAGCTGCACGCTCTACGGCTACCCGGGCGTCTCCGCCTGGGGCACCGGCGGCGCGCAGATCGGTGCGCCGGCAACGCGCGGATCGATCGCGGGCGCCAAGCCGACACGCGTGACGATCCCCCCGCGTGGCACCGCGCACGCGATCATCGCGATCACCGACGCAGGGGCCATCTGTTCGAAGTTCGTCACGACCGTCGGCCTGAAGGTCTATGCCCCCGGGGAGACCCAGGCGCACAACGTCGAGTTCGGCTTCGCTGCCTGCGCCAGCTCGAAGCTCAGTGTGCTGACGATCGGACCGGTCGAGCCCGGCGTCGGGATTCCGGGCTACTCCACTTAGTCGAACAGCGCCGCGAGAGCGGCGTGGGCCTCGCGCAGGCGATCGAGCGGGACGTCAATCGCCGCGGCGATGCGCAGGCGCTCGCCGCCGACGGTACCGACGATGCGCCCGGGAATCTGATCGGCGGGGCCGGAGACGATGAAGCCGCCCGGCGCTTCGCCAAAGAGCTCCGTCTCGCTCAGCTCGGTTTCGATCGTGGCGCCGAGCCCTGACGCGAGACAGCACTCGGCGAGCGCGACTGCGAAGCCGCCCTCAGCGATGTCGTGGGCGCTCGCGACGCAGCCGCTGCGGACCGCGGCGCGCACCATCGCCATGGCGACGCAGGCGGCGCTGACATCGACCCCGGGGAGCGAGTCCGGAAGCGGCACGCCGCGAAGCTTCGCCAGCTCGCTCGCGGCCAGCGAGGGCTCGAAGGCGCCGACGACAGCAATGGCATCGCCCTCATGGGCGAAGGCGATGCAGGCCGCTCGCGATGGCTCGCTGAGCAGCTCGCCGACGAGACCGATGACCGGCGTCGGGTAGATCGGCCCCTCGGCCGACTCGTTGTAGAGCGAGACGTTGCCGCCGACGACCGGGATCTCCATCGCCCGGCAGGCGTCGCCAAGCGCGCGCACCGACTCCGTGAGCTGCCAGGCGATGTGCGGCTTCTCGGGGTTGCCGAAGTTCAGGTTGTTGGTCAGGCCGAGCGGCTCGGCGCCGACGCAGGCCAGGTTCGCAGCGCATTCGAGCACGGACTCCAGCGTGCCGCGGTACGGGTCGGCGGCGACGCGGCGGCCGTTGCAGTCGGTGGCCGTCGCGATCGCCCGGCCGTTCGGGAGCACCAGGACGGCGGCGTCGGCGCTCGCGGGTCGGCGAACCGTGCGCGACTGGACGATCGAGTCGTACTGCTCGTACAAATATCGCCTGTCGGCGATATTTGCACTCGCAAGGAGAGCGAGCAGCATCTCGTTTGGGTCCGTGCTGTCGAGCATGCGCGGCGGCGGCGCGTAGATCGGCTCGGCGGCCTTGGCGGGCGTTAGCTCGTAGATCGGGCAGCCGTCGACGAGGACGTCGAGCGGGAGGTCGGCGAGCGGCTCGCCGGCCGCGTGGACGCGGATGTGGCCGTTGTCGGTCACCTCACCGATCACGGAAGCTGCGACCTCCCAGTGCGCGCAGACGGCGAGCACGCGCTCGAGCTTCGACGGCTCGACGATCGCGACCATGCGCTCCTGCGATTCGGAGACCATGATCTCCTGGGGGCGCATATCGGCCTCTCGCAGCGGCACCTTCGCGAGGTCGATGTCGATGCCGACGCCGCCCTTGCTTGCCATCTCCGGCACCGAGGAAGTCAGGCCGGCGGCACCGAGGTCCTGGAGGGCAACCAGCAGGTCTCGCTCGAGCAGCTCGAGCGAGACCTCCATCACCTTCTTCTCGGCGAACGGATCGCCGATCTGGACCGTCGGGCGCTTGCCCTCGTCGTCCTCGCCGAACTCGGCGGAGGCGAGCACGGAAGCGCCGCCGATCCCGTCGCGCCCTGTCGAGGAGCCAAACAGGACGAGCAGGTTGCCCGGACCGGCGGCGGCCGAGCGGATCATGCGGTCGGCGCGCGCGAGTCCGATGCACATCGCGTTGACGAGGCAGTTGTGCTCGTAGGGGCCTTCGAAGTAGACCTCGCCACCGACGGTGGGAACACCGATCGAATTGCCGTAATGGCCGATCCCGGCGACGACACGGTCGAGCAGGTAGCGAGTTCGCTCGGAGCCCGGCTCGCCAAAGCGCAGCGAGTCGAGCACGGCGATCGGGCGAGCGCCGACCGCGAAGATGTCGCGCAGGATTCCGCCGACTCCGGTCGCGGCACCCTGGAAGGGCTCGACCGCACTGGGGTGGTTGTGCGACTCGATCTTGAAAGCGATCGCCCAGCCGTCGCCGACGTCGACAGCGCCGGCGTTCTCGCCGGGGCCCATCAGTACGCGGGCACCGTGCGTCGGGAGCGTTTGCAGCAGGGGCTTCGAGTGCTTGTAGGCGCAGTGCTCGGACCAGAGCACGCTGAGCATCGCCAGCTCGACGGTGTTCGGCTCGCGCCCGAGCTGGCGCACGATCAGGTCCGTCTCGTGGTCGGTGAGACCAAGCTCACGCGCGGCTGCGTGAAGAGCGACGGTGGCGGAGCTCACAGACCGCCCCCCACGAGCGAGGCAAATAGCTGCAGGCCGTCGGTCGAGCCAGTCAACGCGTCAACCGCGTGCTCGGGGTGGGGCATCAGGCCGAAGACATTGCCCGCCTCGTTGATGACGCCGGCGATGTCGCGCGCGGAGCCGTTTGGGTTCTCGCCGTGGGCGTAGCGCAGGACGACCTGGGCGTTTGCCTCGAGACGGTCGAGCTCGGGCTCGGGGGCGTAGTAGCGGCCGGTCGTGTGCTTGACCGGGATCGACAGTCGCGCCGGAGCGTTGCGCGTGAACGCCGTGTCCGGGTTCACGAGCTCGAGCGTCACCTGGCGGCAGACGAAGCGCAGGCTCGTGTTCGTCAACAGCGCGCCGGGCAGCAGGCGCGCTTCGCAGAGAACCTGGAAGCCGTTGCAGATACCCATCACGTGCCCGCCCGCGCGCGCGAACTCGATCACCTCGGTCATGATCGGAGCAAAGCGCGCGACCGCCCCCGGACGCAGGTAGTCGCCGTAGGAGAAGCCGCCGGGCACGACCACCGCGTCCACGCCCCGGAGGTCGTGGTCGGCGTGCCAGAGCGGGACGGCCTCGCCGACGCGCGCTACCGCGAGTTGGGCGTCGAGGTCATCGCAGCTGCCGGGGAAGGTGATGACGCCGAACTTCACGCCGGCGATTCGATGATCTCGTAGTCCTCAATCAGCGGATTCGCGAGCAGCCGCTCGCACATCTCGGGCAGCGTCGCCGGATCGGCGACGTCGAGCTCGACGAGGCGCCCGATGCGCACATCCTTGACGCCCTCGAACCCGAGCGCTCCGAGTGCGCGCTCGGCCACCGCTCCCTGCGGGTCGAGGATCCCCGCCTTGGGGCGAATCAGGACGCGTGCGTGCACTGGAATGGATGCTAGCCGCGTGCGAAGATGCGGGCGTGGCGGGCCGCGAGCAGCAATTGCGGGAGGCGTTCGCGGCGCTCGAACGAGGTGAGCTCGACGCCGTCGAGGCGTTGTTCGCGCCGGACGCGAAGTGGCGCGCCCCGGACCCCGATTCGGACTGCCTTAGCCGCGCGCAGATCCTGCGCGTGATGCGCGAGAACCGCGCGGCGGGCCGCCTGACCGGCGAGATCGAGCAGGTCAAAGAGCTCGACGAGGCGCACACGCTGGTCCGCTTCCATCGCGCGAGTCACGAACCCGACGGCATCCCGATGGACGCGTCCGACACACGCTGGGTGCTGCTGAGCTTCGACGATGAAGGGCTCGTGGCCGAGATGAAGGGCTTCCCCGACCGTGCGGATGCCGAGGCCTACGCGGGCGGGTAGCCCGCCGCGCGGCAGTGCTTCTGCGCGCGGTCGCAGGTCTCCGCGACGCCGACGATCCACGACAGCGGGACCGGACCCCAGAAACGGCTGTCATCCGCGGCGGCGCGATTGTCGCCGAGCATGAAGGCGTAGCCACGCGGGATCGTGACGGCCACCGAGTAGTTGCACAGGCGCGCGAAGACGCAGGCGGAGGTTCGCGCGAAAGCCTCGCGCTGCACCGTACCGTCGATCGCGAGGTGGCCGCCGAACATCGCGAGGCGCGCGCCGCCGAGCGCGACGATGCGGTCGACATAGAACGTCGAGCTCGGCCCGCCGGTCGGGTCCGGGCAGAGCTGGCGCGGCGAGACGCGGGCGCCGCACGTGCCGAGGTTCCCGTGCAGCGCACCGCGCGGCGGATGGAAGATCACGACCTCGCCGACACGCACGCGGATCCGCTCGGAGCCCGTGTAGACGGTCTCGCCGACGGTCAGCGCCGGCTTCATCGCGGTCGTCGGTACACGCCACGCGCGCAGCGATGAGCTGGCCAGTGAGACGGCGCACCCAGCGAGCGCGCAGCCGATCGCGCCTAGCACCAGCGGCAGGACCGGCTTGCGGATGTTGGTGCGCACCGGCGCCCGCTGCTACTGCGCGCCAGCGCGCTCAAGCCAGGCTTCGAGCGGCTCGCCGGTGATCCGCTCGTATGCCTCCCGGTAGAGCGCCTGCGTACGAGCGACGACTTCTGCGGGGATCGGCGGAGCAGGCGGCGTCTTGTCCCAGCCGCTCGCCGAGGCCCAGTCGCGCACGTACTGCTTGTCGAAGCTCGGCTGGGGACGACCCGGTTCGTAGCCGTCGACCGGCCAGAAGCGCGATGAGTCCGGGGTCAGGACCTCGTCGCCAAGCGTCAGCGTGCCGTCCGCGTCGAGGCCGAGCTCGAACTTGGTGTCCGCGAGGATGATGCCGCGCTCGCGGGCGTGCTCGGCGGCCCGCGTGTACACGGCGAGCGATACGGCGCGCACGCGCTCGGCGAGGTCGCGGTCGCCGTCGAGGATCGCGACCATGCCGTCGAGGTCGATGTTTTCGTCGTGGCCCGTCTGGGCTTTCGTCGATGGGGTGAAGATCGGCTCCGGCAGCTGCTCTGACTCCCGGAGGCCCGCGGGAAGCTCGATCCCGCAGACCGCGCCGCCACGCTGATAGTCATTCCAGCCCGAGCCGGTGATGTAGCCCCGAACGACGCACTCGATCGGGACCATTCGCAGGCGCTTGACCGCGAGCGCGCGGCCGCGCACCTCCTCCGGCACGCTGTCGCGGTATGAGATGAGATGGTTGGGAATGATGTCCTTGGTCAGCTCGAACCAGAAGACCGACAGGCCGGTGAGGACGGCTCCCTTGCCGGGGATCGGCGTCGGATGCACGACGTCGTAGGTCGAGATCCGGTCGGACGCGACCATCAGGATCTCCTCACCCAGCTCGTACATCTCGCGGACCTTCCCGGAGGCGATCAGGGGCAGGTCCGAGACGGACGTCACGTGCCGCACTCTAACTGCTGTCCCAGCGGTTTCTCGCTCGTTGAACGTCAGTCCAGCGAGTCGAGCCGCGCGACCAGCTCCGACACGTGCCGTGTATAGGCGCCGTAGTCGAACACAGCGTCGAGGTCGAGGCCACGCGCTCGGTCATCGGCCTCGAGTAGGTCGCGCAGGGCGATGCCCTCGGCCCACGCCCGCTGGGAGAGCTCCTGCGTGATCCTGTAGGCCTCGTCACGTGTCTGTCCCTGCTCGACGAGCGCGAGCAGGACGCGCTGGGAGAAGAGGGCGCCGTGGGTGAGCTCGAGATTCGCCCGCATCCGGTCGGCGTCGACCACGAGCCCGTTCACGAGGCGCAGCGCCAGATGCTGCATGTAGTCGAGCAGGATTGTCGAGTCCGGCAGGATGACGCGCTCGGCCCCCGAGTGGGAGATATCGCGCTCGTGCCAGAGCGCGACGTTCTCGAGCGCCGCCTGCGCATTCCCGCGCAGGACGCGCGCGAGGCCGCAGATGCGTTCACTGACGATCGGGTTGCGTTTGTGCGGCATCGCCGAGGACCCCTTCTGCTCACCCGGCTTGAACGGCTCCTGCGCCTCCATAACCTCGGTGCGCTGGAGGTGGCGAACCTCGGTCGCGAAGCGCTCCAGACCGGCGCCCGCTAGCGCAATCGCCGTCAGCAGCTCGGCGTGGCGATCGCGCGCGACCACCTGGGTCGAGATCGGCTCGGGGGCGAGCTTCAGGCGCGCGAGCACGCGACGCTCGTAATCGGGCGAGTGGGCGGCGTGCGTGCCAACCGCGCCGGAGACCGCGCCGACCGCGGCGTGGGCGAACGCGCGCTCGAGTCGCTCGGCGTTGCGCTGCGCCTCGAATGCGAAACCCGCGAGCTTCAGGCCGAAGGTCGTCGGCTCGGCGTGAACGCCGTGCGTGCGCCCGACGCAGAGCGTGCGCGCGTGCTCGCGGGCGCGCTCCGCGAAGGCCGCGACGAGCTCGCGTGCGCCCGCGACGATGATCGCTCCGGCGTCGCGCAGCTGGAGCGCGAGCGCGGTGTCGAGGACGTCCGAGGACGTCAGGCCGAAGTGGATGTGGCGCCCGGCGGGCCCGGCGGACGCGGCGAGCACGTCAACGAACGCGGCGACATCGTGGTCCGTGACGGCTTCGCGCTCGCGCACCGCCTCGACGGTGAAGCTGGCGGCGTCGATCGACGCGAGCTCGGCCGGAGTGAGGCCGTCAAGTTCGTGCGCTGCCGCCACCTCGACCTCGCGCCAGCGCTCCATGCGGGCCTCGTCGGTCCAGATCGCGCCGAGCTCGGGGCGCGTGTAGCGGGCGATCACGAAGGGATTATCGCGGCTGGCGTCCCTCGTCGGCGAGCAGTCCTTGACTTAGAGCGCACTCCAAGTCGTATGGTGGAGGACATAGCCACGACACTGACGATCGCAGACGCCGCGAAGGCCTCGGGGCTCTCTGCCCATGCGCTTCGCTACTACGAGCGGGCCGGCCTGCTCGAGCCGGTCGACCGCAACGGCAGCGGTCACCGCCGCTACGGCGACAGAGATCTCGAGCGGATCCGATTCCTGACCAAGCAACTGGAGCGGCAATGAACAAGCGCAATCTTGGAAACCTCGAAGTCTCAGCGCTCGGACTCGGGTGCATGGGGATGTCCGCCTTCTACGGCTCCACCGACGAGCAGGAGGCGATCGCGACCATCCAGCGGGCGCTCGAGCTGGGCATCAACTTCCTCGACACCGCCCAGCTCTACGGCCCGCTGACCAACGAGCGGCTTGTCGCCAAGGCGATCAAGGGACGCCGCGACGAATACGTGATCGCGACGAAGTTCGCGCGACGGATGGACAACGCAACGCCCGGGGACATGTCGAGCACCGGCCCGCTCGACGGCTCGGCCGATCACGTCAAGAGCTCTATCGAGATCTCGCTGAAGGGACTCGCGACCGACTACGTCGACCTCTATTACCAGCACCGCGTCGATCCGAGCGTCCCGATCGAGGAGACCGTCGGCGCGATGGCAGAGCTGGTCAAGGAGGGCAAGATCCGCCACATCGGCCTCAGCGAAGCGGCGCCCGAGACGATCCGTCGGGCCCACGGCGTGCACCCGATCACCGCCGTCCAGACCGAGTACTCGCTCTGGACCCGCGACCCGGAGCACAACGGCCTCCTCGACACCTGCCGTGAGCTCGGGATCGGATTCGTGCCCTACTCGCCACTCGGCCGGGGATTCCTGAGCGGCCGTTTCAAGTCGCCCGACGAGCTCGACGACGACGACTTCCGCAAGCACGGACCGCGGTTCACGGGAACGAATCTGGAGAACAACCTCAGGCTGGCCAGCAAGGTGGCCGAAATCGCCGACGAGAAGGGCATCACCCCGGCGCAGCTCGCGCTCGCGTGGGTTCTGGCCCAGGGCGAGGACCTGGTGCCGATCCCCGGTACGAAGCGTCGCAGCTACCTCGAGCAGAACGCAGGCGCGACCGACGTCGAGCTATCCGCCGAGGACCTTCAGCGCATCGATGCCGAATTGCCCGACGTCGCCGGCGAGCGCTACAACGAGGCCGGGATGGCGTCGGTGCACCTCTAGGGCGCGCAAGCACCGCTCCGCAGGAGCCGTCGACGAGACGAGCTTCGACTCGCTACACAGCCGCGCGCCTGCGGTGCTCGGCTGAAGTGCTACGCGACGGCGGTCGGTCGACCGCCGGACCCCATCGACGCATCGATGATCCGCGCGGCGAGGATGCCCGCATTGCGCGCGTTGTCCAGGCCCACAGCCGCGACGGGCACACCGGGTGGCATCTGGACGACCGAAAGGAGCGCGTCCAGGCCAGCGGCGACAGAGAGGCGGCTCGATAGCGGAACGCCGATCACCGGCAGCTCCGTGTGGGCGGCGACGACGCCCGGGAGGGCCGCGGAGAGGCCGGCGCCCGCGATCAGCACGCGAATCCCGCGCGCCCGTGCGGAGCGCGCGTAGTCGGCGACCTCGTCCGGCTGACGATGCGCCGAGAGCACGCGGACCTCGTGCTCGATGCCCCGTTCGGCGAGCTCCTTAGCGGCACCCTGCATCGTGTCCATGTCGCTCTGCGAACCCATCAGGATCCCGACGAGCGGCGGGCCCTCAGCCGGCTCCGTCGCGACGACCGCGAGCTGCGGTTCGGTGGCCACTAGCGCACCCCCCGCGCGATGTCGCTGCGCATCTGCCTTCCCGCGAAGGAGATCATCTGCGCCGCAGCATACGCCGAGCGCCGGGCGCTGTCGGGATCGCCGCCGAGCGCTGCGACGCCGAGGACGCGGCCTCCGCTCGTGACGAGGCGCCCATCGCGCCTCGCGGTCCCGGCGTGCGTCACCTCGACCTCGGGCGGCAGATCATCGAGTCCGGTGATCTCATCACCGAGGAACGGTCTGTCCGGGTAGCCGGCACTGGCCAAAACGACGAGCACAGACCACTGCGGCGACCAGTCGAGCCTGACATCCGCAAGGCCGCCGGGGCGCGTCGCGCGCACGAGCGCGTCAAGCAGGTCGGAGCGCAACCGCGGTAACAACGCCTGCGTCTCCGGATCGCCGAAGCGGACGTTGAACTCGAGCACGCGCGGGCCGGCCGCCGTGAGCATCAGACCGCCGTAGAGGACTCCGTGGAACGGCGTGCCGCGCTCGCGCAGATGATCCACGACCGGCTGGTGGACCTGCGCGACGAGCGCGGCGATCTGCTCATCGCCAAGGCCCTCGACCGGGGAGTAGGAGCCCATGCCGCCGGTGTTCGGACCGGCATCGCCGTCGAAGATCCGCTTGTAATCGCGGGCCGGTGCCATCGGGATCGCGCGCTCGCCGTCGCAAAGCGCGAGCAGGGACAGCTCCGGACCCACGAGGCATTCCTCGACGAGGACGGTCTCGGTGCCGAAACGCCGCTCGACGAGGAACGTTTCGAGTGCCGCTCGTGCCCCGCCGGCGTCGTGGGCGATCACGACACCCTTGCCGGCGGCGAGCCCGTCGGCCTTGATGACGCACGGGTAGCCGGGTACGGCCCCAAGACCCTCCTCGACACCCTGGACCGCGGTCCAGGCGCCGGTCGGCACGCCGGCCGCGCGCATCGCCTGCTTGGCGAACTCCTTCGAGCCCTCGAGCCGAGCCGCGGCCGCACTCGGCCCGAATGCGTTTATTCCCGACTCCTGGAGCGCGTCGACGAGCCCGTCGACGAGCGGCGCCTCGGGTCCGACGACGACCAGATCGACCGACTCGTCGGCAGCAGCCGCAACGAGACCGTCGATCTCCTCGACGCCGATCTCGAGCACGCGCGCGTCCTGCGCAATTCCCGCGTTCCCGGGGGCACAGAGCAACTCCGGGCGCTGCGGCGAGCGCGCCAGCGCCCGGATCAGCGCGTGCTCGCGCCCGCCCGAGCCGACAACCAAGACCTTCATGGCGCTGGTTCTACCGCATCCGAATACCTATGCGATGACGGACGACCGTCCGTGATAGCGTACGCACCTGTGGCGCCGCGGGATTGGAATGCGACCAGCTACGACGCGGTCTCCTCGCCTCAGCAGGAATGGGGGGCGAGCGTCGTGGGACGCCTGCGCTTGGCCGGCGATGAGACGGTCCTCGACGCGGGCTGCGGCACGGGGCGCGTGACCGAGCTGGTGGCAGAACGGCTGCCCCGCGGTCGCGTCGTCGCGGTTGACGGCTCGCCGTCGATGGTCGCGAAGGCGCGCGAGCGGCTCGATCCGGCCCACGTCGAGGTTCTCTGCCAGGACCTCCTCGAGCTGTCACTCGGCTCCCCGGTCGACGCGGCGATCTCGACCGCGACCTTCCACCACATCTTCGACCACGAAACGCTGTTCGCGCGAATCCGTGCCGCTCTGCGCCCGGGCGCCCAGTTCGTGGCCCAATGCGGCGGCAAGGGCAATATCGAGCGCGCTCGTGCGCTCGGCGTCGAGCTTGCAAGTCGCCAGCCGTACGCCGAGCACCTGGGTGAGCTGGGCGAGCTCTGGCATTACGCGACGGTCGAGCAGACGCGCACGCGGCTCGAGGCGGCCGGCTTCGCGGTCGGCGATTGCTGGCTCGAGCCGAAGCCGACAACACCGCCGCGCCCGCGCGAATTCCTCGAGACGGTGATCTTCGCGCCCTACTTGGAACGGCTCCCGCACGACCTCCGTGGGCCGTTCATCGGCGAGCTCGAAGCCGGGCTCGGGGACCCGCTCGTGCTCGACTATGTTCGACTCAACTGGAACGCAGTCGCGGTCTAGTTGGTCGAAGCGCACGCGGACCAAGCGTCGAGCCGGGAGGGAGGCTGTTCAGCCCCGAGGCGCCTTGACCGCCCGCTCGTGGAGAGTTACAACGAGCACGTAAAGATCTCCAATTCAACCCTGGGGGACTGAGGGCATGGCACGGAAGATGGCTGATTGCCGCCGGTTCGAGAGCGAGTCCGGCTGCACGCTCACGATCATCGGCGAGGAGGACGAGGTGCTCGAGGCGGCGGTTGCCCACGCCGTCGGGGTGCACGGACACGAGGACGGCCCGGAGCTGCGCGCCACGACGCGCGACCTGCTCGAGGACGAGGGCAGCTACATCCCGGGCTCGCGCGAGACCGAGCCCTTCCCGGCCTGAGAGCGCTGTTCCGGGGGGCGCGCGCCTTTGCCCCAACGCGGTGCCCCCCGGCGGCCGGGCCCCGGCCATGCCTGTGGCGCGAGCGCGGTACGCAGGGGGCGGTCCGAGCGGACCGATGAGTCTCACTACCCGGGCGAGTCTTAGGGTCCGTGATAGCCAAGCCGCTAGGGTGGCGCCCGTGACCGCGCCCAGCGATGTCGCCGCGATCAGCGTGCGCGGCGTCGCGAAGTCCTACGGAGCGGTCCGAGCGCTCGATGGCATCGATCTCGACGTCGCAACCGGCAGCGTGCTCGGGCTGCTCGGGCCGAACGGTGCCGGCAAGACGACGATCGTGCGGATTCTGACGACGCTGCTGCGGCCCGACGCGGGCTCGGCGAGCGTGCTCGGCCTCGACGTCGTCGCTGATGCGGCCGCGCTGCGCGCGCGGATCGGGCTCGCGGGGCAGTACGCGGCGGTCGACGAGAGCCTGACCGGGCTCGAGAACCTGACGATGGTCGGACGCCTTTACGGCGAGACGCGCGCCGCCGCGAAGCGACGCGCGAACGAGCTGCTCGAGCGCTTCGACCTGGT
>CAVPFP010000010.1:0-11790 GCA_963703775.1 uncultured Solirubrobacterales bacterium | reverse complement strand
GCTGCCAGTGGCCGGGGGCGCGTCGCCAGCGTGATCCGCTAGGCGGCGGCGGGCTCGGAAGCCTTGCTCGCGCTCAGCATGATCTCGCCGCCGACGGCGTCGGCGAGGATCGTCTCGCCGTCGCGATAGCTGCCGTCGAGCAGCCCGACCGCGAGCCGGTCGACGAGCTGGCGCTGCATGACGCGCTTGAGCGGGCGCGCGCCGTAGACCGGGTCGTAGCCGAGGTCGCCGAGCAGCGTCAGGCATCGTCGGAGAGCTCGAGCGTGATGCCGCGGGCGGCGAGGCGGTCGATGACGCGCCCCAGCTGGAGCGTCACGATCTCGGAGAGCTGCTCGCGGGTGAGCGAGTCGAAGATCGACGATGTCGTCGAGCCGGTTGATGAACTCGGGCTTGAAGTACTGCTGGAGCAGCGTCTGCGCAGGTCGTCGGCCTCGAGGCGGATGTTCGAGGTCATGATCAGGACGACGTTCTTGAAGTCGACGGTGCGCCCCTGGCCGTCGGTCAGGCGGCCGTCGTCGAGCACCTGGAGCAGGATGTTGAAGACGTCGGGGTGGGCCTTCTCGATCTCGTCGAGCAGGATCACGCCAGTAGGGCCGGCGGCGCACCGCCTCGGTCAGCTGGCCGCCCTCGTCGTAGCCGACGTAGCCGGGCGGCGCGCCGACGAGCCGGCTGACGGAGTGCTTCTCCATGTACTCGGACATGTCGATTCGGACCATCGCGTCCTGGGTGTCGAAGAGGAACTCGGCGAGCGCGCGGGCGAGCTCGGTCTTGCCAACGCCGGTCGGGCCGAGGAAGAGGAACGAGCCGATCGGGCGGTTGGGGTCGGCGAGGCCGGCGCGGGAGCGACGGATCGCGCCGGCAACGGCCTCGATCGCCTCGTCCTGGCCGACGACGCGCTCGTGCAGGCGCTCCTCCATCTGAATCAGCTTCTGGACCTCGGACTCGAGCAGGCGCGTCAGCGGGATGCCGGTCCAGCTCGAGACGACCTCCGCGACGTCGTCGGCGTCGACCTCCTCCTTGAGGAAGACGGCCTGGCTCGGTGCGGCTTGCTCACGTTCTGAGAGCTTGCGCTCGAGCTCGGGGATCGTGCCGTAGCGAAGCTCGGCGGCGCGCGCAAAGTCCGAGGCGCGCTCTGCGCGCTCGACCTCGGTGCGCGCCTGCTCGAGCGCCTTCTTGGTCTCCGAGATCTCGCTGATCACGTCCTTTTCGGCCTGCCACTGCGTCTTCATCGTCGCGGAGCGCTCGCGTTGCTCGGCGAGCTCCGACTCGAGCGCCGCGCGACGCAGCGCGGAAGCCTCATCGGTCTCCTTGGCCAGCGAGGTCAGCTCGATCTGCAGCGAGATGATGCGCCGCTCGACCTCGTCGATCTCGGTTGGCAGCGAGTCGATCTCGATCCGCAGGCGCGAAGCCGCCTCGTCGATCAGGTCGATCGCCTTGTCGGGCAGAAAGCGGTCGGCGATGTAGCGGCTCGAGAGCTCGGCGGCGGCGATCAGGGCGCTGTCCTGGATGCGCACGCCGTGATGATTCTCGTAGCGCTCCTTGAGGCCGCGCAGGATCGCGATCGTGTCCTCGACCGACGGCTCGTCGACGTAGACGGGCTGGAAGCGGCGCTCGAGCGCGGCGTCCTTCTCGATGTGCTTGCGGTACTCGTCGAGCGTCGTCGCGCCGACCGCGCGCAGCTCGCCGCGCGCGAGCATCGGCTTGAGCAGGTTGGCGGCGTCGACCGCGCCCTCGGCGGCGCCCGCGCCGACGATCGTATGCAGCTCGTCGATGAAGAGGATCACCCTGCCCGCGGCCTCGGCGACCTCCTTCAGCACCGCCTTGAGGCGGTCCTCGAACTCTCCCCGGTACTTCGCGCCGGCGAGCAGCGCGCCCGAGGTCGAGCGAGATCGACGCGGCGGTCACGCAGCGACTCGGGGACGTCGCCGGAGACGATGCGCTGGGCGAGGCCCTCGACGACCGCGGTCTTGCCGACGCCCGGCTCGCCGATCAGCACGGGGTTGTTCTTTGTGCGCCGCGCGAGGATCTGGATGACGCGGCGGATCGCCGCGTCGCGGCCGATCACAGGGTCGAGCTTGCCCTCGGCCGCCTCGGCGGTGAGGTCGCGCCCGTAGCGCTCGAGCGCCTGGAGCGTGTCCTCGGGGTTCTGGTCTGCGACGCGGTGGCTGCCGCGCACCTCGGTCGAGCGCATCGAGCGACCGTCTGCTGCTCCGCGCCGACGCCACGCAGCGCATCGCCCGCGCTGCCCGGGTGGGCGCCGATCGCAAGCAGCAGGTGCTCGGTCGACACGTAGTCGTCATCGAGCGAGCGCGCCTCCTGGTCGGCGGTGTTGAGCACGGCGGCGAGCTCGGAGGAGATCGGCGGCGCCTCGGCGGTCGCGCCCTTGATCGACGGGCAGCGTCGCCAGCGACTGCTCGAGCTGGTCGGTCAGCGCCGCCTGATCGGCGCCGAGCTTGCGCAGGATCGCGACGGCGATGCCGTCGGTGTCGTCGAGCAGCGCGGCGAGCAGGTGTTCGGGCTTGACCTGCGGGTTGCCGCGGGCCTGCGCGATGCGCACCGCGCCGGCGAGGGCCTCCTGGGACTCGGCTGGTGAAGCGGTCCGGTCGCATGGAAATCTAAGTCACATCATAGCAGATTTAGTGAGGCTATCCCCGCCGGCGCTGCTCGCGGACACGGCGCAGAACCGCGACCGGGAATGCCTCCAGCTCGAGGCCGTGCGCCGCGCGCAGCCGCTTGCGCGTCCGCAGAAAGGCACCCACGCCGACCGCCCAGAACACGTACTGCACGCGAAGGCCAGCTTGAAGTCGCCGAGCGTGTAGCTCGTCGGGCCGCGCGAGCTCTCCAGGCTGAGGACGATCCCGACGAGCGCGATCACCGCGAGCGACGCCGAGAAGCCGCCGACGTTGACGATCCCCGTCGCCGACCCGATCCGCTCGGCCTCGTTCTCGGTCCGCGCGTAGTCGAATCCGGTCATCGACCCGGGTCCATTGGTCGAGAGCACGAGAACGAGCAGGACCAGCACGCTCAGCGGGGCGCGCCCGGGCCACACCAGCACGACCGTCCAGGCGATGACGGTCGAGCCGACGATCACCAGCACCGGCACCGAGCGACGCAACGGCCAGCGCGCGATCGCCTGACCGACCGCGACGTTCGCGAACATCGACCCGGCGACCAGCAGCGTCAGGAGCAAGCCGGCCTCCGTCGGGCTGCGGCGCTCGCCGACGACGAGGAACGGGTAGCCCCAGAGCAGTGCGAACACGGTGCCCGAGAACTGCGTCACGAAGTGCGTCCACAGACCGAGCCGGGTGCCCGGCTCCCGCCACGCCCGCGCCAACCCTGCGGTCAGCAGGCCGGCGCCCTGCTCGGCCGCCGCTCCGATGTTCACCTCGGGCGCGCTGCGGATGCCGGCGGCGCTGGCAGCCGCGATCGCGAACGCGACCAGTCCGGCGAGCTCGAACGAGCGCGTCCAGCCCTGGCTTTGCAGCAGTGCGACGAGCGGGTAGGCGGCGGCGACCTGGCCCAGCTGGCCGATGATGCCGGTAGCTGCCATCAGCGGCGGAACCTGCCGCGGCGGGAACCACATGAAGATCAGGCGCAGGACGCAGATGAAGGTCATCGCGTCGCCGAGGCCGACGAGCGCCCGGGCGACGATCGCGAGGCCGATCGTGTGGACCGTGGCAAGCATCAGCTGGCCGGCGCCCATGATCGCGCCGCCGATCGCGATCAGCGGGCGGGAACCGACCCGGTCGAGCAACGCGCCGATCGGGATCTGAAAGCCGGCGTAGACGGCTAGCTGAAGCACGCTGAAGAGGCTCAGGACGGCGGCGCTCGTGCCGAAGCGCCGCTGCGCCTCGACCTCCGCGACGCCCAGTGAAGAACGCTGGAAGACCGCCGCGACGTAGGCGAGAAATCCGAGGCCGAGGATCAGCCAGGCGCGACGCGGCGCGCGGGCGTTCATGATCCCGTCCTAGCAGAAGCGCCGTTAGCCGGGTGGCGCACCGAGCGGCGTTAACGCTCGCGCTTGCGAAACGGCGCCCGCACATCGACGCGACGAACGATGTCGGTCGTGCCGGTGTAGGGCACGAGCTCAGCGCGCAGCGAGCGCCTCACGCGCTCCAGCTCCTCGGCCATCTCGAGCTTCGCGCGCTCGGCGCGTGCCTCGAGCTCGGCGAGCTGGCGGTGCGCGACATCGAGCTCGGCCTCGAGCGCAAGTACGCGCTCGACGCCCGCGAGGTTCAGCCCGAGCTCGACCGTCATCTGCTGGATGCGGCGCAGGCGCGTGACGTCGTCGTGCGAGTACAGGCGCGTTCCCTTCGGCGAACGCGACGGCTCGATCAGGCCGCGCGCCTCGTACATCCGCAGCGTCTGCGGATGCATCTCGGCGAGCTGCGCAGCGACCGAGATCATGAAGACGCCGCGGTCGACGGCCACATCGACGCGCGCCCCGCGCAGGCGCCCGGCGGACGTTGGTTCTCCCGCTCACGACTTGAGCGCCTCGAAGAGCTCGTGGCGGGGGTCGCCGTTGATCGCCTTCGCCAGCTGGTCCACGGCCTTGCGCTGATGCTCGGTCAGGTCGCCGGGGACGTCGATCACGAAGCGGTAGTGGATGTCGCCGTTGCCCGCGCCGTTCAGCTTCGGCGGGCCCTCGCCGCGCAGGCGCTGGATCGTGCCGTGCCTGGTGCCGGGCTTGACGCGCAGGCGCTTGCGGCCGTTCAGCGTCGGCACCTCGATGTCGCCGCCGCGCAGCGCCTCGACGACGGTGATCGGGACCTCGACTTCGAGGTGCTCGCCCTTCTGCTTGAAGACCGGTGAGGGCGTGACGCGTGTGATCACGAAAAGGTCACCGGGCGGCCCGCCGCCGCGGCCCGGCTCGCCCTTGCCGGCGAGGCGGATGCGGCTGCCGTCGTGCACGCCCGGCGGGATGTTCACGCGAAACCGCTTGACCGAGCGCGTCGCGCCGCTGCCGTGGCAGGTCGGGCAGGGATCCTCGATCAAGGTGCCGCTGCCGCCGCAGCGCGAGCACGGCTGGGAGATCGAGAACATGCCCTGGCCCTGCGACTCGATGCCGCGGCCGCCGCACTGCGGGCAGACGATTGGCTTCGTGCCCGGACGCGCACCGGTCCCGCTGCAGGTCGGGCAGGAGACCGACACGGGCACCGCGAGCGGCACCTGCGCGCCGCTGATCGCCTGATCGAAGCTGATCTGAAGACTCGCCTCGAGATCGGCGCCCCGCCCCGCCTGGGCGCCCGATTCGGGCGCCGAGCCGCCACCCGTCCCGCCGAACAGGTTCGAGAGGATGTCACCGAACGCACCACCGCCGTCGGCAAACGGGTTCGGGCCGCCGCCGCCGCGCCGGCCGCGCCGAACGCCCCGAAAGCCCCTCGCCGCGATCGAAGGCAGCCCGCTTGTCCGGATCGCTGAGGAGGTCGTTGGCCTCGTTGATCTCCTTGAAGCGCGCCTCGGCTTTCGCGTCGCCCGGATTGCGGTCCGGGTGGTACTGGCGGGCGAGCTTACGGTAGGCCTTCTTGATCTCCGCGGCGGTCGCCTTGCGATCGACGCCGAGGACGCTGTAGGGATCTTTGGTTGCGGCCATCGCTCGCCCGTTCTCAGGCGGCCACCATCACCCGGGCAGCCCTGATCACCGCGTTACCGAGCTTGTAGCCGGGCTGGTAGACCTCGACGATCACGCCGGCGGGGGCGCCGTCGACTGCTTGATGGCTGACCGCTTCGTGGACGGCGGGATCGAACTGCTCGCCCGCCTCGCAGTAACGCTCGACGCCGGCGCGGCCGAGCGCCGCGAGCAGCTCTCGCTGCACGAGCCGCAGGCCCTCGAGCAGCTGCTCGTCGACGACCGCGGCGTCGCTCGCGCTTGTGATCGCCCGCTCCAGATTGTCGAGCGCCGGGATGAGCTCGCTCGCGAGTCGCGCGACCCCACGTGCCTGCGCGCCCTCGAGTTCGCGCGCCATGCGCTTGCGGTAGTTCTCGAAGTCCGCCTGGGTGCGTTGGGCGATGCCAAACAGCTCGTCGCGCTCGGCCGCCTTCGCGGTCAGGACCTCGACATCGAGCTCGAAGTCGCTCTCGGCTCGCATGTCCCGCGCGAGCTCGGTGTCGTCCTCGGCCTGGGGCACGTCGGTCGCGACCGCAATCTGCTCGTCAATCGTTTCGGTCGAGCCGAGGATCTCGTCCTCGGCTCGCTCTTCATGCTTGGTCATGGCTTAGGACTGGGTCGGCTCGTCGACCACCTCGGCATCGACGACGTCCTCGTCGCCGGCCGAGCCTGCGGCGTCGTCACTCGCGCCACCGTTCCCACCGGCGGCGGCCGCCGCGCGCTCGTAGAGCGCCTCGGAGACGCTGTGGAACGCCTGGTTGAGGGCGTCCGTGCGCTCACGGATCGAGGCTGCGTCCTCGGATGTGAGGACCTCGCGGACCGCCTTGATCGCGGACTCGATCTGCTCTTTTGCCGCCGTGTCGATCGTCTCGCCCAACTCCTTGAGCTGGCGCTCCGCCTGGTAGGCGGCGTTCTCGCCGTTGTTGCGCGCCTCGGCGAGCTCGCGCGCGTGGCGGTCCTCCTCGGCGTGCGTTTCGGCGTCGGAGACCATGTTCTTGATCTCCTGGTCCGAGAGTCCCGAGCCGGCCTTGATCTCGATCTTCTGCTCCTTGCCGGTGCCAAGATCCTTCGCCGAGACGCTGAGGATCCCGTTCGCGTCGATGTCGAAGGCGACCTCGACCTGCGGGATGCCGCGCGGCGCCGGTGGAATCCCGGTCAGCTGGAACTTGCCAAGCGACTTGTTGTAGTTGGCCATCTCGCGTTCGCCCTGGAGCACGTGGATCTCGACCGAGGGCTGGTTGTCCTCGGCGGTCGAGAAGACCTCCGCCTTGCGCGTCGGGATCGTCGTGTTGCGCTCGATCAGGCGGGTGAAGACGCCACCCTTGGTCTCGATACCGAGCGTCAGCGGCGTCACGTCGAGCAGCAGCACGTCCTTCACGTCACCCGCGAGCACCCCGGCCTGGATCGCGGCGCCAACGGCGACGACCTCGTCCGGGTTGACGCCGCGGTGCGGCTCCTTGCCCGTCAGCTCCTTGACCTTCTCCTGGACCGCCGGCATGCGCGTCATGCCGCCGACGAGCACCACGTGGTCGATCTTCGCTGCGCCCTTCTCCTTCGCGTCGTCGAGCGCCTGGCGTACCGGGGCTACGACACGGTCGAGCAGGCTGCTCGTCAGCTCGGCGAGCTTTGCGCGCGTGAGGCGCGTATCGAGGTGCTTGGGACCGCTCTGGTCGGCGGTGATGAAGGGCAGGTTGATCTGCGTCTCCTGCGTCGTCGAGAGCTCGATCTTCGCCTTCTCGGCGGCCTCGTACAGGCGCTGGAGCGCCATCGGGTCCTGCTGCAGGTCGATGCCCTGATCGCGCTTGAACTCGGCGACCAGCCAATCGACGACCGCCTTGTCGAAGTTGTCGCCGCCGAGGTGGTTGTCACCAGCGGTCGACTTGACCTCGAAGACGCCGTCCCCGATCTCGAGCACCGACACGTCGAAGGTGCCGCCGCCGAGGTCGAAGACGAGGATCGTCTGGTCGGACTCCTTGTCCAGGCCGTAGGCAAGCGATGCCGCGGTCGGCTCGTTGATGATCCGCTTGACCTCGAGCCCGGCGATCTTGCCGGCGTCCTTGGTCGCCTGGCGCTGGTCGTCGTTGAAGTAGGCCGGGACGGTGATGACGGCCGCCTCGACCGTCTCGCCCAGGTACGCCTCGGCGTCGGCCTTCAGCTTCTGGAGGATCATCGCGCTGATCTCCGGCGGCGAGTAGGTCTTGCCGGCCACATCGACGCGCGCGTCGCCGTTCGGCCCCGAGACGACCTTGTAGGGCACGATCGACTCCTCCTCGGAGACCTCGCTCTCCTTGCGGCCCATGAAGCGCTTGATCGAGAACACGGTGTTCTGCGGGTTGGTCACCGCCTGACGCTTGGCAACGGTGCCCACAAGCCGCTCACCGGAGGCCGTGAATGCGACGACAGACGGCGTCGTGCGCCCACCCTCGGCGTTTTCGATGACGGTCGGCTCGCCGCCCTCGAGAACGGCCATGCACGAGTTTGTCGTGCCCAAATCGATTCCAATGGTCTTTGCCATCAGCTGCCACTCCTTTTGCGCTCTTCAAGAAATCTGAGTGTGAGTGTAGAAGATTTTGCGGCCCCCGTCAAACCGTGGCCACCCAGCTCACCAGCGCGGCGGGCCGCTGCGCACGGGGGCGCCCCGCACCGGACCACGCGGCCGCCAGGCGGGGCTAGGTTGCGCCCGTCGAGCCGCTCGCGCCGCTAGATCCGCTTGCGCCGCTCGATCCCGTCGAGCCGCTGGACCCACTCTCGCCGGTTGATCCGCTCGCGCCGCTTGACCCCGTTGATCCGGTGGCAGCGGTCACGCCCAGGACCGCGCGGATGTGGGCATCGAGCGTGTTCGCGAGCGATCTTCCGTCGCGCATCCACAGCGGCTCGTCGATGGTGCCGGTGAGCGCCAGCCCAGCGTAGACGTCGCCGTCGACGAAGGCGATCAGCGTCTCCTCGATGAATACGTCGCTCAGACGCACGCGCAACGTCTCAGCGAACGAGCCGGAGCCGATGCCGAGGCTGACGGCAGTCCCGATCCTCACATCGCGCGCCCTGACCCCGTGCTTGGCACCGAGCGCGAGGACCAGCTCGCGGATCAGTCGGTGCCGTCCGATGGGCGAGGCGAACTGGGCCTGTTCGCCGGCGTAGAAATCACTCGCGAGTGTCGGATCGGGCGCGAGGGCCACGAAATCCCGCAGCTGCGTGTAGCGCGTCCCGTCGATCGCGCTCGCGCCGGTCAGCGTGCTCGCATACTCGGCGGTGAACCCGCCGGGGGGCTTGATGTAGCGGTGCTGACCGCGACCCGCCCCGGGCGCCAGGTCGGCGGGCTGGATGACGCTCTGGGCGAGGTTCGGCGTGCCCGCCGGCAGCGAAACCGCGGCCGCGCCGAAGCTCGGCATCACGATCTGGGCGACCGCGGCGATCAGCGCGGCGACACACGTGCGAGACCGCGCGGTCATCGCGAGTTGGTCCAACGGGCGCTCACGTCGTGCCGGACGCTCCGGTGGCACCGCTGCCAAGGGTCGCATGAATGTGCGCGTCCGCCGTCTGCGCCAGGGCGACCGCATCGCTCTGGGGGATGTGGTTCGCAGTCAAGACGAAGCCGGAGTACGTGTCACCATCGGCGAAGCCCACGAAGCCCTCGTCGAAATGGCGCCGTCCCGCGCCTGACGGTGATTATCTCGACGAACGACGCGCTACCGACTCCCGCGCTGGCGGTTGGCGAGAACTTGAAATCCTTGGGCACGAGGCGGGCCTTCTTGCCGGCCGCCTTGATGTACCCCTTGACGAACCCGCGCCGTCCGCCGGGCGTTGCGAACACCTCCTGGTCGGCCGCCTCGAGATCGCTGCCAGGCGTTGCACTCGCGGCCAGGGCCACGTCATCCTCGATCGAGGCGAAGTTCGTCCCGGCCATCGTCATCGCACCCGTATAGAGAGCCGCGTACTCGGCCGTGAAGTCCTTCGGCGGGGCGACATAGCGCTGCGCGGCAAGGCTCGCCCCCGGCTCGAGGTCACTCGGCTGAACGACCATCGCAGCCATGTTGGGCGTCCCCGCGGGCGGCGTTGCCGGCGGATTCGCGAAGGCCCCGGGCGCGAAGGCAAACACGCTGACGGTGGCTATTCCCGACAGCACTGCGGCACGGCGCGGGAGGCGAGACATGAAGCTCTCCTGTCGTTTTGCGGTTGCCCCCGCGCCGGGCATTAAAGCGCTCGGGGCTCGGGCCGGCGTCACGTTGCTTGGATCCAGTGCCGGCCCCGCAGCGCGTGTTCAAGCTCGAAGCGCGCTTCGGGATCCTCGAGAGTAGCGCCGAACAGCTCGCGCAGGCGCCCGAGCCGGTAACGCACCGTCTGTGGATGGACATTTAGCTCAGCAGCGACCGCCGGCACGCTGCCCTGCCAGCGCAGCCAGCTCAGCAGCGTGGCCTCGAGGCGCGATCGCGCACCGACCGTCTGCCCCGCGAGTGGAGCGAGCCGCTCACGTGCGAGCTCGGCCAGCGCCTCGGGGTCGGCGAAGGCCGCGAGCGCTCCGATTGCGTCGCTGTGGCACACGAGGCCGGTGCGCGGGAGCACGCCGGCGCGCACGAGCGATACGCAGCGAAGCGCACGAGCCCAGCTTCGACCGGCATCGGCGACCGGCACGGACGGACCGAGCGCTGCGAGCCGGCCCTCCACGGCCTTGCCAATCCGCGCCTGGACACCCGGGCCATCGGGGTCGCCGATCAGAATGCAGACGAGCTCCTCGACGCGCCCGCCGATCGCCCCGGCGCCGATTCTCGTCGCGAGCCGCTCGGCGTCGCGGTGCTCGGCGGCGAGCACGGCGACGAGCCGCGGAAGCTCCCAGCCCGCAGCCGTGGCGGCGGCCGCGAGCTCCGCCGGGTCGAGGCCGTCGAGCACGAGCTGTCGCACGAAAGCCGCTCGCAGGCTCTGGCGTTCACCCGCGCTCGCCGCCTGCTCGCTCGCGTAGCCCTCGACCGAGTCAGCCGACACCTCGTCGATGTAGGCGAAGATCGACTCGGCGAGCAACGAGAGCGCGGCGCCGTCGACGCCGCCGGCTCGCGCGACGGCGGAGATCCGCCGCCAGGCCACGCGGGCACCAAGGCGGTAGGCGGTCTGAAGCGCGTCGAGCCGGCGTCCGGCGCGATACTCGCCGCGTCCGAGCGCCACATATGCCGCGCGCGCCGACGCCGCCCCGCATCCCCGCCGGCCGGCCGATCAGCCCGACGAACTCGCGCAGCGCCCCGTCGATCGCCGCCCGCACGCCGCCTTTCCTCCATCGGGCCGCGGTACTCGTCGATCTCCGCGGCGATCGCCGCGGTTATCTCCTCCGCGATCTGGCCGAGCGCGGGCTCGATGATCGGGCCGATCGCCGGATCGAGGGCTTGCCAGGGCCGCTCAAGCGGAAGTCCTTGTTCGATTTTCACAAGTTTTCTATCCATTGCGTTCATCATTGCCAAGAAACCATGGCATCGGAACGGTACTCTCCGTAACCGGTGTCTCGTCTCCAGCGCAACGTCAACATCGCCGCGGTCCTGATCCCATTCATCGCGACGATCATCGCCGCGATCTTCACGTGGGGCTCGTTTCTACACGCGCGCGACATCGTGATCTTCGCCGTCCTGTACCTGATGAGCGCGTTCGGCATCACGATCGGCTTCCACCGCCACCTGACACACCGCGCGTTCGACACGTTCAGGCCGATCCGGTACGCGTTCGCCGTGATGGGCTCACTCGCCGTCGAGGGCCCGGTCCTCTCGTGGGTCGCCGACCACCGCAAGCACCACGCGTTCTCGGACGAGGAGGGCGACCCTCATTCGCCGCATGTCGGCCATGGCACCGGCCTCGCGGCCGCTTCCGTGGCCTTTACCACGCGCACATCGGCTGGCTGTTCGAGTCCAACGGCCGCGCCGAGAAGCGCCGCTACTGCCCCGATCTGTGCTCCGACCCGACGATGCGCGCCATCCATGGCGCGTTCCCGCTGCTCGTCCTGGCGACGTTGCTCGTTCCATTCGCCGCCGGGTGGGCCTGGGGGGGGACGCTCGACGCGGGGCTGGAGGCGGCGCTCTGGGCCGGGCTTGTGCGCATCTTCCTCGTCCACCACGTGACCTGGTCGATCAACTCGATCTGCCATTTCTTCGGGCAGCGTCGCTTCGAAACCGGTGACCAGTCACGCAACGTCTTCTGGCTCGCCCTGC
>CAVPFP010000009.1:0-10528 GCA_963703775.1 uncultured Solirubrobacterales bacterium | reverse complement strand
GTAAACGCTGTTTTGACACGGGGAAAGTCCCACAGGACCTTCATGCTTGCCCTTCCGTTCGGGTCTGCCCGCCGGCATAGATCTCAAGGCCCGGGGCTTGCGCGCGCATCCATGCCTTGACCGCCGCGTAGTAGAAGAGGTGACCCACGATTCCGGCCGCCGCGGGTGTCGCGGCGACCCATGGGTACGGCGCCAGCCCCGCCTCGAAGCCGGAGCGCGGCTTGTAATGAACCTGTGTCGCCTCACACCGGCTTGACGCGGGGACCGCTGACGGCGCCGCAGCTGCTTCGAAGCCGCCGCCTGTAACCAAGGCGGCGACGACCAAGCCGAGTGGAGCAAAACCGGTCAAGTGGCGCAGCATAAACCCGGTCCTATCATGCGATCAGCCCACGCCCGCTCGTCACGCCGGACCACTTTCCGGCGTGACGACGCCGGACCACTTTCCGGCCGAGCATGTCACTTCCGTATACTCCGCGCCACCATAGTGTCTGATGCGCCGGCTGATCTACTCGATGACTGTGTCGCTGGACGGATTCATCGCTGCGCCGGACGGCGCGATCGACTGGTCGGTGCCCGATGAGGAGCTGTTCCGGTTCCACACCCAGCGGGTGCGGGAGACCGGCGTGCAGCTCTGCGGACGGCGGCTCTACGAAACGATGCTCTACTGGGAGACGGCGCAAGAGAATGAACTGCCCGAGGACCGCCTCGAGTTCGCCCAGACCTGGAAGGCCCTGCCGAAGGTAGTGTTCTCCACCACACTGGAGAGCGTCGCGGGCATCAGCACGAGACTGGCCAAGGAGGGGCTCGGCGAGGAGGTCGCGAGGCTCAAAGAGCAGCCCGGTGAGGACATCGCCGTCGGCGGCGCCGGTCTCGCCCGAGCATGTATGGAACTTGGCCTGATCGACGAGTGGCGGCTGTTCGTCAGCCCGGTCCTACTGGGCGGCGGCACGCCCTACTTCCCGCCCGGCGACGAACCGATCAACCTGGAGTTGGTCGAGACGCGAACGTTCGGCGCCCGCGTGGTCTACCTCCGCTACCGGCGTGTGTCGAACGGCAGCCACGCCTAGGCCGGCCCGCCGACTGGCCGATGCCGCGATGTTGGTGTTCGGTTACGCAGGTCAGTGATCCCCGAACCGACCGCTGCGCCTAGACTGAGACCATCGCCAAGTTCTGCCGCCACGGGACGCTCATCGAGTCGTGCCCGATCTGCGGCGCCAGCGTCGAGCTCGAGCAGCGAACGGCCACCCAGGCGGTCGGGGTGCGCCGGCTCCGGCGAAGCGCACGCAGTCGAGCCTGCGCTCGCGCCGCGCCAGCGCGGGCGGTCCCGGCCGGCTGATGATCCGCCGCGAGGCGCGCGAGGCCGACGACGGGTTCCGCTCGCCGCTTGCGCCGGGCCTTCGCTCCAGCGCCGACGGCGCGCGCCTCGCGCAGGAGATCGCGCGCGCGAGCAGGCGCCTCGAGGTTCTTCACGATGGCTCCGCCCGGGCTCTACGCGGAGCTCGCGGGCGAGCGGATCTCGAGGAGGCGAGCTGGCTGGCGTTCCTGATCGCCTATCTCGGTCCGCTTGCGAGGCGACGATCCGTTCGCGACCGTGCGCGAGCGGCGACGAGCTGGCACGAGCGGCGAGCTACCGGCGCTCGACGGCGCAGCCCTCGGCCCGCGAACGCGCACACGACTCCGCGCGGGGACAGGCGACGCTCGCTGCCTACCGGCGCTTCGATCGAGCGCTTCAGGGCTCACAGCAGGCGGCATTGACGGCCGACGCGAGCTGGAGCGAGAGCCAGCGTTTCGAGCGGCTGTTCGAGCGCCTCGCCCTACCCGGGCTGCATCGTCGCGCGCGCTACGACCTGCTCGTCCGCTCGGCGCCTCGGCCGCTATCGCGCTCGCGGCCGCGAGCCTGCTGCTGAGCGAGGATGACCCGTCAGCCGCAGCGCGAAGCGCGTCTTCGGGATCGGCGACAGGCTCCGCTCGAACGCCGCGCGCGCGACGCTGGCGCAACGTGCGGGGCGCCGGTCGCCGCCTTCGACCTCGCGCTCGAGAGCTGGGGCTCGCCAGAGCCGATCGCGAAGGGCGTGCCCGTCACGCCCGATCGCGACGCGCAGCGAACGCGCCGCGCGGCACTCGGCCTCTAGCGGCGGCGGATCCTGGCAGCCGGCGCGGAGCCGCGCGCGGCTCAGGCCATCACCGCGCGCTCGTCGAGATGCGCGCCGACCTTGCGCTTCACGCGCTGCAGCGCGTTGTCGACCGTCTTCGTGTCGCAGCCGAGGCGGCCGCCGATCTCCTCGTAGGAGCGACCGTCGAGGTACAGCGAGAGGACGTTCGACTCGAGCTGCGAGAGCGCGGTCGAAAGGCAGCCGACGAGCGAGCGCAGCTCCTCGGTCGAGACGACTCGGCTCGCCGGATCGTTCGTCGCTGGGCCGGCGATCTGCTCGTCGAGCGACGGCGCCTCGTCATCGGCGCCGCCACCGGCCGGACCCGTGAACGAGACGTAGTGGTTGAGCGGCGTGTGCTTGTTGCGTGTCGCCGTCTTGACGGCGGTGATGATCTGACGCGTGATGCAGAGCTCGGCGAAGTTGCGGAAGCTCGACTCGCGATCGCTGCGATAGTCGCGGATCGCCTTGTAGAGCCCGATCAACCCCTCCTGGATGAGGTCGTCGGAGTCGCCACCGGCGAGGAAGTACGACGAAGCCTTGAGTCGCACGAAGCCCTGGTAGCGCGCGACGAGGCGATGGTAGGCGGTGGGATCGCCCTGCTTTGCAAGGGCGATGAGAAAGCCATCCTCAACCTTAGGTTGAGCGTTGACTTGGCGGGAGGTGAGTGCCACGAGCTTTCCTTTCGTGCCCTTTGGGCATGTGTGGATGGCTCAGTGACGCGCTCCTCCCCTGGCGTCAGCTGCGATTTGATAAACCTAAACTAGAGGTTAAGGCTCTTTGTGGAGCGGAACCTTAGCCGTTGTTATGGACAGCGTCAAGGGGTTCGCGACGCTGCAATACCTCGTACAGCAACGCGGCCCCGGCGGCGCTGACGTTGAGCGACCCGGTGCGCCCGCGCAGTGGCAGCATGACGAGCTGATCGCAGCTGGCGGCGACGCGCGGACGCAGCCCGCGGCCCTCCGCGCCGAGGACCACGATCACGCGTCCGCGGTAGTCGGGTACGTCGTAGCGCACGGCGTCGTCGCTGATCGCTGCGCCGTAGCACCAGCAGCCGCCGCGCTTGGCGCCCGCAAGGAAGTCCGCGAGGTTGCGCACGCGCGCGACGCGCAGATGCTCGACCGCCCCGGCCGAGGCGCGGCAGACGGCAGGGGTCACGGCGGCCGCGCGGCGCTCGCAGAGGACGACTCCCGTGACGCCGACGCACTCGGCGGTGCGGCAGAGCGCGCCGAGGTTCTGCGGGTCCTGGATCTCGTCGAGCGCGAGGACCAGCGGGTCGGTTGCGGCGAGCAACTCATCAGCTTGCACATAGGGGAACTCCCCGACGGTGGCGCAGACGCCCTGATGCTCGCCCGATCCGCAGGCTCGCTCGATCACCTCCGGGGTGCTGCGCCGGAACTGGACGCCGCGCAGCCAGTCTTCGCGCCCGAGGGCCTCGGTCACGAGCACGTCGTGGACGGTCGCCGCACGCCGGCCGCGCAGCGCCTCGCGTACCGCGTTGGGGCCGTAGATCACCACTACAGCGGGAGCAACTCGAAGCCGTCCGCTGCGTCGCGAACCGTCCAGCCGGCGGCCGCGATCGCCTCGCGGAGCTCATCGGCGCGAGCGAAATCGCGCGCCGAGCGCGCCTGCTCGCGCTCCTCGGCCAGGGCGTGGACGTCGGGTGGGGCGTGCGCCGGCGGGGCGTCGAGCAGGTTCGCGAGACCGAACACGCCGAGCATCTCGCGCAGGTCGTGGGCACCGGTCGGTTCGCTGCGGCGATTGGCCTCGCGCACCCACTCCCAGAGTACGGCGAGGGCGGCGGGGGTGTTGTAGTCATCGGCGAGGCTCGCGAAGAAGCGCTCGCGAAGCGGCGTGAGCTCGGTCGGCGAGCTCCCATCGACGAGCTTGCGGGCGAGCTCGCGAAGGCGCGCGACGTTCGCCTGTGCCTGTGCCAGCGGTGCGGCGCCGAAGTCGATCGGCTGGCGGTAATGGGCGCCGCAGAAGAACAGGACGACGGCATCGCGCCCATGCTCGTCGAGCACCTCATACAGCGGTGCGATGTTGCCGACCGACTTCGCCATCTTCTCCGCACCGAGCTCGAGCATCCCGTTGTGCATCCACACTCGCGCGAGCTCGATGCCGCGTGCGCAGCGCGTCTGCGCGGCCTCGTTCTCGTGGTGGGGGAAGAGCAGATCGAGACCGCCGCCGTGGATGTCAAAGCCCGCTCCGAGCAAACCCTCCGACATCGCCGAACACTCGATGTGCCAGCCCGGGCGGCCCGCTCCCCACGGCGATTCCCACTCGCTGTCCTCGCCCGTCTTGTGCGCCTTCCACAGCGCGAAGTCGAGCGGGTCCTCCTTGATCGCAGCACCCTCGACGTCCTCGCCCTGGTCCATCCGGTCGGGATCGCGGCGCGAGAGCGTGCCGTAGGCCCCGTCGCCGCGCACGCGGAAATAGACATCGCCGCCAGCGACGTAGGCGTGGCCGGCGTCGACGAGCGCCGCGATCTCGGCCACGATCGCCTCGATCCACTCGCTCGCGAGCGGCTCGTGGTCGGGTCGCCCGAGCGCCAGCCGGTCGGTGTCCTCGATGTAGCGCGCCGTCATCTCGCGGGCGAGCGCGACGCTCGCGACGCCCCGCTTCGCCGCGGCGAGGTAGATCTTGTCGTTGACGTCCGTCACGTTGATCGCGAGCGTGACCGCGTAGCCGAGGTGCTCGAGGAAGCGCTTGTAGAGGCTGAATACGACGAACGGTCGCGCGTTGCCGACATGGATTCGGTCATAGACGGTCGGCCCGCAGGCGTAGATCGAAATGCGCCCGGGCTCGCGCGGCGCGAGCGGCGCCAAGGTTCGCGTGCGGGTGTCGTAGAGGCGAAGCTCAGTCATCGTCGACCGCGCGGCGCAGCGTGGCGATCGCGAGGACCGCGACGCCCTCGCCGCGGCCGACGAAGCCGATCCCCTCGCCGGTGCTGGCCTTCACGTTGACCGCGTCCGGCCAGACGCCGATTGCTTCGGCGAGGCCCTCGCGCATCGCAGTGCGTGCTCCGGCGAGCTTCGGGCGCTCGAGCAGGATCGTCGCATCGACGTTGACCACCGCGAACCCCGCCTCGCGGACCATGTCGCAGGCTTCGCGCAGGAGCTCGATCGAGTCGGCGTCGCGGTAGCGCTCGTCGCTGTCGGGGAAGTGCTCGCCGATGTCTCCGAGACCAGCCGCGCCGAGCAACGCGTCGGTCACTGCGTGGCAGAGCGCGTCGGCATCCGAGTGGCCTTCGAGGCCGAGCTCCGAGGGAAGCTCCACTCCCCCGAGGATCAGCGGCCGGCCCGCCACGAGCCGGTGGGAGTCATAGCCGATGCCGGTCCGGATCACGCGGCCTCCGCGCCGATCGGCGCGAGCGTGCGCCGACGCCGGGAGAACGTCGCGAGCTCGCCGACCCCGAGGGAGTCGAGCAGCTCGAGCGCCTGGTCGTAGGCGTATCCGACGTGACCGGGGACGTGTGCGTCGCTCGAGAGCGCAACCGGAGCGGAACCCTCGAGGCAAAGGGCAAGAAACGAAGGCGAAGGGTAAACCTCAGCTATAGGTTTACGTAAGCCCGCGGTCGAGACCTCGACCGCGACCCCGGCCTCGACGATCGCCTCGACCGCCGGCGCGTAGTAGCGGCGCAGGTCGCCATCGGGCCGGCGTCGCGGATCGCCCCAGATCTTCACGAGGTCGGGGTGCGCGAGGATGTCGAACAGGCCGCTGCGCGCGGCCTCCGCGAGCGTCTCGAAGTAGCGGCGCCAGATCTGCTCCGGGCTGCGTCCGCTCTGCCAGACGTCGTACTCCGTGGCATCGACAGCGCGATCGCCAAGGAAGTGGACCGAGCCCGATCGCGTAATCGAGCTCGCAGCTCTCGATCAGGTTCGCGATCCGGTCCTCGCGTCCCGGGATGAAGTCGACCTCGAGCCCGAGCCGCAGGTCGGTCTCCTCGCGCACGAACGCGCAGTATTCGAACAGGTCGTCGTGGGCGTACGCACGCCAGTATGGGTGGTCCCAGATCGCGAGCGCCTGGCTGAAGCGGTGGACGTGCTCGGACACGCCCAGCTCGCTGATCCCCGCCGCCGCGGCGGCCTCGCGGTAGCGCTCCGCTCCGGCGCGCGTGAAGTAGAGCTCGGCCGTCGCCTCGAGCTCGTCGGGGCGCAGGTGGACGTGGTAGTCGGTGAGCATCGCCGCGATTCAATCAGCTGCCCGCGCGGCGAGCAGCTGCTCCGCGACGAGCAGATCGAGCGGGGTCGTCACCTTCAGGTTCTCCCGCGGCGCCGCGACGACGCGTACGCGCCCGCCGTGGCGCTCGACGAGCGCGGCCTCGTCGGTCGCCTTCGCGACCTCCTCGTATGGGAGCGAAAGCGCCCGCTCGAGCGCGGCGCGGCGGAACACCTGCGGCGTCTGGATCGCCCAAAGGCGCGAGCGGTCGAGCGTGCGCAGGACCAGCTGCTCGTCGTCGCACTCCTTCGTCGTGTCGGTCACGGGCGCAGCGGCGATCGCCGCATCCACCCCCTCTAGCCCGGCGAGCACCGCCTCGATCAGCTCGCGGGTGACGAGAGGTCGTGCCGCGTCGTGAACCAGGATCGGATCGGCGTCGGGCGCGACGGCGGCGAGCGCGTTGCGAACGGACTCGCTGCGCACTGCCCCCCCGGTCACGCAACCGAACGCCGGGAAACGCGGACACCCCGGGCGGTAGCGCCACCACGATCTGCTCGATCGTGGGGTGGAGCGCAGCGCAGCTGCGCTCCACTCCCACATCGGCCTACCGCCCAGCGAGACGAGCGCCTTGGGTCCCTCTGACCCAAGGCGCTCCCCTTGACCAGCAGCCACGACCAGCGCGACTGCCATCTCCTCTCTCTCCGGCAGCTACCGACGAGTCGCCAACGTCTCGGGGTCGCTCGATCGCGACAGCAGCTCGTCCAGATAAGCCTCGGCTTCCGAGTCGGTCTTGTCGAGGGCGTACATCAGCTCCGACGCGAGGATCTTCTTCGTCCGCGTGTACATCTGCTTCTCGCCACTCGAAAGCCCCTTCTCGTGCTCGCGCAGCGCAAGGTTGCGAACGACCTCCGACAGCTCGTAGATGTCGCCCGTCTTGATCTTGTCGCGGTTGTGCTTGAACCGGCGGTTCCAGTTCTTCGGCATGTCCGAGACGTCGTCGCGGAGGACGTCAAGCACCTTCTGCACGGTCTCCTCGTCGATCACGCGTCGCAAACCGGCGAGCGCCGCGTTCTCGGTCGGGACCATCACCGTCATGTCGTTATGCAGGATCTTGATCGTGAGGTACTCGCGGCGCTCGCCGAAGACCTCCTTGATCTCCTTTGCGCAGACCTTGCCCGCGCCGTGATGGGGATAGACGACGTTGTCACCGAGCTCGAACTCGATGTACTCGGCCACCACCTCGACTGTCACATCATCAGCGTCAGGATCGATCTCGGCGTCGAACTCATCGTCGATTTCGAGCTCAACGTCGGCGTCGGGATCGAACCCATCCTCGAGCAGGTCTGCTTCAGCTGTTTCGGGAATCTTTGTTTCCTCCTTGACGCGTGCCCGCCCACACCGGCGGCGGGCTGACCAGATCACATTTGCAGGTAGCGATCCACCAGGTTGACCTCTTGCAGCCGGCGAAGGCCCTCGCGGATGTCCTTCGCTCGGATCTCCCCTACTCCCTCCACGGCCTCGAGCTCCGAATCGCTCGCAGCGAGCAGCTCGTCGAGGCCGCCGAAAGTCTGCACGATGCTCGCCACGATCAGCTTTGGCAGGCGCGGGATCCGTCCGAGGATCCGATAACCGCGCGGCATGACCGGGTAATCGAGCGTGTTGAGCTTGCGCCCGTAGCCGAGCAGCTCGGCGAGGCAGCCGAAGTCCAGCAGGTCGTGGTGGCTGAGGCGACCGATCTGCTCGAGCACGCTCGCAAACTGCTCGTCGCTGGGCGCGGCGATGTAGTCGCGCACGAGCGCGGCCTTCTCGGCCGCGGTGCCGACCATCGTGTCCTCGAGGTGCATCTCGATCAGCCGGCCCTCGTTGCCGAGCTCGACGATGTGGCGCTCGATCTCGACCGCCATGCGCGCGACGAGCTCGGCGCGCTGGAGCACCGTCAGCACGTCGTGCAGCGTCCCGCCGCCCTCGAACTCGAGCGCCGTCAGGCGCGTCGAGACCTGGTCGAGGCGGGCGCGGTACTTGTCGAGCGTCGCGAGCGCTTGGTTTGCCTTCGCGAGGACGGTCGGGATGTCCTCGAGCACGTACTTGACGCCGTCGACGTAGAGCGAGATCACCTCGCGCCGCTGCGAGATCGCGATCACGAGGGCATCGGTCTGCTTGGCGACGCGCTCGGCGGTGCGATGGCGCGTGCCGGTCTCGAGCGAAAGGATCGTCGGGTCGGGCATCAGTTGGACGTTCGCCATCGCGATCTTCGTCGCGTTCGCGTTCAATGTGATCGCCCCGTCCATCTTGGCGAGCTGGTAGAGCATCCCCGGCGAGTAGTCGATCTCGAGCTTGATCCCGCCCGAGCAGAGGAACGCGAGCTCGTCGACCTCGCCGATCACGAGCAGCGCACCGCTGCGCGACTCGACGATGTGATCGATCCCCTCGCGCAGCGCCGTCCCCGGCGCGACCATCTCGAGGGCTTTGACGAGGCGAGGGTCTGTAAGCGGCTCGATATCGCCTACGTCGTCGGATCGAGTCACTGCCATCACCTCCGATTCTAGCGAGATTCAGCGCGGCTCAAGGGCTCGCGCGAGCGCGCCGCGAAACGCGTGGGCCGCGGCGATCAGGCCGCGAGCTGCGGCGCGCGCTGCTGGCGTGGCAGCGCGAGCGCGAGCGCCTCGCGCAGCGTCGCCACCTCGTCGCCTCCGCTGCCGGGCGGCGCGACGATCGTCTCGAGGCCGAACTTGCGCGCCTCGGCGATCCGCCGCTCGGGATGGCCGACCCAGCGCAGCTCGCCTGTCAGTCCGAGCTCGCCGAAGGCCACGAGCGGCGCGGCCGCCTGCGCGCCGCCGAGCGGGACGTTGCGTTGCGCGCTCGCTACGGCCAGCGCAACCGCGAGGTCTGCGCCCGGCTCGTCCACACGCACGCCGCCGACAACGTTGACGAAGACATCGGCAGCGCCGACCGGGACGCCGCCGTGTCGTGCGAGGACAGCGAGCACGAGCGCGAGGCGGTTGCGGTCAAAGCCGTTCACGACGCGGCGCGGCGGCACGAGCTCGGAGGACGTGACGAGCGCCTGCACCTCGACGAGCAGCGGCCGCGTGCCCTCCATCGCGGCGAGCACGATGCTCCCCGGGGCGCGTGTCGCTGCGCCGACGAAGCGCGCGGACGCATCGAGCACCTCGACGAGCCCGTCCTGGTGCATCTCGAACACGCCGACCTCGTTGGTCGAGCCGAAGCGGTTCTTGATCGCGCGCACCGTGCGGTAGGTGCGCTCGCGCTCGCCCTCGAACGCGAGCACGCAGTCGACGAGGTGCTCGAGCACGCGCGGCCCCGCCAGCGCGCCGTCCTTCGTGACGTGTCCGACGAGCAGCACCGCGATCCGCTCGCGCTTCGCAGTCGTGACGATCCGGCTCGCGACCTCGCGCACCTGGCCGACCGAACCCGGGGCGCCGCTCAGCTCGCGCGCGTCGAGCGTCTGGACCGAGTCGATCACGCAGATCTCGGGGCGTTCACGCTCGAGCGTCGCGAGCACCGCCTCGAGGTCCGTCTCGGCGATCGCCGGCACATCGAGCGCGCCGCCGCCGAGGCGTGCGGCGCGCAGGTGAACCTGGGCGGTCGACTCCTCGGCCGAGACATAGAGCGTGCGCCGCCCGGCCGCAGCGAGGTTGCCGAGCGCCATATTCATCAGCGTCGACTTGCCGATCCCCGGCGCGCCGCCGATCAAGACGACCGAGCCCGGCACGACGCCGCCGCCGAGCACGCGGTCGAGCTCGCCGATTCCGCTCGCAAGGCGCGGCGCGTCAGGCGCGTGCGCGTGGGCGAGCGCGACGGGCTTGCGCGCGGCACTAGCAGGGACGCTCGTGCGTCCCGCCTGCGCGCGGACCTCCTCGACGAGCGTGTTCCACTCGCCGCACGCCGGGCAGCGCCCGTGCCAGCGCGGCTCCTCGTGGGCGCAGGCCGAGCAGACGTGAACTGAGGCCGAGCGAGCCATCCCGCGAGACTACGCGGCGCAGGGGACACAACGGAGAGCTGCTTTCCCGACCCCGGCGCATGCGCCAGGGTGCCGGACCGCGCACGCGCGGTCCGGCGGTCGACGTACCCCGTGGGGCCCAGGCACGCGCTGTCCGGCGGTCGGGGGATGCCCCGACCGAACTACTCCTTGCTCGACTCGGAGTCCTCGGGCGCTTCGGGTTCGCTCGGCTCTTCGTCCGAGCCGCCGCCGACCGCGA
>CAVPFP010000008.1:0-42098 GCA_963703775.1 uncultured Solirubrobacterales bacterium | reverse complement strand
ACTGTTACTGTGGCCGCGACTACGTATTGCTAAGGTTCGGTCGCGCTACCCCAAGGACCTGACGACGAGCCGGAGGACGGCGCATCGGGCGAGGCGCCGGCAGGGTCCGTGGCATCGCTCCAGGGGCCTTTCGGCAGCGGTGGCCGCGTTTGATCATCCGGCCCTTCCGTCGGCGCCGAAGGCAGCGCAAGCGGCCCGGGATCGCGTCCACCGGCGAACTTGACCAGCGCCTGGACGCGGGCATCGACGGAAGGGTGGGTGGCAAACAGGTCGGAAAAGCCCTGGCGCGGGTTGTCGAGGCACAGTTCCATCACGGCCGAGGTTGCGCCCGGCAGTTCACCGCGGATTTCGATCTTGCGCAGCGCCGAGATCATGGCGTCCGATTCTTGGTCAGTTCGACCGAACCGGCGTCGGCAAGAAATTCGCGCGAGCGCGACAGCGCCAGCCGCACCAGCTGCGACAACAGCCACGCCAGCGCGATCAACGCGACGGCGACGATAATGACGATGATGGCGCCGCCGGAGCTTCTCTTGTTGTCCGACGACGAAAACTCATCCGAGGACGAAGACGACCACGAGCCTCGGCCAAAACCGCCATAGCCGCCGTAATAGCCGAAATTGGTGAAGCTGCGGAAAAACAGCTCGGCGAAGAAGCCGACCACGCCTGCAATGATTACGGCGATCACCATCATCTGCACGTCGCCGTTGCGGATGTGGGTGAGTTCGTGGCCGAGCACGGCCTCGACCTCCTGATCGTTCAGCGCGTTCAGAAGGCCCGCCTCGAGCTGCTGCGCATCGAAGGCCTCGAGCATGTCGTCGTGATCCTCGGCGGGACGATCCCGGCAGATGACATCGCGCAGCTCAAGGTGCTCGGTGTCGCGGAGGTCTTCACCCCAGGGGCCGAGACCGAGGCGGCGGTCGAGTTCATCCGCTCCGCGGTCGCGGCTGCTCGATGAGGATCGCCGTCCTCGTCAAGGAGATTCCCGACGCAACGGTTCGCAAGCGTCTCGATCCGCACAGCGGCCGACTCGAGCGCAGCGGCGAACGGACGCTGAATCCGCACGACGCCCACGCGATCGAGGCGGCGGTGCGCCTGCGCGAGTCGCCGGCGGTGGCGGTCGAGGAAGTCGTCGCCGTGACGATGGGACCGCCGAGCGCGTCGCGCGCGCTGCACAGGGCGGTCTCGCTCGGTGCGGACCGCTCCGTGCACCTGTGCGACGACGCATTCGCGGGATCCGACCTGATCGTCACCGCCTTCGTCCTGGCCGCAGCGCTCGAGCGAATCGACCCGGACCTGGTCCTGACGGGCCAGCAGTCTGACGACGGCGAGTGCTATGCCCTCGCCGCCGCGGTCGGGGAGTACCTGCATTGGCCGGCGCTGACCCAGGTGGTTGCGCTCGAGCTGCGCGACGGGTGCGCCCGCTGCACCCGCCAGGCTGAATACGGCTATGACACGATCGAGCTCGAGCTGCCTGCGGTGGTCGGCGTCGGCGATGCGCTGAACGAGCCGCGCTACCCGTCACTGAAGGCGATCATGGGCGCGCGCACCAGACCGCTCGAGACGCTCACGACGGCCGATCTCGGCATCGCGCTCGACCGCGTCGGCGCGGCCGGATCGCGCGCGCGCTGGGTTGGGGAAAAGCGCCCGGCGCAGCGGCCGCAGGCGACGATCATCGAGGACCGGGACGCCGAACAGACCGTCGCGCGCATCCTCGCCTGGCTCGACGAGCGGCGCCTGATCTGAGATGGCCGACGTCCTCGTCCACGTCCTCGACCACGATGGCCAGTTCAACAAGAGCTCGCTGGGCGCGCTGTCGGAGGGCGCGCGGCTCGCGGGCGAGCTTGGCGGAGAGGCGCACGCCGTGGTGGTGGGTCGGCAGGCGCCCGGCGCCGCGCTCGGCCGCTACGGGGCGGCACGTGTCTACCGAGTCGGCGGTCCGGCCGGGCTTGCGCAGCCGGTCGTCGACGCGATGGCCGAGCTGATGCGGGACGGTCGTTTCGCCTGCGGGCTCTTCGGCGGCGGGCTCCTCGGCCTCGAGGCGGGTGCAGCGCTCGCCGCCCGGCTGGGTAGCGGCATCGCCGTTGAGGTGACCGCGACCGGCATGCGCGCCGGCCGCCTGATCGCTGAGCGGCCCGTCCTCGGTGAGTCGCAGATCTCGGAGATCGAGCTGAGCGGCGCGCCCGCGATCATCGTGGCGCGGATCGGCGCGTTCGAAGCACTCGACCGCGGCGTGGGCGACGCGCCCGTCGACGATCTCACGATCGAGCCGTCTGCGCCCGCGACCAGGGTGCGGATGATCGAGCGCGGCGCCCAGCGCGGCGACGAGGAAGCTGACATCGAGACGGCCGAGGTCGTCGTTGCGGGTGGTCGCGGCCTCGGCGCCCCCGAGTCGTTCGCGCTCTGTGAGGAGCTCGCGCGCGCCTTCGGCCCCGCCGCGGCGGTCGGGGCGACGCGCGCGGTCGTCGACGCCGGCTGGTACCCCTACGCCGCCCAGGTCGGGCAGACCGGCAAGACCGTGGCACCAAAGCTGTACGTCGCGGCGGGCATCTCCGGGCAGATCCAGCACAAGGTGGGGATGCAGGGATCCGAGAGCATTCTCGCGATCAACACCGATGCGCGAGCGCCGATCTTCGCCTTCGCCGACCTCGGGATCGTCGGTGACCTCCATCGGATCCTGCCGCGGCTCGCAGCGGCGCTCCGTGCGCGCGGCGACGGTCGCTAGGCGCCGCTCGCAACCTATGCCCCCGCGGCGTGTTCAATTGGTGTCATGCGTACTCGCGCCACGCTCCTGACCTCCGCCTTTGTGGCGCTCGCCCTCGCGGCGGCGCCGGCGATGGCCGCGGGCGGCCCCGGGGCGATCGACTCCAGCGCTGGCGTGATCGACTCGGCGACGCTCACGGCGTGCACGACGGGTGCGAGCGCCGCCGACCGCTCCGCCCACTTCACCGCGACGATGCAGGCACTCCCGCGCACCCGTTCGATGGCGATCAGCTTCGACCTCTTCGAGCGCGCCCCGCACGGCACCTTCACGCAGGTTCCGGCGCCGGGCTTCGGCGTGTGGCAAACGTCGAATCCCGGCATCACGACGTTCACGGCGAACGAGAACGTGCTCGATCTGCCCGCGCCCGCCGCCTTTCGCGCCATCGTGCACTACCGCTGGCTGAACGCGCGCCACCGGCTGATCCGGGTCGACCGGAGAGTCAGCTCGCCATGCGTCGAGTTGCTGGCCCCGGTGCCGGCACCCGATCTGTTCATCGCCGCAGTCACGCACGCCCCCGGCTCGCCCCCGGCGACCACCGAGGACTACTCGGTGACCGTCAGCAACCGCGGCGTCGGTGCGGTCGGAGCTTTCGCCGTCGCCCTCGACGTGGGCGGCACGGCGCTCCCGCAGCAGACCGTCAGCGCGCTCGCCGCGGGCGCGACGGTGACCGTGCAGTTCACCGGTCCGCGCTGTACCGCCGGCTCGCAACTTACCGCGACGGCCGACCCATCCGGCTCGATCAGCGAGCCCGCCAACGCCCGGCGGACGTTGTCGATCCAGTGCCGTAGCTGACCGACCGCGCGGCGGCACACGGGCTCACGAGCAGGCTTCGCCGACCGGCTACACTTTGGTTGTGAAGCGCGACATTCACCCGGAATACGTGACCGCCCACGTTCGCTGCACCTGCGGAAACGAGTTCGTCACGCGCTCGACGAAGCCGGAGCTGCACGTCGAGATCTGCTCGGCCTGCCACCCGTTCTTCACTGGTCGCCAGAAGCTGATCGATACGGGCGGTCGCGTCGAGCGCTTCCAGCGCCGCGCCGCGCGCAGCGCCCGTCGCGTCGCAGCGACCAAGTAGGACCCCGTGGGGGTTGCCGCGCCGCGCGCCGCGCGCGAGCCTGATGGCGCGCGGGCCAAGGCGCTCAACGACCGTCCGATCGGCGGGCAGGCGGTGCTGGAGGGCGTGATGATGCGCGGAGTGCGCACCTGGTCGGTGGCGAGTCGCGCCCCGACGCCCGAGCAGATCGAACGCGGCGAGCGCGAGGTGCCGGCTGGGGAGATCGTCGTGAAGACGATCCCGTTCTCGTCGGTCCTGCGCCGTCACAAGCTGCTGCGGCTCCCGCTCATTCGCGGCGTTGTCGCGCTCGGCGAGTCGCTCGCCATCGGGATGCGCGCGCTCGGAGCTTCGGTCAGCGTCCAGGCCGGCGAGGCCGACGAGGAGCTGCCGCGCGGCACCTTTGCCGGGGCGGTCGCGCTCTCGCTGATCCTCGCGATCGGCCTGTTCTTCGTCCTACCGGTCGGGATCGTCAGCCTGATCAAGCGCCCGCTGCACTCCGCGACGCTCTTCTGGCTCGTCGAAGGGGTCTTGCGGACCGCGATCTTCCTTGGCTATCTGATCCTCATCTCGCGGCTGCGCGAGCTTCGGCGCGTGCTCGAATACCACGGCGCAGAACACAAGGCGATCGCTTGCTACGAGGCCGGTGAGCCGCTCGAACCGGCGAACGCGGCGCGCTTCTCGCGCCTGCATCCGCGCTGCGGCACGAGCTTCCTGTTGATCGTCATGATCGTCGCGATCTTCGTCTTCGCACCGCTAGGCCTGCCGGCCTGGTACTGGCTGGTCGTGACACGAATCATCGGCGTGCCCGTCATCGCCGGGATCTCCTACGAGATCATCCGCCTGGCCGCGCGCTACCGCGACCGCCCGGGTGTGTCGCTCGTCATCGCCCCCGGTCTTGCGCTCCAGCGCCTGACGACGCGCGAGCCCGACGAGAGCCAGCTCGCCGTGGCGATCGCGGCGCTGCGCGCGGTGCTCGATGCGGAAGGAGCGGACGACCTCAGCGCCCGTGATCTCGTCGGACTCGAGGTGGTCGCTTGAGCGACGTCCTCGTCGAGCAGATCGAGGCGCGCTTCGCCGAGCTCTCCGCGCAGATGTCCGACCCCGCGGTGATCGCTGATCGTCAGCGACTCGCCGAGGTCGGCCGCGCCTACCACCAGCTCGAGCCGGCCGCCCGGCTGGCGGCGGAATGGCGGCGCTCGCTAGATGACGCCACCAGTGCGGAGGAGCTGCTCGCCGACGACGGTGCCGAGGACGCTGAGCTTCGCGAGTTGCTCGAAAGCTCGCGCGAACGGCTCGTCGAGCTGGAGCAGGAGATCCGCTTCGCGATGGTCCGTCGCGATCCGAACGATGAGAAGAACGTGATCGTCGAGATCCAGGGCGCGGCTGGCGGCGACGAGGCCGGGCTGTGGGCCGACGATGTGTACCGGATGCTCACCCGCTACGCCGAGCGTCGAGGCTTCGCGGTCGAGCCGCTCGCCGACGACGAGGGCAAGCACACGTTCGCGATCAAAGGTGACGGCGCGTATTCGGTGTTCAAGTTCGAAGGCGGCACCCACCGCGTCCAGCGCGTGCCCCAGACCGAGTCACAAGGGCGCATCCATACCTCGACGGCGACGGTTGCCGTGCTGCCCGAGGCGGAGGAGGTCGATGTCCAGATCGACCCGAACGACCTCCAGATCGACGTCTACCGCTCGACCGGTCCCGGCGGCCAGTCGGTCAACACGACCGACTCGGCGGTCCGCGTGACGCACAAGCCGTCGGGGATCGTCGTCGCGATGCAGGACGAGAAGTCGCAGCTGCAAAACCGCGAGAAGGCGCTCCGTGTCCTGCGGGCCCGCCTTTACGAGCGCGCGCTCGCCGAGCAGCAGGCCACGCTCGCCGCGGATCGCCGCTCCCAGGTCGGAACGGGTGATCGCGCCGAGAAGATCCGGACCTACAACTATGCCCAGGGCCGCGTCACCGATCACCGCGTGAAGCTGACGCTCTACAACCTCGATGCCGTGCTTGCGGGCGAGCTCGACGAGCTGACCGACGCGCTCCAAGCCGAAGAGAAGCGCGCGCGCCTCGCGGCGCAGACGTGAGCACGCCGGTGGGTGGGCCGGCCGCCGCGCGCGACGCGCTCGACGGTGCGCGGACGGCGATCGCGGCGGGTGGCTCGCCGAGCGCTCGCCTTGACGCGGAGTTGCTGCTGGCCGACGTCCTCGGCGTCTCGCGCGAGCGCCTCGTGCGCGAGCCCGAGCTCCCCGTCGCGGGGCAGGCGGTCCGCCGCTTCCAGTCACACGTGCGCCGGCGGGCGATCGAGCGTGAGCCGGTTGCCTACATCGTCGGTCGACGCGGCTTTCGCCGCCTTGACCTGCTCGTCGATCGGAGAGTGCTCGTGCCGCGGCCCGAGACCGAGCTGCTCGTGGAAGTCGGCCTCGGGCTTGCGGCAGGCGCGCGCGTGCTCGACTGCTGCACGGGGTCCGGCGCGGTCGCGCTGGCGCTCAAGCACGAGCGGCCCGATCTCCAGGTGAGCGGCAGCGATCTGAGCACGAACGCGCTCGACGTGGCGCGCGCGAACGCGCAGCGCCTGCGACTGGATGTCGAGTGGATCGAGGCCGACCTGCTCGACGGGGTCGACCGCGGCTTCGACGCGATCCTCGCGAACCCGCCTTACGTGCCGAGCGACACGATCGCGGCGCTCGAGCCCGAGGTTGCGCGCCACGAGCCGCGCCTTGCGCTCGACGGCGGCGAGGACGGGCTCGACCTCTTTCGTCGGCTGATCGCCGAGGCCACCGCGACACCGCTGCTCGCGCTCGAAGTCGGCGACGGACAGGCGGACGCTGTTGCGGCTCTGCTCGCGACCGCCGGCTTTCCCGCGGTCGAGCGGCTCACGGATCTCGGGGGCATCGAGCGCGTCGTCGTGGCGCGGTGCTGAGCGGAGCGCTCGCCGGCTGCGTCGCCGCCGGTGGTGTCGCCGTCTTTCCGACGGACACGGTCTACGGGCTCTGCTGCGACCCGTCGAATGCGACTGCCGTGGCGCGCCTTTATGAGCTCAAAGCCCGTCCGCCGCGTAAGCCCGCGGCGCTGTTGTTCACCGATCTCGAGCGCGCGCTCGCCGCGCTTCCCGAGCTCGGGCCGCGAACGCGCGCCGCGCTCGCGGCCCTGCTCCCGGGCCCCTACACGGTCCTCGTCCCCAACCCCGCCGGTCGCTACCCGCTGGCGGGCGGCGACCTGCTCGGTGTGCGCGTGATCGACGCCGCCTTCGAGCTGCCGGGCCCGGTCCTCCAGTCGAGCGCGAATCTCGCCGGCGGCCGCGACGCGCGCCGCCTCGAAGACGTCCCCCGTGAGATCCGCGAGGGCGCCGACCTGGTGATCGATGGTGGCGAGCTGCCGGGAGTGCCGTCCACTGTCGTTGCGCTGGCCGCGTTTGAGACAAGCGGTGGCTGGGACGTCCTACGACACGGCACCAAAACCGACGAGGCGCTCGCCGCGCTCTTCGCTAAGCTCGCCCCGTGAGCGAGCCGCTACCGCGCGACTACTTCAATCGCCCGGTCGGCGAGGTCGATCCCGAGGTCGCCGAGGTCCTCCAGCTCGAGCTCGACCGCCAGCGGCGCACGCTCGAGCTGATCGCCTCGGAGAACTTCGTCCCGCAGGCGGTGCTCGACTGCCAGGGCAGCGTGCTGACCAACAAGTACGCCGAGGGATACCCGGGCGCGCGCTACTACGGCGGCTGCGAGTACGTCGACATCACCGAGCAGCTGGCGATCGACCGCGCGAAGGAGCTGTTCGGCGCCGAGCACGCGAACGTTCAGCCGCACTCGGGCGCGCAGGCCAACGCGGCCGTCTATCACGCGCTGCTCGAGCCGGGCGACACGCTGATGGGGCTCTCGCTCGCGCACGGCGGGCACCTGACGCACGGGATGAAGATCAACGTGTCAGGTCGCCTCTACGACATCGCGCCCTACGAGGTCGACCCGCAGACGAGCCTGATCGACATGGACGAGGTGGCGCGGATCGCGCGCGAGCGCCGTCCGAAGATGCTGCTCGCGGGGTGGTCGGCGTACCCGCGTCAGCTCGACTTCGCTCGCTTTCGCGAGATCGCGGACGAGGTCGGGGCGTACCTGATGGTCGACATGGCCCACTTCGCCGGGCTCGTCGCGGCCGGGCTTCATCCGAGCCCGATCCCGCACGCCGATGTCGTGACCACGACGACGCACAAGACGCTCGGCGGCCCGCGCGCCGGGATGATCCTCTGCCGCGCCGAGCACGCCAAGAAGATCGACTCCGCCGTCTTCCCCGGGCAGCAGGGGGGGCCGCTGCAGCACGTGATCGCGGCGAAAGCCGTGACGATGCGGATCGCCGCGAGTGAGCCGTTCCGCGAGCGCCAGCAGCGCACGCTCGACGGCGCCCGCGCGATGGCCAGCGCGCTGCTCGGCGCCGGCGAGGGCATCCAGGTCCTCACGGGTGGAACAGATGTCCATCTTGTGCTCGTCGACCTGCGCGGCAGCGAGATCACCGGTCAGGAGGCCGAGGATCGACTCGCGGAGGTGAACATCACCGTGAACCGCAATGCGATCCCGTTCGATCCGCGACCGCCGCGTGTCACATCCGGTCTGCGGTTCGGCTCGCCGGCGATGGTCACACGCGGCCTCGGCGTCGACGACTTCAGTGAGATCGGCGAGATCATCGGCGTCGCGCTCGGTCCGGACTTCGAGGCGCTGCGGGCGGACCTGCTCGAGCGCACGGCTGCGATCGTCGAGCGCTATCCGCTCTACGCGGAGCTCGCTGCGGTGACGTCCTCGCACTCGGGTTGATGCTCCGGCTTCGTGCTGGTCCGTCATCCTCGCGGGCCCGAGTATGCGGCGGGTGTCCAGTAATCAGGCTCTGAGGAGTCCGCGCCGCGCGCGCGTGGAGCGGTCCGTGAGTCGCAGCGTCCGTTGCGGACACGACACGTGATGGGTCGGCCTGCGATGCTTTTCGCAAGTCGATGAACCCTTCTGGGCTCGATGCGGTCTTCGCTTTCGCTGTCGCAACGGGGGTGGCGTTCGCTCTGACACCACTCACGATGCGGCTTGCCCATCGCATTGGGGCGGTCGACCTGCCCAGTGGGCGAGGCCTGTCGGCGCGCGTCACGCCGCTGCTCGGCGGCCTTGCGATCTTCGCCGCGCTCCTCGTCGCGGGTCTGATCTGGCTGCCCGATACGACGGCGGCGGTACATCGCCACGGGGTGCTCGTGACCGGCGTGGTCCACTGGCGGGGGGTGCTGCTCGCCGCGGCGCTGATCACCCTCGTCGGGGCGATCGACGACCGTTTCGATCTGAACCCCGCGCTCAAGCTTGCCGGCCAGGTGCTCGCCGCGATCGTCGCCGAGCAGGCCGGAGTCGTCGTACGCGAGATCACCCTGCCGGTTTTCGGCGCGCTGCACTTCCCTAACGCCGGGCCGACCCTGACGATCATCGGCCTCGTCGCGATGATGAACGTGGTCAACTTCTCTGACGGCGTCGACGGTCTCGCCGCCGGCGTCTGCGCGATCATCGCCGCCGCCTTCGCCGTCATCGCCTTCGACCTCGGCCAGAATGCGGCCGGCGTGCTCGCCGCGATCACGGCGGGGGCGTCGCTCGGCTTTCTCGCGCACAACTTCCATCCGGCATCGAGCTTCATGGGCGACTGCGGCGCGAACCTGCTTGGGCTCTTGATGGGGACCGTGGCCGTGACGGGCGATCTCAAGACCGAGTCCACGGTTGCTTTTGCGCTGCCGTTGATCCTGCTCGCCGTCCCGTTCCTCGACACGACCTTCGTCGTCCTCAAGCGCCTCAAGTACCGGCGCCCGATCTATATCGCCGACAGCGAGCATTTCCACCATCGTCTGGCCCGGATCGGCTTCAGCGTCCGGCGCACCGTCGTCTACCTCTACGCCTGGACCGTCATGCTCGCTGGGCTGGCCCTCGCGTTGCGCTTCGTTCCCTACAGCAACCACGGCAGCCTGCGAGCTGGGTGGCTCGCGTTGCTCGCCGCGTACGCGCTGCTCGTCGTGCTCGCCAGCCTCTATCTCGTGTACGTCCTCGAGATCGTCAAGTTCCGCGGTCGCGCAGGCTCGCAGGTCGCGCGCCCGCCGGTCGATCCCGGACCCCTCGTCGCCGAGCCTCCGGCGCTGGCGCCACGCCGCGCGAGCGGTGTCGGCCCCGGCTGACGCGCGACTTTCTTCCTTCCGACCCAGTTCCATGAACGTGTCGCGCGTCCGTCAGTCACTGCTTGCTCCGCTCGTCCTTGGCGCGCTCATCGTCGGGCTCGGCGCCGCGCCGGCCTCCGGTGGTCAATCGGTCCATCCGCTGGTCGGGATTGCCGATGAGAACCTGCCGATGTTCAGCGACCCGCGGTTCCTCTCACTTGGGATCCGCCAGGTTCGCTTCTACGTCTCCTGGGACGTGCTCTCGCCGGCCTACCACGACCACTACCGGCGGAACGTCCTGACGAACTGGCTTCGCGATGCGAAGGCCGACGGGCTCACGCCGCTGATCACCTTCGATCACTCGGACCTGCACGGCCGGGTGGCACAGCTGCCGACGGTCGCACAGTTCACCAATGCGTTCCGCGCATTCCACGCGCGCTGGCCCTGGGTGAAGGACTTCGCGACCTGGAACGAGGCCAACTACTTTTCGGCGAGCCGACCGCCGGGCACCCGCAGCGCGTCGTCGGCTACTACCTCGCGATGCGTCGCGTTTGCCCGACGTGCGCGATCCTCGCCGCCGAGTTGCTCGACATCGGCAATCGCAAGGAGGCGATCGATGAGGTCACCTGGGCCCGCGAGTTCGTGCACTATGCGGGGCGCGAGCCGGAGTATTGGGGACTGCACAACTACGTCAGCGCCAACCAGCTCTCGGGCACGTCGGTACGTCGGCTGCTCGGCGCTGTCACCGGCTACATCTGGCTCACGGAAACCGGCGGCATCATTCGCTTTCCCCACTACGGGCTGCCGAGCTTTCCGCTCACGGCGCACCATGAGGCGCAGGTCGACGGCTTTCTGCTCAACAAGCTCGCGGCGATCAGCCCGCGGATCCAGCGCGTCTACCTGTACGAGTGGCGCGCACTGCGCAAGCACACCGCTTGGGACTCGGCTGTGATCGACGCCGACAACCATCCCCGACCCGCTTACAACGTCCTCGCCAACACGCTCGACTCCTGGGGCATCACGCCGAACTGCGCGATCTCCATGCTCCCGCCGGCCTGCGCTTACTCCCAACCCAGCCCGTGACCCGCAGGCGTGGCCTGGCGACCGCCGCGCTCTGCCTGCTGCTGGCCGCCTGCGGGACCGGCGCCGCCGCGCACCACACCCACAAGCGGTCCCGACGACCAACCGCCACGCGTCCCGCGGCCCCGCCGCCAAAGGCCCCGCCGCCAAAGGCGACGCCGCCCGCGCCCCTGCCGGGTCCTGAGATCGGCATCGCCGACAACAACACCGCGTTCCTCACCGACCCCCGCTTCCTCGCGCTGCGCATCGGCTACGTGCGCGACGAGATCGCTTGGAACGCGCTGCTGATCCCCTACGAGCGCGCGCGCCTCACGACCTGGCTCGCCGACGCGTACGCCGACCATTTGACGCCGCTGATCACCTTCGACCACGCGGGCGGGACGCTGCGCCACGTGCTGCCATCGGTCGCTAGCTTCAGCGCCCTGTTCGAACGCTTCCGCCACGAGTACCCGTGGGTGACCGCGTTCGTGACCTGGAACGAAGCCAACTACTACGGCGAGCCGACCTCGACTCACCCGAAGATCGCGGCGCGGTATTACCTCGCCCTGCGCAAGGACTGTCCGACGTGCACGATCCTCGCGCCCGATCTCCTCGACATCACCGAGCGCCGCTACGCGGTCGACGAGGTGCGTTGGGCGCGTGAGCTGATTCATGCGCTCGGATCTGAGCCGGCGATCTGGGCGCTCAACAATTACGTCGGGGCCAACAACCTCCAGACCGCCACCACGGAGCGGCTGCTTGCCGCCGTCAGGGGTGACATCTGGTTCGTCGAGACGGGCGGCATCGTCAGCGAGCCGAACGACGCGGAGCCGGCATCGCAGGCCACGCTCGCACACCAGGCGCAAGTCGATCGCTTCATCCTCGGGCCGCTCGCCCATCTGAGCCCGCGAATCCAGCGCGTGTACCTCTATCAGTGGCAGCTTCCGAGTCCGCTACAGGGCTGGGACTCGGCGCTGATCTCATGGACCGGTGTCCCGCGCCCGGCCTACTACGCGGTCGCGCAAGCGCTGGCAACCGCCGGCATTGAGCCGGATTGCGCACTCTCATCGCTTTCGCCGGCGTGTGCCCGGCGCTGACCCTGGGCCCGGTATGCCACCCTTTCGTCAGATGAGGACGGTGCGGCGGACGCTCGCAGTTGTCGCCTGCGTTGCCGGCGGCGCGCTCGCGCTGACCTCGCTCGCCGGGGCACACGTCCTCGTCGGCGTCGGCGAGAACAACACGCAGCTCTTCGGCGATCCGCGCTTCCTCGCGCTCGGGATCGGGCAGGTCCGAGATGACATTCCCTGGAACGCCGTCGAGGTCCCGCGCGAGCGGGACGCGCTCACCGGCTGGCTCGACGACGCCCACGCGCTCGGACTGCGGCCGCTGATCACCTTCGACCACGTGATCGGCTCGGTCAAGAAGGAGCGCAAGCTGCCGAGCGTCGCGCAGTTCAGCAAAGCGTTCCTCAAGCTGCGCCACCTCTTCCCGTGGGTGACCCAGTTCGAGACCTGGGATGAAGCGAACTTCTATCTCGAGGGCACCGCGTTCAGCCCCAAGCGTGCTGCGCAGTACTACCTCGCCCTGCGCCGTGACTGCCCGCGATGCACGGTCCTCGCGGCGGATCTGCTCGATGTGCCGCGCACGGAGGCCGTGCCGATGGTGAGGTGGGTGCACGAGTTCATCCACTTCGCCCGCCGCCAGCCGGCCTACTGGGGCCTCAACAACTACTTCGGCGCCAATCGCTTCCAGACGTCGACGACGCGGGCGCTGCTCCACGCGGTGGCCGGCAAGATCTGGTTCGCGGAGACGGGCGGAATCGTCAAACGTGTCAACGCGACGCACGTCAACTTCGCCCAGGGCGCGAGGCACGCGGCCGCCGTCGACCGATTCATCCTGCGCAAGCTCGTCAAGCTCAGCCCGCGGATCCAGCGCGTCTACCTCTACGAGTGGAAGGCCGTCAGCCGTCACGACACCTGGGACTCGGCGTTGATCTCATGGAACAACAGCGTGCGCCCGGCCTACGACGTGCTCGCCAGCACGCTTGCGAGCTGGGGGATCAAGCCGGATTGCGCGATCTCGCTCGTCCCGCCCGCGTGCGCCGGCTACGTCGGGCCGACGGGGCCGTCGGGGACGACCGGCTCGACGGGGACGACCGGGCCGACGGTCACAGGATCTTGATCGCCACGCAGTAGGCGGACGCGACGAGCGCGCCGGCCTTCACGCGCCGGCTCGTGCTCACCGACGCCGGCAACAGGACCCACATCGCATACCACGGCAGCAGCCAGCTGCTCGCGGCGAGCAGCGCGAGTGTCGCCCAGGCGTAGCAGTCAAGCCATGAGAGGCCGCGCCAGGCAGCGCGCAGCGCGCCCAGCACGGCGAGCGCGAAAGCCGCGATGAAGCTCACGCGAATCCACTCCGGCAGGTGGTGGTAGCCGTGGCCGAACAGCATCGACACCTCGTTGGGCAGGCTGTGGCGCGCGACGTCGCGCTGCTCTGCGAGCAGCGCATGGCCGATCCCGTCAAGCGAGAAGCCGAAGATCGCGAGCGAGGCCCCGAGCGCGACCGCGAGCGCGCCGACCAGCCAGATGAAGAGGCGCCGCCGATCGGCGCTCGCGATCAGCGCGAACGGCATCAGCATCACCGCCGAGACCTTGAGCGCAGTCGCAGCGACTGCCGCGAGCGCCCCGCGTTCCTCGCGGGCGCGCAGAAGCGCGAGGATCGCAGCGGCCACCGCCAGTCCGAACCACGTGTCGTTGTGCGCGCCGCCGACGGCGAAGATCAGCACCACCGGGTTCAGGCCGTACATTCCGACAGCCCATTTCGGCGAGCTCCCGAGCAGCGCTGCGATGCGCCAGATCAACGCCAGCGTCGCGAGCGTCGTGAGCGCCGCGAGGAGCTTCAGCGCCCACAGGCCACTCGCGATCCCAAGCGGTACGAGCGCGTAGCTTGCGAGCGTGAAGAGTGGGCCGTAGGGCGTCGTGACGGCGCTCGCGCCCCGCCAGGTCAGATACGGATAGATCGCGTCGTGGGGCGCGGCGTTGGCGGTGAAGCTGTAGGGGCTGAGGCCGTGCAGGACGCCGAGGCGGGCGAAGCCGAGGTAGCCGAGCGCGTCACCGGAGAGCAGCGGTGGCGCCAGCGTCGCCGCGAGCGTGGCGAGCATGATCGCAAGCCACACGCGCCGCGCCGGCAGTGCGCGCAGACATGCGAGCACGACCGCGTACAGGCCGCAGATCGCGAGCACGAGACCCTCGAGCACGGTGTGCGAGGTCGTGAACCCGAGCGGGGCGAGCGGGCCTGCGAGCCATGCCGGAAAGCTGCGAGCGCCCGACGGGACGTAGCTCGAGCGTCCCGATGCGGCGTTGGCCCCGAGCAGGACGACGCCGATGACGAGCGCGGCGAGCGCGATGGTCCCGAGCGTCGTGGTGGCGCGCGCGCTTCGGCGCTCTGGCGCAGTCGCCGGTGCAGCTTCGCGAGCCACCGTTGCCGCCGTCATGGCCTAATCCTCCCGGTTTGGGCGGCAGTCCGGATGGCGCCCGACCGCCGCACGCTCTATCGTTGCCGGCGGCGCCGGCGATGGGCCGTTTCGTACGAATTCCTTATGTTCCTATGCACCTGCCGATAGACTGCAGGTGGGCTTGGGGCGCCCGACCTCGGATTTGAGCACCAGCGACTCAGACGAACGCTTCACCGCGGGCGCCCGCGCACCGCGGCGCGTGCTGATTCTTTCCGCCGACGTCGGTGAGGGGCATGCCGCGGCTGCGCGTGCGCTGCGCCAGCAGCTCGAGCGTTGCGGCGAGCCCGTCGAGGTGACTTTGATCGATGGGCTGGCGGCGATGGGATCGATGCTGCGCTCGGTCGTCGAGGACGGTTACCGCACGCAGCTGCGCGTGGCGCCGAAGTCGTATTCGGCTTACTACTGGCTGCTCAAGCACGCCGCGCCCGTGCGCGCGGTGACGAAGTTCGCGCTGACGCGGCTCGGCGCGCCGTCGCTCGCGCGCGCGATCGCGCAGCACGAGCCCGACGTGGTCGTCTCGACCTATCCGGCGATCACCGTCGTCCTCGGCTACATGCGCCGGCGGCGCATGCTCAACGTGCCCGCGGTGGCCACGATCACCGACATGACCGGCCTTTTCTTTTGGGCGCAGCGCGGTATCGACACCCACCTGGTGATGTACGAGGCCTCGGTGGCCGACGTCGAGCGGATCGCCGGCCGCGGCAGCGCCCAGGTCGTTCGACCGCTGATCGCAGCCGAGTTCCTCGAGCCGCACGACGCCGCGTCTGCGCGCCACGCCCTCGCCCTGCCGCGGGACGGGCATGTGGTCGTCGTATCCGGCGGTGGCTGGGGCGTGGGGGACCTCGCTGGAGCCGTCGGCGAGCTCGAACGGATTCCCGACACGACCGTGGTCTGCGTTGCCGGACGCAACGAGGAGGTGCGTCGCGAGCTGTCCGAGCGTTTCGCCGCCAGCCGCAACGTGCGCGTGCTGGGCTTCACGGAGCGAATGCCGGAGCTCCTGGCCGCCGCTGACGTGCTCGTCCACTCAACCGGAGGCGTGACGTGCCTCGAGGCGATGGTCCGCGGCTGCCCGGTTGTCTCCTACGGGCTGCCCGTCGGCCATGCGAAGCTCAACACGCGACTGATGGCCGAGCACGAGTTGCTCACGCTCGCGGGCTCGCCGGCCGAGCTCGTCGAGCACGTCGAGCGCACCCGCGACGGGCGGGCGGACTGAAGGAGTCGACCGGCATCCGGCGCGACGGACCGGCCGCGGCGGAGGTCGTCTTGAACGCCTTGATGCGGGTGCGCCCGATCGCGCGCTGGCGGCTGCGCGCGACGCGCATCGCCACCTCGATCGTGCTGGCGCTTGGCGCCGGCGTCTGGGTCATGTCGACCGATGAGCTCGATGCCTTCGCGAAAGTCTTGAGCCACCAGGTGACGACGCTGCGGCCGGGCGGCCTTGACGCGGTCAGCATCGTCGCCTCGGTGCCGTCACGCGACCTCGCGCGGACCGCCCGCAAGCTCGATCGCGAGGGCCTCAGGGCGTCCTTCGCGACCACGACCGCCCCGAGTGCCGCCACGCTCCGCCTGCTGGCTCGCCTCGGCGACGATGTCATCCCGACGGTCCCGGGCGGCAACGGCCTGCATTGGATCCACTTCACGGCCGAGCTCCGCCGCGAGGCGCGACTGTTCCACCTGCGGCGCGGCTTCTACTACCTCGACCCCGCGCACGAGAGCTTTGGCGAGCTGCTCCTCGGCTCGGTCGCGGGCGGCAAGGGCGTGACCGGCTCGGTTCAGGTGGGCTCGCGCGCGCCCGTGTTCTCGCGGCCGCTACGCCCGGGCGACGTCGTCGTGCTGCGCCTCGCCGGCTCCGCCGCCAGCTCGCTTCGGACCGTCGGCTCGATCGGAGCCGCCGTTCGCGAATCCGGGTTGGCGGCCACGCCGCTGCCCTCGAGCGTCAGCTGACCGGCGGCGTCGCGCTCGCGGCGCCGGCTGATCGCCAGCAGGGCCGGCGAGCGGGCCAGCACGGTCGCGCCGCTGAGGAGCACGATCAGGCACGCCAGTAGCGGGACCCCCGACGCCGGCGTGCGCAGGAAGCTCTCGTGGAAGACGAGCGGCGCCAGCATGATCGGGACGAACGTCTGGGCGACGAAGACGACCGGTGCGACGAGGATCGCGGGACGCTTCTGGAGCGCGCTCATCTCGGCTGTGAGACCGACGACGGAGGCGACGATTGCGGCCGCGCCCCACCCGAGCGCCGCAACCCAGCGCCCGCCGGACGCGGCATCGGACACGAGCTTCGTCGCGAGGGCGCCCCACGCGAACGCGAGTCCCGCGCCGATCATCGCGAGGTTCGCGATCGGGCGGCGCAGCGTCTGTGCGACGAACGGGATCAGGGCCGCAGCGCCGAGCGCGGCAAGCACTGCGAAGAGCGCGAAACCGCCGACATGATGCGTCTGGCGGGCGGGCGCGAGCGCGGCGACTCCGACCACCCCGGCGACGATCGCGAACGTCGCGCCGAGCTCGCGGCGGCCGGGCTTCTCGCCGAGCATGCGCTCGCCCAGCGCGAGCAGGACGAGCAAGCCCACGGCCAGCGCGGGCTGGACGACTTCGAGCGGCGCGAACAGCAGCGCGACGATTTGCAGCGGCCAGCCGAGCGCGGTCATCGCAGTCCCCAAGAGCCAGCGTCCGCGGCGCAGAAGCTGCGTCAGCAGCGAGATCCGCAGCGTGTGCTCCGGGCTCGCCGCCCGCGCGTCGATCGATTGGACGCCGATCCCTAGGCTGTAGAGCGTCGATGCGCCGGCCGCTGCGAGGACTCCGATGAGCAAGAGAGCATGACCAGTCGCGATCATCGCACCCAGCCCGCGTTTGCGGCCGCCGCCGTTGCGGCTGCGAGCGGCGTCGGATACATGCTGCCGGCCCTCAGCTACTACTCGGCGTCGTTGCGCACCGCGTTCGGGGTGCAGACGCGGACGCGCGACGGACGCGGCTATGGCCTGACGTTCGATGACGGACCCCATCCGGAGGGGACGGCCGCCGTACTCGAGGTGCTCGCGCGCTACGACGCGCCCGCGACGTTCTTCCTCGTCGGCGAGCAGGTGGCGCGCGCACCCGCGCTAGCCGCCGAGATCGTCGCCGCCGGCCACGGGATCGGGCTGCACTGCGACCGGCACCGCAACCTGCTGCGCCTCGGCCCGCGGGCGGTCGCGCTCGATATCGCGCGCGCCCGGGAACGGATCGAAGACGCCACCGGCTGCGCGATCGAGCGCTACCGGCCGCCGTACGGAATCTTCAATACGGCGGCCCTTCGGATCGCGCGCCGCGAGGGCTGGCGCCCGTTGCTTTGGACGCACTGGGGCCGCGACTGGCGTGCCCGTGCGACCCCCGAATCGATCGCGACGACACTACTCGAGCGCGGCGTCCCAGAGGGGTCCGTGCTCCTGCTGCACGATGCGGACGACTACTCGGCGCCCGGGTCCTGGCGCAAGACCGTGGCGGCGCTCCCGCGCGTACTCGAAGCGCTCGCCCAGAGCGGCCTCGCGGGCGACGCTCGCCGTCTGAGCTAGCCCGCCGGAAGCGCGTCCTCGTCGCTCTCGTGCCCGCTCAGCGAGCGCAGGAAATCGTCGAGCTGCACGCGCGAGAAGCGCCGCTGCCCACCCGGGGTCCTGTAGCCGCGGAGGTATCCGTCGTCGCTCCAGCGGCGAACGGTGGCGAGAGAGACGCCGAGGTAGCTTGCGGCCTGCGAGCTCGTGAAGGCGAGCTGCGTGTGGCCTTTGCTTGTTGCTCTGATCTTCGTCATCTGCGGTGAGTCGGAGGCCGACCTGCCGTGTTATCGGCAGCGAAGGCAGCGGCGCAAGCCTTTGTGGAGGCGTGCGGACATTTGAAGGAGATCCTGCGCCGGGCCGACGATACGTCGGTTTGTTACAAGCTTGTTACAAACTCCGCGGATATGTAGACTGCCGCGGTCGGCGCTGCGCCCTGCCTCCGGGCGCCCGACGGGGCGCGTGGCAGCTGCCGCACGGCGTCCGCAAGCGGAGGCACGCCAACGACATGCCTCTCGATACGCGCGACAGACGCGAAACCGTTACCCGAGCCGCGGTGGCACGCCGCGTGAGCATGTGCTGCGCGCAGAAGGGGGAGCGCGAGGGTGACAGGCAGGGACGCAGCTGGGCGGGCGCTCTGCTGCTGGCCGTGAACGGTCTGTGCGCGGCGATCGGTGCCGGACTCGGCGCGCTGTTGGGGGCGGTCGTACCGTTGCTGCTCGCCGGGTTCGGGATAGGGTTCTTCGTCGGGATCGCCGTTGTCATTAAGCGCTTCCGCTACCTCTGAACCGTCGATGAACCTGAGCCGCTACATCGACGTCATCGTGCTCGCGATCGGTGCCGCGGTCGCGATCCCGCTCGGCGCGCCCGTCGGTGGCTACGCCATCGGCGCCGGAACGTGGCTCTTGCAGCGCCTGGTGGCCGGACTCGATGCGCATCTCATCGCCAAGATCACCGCGCCCGTGAAGCACCTTGGCTACTCGCTGTTCGAGGCTTTCGGACGCGTCTGGCTACTCGCCGGCGGGATCATCGTGGCGATCGTCGTCGGCCACCGCGCGTGGGGGCTGACGGCGGCGCTGATCATCATCGTCGCCTACTCGATGAGCTTCGCGACGCGCGTGACGAGCGGGCCGCCGCAGGGCAGGCCCGTGCGCCGTGACCGCCTGGATCCGCGGGTGGAGCAAGGCCAAGAAGATCTTCTGCGGACCCTGCTCGGCTACTTCCTGGGCACGGTCGCGCTCGGCCTCGCGTTCGGCCTGAGCGGCAAGAAGAACTCTTCCTTCCTGCCCCAGGACGAGTTCAAGCTGCTCAACTGGGCGCACCTCGCCGGCCCGACTACCTCAACAAGGGCGTCCTCTACCTCGTCCTTGCGGGCTCATCACCTGCGGGCTCATGTACTGGGTCGCCCGGCGCATGCAGGTACGACCGAACCGCGTCCAGACGGCGGTCGAGCTCGCCTACGGCATGGTCTCGCGTCAGATCACCGGCGACAACATGGACGAGCGCATGGCGCGCAAGTGGTTCCCGTTCATCGCGCACGCTCTTCTTCTTCATTCTCGTCTCGAACTTCCTCGGCTACGTGCCGCTGCCGGTCAACACCGATCCGACGGAGGAGCTTCACCTCTTCGGCACGCTGCTGCCGAACTTCCAGCTCTTCGCCGCGACGACCAACGTCTCGTTCCCGCTCGTCCTCGCGCTGCTCGTCTACATCGCGTTCAACGCCGAGGGCGTGCACGCCCACGGCCCGATCGGCTACGTCAAGAGCCTGATCCCGGCCGGCGTCGGCGGCGGGATGCTGCTGCTGATCTTTCCGATCGAGATCCTCTCGAACATCCTGCGCCTGCTCTCGCTCACGATCCGCCTGTGGGCGAACCTGCTCGCGGGCCACATGCTGATCACCTTCATGAGCGGCGGGCTCGCGGTGCTGCTCGGCGTGAAGGTTCTCGCCTGGCTCCTGCTGCCGTTCGGAGTCGGGATCTACCTCTTCGAGGCCGTCCTGATCGCCGGCCTCCAGGCCTTCATCTTCGCCATACTCGCCGCGATCTACCTCGGCACCGCGGTCGCTGAACAACACTCCAAGGAGCATCACTTGTTTGCACAACTCCTCACGTCAATCATCCACCCGCTGCTCGCGGCGGCGTCCGCGAACGACACGCTCGGCGTCGATGCCGGCAAGGCGATCTCGATCGGCGTCGGTGCCGGCGGTGGCGCGGCGGGTGCCGGTGCGGGCATCGGTGCCCTCTTCGGGCGCGTCTATGACGCCGTCGCGCGCCAGCCCGGAGGTGCAGGCCGACCTCACCGGCCTGCAGTGGCTCGGCTTCGCGCTGACCGAGGCGTGCTTCTTCTACGGGCTCGTCGGCGGGCTCATCGGCTACGTCCTCGCCTAACGCACGATGACTCCGATCGCCTCATCAAGCGGCTCCTGGCTGATCTCGCCCGACGTCGGACTGATGATCTGGACGCTCCTCGTCTTCGTGATCTCGCTGTTCGTCCTCAACAGGCCGTGTTCCCGCGGATCCGCGAGATGCTCGACCGCCGCGCCGCGGCGATCGGCGAGCAGATCGACGCTCAGGAGCGCCTGCGCGCCGAGGCCGAGGACGTCCTGCGCGAGTACCGCGAGCAGCTCGCGCACGCGCGCGCCCAGGCTGACGAGATCGTCGTTCGCGCCCGCGAGGCCGGCAAGCAACACGAGCGCGAGACGCTCGAGGAGGCGCGCGCACGCCGCGAGCGCATGCTCGAGCAGACCAAGCGCGACATCGAGGACGAGACGCGTCGAGCGCTCGACCAGATCCGCAAGGAGGTCGCGACGTTGACGATCCTGGCGACCGAGAAGGTGACGCGCAAGACGCTCAGCGCGACCGACCAGCGCAAGCTCGTCGACGATGCGCTGGGCGAGCTCGACTTCACTGTTCTCGAGGGCTCGGAGAACTAGCGCCAGATGCAGGAGATCGCCAGCGTATATGCGCGCGCGCTGTTCCAGGGCGCGCGCGAAGCGGAGCGCCTCGACGTCGTTCGCGAACAGCTCGGCCAGTTCGCGGACGCGCTCGCCGAGAGCGATGATCTGCGCCTGTTCTTCTTCTCGCCCTACTTCTCGACGGCCGAGAAGCGCGACGGGCTCGAGCGCGCGCTGAGCGGCGCGGACGTCCTGATCTCGAATTTCCTCGAGCTGCTGATCGACAGCCACCGCATGCCGGTGCTGGCGTCGATCCGAGCGAGCTTCGAGGAGCTCTGGGAACGCGAGAACCGGCTGCTTCCGGTCGAGGTCACGAGTGCGATCGAGCTCGGGAGCAGCACCGTCTCGGCGATCGGCAAGCGGATCAGCGAACAGACCGGCCAGACGGTGGAGCTCACCAGCACAGTCGACCCGGACATCATTGGCGGCATCGTCCTGCGCGTCGGCAATTCGATCCTCGATGCCTCGATCCGCGGCCGCCTCGAACAACTACGCAAAGAGGTCGTCGGCGCCGCCTAGGACGCGCGACCGCAAGGAGCCCTGACAGCCAATGCCCATGCAGATCAACCCCGACGAGATCACGAGCATCCTCAAGAGCCGAATCAACGGTCTCGATGCCGGAAGCGCCACGCTGACCGAGGTCGGCACCGTGCTCTCGGTCTCCGACGGGATCGCGCGCATCCACGGCCTCGACAACGCGATGTCGCTCGAGATGCTCTCGCTGCCTCACGACGTAGTCGGCCTCGCCCTCAACCTCGAGTCCGACAACGTCGGCGCGGTGCTGTTCGGAGACTGGGAGGAGATCAGCGAGGGGGACATCGTCAAGCGCACCGACGCGCTGCTCGATGTGCCAGTGGGCGAGGAGCTCCTCGGACGGATCGTCGATCCACTCGGCCGCGCGCTCGACGGGAGGGGCGAGATCAAGGCCAAGAGCACGCGTCCGGCCGAGTTCAAGGCGCCCGGCGTGGTTCAGCGCCAGCCGGTCAAGGAGCCGCTGCAAACGGGGCTGAAGGCGATCGATTCGATGATCCCGATCGGTCGCGGGCAGCGCGAGCTGATCATCGGCGACCGCCAGACGGGCAAGACCACGATCGCGCTCGACACGATCATCAACAACCGGGACACCGGCGTCGTGAGCGTCTACGTCGCGATCGGTCAGCGCATGTCGGGCGTGGTCCAGCTCGCCGAGACGCTGCGCGAGGCCGGGGCGCTGGAGCGCACGATCATCGTCGCGGCGCCGGCCGATGAGGCGGCACCGATCAAGTTCCTCGCACCGTATTCGGGGTGCGCGATGGCCGAGCACTTCCTCTACAACGGCGGCCACGCCCTGTGCATCTACGACGACCTGACCAAGCACGCTTACGCCTATCGCCAGATGTCGCTTCTGCTCCGCCGCCCGCCGGGCCGCGAGGCCTACCCCGGCGACGTCTTCTACCTGCACTCCCGCCTGCTGGAGCGCGCCGTCAAGCTGAACGACGAGCTCGGCGGCGGATCGCTGACGGCGTTGCCGATCATCGAGACCCAGGCGGGCGATGTCTCCGCCTACATCCCGACGAACGTGATCTCGATCACCGACGGCCAGATCTTCCTCGAGCCGCAGCTCTTCAACTCCGGCGTGCGGCCGGCGATCAATGTCGGCATCTCCGTGTCGCGGGTCGGCGGCAACGCTCAGGTGACGTCGATGCGGCGCGTCGCCGGGCGGCTGAAGCTGGAGCTCTCCCAGTACCGCGATCTCGAGGCGTTCGCGCAGTTCGGCTCGGATCTCGATGCCGACACGCAGCGCATCCTCGCGCGTGGTGAGCGACTCGTCGCGTCGCTCAACCAGGGCGAGCGCGAGCCGCTGCCGGTGGAGGACCAGGTGCTCTCAGTGCTCGCCGCGACCGGCGGCTACCTCGACCGGATCCTCGTCGAGAAGGTGACCGACTTCCTCGCCGGGCTCGTCGACCGGGCGCGAGCACAGCATCGGGACCTGCGCGAGACGATCGCCGGCGGAGACTGGAGCGACGAGACGCAGGAGGCCGCGCGCAAGGCGATCACCGAGTTCGCTGACGACTTCGGCTACGACCTCGACGAGGACGGGCAGCCGATCGACGAGGACGCGCCGCCTCCGCGCCCCCAGCAGCCTGAGCGTGAGGACGCGCAAGACGCGCAGGACAGCGACGAGGAGGAGCGAGAGGAGGAGGGGGCCGTAGCCTAGCTGCGGCTTCTCGACGCCTTGGCCACACAGCGCGAAGTCCGCAATCGCATTGCGAGCTTCAAGAACATCCAGAAGATCACGCGTGCGATGGAGGCGGTCTCGGCCGCGCGACTGCGCCGCGCCGAGCAGCGGATCGCCGCGCTGCGACCCTACGCGGACGCGCTGCGGCGCATGGCAGCCCAGGCGGCAAGCGACGCCGGGTCCGAGATCGGGCGGATCCCGCTGCTCGCGACGCGCGAGCGCGAGGAACACGTCGGGATCCTCCTGATCACCGCCGACCGTGGTCTCGCCGGAGCGTTCAACTCACAGATCGTCCGCAGCGGGATTCAGCTCGCCGCGCAGGTCGAGTCCGGCGGTGCCCGCGCCGTCTGGTTCGCCAGCGGACGGCGGGGGATCTCGTCGTTGACCTTCCGCGGGCGCGAGCTCGCGGGCGCGTTCAGCGGCTACACCGACCGTCCCGGCTACCACGACGCCCGGCGCATCGGCGATGGCGTGATCAGCGCCTTCCTCGACGGCGCCGTCGATCGCGTGGAGGTCATCTACAACGCCTACGTGTCACCGCTCAACCAGGTCGCGACGCGCGCGACACTGCTTCCCGCCTCGGCCGCCGCCGTGCGGGCCGCGGGTGAGCATGAGGCGGACGACCACGGCGCTCGCCGGGCGCTGCCCGAGTACGAGCCGGAGCCGAACCAGCTGCTGCGTGAGCTCGTGCCGCATTACATCGAGATCTCGATCTACCGTGCATTGCTCGAGTCGGCAGCCTCCGAGCATGGCGCGCGCATGACCGCGATGCGCAGCGCCACCGAAAACGCGGGTGAGTTGATCCAGGACCTGACGCTCGCGATGAACCGGGCACGCCAGGCCGAGATCACTCAGCAAATCTTGGAAGTCGTCGCCGGCGCCGGGGAGCTGGCCTAGGCGGCCCGACAAAAGGAGCCATATGCCAGCAGCAGCAAAGCCAAAGACCGCGCCCAAGAAGTCCGAGCAGAACCTCGGGCGGATCGAAGAGATCCAGGGAGTCGTCATCGAGGCGGTCTTCCCCGATCGCTTGCCGGAGATCTATCACGCGATCACGGTCAAGCGTGGGAGCGGGGCCGAAGAGCAGGCGGGAATCGCCGCGGGTGTTGAAGACCTGCTCGTGTGCGAGGTGCAGCAGCACCTCGGCGATGATCGTGTGCGCGCGGTTGCGATGGACACGACCGACGGGATCGCGCGCGGCGCCGAGGTCACCGACACCGGCGCCCCGATCACCGTACCGGTCGGCGAGGCGACGCTCGGGCGGATCTTCAACCTGCTCGGCGATCCGATCGACCTCGGCGCGCCGATGCCGAAAGGGACCGAGCGTCGCCCGATCCACCAGGATTCGCCGCCGGTCGACCAGCTGACGACGACGACCGACATGTTCGAGACGGGGATCAAGGTCATCGACCTGCTCGAGCCCTACGCGAAGGGCGGCAAGGTCGGCCTGTTCGGCGGCGCCGGCGTCGGCAAGACAGTGATCATCCAGGAGCTGATCCACAACCTCGCGAAGGAGCACGGCGGCCTGTCGGCGTTCTGCGGCGTCGGCGAGCGCTCGCGCGAGGGCAACGACCTGTGGCTCGAGATGAAGGAGTCCGGCGTTCTCGAGAAGACGATGCTCGTCTTCGGCCAGATGAACGAGCCGCCCGGCGCGCGCATGCGCGTCGCGCTCTCGGGCCTGACGATGGCCGAGTACTTCCGCGATCAGGGCCAGGACGTGCTGCTGTTCATCGACAACATCTTCCGCTTCGTGCAGGCGGGCTCCGAGGTCTCGGCGTTGCTCGGGCGGATGCCGTCACAGGTTGGCTACCAGCCGACGCTCGAGACGGAGATGGGTCAGCTGCAGGAGCGCATCACCTCGACTCGCACCGGCTCGGTGACCTCCGTGCAGGCGATCTACGTTCCCGCTGACGACCTCACCGATCCGGCGCCCGCGTCCGTGTTCGCCCACCTCAACGCGACCACGGTGCTCTCGCGGAGCATCGCGGAGAAGGGCATCTACCCGGCGGTCGACCCGCTCGACTCGACCTCGGCGATCCTCAAGCCCGACATCCTCGGCGAGGACCACTTCCGCGTCGCAACGCGCGTCAAGGAGATCCTCCAGCGCTACCGCGAGCTGCAGGACATCATCGCCATCCTCGGCATCGACGAGCTCTCCGACGAGGACAAGGTGACCGTTCAGCGCGCGCGCAAGATCGAGCGCTTCCTCTCGCAGCCCTTCTTCGTGGCCGAGCAGTTCACCGGCACGCCCGGCGTGTACGTGAAGATCGAGGACACCGTGCGCGGCTTCGACGAGATCATCTCCGGCAAGCACGACGAGTTACCGGAGAGCGCCTTCTTCCTCAAGGGGACGATTGAGCAGGTCGTCGAGGACGCAAAGAAGGGGCGTGGCTGATGCCGCACACGAAGTTTCCCTGCGAGGTGCTGACACCAGAGGGGGAGGCGTTCAACGACGAGGTGGAGCAGGTCTCAACGAGAACGACCCTCGGTCTGATCGGCATCCTCGCAAACCACGCTCCGCTGCTCGCGCGCCTCGAGCCGACCGAGCTGCGCCTGTATCGCAGCGATAGCGAGATCCTGCGCTACGCGCAGGGCGAGGGGTTCATGCAGGTGGCGGACAATCGCGCACTGCTGCTGGTCGGTGAGGCCACGCCGATCGAGGAGCTCGACCGCGCGGAGCTCGAAAGCTCGCGCGAGCGCGCGCTGCAGCTCCTCGAGACGACCCCCGAGGACAGCGAGGCGCGAGCGCGCGCGGCGCGCCAGTTGAAGCGCGCGGAAACGTTCCTCGGCCTCATTGGAGCTGACGCACGGCATTAGGCGCCACCCTGCTCGGTGGTGCAACGTTTCACCCCTGGCGAACCCTTAGCCCTGCGAGAGTTCGCCCTTAGCCGGCCAGCTAATGTCTGGAGCCGAATGCGTCGGGCCCCCCGCAAGCGGGCGTTCATAGCGATCACCGTCAGTGTCGTCCTCGCCGGCGCGTTGTCGGCAACCAGCTGGGGATCGGAGCTCCCGAGCCAGGTGAGCACGAACTGGGCCGGCTACGCGGCGATAACCGGCGCCTCCACCCACGCCTTCGCAAAGCGCTTCACGAGCGTATCCGGCAGCTGGACAGCGCCGGCAGCCACGTGCGTGCCGGAGCAGCCAACGTTCTCCGCGTTCTGGGTCGGCCTCGGCGGTTACCGCCAGACGTCGCGCTCGCTCGAGCAGGTCGGGACAGAGGCCGATTGCAGCGCTGCGGGCGCGATCAGCTACTACGCGTGGTTCGAGTATGTGCCGGCCGGCCCGCACACGATCCGCGCCTTCCCGGTGAGCCCCGGCGACAGCATTACCGCCAGCGTGGCTGTCCGAGGCAAGCGCGCGACCGTCACGATCGCCGACACGACCACAGGTGCGTCGTACACGCACGTGAAGGTCATGCGCAGGCCGCATCCGGATGTCGGCGCGGCCGAGTGGATCGCCGAGGCGCCGTCCAACTGCGATCGCAGCAACTGCACGCCGCTCACGCTGACCAACTTCGGAAGCGTCGCATTCACGAACGCAAGTGCCACTGCCGTCGGGCGCGATGGCCGCCACCAGGGTGCGATCGATGATCCGGCCTGGACCTACGGGGCGATCAACCTCCAGGCGAGCCCCGGCGGCGGACTCGGGTTGAGCCACGCGCTGCGCTCCGCCGCCACCGTCGGCACGCTTGCGGCAACCGGTGACGCCTTCGACGTCACTTACAGCGGGCCGGGCGCCCAGGTCGGACCGCCCGACGGCGCCACCGGAAGCTCGGGCAGCAGCGGCTCGAGCGCTCCCACCGGCGCAAGCGGCGCGACCGGGGCGGCTCCGACCGGCTGAGCCGAGCGCTTCGATAGCCTACGGACCCTCATGGGTGCTGGCGGAAAGCCGATCGGGGTGATCGGCACCGGATACGTCGGTCTCGTGACGGCCGCCGGCTTCGCTGACCTCGGCTGCGATGTCTACTGCGTAGACATCGACGAAACCAAGATCGAGCGCCTTGAACGAGGCGAGGTTCCGATATACGAGCCGGGTCTCGACTCGCTGATCGCGCGCAACCGTGACCGGCTGCACTTTTCGACGCGGCTGGAAGACGCAGCGGTCGGCGCGAGGCTTCTCTTCGTCTGCGTCGGCACACCGCCGACCCACGCCGGCGACGCCGATCTCTCGGCGGTCTATGCCGTCGTCGGTGCGGTCCCGCCCTCGAGCGAGCACGCCCTCGTGATGAAGTCGACCGTCCCGTGCGGCACGGGCAAGACGCTCAAGCGCGTGCTCGGGGAACAGGGCAAGGGGTCGCTCGGCTATGTCTCCTGCCCCGAGTTCCTCAAGGAGGGATCGGCGATCAACGACTTCATGCACCCCGACCGGGTGGTCATCGGAGACGATGGTCACGCAGCCGGCGAGGAGGTCGCCGCGCTGTACGAGCCGTTGGGTGCGCCGATCGTTCGCACCGACATCGCAAGTGCGGAGATGATCAAGCTGGCGGCCAACGCCTTCCTTGCCACGAAGATCTCGTTCATCAACGAGATCGCCAACGTTTGCGAGGAGCTCGACGCCAACGTGCTCGATGTCGCCGTCGGCATCGGCTTGGACGATCGCATCGGTCCGCAGTTCCTCCAGGCCGGGATCGGCTACGGCGGTTCCTGCTTCACGAAGGATGTGAGTGCGCTCAAACTGCTCGCCGCCAACTCCGGTTACCACTTCCAGCTGCTCAGCTCGGTGATCGAGGTCAACGAGCTTCAGAAGCGGCGCGTCGTGGCCAAGCTCCAGCGTCACCTCGGCGACCTCGCCGGCAAGCGGATCGCCCTGCTCGGCCTCGCCTTCAAGCCGAACACCGACGATATGCGCGGCGCTTCCTCGCTCGTCCTCGCCTCGCGCCTGGAGGCGGAGGGGGCGATCGTTCGCTCCTACGACCCGGTCGCCGAAGCGGAGGCCGTCAAGGTCATGCCTCAGCTCGCGTGCGCCGACTCGTCGCTCGAGGCCGTGGAGGGGGCCGACGCGGTGGTCCTCGTCACGGAATGGCCAGAATTCCTTGGGCTGGACTGGCGGCGTGTCGCGCAGGCGATGGCAGGTAGAGTCGTCATCGACGGCCGCAACGCGCTCGATCCGGATGTCGTTCGCGCCGCGGGACTCGTCTACGAGGGCATCGGGCGCGCGTGAGCGCCCCCCGAGAGGCGTCATGCAGGCATTGATCCTGGCCGGTGGGGTCGGCACGCGTCTGCGGCCGCTGACGACACGCGTACCGAAGCCGGTCGTCACGCTCGTCGATCGCCCGTTCATCGCCTTCATGCTCGACTGGCTGCACGGCCACGGGATCGATGAGGTGATCCTCTCATGCGGCTTTCTCGCAGCCAGCGTTCGCGAAGTACTGGGTGACGGCTCAGCCTACGGCGTGCGCCTGCACTACGTCGACGAGCCGGAGCCGCTCGGCACGGGCGGCGCCCTCAAGTACGCGGCCGATCTCCTCGGCGAGCGCTTCGTCGTCTGCAACGGAGATGTCTTGACCGATCTCGACCTCTCCGCCCAGATCGCCCAGCACGAGAGGACGGGCGCGGTCGCCACGCTCGCGCTGGCGCGCGTCGAGGACCCGAGCCCCTACGGGCTCGTCAAGCTCGAAGCGGACGCGCAAGTCAGCGCCTTCATCGAGAAGCCGTCGGGCGACGATCGGGCGGAAGAGCCCCTGATCAGCGCAGGCGCCTATGTGCTCGAACGCAGCCTGCTCGAGCTGATCGCGCCTGGACGACCCGTCTCGATCGAGCGAGAGATCTGGCCGCAGCTGATCCGCAACGGCATGTACGGGTATGTCGGGAGTGGCTACTGGCTCGACATCGGCAGCCCGGACAAGTACATGCAGGGCAGCTTCGATCTGATCGAGGGGATCATCAAGAGCCCGTTGGGCGCCCAGATGGGCGCCGACAACATCGGCCTCGACCCGTCGGCGAAGATCTCCGGCAGGCTCGTCGGCGCGGCGCTCGTGGGGCCCGGCGTCGAGCTCGCGGACGGTGCACAGGCCGGCAGTCTCGTCGTGCTCGGCCCGGACGTCCGCGTGCACGGCGGTGCCCGGATCGAGCGCGCCATCGTGCTCGATGGGGCGGAGATCGGGGAGCGCTGCATATTGCGCGACTGCATCGTCGGTCCGCGCGCCAGGATCGGCGCGCACAGCGAGATCAGCGGTGGCGCCGTCATCGGTGAGGACGTCGTGATCGGCGCGCACAACGTGATCACGCACGGCGCCCGCATCTCACCGGATGTGACCCTCGGCGAGCGAGCGGTGGCCTTCTGATGGCGGCGGCGCTCGACCGCGCTGCGATCGCCGCGCTCGACTCGCGCGGGATGTTCGAGGACGTGCTCGGCCTACCAAGCCAGCTCGAGGACGCGCTTTGGCGAGTCCAGTCCGCGGGACTCGAGCCGTACGACACGCGGGGCGGTCTCGTGGTTGCCGGCATGGGCGGCTCGGCGATTGGCGGCATGCTCGCGCGGGCGGCGCTCGGTGACGTGGCTTCGCGGCCGATCCTGGCGGCGGGCGGCTACGGCCTCCCGCCGTGGACCACGCCAGACACGACGGTGCTCTGCTCCAGCTACTCAGGCGATACCGAGGAGACGCTTGCCTGCTACGAGTCGGCCGGCGCGCTCGGAGCGCATCGAATCGTCGTTACCTCGGGCGGTCGGCTGGCCGAGCTTGCACGGGCCGATGGGGTTGGCGTGATCCCGATTCCCGGTGGGTTCCAGCCCCGCGCAGCGCTCGCCTACCTCTTCGTCAGTGCGCTCGAGGTGGCCGCGCTGTGCGGCGCCGGCCCGCGCCTGACGACCGAGATCGACGTCGCCGGCTCGCATCTCGCTGCACTCGCCCGCGAGTGGGGACCGGACGGCGAGGGCGAAAACCTCGCCAAGCAGCTCGCCCACAGCCTGCAGGGGACGGTGCCGGTGATCGTCGGCGCCGGGCTGACGGCCGCCGTCGCGTACCGCTGGAAGACCCAGATCAACGAGAACGCGAAGGCCCCCGCGTTCTGGGGCGAGCTGCCCGAGCTCGATCACAACGAGATCGCCGGCTGGCAGGGCGCCCCCGCGCTCGCCCCGATGAGCGCGGTCTTTCTCGATGACTGCGACACCCACCCGCGGCTGAAGGCGCGGATCGAGCTGACGCGTGCCGCGATCGATCCGGTGGCGCGAGTCACTCACGTAGTCACCACTCGCGGTGAGACGGCCGTGGAGCGAGTCTGCTCGCTGGTGCTTCTCGGCGATCTCGTCTCGTGCTACCTGGCGATCCTCACCGGCGTCGATCCGACGCCGGTGGATGCGCTCACCGAGCTCAAGCGAGCACTCGCCGAGCGCGAGTAGTGCCCGCGCCGGCGCACTGCCCGCTCTGCGGCGCGCCGCTGCTAGCGACACGCGTCAGCGCGCCTGACCGGCTCGTCACCGGCGACGGGCCGTTTCGCGTGTCGGAGTGCAGGGCCTGCCAGCTTGGCCACGTTGCCGTCGAGGAACTCGACCGCTACTACGACGGCGCCTACTTCGAGGGCTTCTACGAGCACGGACGGGCGCCCGACGCCGGCGTGCTCGTGCGGCTACGCGCTGCCTATCGGGCTCGCGCGGAGCGGCGGCGGTTCAGCCGTACTCCACTTGCACCCCTTGGGCCGCCGGGGCGCGTGCTCGACGTGGGCTGCGGGGGAGGGGCGCTGCTCGCGCACTATCGCGCGCTCGGCTGGGAGCCCTTCGGCATCGACCTCTCCGAGGCGGCTGTGTCGGCAGCACGCGCGCGGGGCGCCACCGTCCACCTGGGGACGCTTGCGGACCAGCCGTGGGAGCTTTCGAGCTTCGATCTCGTCGTCTTCTCGCACTCGCTCGAGCACATTCCGGAGCCACTCACGGCGCTGCGCCGCGCCTGCGAGCTTCTGGTGCCCGGCGGAACGCTCGTCATCCTCGCCCCGAACTGGCGCTGCTGGCAGCGCTTCGTGCTGCGCAGCTTTTGGTTTCCGCTCGACCTGCCGCGGCACGTCAATCATTTCTCGCCGCGCGCGCTTGCCGTCGCGTCCCAGCGGCTCGGACTCGAGACTCAGACGGTCGGGACGAGCTCGACCATCATCGCCGTCAGCTACAGCCTGCACTACATGATCGCGGGACGCTGGACGCCGGGCTGGAGGCTCTGGCTGGCCTACGCGCTCGGGCTCGCGCTGTACCCGCCGGTCCTTGCCATCGACCGGCTGCTCGGCGCGGACGCCTGCTACGCGGTCCTGCGGCGCCCCGTGAATACGCTTTGAGCGTGCCCGAGCCGGTCGACATCATCCTGCTCAGCTACAACCGCGCCGACTACCTTGCGCAGATGGTTGCGGCGCTTGAGCGTCGCACGCAGGCGCCTTACCGCGTGACGATCGTCGACAACGCCTCGGGCGCCGCGACGCGCCAATGGCTGCGTGCCAACGCCTGGCGCTTTCACCAGATCATCTGGAACGAGCGCAACGAACATCTGGCCGGCTTCGACCGTGGCATCAGGGCGACCGAGTCAGAGCTTTTCGTTGTGTCCGATGCCGACCTCGTCGTCAGCGCGCCGACGAGTGAGGGCTGCTGGCTCACGCGGCTGCTCTCGCTGGCCGCGCGTCACGAGGACTTCGGCTTGATCGGCGTACGCCTCGACAGCGTCAGCGCCGCACGCAACGCCTCGCTCGAGTCGGCGCCGCAAATCGACGGCGAGTTGCTCGAGACGCCGACGGGCGTCTGGCTCAACCTGATCCGCCGGAGCGCGCTGCGCGTCCCCTACATGAGCGATGGCATCACCTGCCACGCCCTGCGCCGCGCCGGCTATCGCGTCGGTATCGCCGCGAACATCTACGCGACCCATCTCGGCGATGGCGACGCCGAGCGCCATCCGGATTACCTTGCGCGCAAGCAGGCGGCGTCAGGCTGGAGGACGACATACCCACGTTACCCCGAGCTCGCCGATGTCTCGGCGCCGCCGACGCTCGAGCAGGTCGCGCTTGCGGCACCGCTCCTCGCGGCGCTCGAGGCGGCCGGGATCGACCCGGCTGACGCCGCCAGCGAGTCGGCGGTCGCGCTGGTCGAGCCACGCGTCGGCGCGATCGGACCGGCACGGGCGATCCTCGCGATTGAGCCCGATCAGGCTGCGCTCGAGCGCGCTTTCGCGCTCGCCGGCGAGCTTGTCCTCGTCCTCGCCGCGATCGCACCGCCGCGAGCGCCGGACGGTTGGCAGCTGATCCGCGAGGAGCCCGGCCCGCACCCGGTCCTGCTGCGCCTCGCCCGGCTGGCGAGCCGACCGCGCTGGCGCGCTCGGTTGCTCTACTCGACGGTCGAACACCGTGCGAACTGGATCGCCGTCTTCCGTGCCGGCGCGTTTGGCGACGGCACGCCGCTACGAATCTACGCCTACCGGGCCGAGCACCCGCGAGCGGTCGAGCGCTCCGCGCAGCGCCCGCAGCCACGAGCGGACGGCCTACCGCGCCTGCGCCGGCATCGCGCCGGCGAGCTCGCAACCAAGCTGCGACGCCTGCTACGGGCGGAATGGGCACTCCTGCGCGCGCGCGGGCGCTGACGCCGCCCGGCTTTCGAACGACGCTTGCCGACAGGGAGAACCACTAACGTTGGGCGCGGTTGCGCTCGCCATGAACCGCCATCTCGCCATCGTCCCGGCGCATAACGAGCTCGGAGCGATCGCGACGACGATCGCCGAGATCCGGGCCGCGGCGCCCGACTTCGATGTGCTCGTCATCGACGACGGCTCGACCGATGAGACCGCCGCGGCGGCAGCGCGCGCCGGCGGCCGCGTCGTCAGCCTCCCGTTCAACCTCGGTGTCGGCGCGGCCGTGCAGTGCGGGTATATCTACGCGCGCGCGCACGGCTACGAGGTCGCCGTCCAGGTCGATGGCGACGGACAGCACGATCCTCGCGACATCCCGCGCCTGCTCGACGTGCTCGATGGCGATCCGCAGGCGCACCTGGTCACCGGCTCCGCTTTCTCGAGCGCGGCACGGGCACCGCTCGACCGCGTCGCGGCATCGGGATCGCGCTCTTCGCGCGGCTCGTGTCGGCGCTCACCGCGCAACAGGTCACCGACCCCACCTCGGGCTTTCGGATGACCGATCGCGTCGGCATCGAGCTCTTCGCGCGCGACTACCCGAGTGACTATCCGGAGGTCGAGGCGATCGTTCTCGCGCATGCCTACGCGCTGCACACGCGCGAGATAGCGGTCCAGATGCGCCCGCGTACGAGCGGGCGGTCGACGATCTCGGCCTCGCTCAGCGCCTACTACCTTGCGAAGGTCCTGCTCGCCGTGCTCGTCAGCTCGCTTCGCTCCCACCCGCAGCGCAAGGCGGGACCGCTTTCGGAGGCGGCCCCGTGATCGCTGTTGTGACCCACGCCAGCCAGACGACGGCGACCCTTCAACGCGTCGCCGTCATCGCGATCGCGGTGCTCGTGTTCGGTCTCGTGTTCGAGCTCGTCCGCCGGCGCGCGCTGATGGAGCGCTACGCGCTGCTCTGGTTGTTTGCCGCGATCGTGCTCGTCGTACTCGCGCTCTGGCAGGGCCTGCTGACACAGATTGCCGGCGACCTCGGGATCTACACCCCGGTCAACGCGCTGTTCGCCGCCGGTTTCGTGTTTGTCGTGACGCTGCTGCTGCACTTCTCGCTCGTCATCTCGCGCCTGTCCGAGCAGAGCAAGACGCTTGCCCAGCGTCTCGCCCTCCTCGATGAACGCGTCAGCGACGAGCAGCCGCCGAACGAGCCGCAGCCCAGTGCGGTGAGCAAGCGTTGAGTGCGGCGATCGCGGTCGTCGTCGTCACCCATGACAGTGCGGGTGAGCTCGATGAGCTGCTCGCGGGCCTCGATCGTGCGCTCGGCGAGGAGGACGAGATCATCTTCGTCGACAGCGCATCGCGTGACCCCACGCTTGCGCGGATCCGTGAGCGCATGCCCGAGGCCCGGGTGATCGAGCAGCCGGGCAATCTCGGCTTCGCCTCGGCCTGCCGCGCCGGCGCGCAGGCGAGCAGCGCTCCGCTCCTGCTGTTCCTGAATCCGGACGTACGTCTCGACCGCGACGCACTCACCCGGCTGCGCGCGATCGCCGCATCGCAGCCAGCATGGGCTGCATGGCAGCCGGCGATCATGCTCCCCGACGGTCGCATCAACACGAGCGGCGGCATTGTCCACTTCATCGGCGTTGGCTGGGCGGGTCAGTGCGGTGAGCCGGCGAGCGCCCTCAGCGATGGGCCGCGCGAGGTGGCCTTCGCCTCCGGCGCCGCGCTCGTGATCCGGCGTGAGGCCTGGGAGGCGGTCGGCGGCTTCGAGGACTCCTACTTCCTCTACGGCGAGGATCTCGACCTGGGACTGCGCCTATGGCTCGCGGGGTACCGGGTCGGGATCGAGCCGCGGGCGCGTGTGACCCACCACTACGAGTTCGACAAGGGAACACGCAAGTGGTACCTGCTGGAGCGCAACCGCTGGTCGACGCTGCTCGCCGACTATCCGCCTGCGCTGCTCGTGGCGCTCGCGCCGGCGCTCGCGGTCGCAGAGCTCGGCCTGCTGGCGATCGCCGCTCGCGACCGGTGGTTGCGCGCGAAGCTGTGCGCCAACCTCGCGGTTCTGCGGTCGCTGCCGCGCCTTCTCGCGCGGCGCCGTCGCGTCCAGTCGCTGCGCACGATCCGGGCGTCGGCCTTCGCCGAGCGTCTCAGCAGCTCGCTCGAGAACCCATATCTGCGCCGGCCCCCAGGACTGCTCGTCGCCGTCCAGGCCGCCTATTTCGCGCTTGTCCGTTTTCTGCTGCGAGCCTCGGTCTCGCGCGCTTGTTAGCCTCCGCCGGGCGCCGGCTGCCTGCCGCAGCGCCATTCGCGTGACGCCATGTCGCTGATTCTCTCCTGGGCGCTCTTCCCGCTCGTCCTCGCCGCGATCGGACTCGGGTGGGGAGCTCTTGTCCAATGGTTCGCCGGCCACGAGGAGCTTGGCCCGCTGACGATCCCGATCGGCCTCGCGACGGCGATCTGCGTAGCCGGCATCCTCACGGCCTTCTCGGGCACCGCCGCGTTGGCGGCGCCGCTGACCGCGATCGGCGCTCTGCTCGGCGTCGGGTTCGTCTGGGGCCGCGCGCGCCTCGGCGCGGCGCCGGCGCTCGCCGCGATCGCGGTGCTCTTCGTGTACGGGGCGCCGGTGATCATGAGCGGCGAGCCGACGTTCCTCGGTTACGTCCGCCTCGACGACACGGCGACATGGTTCAACCTCACCGATGCCCTGTTCTCGCACGGGCGATCGTTCTCCAGCCTGCCCATATCGACCTACCTGTGGAATGCGCAGCAGAACCTGGGCACGGGGACGCTGCACGGTGTCACCGGTGTCGCCTACCCGTCCGGCTCGTTCATGCTCCTCGGCGTCGGCCACTGGGCAACGGGCGGCGTCGATATCGCGTGGCTGTTCCAGCCCTACCTCGCCTGCTGCGCCGCGGCGGTGGCGCTCGCGGTCTACAGCTTGCTCGGATCGCTGCTCGACTGGCGCTGGCTACGCGCGTTCGTCGCTTTCGTCGCGGCGCAGTCGGCTCTGCTCTTCGGCTACGCGACCTGGGGCGGGATAAAGGAGCTCACCGCCGCCTTCCTGGTCGCGCTCGGCGCCGCGCTCACCGTGCGTCTCGTTTCCACGCCGGCGCCGCGCTGGCGCAGCACGCTGCCCCTGGGCATCGTCGGTGGCGCGTTGATGCTGACGCTCGGCGGCCCCGGCGCCGCGGCCTACGGAGCGCCGATTGCCGCCCTGGCCTTCGTCGGGCTGCTGTGGAACGCACTCGAAAAGCGGCCGGCGGCCGCCGGCGTTCGCGGCCTTGGCGGTCATCTTCACCGTCGCTGCGCTGACCGTTGGGGTCCTCGGCCTGCACGCGGCCCGCTTCGTCGCCCCGATCGCGCTGGCCGCCGTCCTGCTTCTCGTCGTCCTCGCGGTCCCGTTCTCGAAGATGGTGCGGCTGGGCGGCACGTTCGTGGCGCTGCTCGCGTTCGCTGCCGCGAGTGGCTTCCCGCTGTGGCTGATCATCGCCCACTACCTCAGCGTCGACAACGGGTCCTACACGGCCGGTCAGAGTTCGCACACCCAGCTCGGCAACCTCGTCGCTCCGCTGCGGGCGATCCAGATCGCCGGGATCTGGCCGGCCGGGGACTTCCGCGATGTGACCGCCACCGCCGGCTACTTCCCCGCGCCGGGATGGTTCCCGCGCTACCCGCTGATCTGGCTCGTCTTCGTCTCCGGTGTCGGCGCCCTGGCGTGGTCGCTCTACAGACGCCGCTTCGCGACCGCGGTCTATGTGGCGCTGGCGGTCGTGGCCGTGCTGCTCGGCTGGGTCGACAACACAACGCCGTGGCTGCTCGGGAAGGCGCTCGCGATCTCGTCGCCGGCGGTGCTGATGGCGGGCCTACTCGGGGGCGCGCTGCTGTTCCGCGAGGAGCGGACCATCCCGCTTGTCGTCGGGGTCGTCGTGCTCGCGGCGATCGCCGGCGGGGTGATCTGGTCCAACTGGCTGCAGTACCGCAGCGTCACCCTCGCGCCGCACGATCAGCTCGCCGAGCTCGAGACGATCGGCTCCAAGGTCGCCGGGCACGGCCCGACGTTCATCAACGAGTATGAGATCTACGCCGACCGGCACTTCCTGCGGGCGGGTGCCCCGACCGAGCCCGCGGAATACCGGGGGCCGCTCCTGGCGACGGTGACCGGTGCCGTCCTCACCAGCGCCGCCTGGGCGAACATCGACTCGTTCCCGCTGGCGACGCTCGAGCAGTACCGCTCGCTCGTGCTGCGCCGCTCGCCCGTCGAGAGCCAGCCGCCATCGATCTTCAAGCCGCGTCTGGATGGGTCGCTACTACGAGCTCTACCAACAGCCGGCTCATCCGACCCAGCGCGTACTCGTGCATGTCCCGCTCGGCGACACGCAGCTCGACTACTGCGGTGCGGCGGAGTTCGGTCGCCCGACCGAGCAGCTGTGCTCGATCCAGCCGGCTGCGGTGCCGCGCTGTAAGCGTGTGCTGGCTCTCGGCCGCGAGGCGGCGCGCGACGGTGGCGAGCTGCTCGCTTATGAGCGCGCCAACCCGATCGTGCTGCGTGCCACGCAGACGAGCTGGCCGCTCCAATGGATCGCCAACTCGGCGGCGGGCTCGCTCGAGCCGACGCCCCCGGGCACTGCGCTTGCCCATGTATTGCTGCCGACTGGTCCGCACAGCTATCAGTTGTGGCTTGGCGGCAACTTCGCGCGTGGGTTCCAGGTGAGCGTCGACGGTCGCTATCTCGGTGCCGTCTCGAACGAGCTCAACAACATCGGCGACTACAACGAGATTGGTGTCCCGGTAACACTCGGACCCGGGGTCCACACGATCGCGCTCACCTACCCGCAGGCATCGAGCCTCGCGCCTGGTGGAGCTGACGATGAGGTCGGCTACACGGGCCTCGACGAGATCGCGTTGCAGCCGCTCACCGCGTCGCGGATGATCGAGCTGCAGCCGCCGCAGGCCAGCGAGCTCTGTGGCCGCTCACTGGACTGGATCGAGATCGTCGCGCCGCAGAGTCGCTAGCCCGAGTCCACCATCATCACCATCAACCTTGACAATCTTTTGGTAAGGTTGGATGGCCTGATGAACGGCCTGACGATTCATGAAGCCGCGCCGATCACGGGTTGGTCGCCGAGGATGTTGCGCTACATCGAACGCGTCGGGCTCGTCGCGCCCGCTCGCACCGCTGCCGGATACAGGCTCTACGGACCCGAGCAGCTCCAGCGCCTGCGTACGCTGCGTGAGCTGCTCTCGCAGCACGGATTCGGCCTCGCCGAGCTCGGCTTCGCGCTGCGGCTGCGCGATGAGCCGGAGCTGCGCGCGTCCGTCGATCAGTGGCTCGACGCCGTCCCCGAGCGTCCGGCCGAAGTTTCGCCCGACGAATGGCTGCGCTGGGAGCAGGAGAAGCACCAGGCGCTGCTTGCCGCTGTCAACCTGAGAGAGATGGAGATCGCATGACCCAAACAGCAACGCTCGATTTCAAGGTCGCCGACCTCTCGCTGGCGGCCTTCGGGCGCAAGGAGATCGAGCTCGCCGAGCACGAGATGCCCGGACTGATGGCGACGCGGCGCGAGTTCGCCGACGCGCAACCGCTGGCGGGCGCCCGGATCACCGGCTCGCTGCACATGACCGTCCAGACCGCCGTGTTGATCGAGACGCTCGTGGCGCTCGGCGCAGAGGTGCGCTGGGCGTCGTGCAACATCTTCTCGACCCAGGATCATGCGGCGGCAGCGGTCGCGGTCGGGCCGAGCGGCACGCCCGACGATCCGCGGGGTGTGCCGGTCTTCGCCTGGAAGGGCGAGACGCTCGAGGAGTACTGGTGGTGCACCGAGCAGGCGCTCAGTTGGCCGGACGGCGGGCCGAACATGATTCTCGACGACGGCGGCGACGCGACGCTCCTCGTGCACAAGGGCGTGGAGTACGAGGCGGCCGGCGCGGTGCCGGCGCCCGACGGCGCTGACTCCGAGGAGCAGCGCCTCCTGCTGGCGATCCTGGCGCGCTCGCTCGAACAGGAGCCGCAGCGCTTCACGAGCCTTGCCGCCGGGATCTACGGGGTGACCGAGGAGACGACGACCGGCGTCCACCGCCTCTACCAGATGCACGAGGCGGGCCAGTTGCTCTTCCCAGCGATCAACGTCAATGACTCGGTGACGAAGTCGAAGTTCGACAACCTCTATGGCTGCCGTCACTCGCTGATCGACGGAATCAACCGTGCGACCGACGTGATGATCGGCGGCAAGGTCGCGGTCGTCTGCGGCTTCGGCGACGTCGGCAAGGGTTGCGCCGAGTCGCTGCGCGGCCAGGGCGCGCGCGTGATCATCACCGAGATCGACCCGATCTGCGCGCTGCAGGCTGCGATGCAGGGCTACCAGGTCGCACGGCTCGAGGACGTCCTCGAGGTTGCTGACATCTTCGTCACGGCAACCGGCAACGTGAACATCATCAGCGCCCAGCAGATGGAGCGGATGAAGCACCAGGCGATCGTCGGCAACATCGGCCACTTCGATAATGAGCTCGACATGGCGGGGCTCGCCAAGCTGCCGGGGATCCGCAGGATCAACGTCAAGCCGCAGGTTGACGAGTGGGTCTTCGCGGACGGCCACTGCGTCATCGTGCTGTCGGAGGGGCGGCTCTTGAACCTCGGCAACGCGACCGGCCACCCGAGCTTCGTGATGTCGAACTCGTTTACCAACCAGGTGATCGCCCAGATCGAGCTCTACACCAAGCGCGCCGAGTATGAGCGGCGCGTCTACGTGTTGCCGAAGCTGCTCGACGAGAAAGTCGCGCGGCTTCACCTCGACGCGCTCGGGGTGCGGCTCACCGAGCTGCGAGCCGAGCAGGCCGCCTACATCGGCGTGCCGGTCGAGGGCCCGTACAAGAGCGATCACTACCGCTACTAGCCTGATGCCGCCCGGGCGGCGCAGTGCGCTCCAGGATCTGACCGCCGCCGGTGCGGAGCGGATCGCCTGGGCGGAGCGGCAGATGCCGGTGCTGCGCGCGATCAGCGGTCGCTTCGCAGCGGAGCGACCGCTCGCCGGCCTGCGGATCGCGGCCTGCCTGCACATCACCGCCGAGACCGCGAACCTCGTCCGCGCGCTCGGCGCGGGCGGCGCCGAGCTGGCGTTGTGCGCCGCCAACCCACTGTCGACGCAGGAGGAGGTGGCTGCGGCCCTTGGCGCGATCCCCGGCGTGGCGGTCTACGCCGTCCGGGGCGAGGATCGTGGCGCATACGCCCGCAACCTCGAGACGCTCGTCGCCGGCGCCCCGGACCTGCTCGTCGATGACGGCGCCGAGCTGATCGTCACGGCGCACGCCGCAGGCGTGGCACAGACACTGGTCGGCGCGACCGAGGAAACGACGACGGGGCTCGTGCGTCTGCGTGCGATGGCGGCCGAGGGAGAGTTGCGCTGCCCGGTGCTCGCGGCGAACGAGATGCTGACCGAGCGCCTGTTCAACGACCGATACGGGACCGGCCAGTCCGCGCTCGACGGCATCCTGCGCGCCACCAACCTGCTGTTCGCGGGGCGCTCGGTCGTCGTGATCGGTTATGGCGCGGCCGGCCGCGGCATCGCGGCTCGCGCGAAGGGAGCGGGCGCCGTCGTGACAGTCTGCGAAGTCGATCCGGTCCGCGCCCTCGAGGCGCGAATGGAGGGGTACGCGGTGATGGATTCGCTCACCGCGGCCGCCCGCGGTGAGGTCTTCATCGCCGTCACGGGCGCCCCGAACGTGCTGCGCCGCGAGCATTTCGAGCGGATGGCCGACGGCGCGGTCCTCGCAAACGCCGGCCATTTCGACGTCGAGATCAGCCTCGACGACCTGCTTGCGCTCGCTGTCGCCCCGCCGCGCGCTGTTTTGCCCCTCGTCGACGAGTACGAGCTCGCCGACGGACGGCGACTGCACCTGGTGGCCAAGGGGCGTGTCGTCAACCTTGCCGCTGCCGCCGGTCATCCGGCCGCCGTCATGGACATGTCGTTCTCGGCACAGGCGCTGGCCGTCGCCTATCTCGTGCGCTCCGCCGGTACGCTCGCGGCCGGAATCCACGCCGCACCGCACTCACTCGACGAGGAGGTCGCGCGGCTGAAGCTGGCCTCGCTCGGCGTCCAGATCGACACGCTGAGCGAGGAGCAGGCGCGCTACCTGCACTCCTTCCGCTGAGCGGGGCGGACTGCGCCCGCAACTGCGCTGCCAGGCCCGTGCGAACGTTTAAGATCAATCGAGCGCACGGCCGGTCGCACACCGCCAGCCGCTACGCTGATTCCACATGGGCCTTCTCGACCGCGCACTGAACATCGGCGAGGGAAAGATGTTCAAGCGCCACGAGCAGCGCGTCGCGCTGATCGGCGCTTACGAAGCCGAGCTCGAGCTCGACACCGACGCGGAACTGCGCGAGCGGATCGACGCGCTGCGCGCGCGTGCTGGGGGCGGGGAGAGCCTCGACGAACTGCTTCCCGAGACCTTCGCGATCGTGCGCGAGGTGGGCAAGCGCAGGCTCGGTATGCGCCACTTCGATGTCCAGCTGATCGGCGCAATGGTGCTCCATGGCGGCTCGATCGCCGAGATGCGCACCGGCGAAGGCAAGACACTCACCGCGACGCTGGCCGTCGTGCTTAATGCGCTGCGTGGTGACGGCGTGCACGTCGTCACCGTCAACGACTACCTGGCCCGCCGGGACGCCGAATGGATGGCGCCGATCTACGAGGCGCTGGGCGTGTCGGTCGGTGTGATCCAGTCGGGCCAGGACACGGAGGCCAAGAGTGCCGCTTACGGGTGCGATGTCACCTATGGCACGAACTCCGAGTTCGGCTTCGACTACCTGCGCGACAACATGGCGCAACGCCTCGAGGACAAGGTCCAGCATGGCGGCCGGATCGACGTCGACGGACGCAACGCCACGAGCAACGTCTACGCGATCGTCGACGAGGTCGACAACATCCTGATCGACGAGGCGCGCACGCCGCTGATCATCTCGGGAGCCCCGACGCAGGCCGCCGAGCTCTACGTCAAATTCGCGCGGCTCGCGCCGCAGATGATCCTCGGCAAGACCCCGGAGGGCCTCGACCCGCGCACGCGCAAGGAGTTCGTGGCCGACTTCGATTACGAGATCGACGAGAAGCACAAGACGGCCGCCGTCACCGAGCTCGGCGTCGCCAAGGCCGAGCGCTTCCTCGGCATCGATCACCTCTACCGAGCCGAGAATGGGCATCTCGTCAACCACTTGATCCAGGCGCTCCGCGCGCAGGCGCTGTTCAAGCGCGATGTCGACTACGCGGTGATCGACGGCGAGGTCAAGATCGTCGACGAGTTCACCGGGCGGATCCTCGAGGGACGGCGCTGGAGCGAGGGTC
>CAVPFP010000007.1:0-19817 GCA_963703775.1 uncultured Solirubrobacterales bacterium | reverse complement strand
CGCTTGTGTTCGTTGCCCCCGAGTCAACCGGCTCGGCCGACGGAGCCCTTGTGCGGTTCGTCGTCCACGACAAGTCGCGTGCGGAGGAGCCGATTATCGAGGTCACATAGCCCCGGTGGTTAGGCGAAGCCGCAGCGCGAGTGCCTCGCGAACGCTCTCAGTCTTGACGGCCGAGCACCTCTCGGAGCTTCGAAGTCGCGAGAGCAGGGCGCCGGCGGTGGAGCATTCGGTGGCAGTTCGCGCAGACGACGGCGACTTCGTCAACGCCGGTCGTCAGATCGCCTTGCTGCTCCTCCTCTGGCCGTTCCGAGAGCGGGTTGCGGTGGTGGCACTCGATGTAATGGCTACCGACTTCGCCGTAAGTGGCTTCGAAGTCGAAGCCACAGACTTGGCATACGTAGCCATATCGCTCTTTAGCCGCTCGTACGAGCGCAGGGTTCCGCGCGAAGTAGTAGCGCTCACGGGCGAGCCTGCGGGCCTCGACATATTCGTCGTGAGTGTCTGTCTGGCTCGCGGGATCGCTGCCAGCTTCCTCGAGCCCGAGCGCTCGGCGCATCACACCGTAGAGGCCAGGGGTCGCCTCGGCTAGGTAAATGCCTTGCACGGTCGCACTTGTGGAGCCCCACCTGTTGAACGGGTAAAAGCGCGGTGCCGCGTTGAGGATGTCGCCCCGAATCTCGTCGCCGTATTCGTGAACGAGCGTCTGGAGCGGTAGCGGAGTCGGGAACGAGACTCTGTACGACTTCAGCTTGATCCGGTAGTACGGAGCCATTCCAACCCAGTCGCCCGGGGAAGGCGGCTCTTCGAATGTCTCGTGTGCCTCCGCCGCCACGAGTGATCGCCCGGTTAGACGAGATTCGTGTGGTCCGTCGACCCAGGGTTGAGCGTAGAAGTGGAGGACGAGATCGCCGACGCTGGGCTGGCGCATGATCGAGTAACGGTCGGCATTGGCCCGATTGCGCGTCGGGCTCCAGAGGCAAGTCCCAAACTCCCAGCCCGCGCCTCCGTGTCCATGATCAGCTTTGGTGATCTCGACGTAGACGCCACCGTAGGCGCTATATGGCTTCCAGTCCATGGCCTCGAACACCGTATGGTCCGAAGGCCTGCGTGACAAGGGCACTCCTCGGATCGTCGTTCCGTCGTCACTCGCAACCAGCGTGGGTAGGGCCATCCCGATACCTCTGACCCTTCGAGGTGCCTTGGCAGCATTAACGACCGTCTGGGGGCATCGGCCTGAGCGAGTACCGCCGCGGCGTGGGGCGGGTTACGGGTGACGAGGGATCGCGGGCCAACACCGATAGAGAGCTCCAGACTGAGCCGGGCGGCACACGGCGGTTGAGCAGTTGCTCGACTGAGGCGTGAATCTCGCGAGGGCTCAGGGGGCCGCCTGCCGCGACCATGATCTCGAGCACAGCTGCTTGAACGGCTCCCGTTCGGGGCCGCAGCACTGGCCTCTCCGCTGATTGGCCCGGGCTTGGCACTCGGACGACCCTGGTGCGTGCGCGAGATGCGGCTTCAATCCTCGATACGACGCTCGGGTTCGAGAGTGGACCCGTCAAGCGCACTGTGGTGGTGGAACCGGATGCCGCGAGAGGTGGCTCGCCCTCGCGCCGCAGGGCGATTCGTGGAAAGCTCACGCGGTGAGCGTCCTCGACAGCTTCCGGCTCGACGGCAAGGTTGCGGTCGTAACCGGGGGTAACCGCGGCCTCGGTATGGCTTCACGCGCGCTCTGGCCGAGGCCGGTGCTGCGTGTGGCGATCGCGGCGCGCGACGCTCCGAGGTCGGATCGGGTGGCCGGCGAGCTTGGGGTCGAGCGCCGTTACTACGGATGTCACGGACGCGTCGAGCGTCGCGGCGATGGTCGAGACGGTCGCAGAGCAGCTCGGGCCGATCGACATCCTCATCAACAACGCAGGGGTGCGCTTCGACGCTCCTGCGCTGGAAGTGCCGGCGGAGGAGTGGCGGCGCGGTGTGGATGTGAACGTCGACGGTCTTTGGAACTGCTGCCGAGTGGTTGGCGCGCAGATGGTCGCCCGCGGCGGCGGGGTGATCGTGAACATCGGATCGCTGTCCGGGTTCATCGTCAATCGCCCTCAGATGCAGCCCGCCTACAACGCGTCCAAGGCTGCGGTCCATCAGCTGACGAAGTCGCTGGCCGCCGAATGGGCGCCCTATGGCGTTCGCGTCAACGCCCTTGCGCCTGGCTACGTCAAGACCGAGTGGCGCCGGTCGACCGCCCCAGTTTCGCCGCCAGTGGATCGAGGACGCGCCGATGCAGCGCTACGCGATGCCCGACGAGCTCGGTCCGTCGCTCGTCTACCTCGCGAGCGATGCATCGAGCTTCATGACCGGCGCCGTGCTCGTGGTCGACGGCGGTTACTCGCTCTTCTAGCGAGCCACCGCTTGTTCCGAGCCGGCTACCCGCGGGCTGGGAGCGCGGCGTCGAACGCGATCAGGCAAGCGGATGGGCAGCCCGGGAGCGAGACGTGCAGATCGCCGGCGGCGCTGTTCCAGTCGAGCAGCGCACCGTGTTGCGGGTAGAGAACGCGCGCGTGCGCTTCGGTCTTGGGCGGTGCGATTGGGAGTGAGATCGTATTTTCGGCAGCGACCGACCCGTTGCTCTCCCTGCGCCAGACCACGATGTAGGTCGCGCTGGCGGCGCGCATGCCGACCGCGAGCCAGTCGTCGGCCCATCCCGGCAGCCCGAGCGGCCAGAACGGAACCGCGTCCGCGAGGTCGGCCCTGATCTGCTTATAGGTCGCGAGCGCTTCGGCGACCAGCTCCTGCTGCGCGCTCGTCATGAGGTCCAGATGGCCTGAGAGCTGCACGCGCCCGAGCATGGCGCTACAGAGGGTGAACGCGATGAGATCGTCGCTCATCTCGGGCTGGACGGAAGCCCAGACGCCGGCCTGCTCGGGCGTGACTGCGAGCGTTGCCGCCGCGGCGATCGGCGGGTAGCACAGCGGGTCCTCCTGATCGCTTGTCGAATGGATCTGGAAGCGCGAGAGCAATGCATAGTCGGTTCTCATGCCGCCGGATGCGCAGCTCTCCAGGGTCAGGTCCGCGTGACGATCGAGCACATCGTCGATCCAGTCGAGGAACGCGCGGTTGTGCTCGAGCATGCCGGCCCCGGCGGCGAGGCCTCCCGCGTCCGTGCCGGGCGCGACGTTGATGTTGTAGTCCATCTTGATATAGCCGAAGCCGAGCTCTCCGACGAGGAAGTCGACGGTCCGATCGAGGTGATCTCTCGCTGCCGGATGTCGGAGGTCGAGCTGGTATCGGCTCTGCTCGACGACCCGTTCCCCATTCCGCGTGAAGAACGCCTCTCTGGGGAGGATCTCGGCGATCGGGCTCTGCACGCCGATCACCTCCGGCTCGATCCAGATGCCGGGGACCATGCCCTCAGCCCGGATCGCTTGAATCACCTCAGGAAAGCCGCCAGGGAATCGCGTCACCGACGGCACCCACTCGCCGACCGTGTCCCACCACCCTGCGCCAGGTTCCGCATACCAGCCGGCGTCGATGCAGAAGTACTCCGCGCCGCAGCGCGCGGCGGCGCGGATCAGAGGCAGAAGTCGCTCGGTCGTGGGGTCGGCCTTCAACGTGTTCAGGTAGTCGTTGAAGATGACCGGGAGGCGCCGATGGTCGTCGTGACCTCGCCGCATCAGCGCGGCGGTATTGCGTCATCCTGCCGGCGGCGTCCTCGAGTCCTTCACCACTCAGTGCGAGTGCCACCGGAACGGTCTCAAAGGACTCGCCCGGCGCCAGGGTCAGCCGCCAGTGGTGCTCGATGTCGGTGGGGCCGAGGAGTGCCACGTACGACGTCGTTGGCCCCTCTCCGCGGTGCTCGCCGACCTGCCACTGCCAGGCGCCGTTGTGCTCGATCTGCCAGAGGAGCGTGTGCCCGGTCCGCCCGTTGATGGCGGCACCCATTGGGAGATAGGCGCCGGAGCACCAGGATCCGGTGCCGGTGATCGCCAGCCGTCCCCGTGACCTGCCGTCCTGCACGCGGCTGTTGAGTTGCGGCAGGGCTTCACGGAATCGCCTGGCCTGCCAGCGCGCCTCGGCTTGCCAGTCGTTCTCGGCCCAGAGCACCTCAACGTCGTTCAGATCACCGCCAGGTCCGGCGAGGCCGCTGCCGAGAAAAGATGAAACGGACTCGAGCGTCAGCGGCGAGTCACCGGCGTTCCTCAGGCTGACCGAGCTTCGCAGCACCCCGATGTCGGCGAGGCGCTGGTAGGAGACCGTTGCCGCGAGTTCGCTCACCGGGTCAAGCAACGCGATCTCCAAAAGGCTCCACGGTCCGTCTTCCCGGACCTCGTGGCTGACGTAACGCATCCGGCCGCCAACCACGGACTCCGAATAGCGCTGACCGGCCCACCGGCGGCCGCTTCCGGCGAGGAGCACATCGAGCAACGGCAGGCCGCCTCGGCCGTGATGAACCGGAGCCGGCGGCTTCGAGCCGACGCCCGCTGCGCGCCACGCGTCAACTCCGGCGGGCGCAAGCAAGGTGAGGCGCGCGACACCGTCGTCGCCGACATCGACTCGCAAATCCATTGCACCGTCGGCCCATCTGACCGACTCGCCCGACGTTCGCGCGGAAATCATCGCTTCCCCTCTCACTGGCGCCAGTCTAACCGCGACGGTGGCGACTTGACAGGCCGAATGCTTTGGGCCAGTATAGGCGCAGAGGAGAGGTGACCGGTCACATTCGACCCGCATCCCAGTTGTCGCGTGTAAGTGACCGGTCACCCACGGTCAGCATCCGCGACGTCGCTCGCGTCGCCGGGGTCTCGTACCAAACGGTGTCGCGCGTTATCAACGACAGCCCCAAGGTGAGCCGCACGACTCGCGCGGCTGTATTGGCTGCGATCGACCAGCTCGGCTTTCGCCCCAACCGGGCCGCCCGGGCGCTCGCCGGTGGCCCTGTTCAGTCAGTCATGGTCCTCGGGTCCAACACGAGCCTCTATGGCTTCGCGGCACCGCTGGAAGGCGTCGAGGAGGCGTCGCGGGACGCGGGATTTGGCATGGGATTCCGGGCGCTCGAGTCGCTCAACCCGGCGGACATGCGCGACGCTGTCGAGCGCGCGATCGAGCCGGCGGGCGCTCTGATCGTGATCGGGTTCGATCAGGCGGGTGCCATGGCGCTCGAATACGTGCCGCCGGAGGTTCCGACGGTGGCGATGATCCAGGCTCCCTCCGGCGCCACCCTTCCGACGCGGCCGTCCGTTTGGATCGACGAGTTCGCGGCAGCGAAGGAGGCGACCGAGTACCTGCTCGGGCTTGGTCACGAGACCGTCCATCACCTCGCGATCCCGAGTTGGTCGAAAGCGACGCGGCGCGTGGAGGGCTGGCGTGCTGCGCTCGAAGCGGCGGGCGTGCGCGCCCCCGAGGCACTCCACGGCGGCTGGACCGCGCAGTCGGGCTACGAAGCGGGTTGCAAGCTCGCCAAGGACCCGCGGGTCACAGCGGTCTTGGCCGGAAACGACGAGATCGCGCTCGGCGTGATGCGCGCGGTGCACGAGGCCGGCAGGAGCGTGCCTGACGACGTCAGCGTCGTCGGCTTTGACGACGTTCCCTACGCCCGGTTCTTCACTCCCTCGCTCACCACGGTGCGCCAGGACTTCAAGACGCTCGGCAAGGTTGCGTTCCACAAGTTGCTCGAGCTCTCCCACTCGGGCCGGACGGCCCCCGCGCTGGCCTCACCGCAGGCACAGCTGATCGTCCGCGAGAGCGCCGGGCCACCGCCGCGGCCTGGCCCACGTGGCACGCCCGCGATCGCGACATCACTTGGCACAAGACCAGAGACGGGTTCAAATTCGCACGATGAAGGAGAGGAGAATGATCGATGAGCACCGCTAGGCAGAAATTAGGCCCGATCGGTAGGGGCCTGAGGTCGAGGCTCGCCGTTGGGGCGCTCGCGCTGACGCTCGCGGGCGGGCTGGCCACGGTCGCGGCGACCCAGTCAACGGCCGCGACAGCTCACAAGGCGAGCGTTGTCCACCTCACCTGGTGGACGATGTGGTCGGGAAGCTCGCTCACCGCGGTCAACAAGATCGTGGCGGCGTGGAACAAGTCGCACCCCGGCATTCAGGTGAGCGAGACGAGCATCCCCAGCGTGCAGACGACGAGCACGGCGCAGCTGCTCTCGGCGATCGCCGCCGGGAATCCGCCGTCCCTGTTCACGGAGTGGTGGCCTGAGATCGGATCGTTCGCTGCCGATGGCGATCTGACGTCCCTCAACCAGTTCCTCACGGGTCCGTACAAGGGCTTTGAGAAGTTTCTCTATCCGGTAGCGGTCCAGGGCGGCTCCTACAAGGGCAAGCTGGTCGCCGTGCCGCAGGCTCTCAACTCGTGGGCGCTCTACTACAACAAGACGCTGATGGCGAAGTACGGCATCACCTCGCCGCCAACGACCTTGGACGCGCTCCAGGCCGACCAGGCCAAGGGGTGGGTCAGCAGTAACGGCCAGCTGCAGCAACTGGGCTTCTATCCAGACACGGACGGGAACAGCTTCGAGTTCTACACGCCATTCTTCGGTGACACGAACTGCATCAAGAACGGTAAGTACGACTTTGAGGACCCCACGGCTTGCCCGGGCGGGATCGCGGAGATGAACTTCTTCAAGAGCTACGCCCAGTACCCCTACTCGCAGGTGATGGCACTGCAGACGTCCCTCGGCACCGTCGCGGGCGGCTCTACTGACATCTGGGGAGCCGGCAAGTCGATGTTCATGCTGTCGGGCCCATGGGAGGGGCAGGTGACGGTCCCAAGCACGGACCCGGCGCTCGAGGGCAACTTCGGCGTCGAGGCGTTCCCCGGGACTGCGCAGTACGCCGGCGCGACGCTCGGCCAGGGGAACTTCAACATCATCCCCAAGGGCGCTGCGCATGCCAAGGATGCGTTTGAGTTCATGGCCTGGATGTCGGGCTACGGCTCCAAGTCGCAGGCCGCCGCCATCGCCAAGATCGATACGGAGGGCGGCTGGGTACCCGGTGGACCGTCCGTCACGAAGCTGCCGGTCTACAAGTCGTGGATCGCTGCCAACCCGTGGCTCAAGGGGTTCCTGCCGGAGGAGACGAACAAGAACACGGCGGCCCCGCTGCTGACGCCGACCAATTCGCAGCTGTTCACGGCGGAGGACACGGCGTCGGCGAACGTGCTCCAGGGGACGATGACGCCGATTCAGGCACTCCAGTACATCGACCAGCAGGGCAACGGCTGACGACGCCCGTCCAGGCGCTCGAGGCCATCGACAGGTAGCCAACCAAGATGGCCGGCCGTTCAAGGTTCGCGGAAGGGGGGGTAGGGCAGGCGCCCTACCCCTCTACGCGGCAAGGAGAGGGTTCACCGACCAAGACAAGCAGCGGCTGGCAGGGCGAGAGCCCTACCTCCGTCCGCGCGGTTAGGAGAATGTTCGGCGTGTCGGCACAGGCAACCACGCAAGCGGCAAAGCAGACGGCGAGCACGCGCGCTGGGCTGCAGCGTCCTCGGTATTCGCGTCGCCGCTTGAGGACGGGCCTGCTCTTCGTGAGCCCGTGGGTGATCGGGTTCCTGGCCTTCTTTGCCTACCCGTTCTTCGCCACGATCTACTACAGCTTCACCGATTTCAACGGCGTTCAGTCACCGCACTGGATCGGGTTCGCCAACTACACGGCCCTCTTCCATGACCCGCTGTTCTTTACGTCACTCTTCAATACCTTTTTCTACACGATATTCGAGCTGCCGCTCTCGACCGTGGTCGCACTCGGCCTCGCGCTCCTGCTCAACCAGGACGTGAAGGGGAGGGCGATCTATCGGACGATCTTCTACATCCCCTCGATCGTGCCGCTTGTCGCGTCTTGCTTGATCTTCGTCTGGATCTTCAATCCGGCGACCGGGATCGTCAACGACCTGCTGAACAACGCGCATATCCAGGGACCCGGCTGGTTCTTCTCCCCGGCCTGGTCAAAGCCCTCATTCATCCTGCTCGGACTCTGGGGTGTCGGTCAGCCGATGGTCATCTACCTTGCCGGTCTTCAGAGCATTCCCGCGGAGCTGTACGAGGTCGCCGCTCTCGACGGTGCACGCGCCTGGAAGCGCTTCCGCCGCATCACGCTCCCGATGCTCAGTCCGGTGATCCTCTTCAACGTGATCCTTCAGCTGGTGGCTTGCTTCGCGTATTTCACGCAGGTCCAGGTGATCGAGGGCTCGGATCTTGGCGGCCCCGGGACCTCGACATGGATGTACGTGCAGTACCTCTACGTGCAGGCCTTCCAGTACCTCAAGCTTGGCTACTCCTCGGCGATGGCCTTCTTCTTGTTCGTGATCAGCGCGATCGTCATGGTTGTGCTGTTCCGGACCTCGTCGCGCTGGGTGTATTACGCGAGCGAAGGATGAGAGTGGCGATCGACAGCAGGACTCGCCACAAGCTCACCACGAGCACGGGGAAACACGTCGTGCTGATCTTGGTCAGCGTGGTGCTCGGCTTTCCACTGCTCTGGATGGCATTGACGTCATTGAAGAGCAACCCCCAGGCGCTCGCGGATCCGCCGGTCTGGATTCCGCACCCATTCCTCTGGAGCAACTACCCGAATGTGATCTCTGCCGTCTCGTTCCCTCGCTTCGTGCTGAATACGCTCATGTACGCGGCTTCCACGATCGTCGGGGTGTGCATCTCGAGCAGCCTCGTCGCTTATGGCTTCTCGCGGGTTCGCTGGAAGGGTCGCGACTTCGTGTTCAAGGTGATGGTGAGCACGCTGCTGATTCCGTTCTTCGCGACGCTGATTCCGCTGTTCGTGATGTACAAGAACTTTCACATGGTCGGATGGTATTGGCCGCTGATTGTCCCGACCTTCCTGGGCAGCTCAATCTTCAGTACTTTCCTACTGCGGCAGTTCTTTATGACCCTGCCGCAGTCGGTCTCCGATGCCGCGAGGGTGGACGGAGCCAACGAATTCACGATTTATCGGCGGGTGATCCTGCCGATGTCGAAGCCTGCGCTCGCCACGGTCATCCTGTTCCAGTTCGTTTATTGCTGGAATGACTATCTCGGTCCGCTGATCTATATCCAGAACCAGTCGTGGTATCCGGTCTCGCTCGGACTGACGCTCATCCTGGGGACGTACACCACCAACTGGCCGTGGGTGATGGCGGCGGCCACGGCGGCAACCCTGCCGATCGTGATCTTGTTCTTTTTCACCCAGCGCACCTTCCTCAAGGGCATCGCGATCCAGGGAACGGGGGAGAAGGGCTGATGGGATTCCCCTCGTATGCGAATCTGGGCGAGGCTTCCGCCGCGACGCGACACTCGCGCGGGGCGGCGCGTGCTCCCGCCGATCCGAGGCTGCGGGTGATGGCGGTGCTGAGTGCGATCTTCAATTGCCTCGCCCTCAACCTTGCGTTGCTCGTTGCCTGCCTGCCGATCGTGACGGTTCCGGCAGCGTTTCAGGCGGCGATCGTCGCGCTCGATCGTTGGCGCAGCGAAGGCGAGGATCGTGTCGTGCGCGAGTACGTTGCGGCGCTGCGATCAAGGCCGTTCGTGCACACGTCGCTGGCGGCAGGTGGCCCGCTCGCCGCGGCGGCACTGGCGTTGGAAGAGGTGCATTTCTTCTCGCGTGGCGGCAGTGCGGTCAACTGGGTTTGCCTGGGGCTTGGCGTGGATGCCCTGCTGCTTTCGCTTGCGAGCTTCGGCTATGCCCTGGTGTTGGGCGCGAGGCGAACGGATCTGGCGGTAAGCGATCTTTGGTACTGGTCGGTATCGCTCGCGGTGCGCAACCTGTTCTGGACGAGCCCGTTGCTGGCGGCGGAGTTTGCGGGGGTTGTGTTCCTGCTGCTCGCCGACCCGGCGCTCGCCCTGATCGGAGTGCCGCTCGCGTTGGCGAGTCTCGTCCGGCTAACGGCCGATCCCGCGATCCGGCGCGCAGACCTGCACGCGCGGAGCGCGGTGACGGAGTTCGACAGCACGGAGGACGGTAAGTGGTGAGCAGCGGCGGGATCTCCCTCCAGGGCATTACGAAGGTCTACGACGGCGGCGTGCTCGCCGTCGACCACGTCGACCTGGAGATCGACGAGGGCGAGTTCATGGTCTTCGTTGGTCCGTCCGGCTGCGGCAAGACGACGTTGCTGCGGCTGATCGCCGGACTCGAGGAAGCATCCGACGGCTCGATCGTGATCGGCGGCAGGGACGTGACCACGACTCGCCCGCAGGAGCGCGACATCGCAATGGTCTTCCAGAACTATGCGCTTTACCCGTTCATGACCGTGCGAGAGAACCTCGAGTTCGGGCTCGAGTTGCGCAAGGTCCCCAAGGAGGAGCGCCGACGTCGGGTCCTCGACGCAGCGCGGACGCTTGGCCTCGACCAGATGCTCGAGCGCAAGCCGGCGGCGCTCTCCGGGGGCCAACGCCAGCGCGTCGCGATCGGCCGTGCGCTGGTGCGCGAGCCGGCCGCATTCCTGATGGACGAGCCGCTCTCGAACCTCGATGCGAAGCTGCGGGTCTCGATGCGGGCGGCGCTGCTTCGGCTCCACGAGCGCCTCGCGGTGACGACCGTCTTCGTGACCCACGACCAAGTCGAGGCGATGACCCTTGGACAACGCGTGGTCGTCCTGCGCGACGGCCAGGTTCAGCAGATCGACACACCGCAGAATCTCTTCAATGCACCCGCGAACCTCTTCGTCGCGGCATTCATCGGCTCGCCGTCGATGAACCTCGTTGAGGGCCAGATCGAAGATGATCAGATCCGCTTTGGCGGCTTCGGGCTTCCGCTACCCGCCGGGCGCGAGCTCCCGCGGGGCCGAGTCCTCGTCGGCATCCGCCCGACCGACTTCGAGCACACATCAACCGCAGACCCTGCACTGCCGCGAATTGGCGTCCGGCCCGAGATCGCCCAGGGGCTCGGTGCCGAGACGCTCTTGCTGTTTCACATCGATGCACCGCGCGTGAGCGCCGATGCGGTCCAGGCCGCGACCGATACGGCCGCGGAGGAGCAGACGCTATTCGCGGATTCGGAGCGCGCGGAGTTCACGGCGCAGATCGACAGTCGTGCGCTCTTCGCGCTCGGGGGCGAGGTCGAGCTCGCGGTGCACATCGACGGGCTCCACTTCTTCGATATCGAGACGGGTGTTGCCGCCGGCGGCAAGGCCCCAACGCCACCGACGCACGCGCCTCGCCGCGACGCGATAACCCAGCCGTAGGGCGTGCGTCGAATGTGCTGTCCGCCCCGAGACGTCGGCTCGTCAGGACTAGTCGGCTAACCCCCGGCGACCAAGCCAAGCTCCGACCACCGCTTCGCCGCGGCTGAGCCCGTGACTCGTGCACAGCTCGATCAGAGCTTCAGCTCCGGCGCGCGCCGTCGCGCCATCGAGTGCACCGAGCGCAGCGAGCGCGAGCTGGGACTCGGCGAGGGTGAGCCTGTGCTCGAGCGCCAGGCGCGCCACCCAGCGCGTCGCAGCTCGCGGATAGGTGGCCGGCTCGAGTTCCAGAAAAGCAAGGCAGATCGCCAGGCCGTCAGCGAGATCGATCCGGCCGAGCTCGGATGCGGCGGAGCGGATCAGCTCGATCGAGGATCCGTCAAGCGCACGGCGAAAGCGCGCGTAGGGCCGGCCCTCCGAGGTCATTGCGGGGGCCTGTCGCACACGAACACATGTTCGCATGCGCCGCAAGTTCGACGCTATGGCGCGCCGACGCTGAGCGCGCCGCGGCCGGGCACGAGCACCTCCGAGTGCTGGTCGCGCGTGAGCACCGCGTCGAGGAGCGTACGCTCGGCGACCGTCGTGGGGGCGGGGGAGACGAAGCGGTAGACGATCAGGTTGTGGATATCGAGCCGCTGGGCGAGGCGAAACCCGGGCGCCGGGGGATCTGCCGCGCCACTACGCAGTGGGAACCATCCGAGCTCGTCGACCTCGGTGAGCCGTGCGGTCGCTCCCGATGCCATGTTGTGCAGCGGCGGCATGTAGTACTCGAGCGGTGCGGAGGCGAGCTCCTCGATCGTGATGACGCGCGCGCCGGCGCGCAGCGGGATGCGGATCGCGTTGGCAACACCGCTCCAGTCGCTTCGCTGCAGGCGGACGTTGACGTTCACATCGATCGTGACCGCAAGGAATGCGATCGCCAGCAGCGCCGCGACCGCGCTGCCGCCGCGCCCGGCGCGCGGTGAGGACACGACCACGGCGATCATCGCGGTGAGCGGGATCATCGCGGCGACAACGTTGCGCGGCGCGAGGTAGTCGGCTCCGCCCAGCGCCATCACGAGCGGGATCAGAACGCCGCAGGCCGCGATCACAAGCGCAAGCAGAGCGCCGCGCCTGGCGGCGGCCGTAAGTCCGAACGCCGCGCCGAATGCGATCCCGACGATGATCAGCAGTGCGATCAGCGCCTCGACGCCGTGCCCGAGCGGCGCACCCGAGTACCCCGTCAGGTAGTACTGCGGGATCGCCTGCACGCGGTTCGAAAGCGCCCAGCTCGAGATCCACTGCGTGCCGTGCCCGCCCTGGGCGAGGATCAGCGGCACGAGCGCGAGTCCGTCAGCGCCGGCAGCGCCACCGCGGGAAGCGTCGTACGCCAGTGCGCCCGGTCGCGCAGGAGCCAGAGCGCCATCGGGATCAGCATGAAGGCCTCGAAGTAGAAGGTCGCCAAGGCGAGCGACGCGGCGAGCGCGAATCCGACGAGATTCCCGCGCGTTGGTGAGCGATCGGCGCGCAGGAGGTAGAGGAGCGCGAGTGCCGAGAGGAAGACGTAAAGACCGTACGCCCGGGCTTCCTGGGAATACCACACGAACAGCGGGTTCACGGCGACGAGCGCGGCGCAGACGATCGCCACGCGGCGCGAGCCGGTCGCCCGCCCGACGAGCTCCCGACCGATCTCCCAGGCAACCGGCACGGTGGCAACGCCGGCGAGCGCCGAGGGGAAGCGCAACCCGACCACGCCCGTGCCGAAGATTCGCGACCAGACCCAGACCAGCACGTACCAGAGCGGCGGCGTGTTCTCGGTCTTGACGATGCCGTGGAGCGTCGCGCCGAGGCTCGCGTGCAGCACGTGGACGGGCGTGAATGCCTCGTCGTACCAGAAGCTCTGCAGATCGAGCGTTGAAAAGCGCAGCACGGCGGCGAGCAGCGTCAGCGCCGCGAGCGGCCACCAGGGGGGGAGGCCGCCTCGCGTCGCAGGCCTTGGCGCTGCGCTCTGCCCCGTCTCGCTCACGGGGCGCCATGTAATCACGATCATGTCGGGATGGCAGCCGCTGAGGCGATCGAGAGCTTTGACTGCTTCGGCGGTCGCGTCACGGTGATCGTGCAGGGCGACGGTGCCGCGGGCACGCCGGACGACGCCGCCGCGATGGTCAAGCGCCGGATGCTCGCGTGGCACCGCCAGTTCTCGCGCTTCGATGCCTCCAGCGAGCTGGCAGTCCTGAATGCCGACCCGCGCCCGACGGTTGCGGTGACGCCCGTCATGGCCAGGCTGATCGAGGCGATCATTGACGCGGCGCGAAGCAGCGGTGGCTTGGTCGACGCGACGCTCGTCGACGAGATCGAGACGGCCGGCTATACCGAGCACTTCGACGGCGCGCCGGTTCCGTTGCGCCGCGCCCTCGAGCTGGCGCCGTCGCGCGCGCCCGGCCGCCCATCGGCCGATGCGCGCTGGCGGCAGGTCACGCTTGACCCTCGCGCTCGCACCGTTACGCGCGCACCCGGGCTTCGCTTCGATAGCGGGGGCATCGCCAAGGGGCTCTTCGGCGACATCCTCGCCCCGGTCCTTGAAACCCACGCGAGCTTCGCGATCGATTGCTCCGGTGACGTCCGCCTCGGCGGGCGCGAGAAGGTCGAACGTCCCGTACTGGTTGAAAGCCCGTTCGGGGCGAGCACGCTCCACAGCTTCAGCCTCAGCGCGGGTGCCGTGGCGACCAGCGGCATCGGTGGACGCAGCTGGCTCGGCCAGGACGGCCGACCGGCGCATCACCTGCTCGATCCGGCGAGCGGACGTCCCGCGTTCACGGGCCTCGTCCAGGTGACCGCGATCGCACCGAGCGGCGTCGAGGCGGAATGGCGCGCCAAGGCCGCGCTGCTGAGCGGCCCGGACGCCGCCGCCGGCTGGCTGCCCCACGGCGGGCTTGTCGTCGCCGACGACGCGAGCCTCCGCTCGATCGAAACAGAGCGCTAGTACGCTTTGGAGCTGGTCATCCGCGGCACGTGCGCCGCGAGCGAAGAGGTTGAGCGTTCGAATGCAGGTCGGGCTCGTCTTGGGTGGTGGTGGTGTCGTCGGTGCGGCATGGCTCGTCGGCGCCCTGCAGGCACTCGAAGAAGAGTGCGGTCTGCGCGTCCAGGACGCGAAGCGCGTCCTCGGAACTTCTGCTGGTGCGCTCGTCGGGGCGCTCGGTGCGGCGGGCGTCTCCGCGGAGGAGATGGCGGAAAGCGCCGTGCGCACCGCTCCCCACCTCGTGGGGTCCTATCGCGCGGCCGGCCGACCGCAGCTGGTGCTCGGCTCTCCCCGGCTCGCAGCGGCGATGCTGCGCGGCCAGCGCGACCGCAGCCTCACGGCGATGGTCATGGGACTGCTCCCGCGCGGCGTCGTGAACACCGACCCGATCCGTCACCTCGTCGAGAAGGTCCACGGGGGTGCCTGGCCGCTAAGCCCGAGCTTGCGGGTCGTCGCGTGTGACTACGCGACCGGGCAGCGCGTCACGTTCGGCTCGGACTGGGCTCCAAGCTCGACCGTCGGCGCGGCGGTTGCCGCCTCGTGCGCAGTGCCCGCGTTCTTCCGGCCGGTCAAGATCAGTGAGCGCGACTACGTCGACGGTGGCATCCACTCACATTCGAACCTCGACATGATCGCCAGTGAGGAACTCGACATCGTGATCTGCCTGAACCCGATGTCGGCTCGCGTCTCGCCGCGCAGCACGACGATGCTCGAGCGCCTGGCGGCCGCCCGCCGGCGGCGCTCCGCCGCGATCCTCGACAACGAGTCCCGCAAGCTCGCGACGAAGGTCCGGCTCGTCGTGCTCGAGCCCGACGTGGATGACCTCAACGCGATGGGCCTCAATCCGATGGCCCGCGACCGCGCGGAGCGGGTCATGGCAAGCGCACGCGAGTCGGTCGCGCGAACCGTCAGCCGCCTGCCGGGCGTCTCCGATTTGTCTGCCGCCGTCGCGGGCTAACCACTAACGAGACCGGTCCGGCGGAGGGAAGCCGGCAACCCGTACACTGCCGGGTCGGCTGCGCTCGTGGGGGACTGGTGTATCGGTAACACGGTGGTCTCCAAAACCGCAACGCCAGGTTCGATTCCTGGGTCCCCCGTTGATCGAGAACAGCGCGCTGTCGATCTGGGTGGACGCTCGATCGGTCTGCGTCAGCGCCGCGTCAGGTCTTGATCCAGACCGACGCGTGGGCCGGCTCGACGGCGCGGTTGACGGCGTCGAGCAGGTCGGCGCGGATCGCGTCGATCTCAACCGCGTCGCGCAGCCGCATCGTGAATTCCGAGATCGTCGTCTCCGCGTCGTAGCGGGCGCGATTGAAGCGCCGGTCGACAAGACGCTGGGTGCGCTTTCGCAACGGGTTGAACAGCGCGGCGGCAGCAAGCGTCGAGGCGGCGACACCGACTCGCCCGGAGAGCGCGAGGCGTGTTCGTGGTCAGCGCGATGAGCCCGACGAAGACGCCGACCAAGAGCGCACTGAGGATCGCGTAGGAGAGCGTGCGACTGACGAGCCGGTCGATCTCATACAGCCGGTACTTGAGGATGCCCACGCCGATGCTGAATGGCAACCCCACCCATCCGAGAAGAATCAGGATCCAAATCGCTCCTGGCGCCGAGTTGGCGGCTCCGCTGGCAAGGAACAGCAGACCAGCGACGCACCCCGCTCCGCCCGTGGCAAGCCACTTGACCTGCTGGCGGCGGACACCGCTGGAGCTGCGGTAAGCCACGACCTGGCGAGTCACTGATGCGAGGCAGAGCGAGACGAAAACCGCCAGGGCGATCGGCTGGGTAACGCGGACCCATGCCGCGAACCCGCTCGGGTGACGAGCGCCGATGACGCCACCCGCCGGCCACACCGGGGTGTGGCGGCCGAGCGCGACTGCCGAGAGGCTTACGCGCCCGGCCAGATATAGAGCGAACGCTGCGACTGCTACCCGCAGCGGCCACTTCCAGCGCGACCCCAGGCGACCGTCGGGAAACAGCAGGATCACCAACGGCAGCAACAGGAGCCCGGTCGCGAAACCCGTGTCGAGGAGCACCGCGACCGGACCGAGCGGGGAGCCTCGATGGCCGGAGTGGTAGACGAAAATGGTGTAGTCGGCAGTGAGCGTCCCAAAAACCGTCAACAGCCCGACGCCCTGGAGCAGCCATCCCATCGGGTTGCGTGGTTCGCGCCGCGCGACCACCACGCCGACCAGCGTGAAGGGAAGGATGAACACGAACTCGAGGCCGTCGTTGCCGAACGCGAGCGTGTGAATCGCCGCCTCGAGCGGGATGTCGACGGCCATCAGCACGAGCGTCAGCGCTCCTAGGAGCACAGCTCCGGTCGGCGAAGCCAGACGGCGACGGCTGGCCGCGTCGATCGGCCTGGCGGGCGTGCCGCCACTTTCGCCTCGACCTGGTAACCGGATCCGCAATGCGCGGCGGAAATTAGCGGCCGCAGCGTTCCGAAACCGTTACGAACCGTGCGACCCTCGCGTCTGTTCCAAGCAGCCGAGTGTTGCCCGGCGCCAGACCTACACGGTTCGTCGGCGCGTCGCGTCCTGCGCGCGCCAATTCGTCGCCATCCACGCAAGCGACCGCGCAACCGTTCCGCGCCGCTGCCCCAGTTGCGACGCGCGATCACTGATGGGATGCCGTACGACTTCCTCGCCAGCGAGAGGCGGGGTGGGAGTACTGTGCGGAGACGATGAACTGGGATCTCCGCCACCGGCGGTCATCGTTGGTGATCCGGCTGCTGCTGGCCGTCTGGATCACCGTCGTGATCGTGGTCCTCTGCGCCACCGGACATTGGTGGGGCCTCGGGTTCGTCGCGCCCCTGATCCTCGATCTGTACCTGATCCGACGAATCTTGGCCGCCGGCTAGGCCGACGGCGCGGCGTGTGTTGGGGCGAATCGGCCAAGAACGTGATGCCCAACTCGCGGTTGGCGCCTACTTCGGTGGGCCGAGCGAGATGCGCAGGGGATAGCTGCGCCTCGGTCCCGGAGGGCTCGCTCGCACGGTGCGGATCATCGGCGCGTTGGCACCGATGAGTTCTCGCCAGTTGCACGGTCTTGCTCGAGAACACCGGTGAACCCGAGGGAGGAGATCCTCTGATGCGCAAAGTAGTCGCCTACGAATTGCTGTCGCTTGACGGCGTAGCCAGGAGCCACTCGAGTTCATCACGGACTTCGACGAGACGATGCGCGAGAACCTCGCTCGTGTCATCACCTCCCAAGACACCGTGCTCCTCGGGCGCCGCACCTACGACGACTGGGCTGGGTTCTGGCCCAGCAGCGACATTCAGCCGTTCGCAACCTTCATCAATGGGGTCCAGAAGTTCGTGGTGACCTCGACGCCGCTCGAGCAGCCGTGGGCGAGCAGTTCTGTCGTCGATACCGGTCTCGCCCAGTTTGTCGGCGATCTCAAGCGCCGGCCCGGTGGCGACATCGGAGTTCACGGCAGCATCTCACTCACCCAGTCGCTCCTGAAGGAAGGCCTGGTCGACGAGTTCCGACTCGTGATCGCTCCAGCCGTGCAGCTGCAAGGGCGAAGGCTCTTCGAGCACGCCAACCGCAAGCGGCTGTCGCTGACGCGCAACGTCAGCTCACCAACCGGCTATCTGCTTCTCGACTTCGAAGTAAAGAACTGACGGCGGCTACATCGGTCTGACGAACCCAGGCGCGACCCGCTGGAGTGGTGCAGTTCGCTCCGCTAGACTGGGTCGGTAGCTCCACAGCTGGGTGTTGCGCTCTCGCATTTCCTCTGTGGCCCGGTCTTCCGGAAGAGCCCAAGGAGTGCAACAGGATGGCCAAGAAGCCCTCCGAGCCGGAGCAGGATCCTCGGACGTCCATAACGACGTTCAGCGATGTCAGGGATCAGATCGCGGCGCGTAACGAGGCGACACACAAGGAAGCCCGCGAGCAGCGGGCGGCCCGCGAGCTCGAGAAGCTCGGGATCGCCACGCGCCGCCGCGTGAACCTCGATCAGTGAAGTAGTAAGAGCGTCGTTGTCGACGACGCTCCGTAGGAACGGGCATGCCGATTTCTGCCGGCCACGCCGCTGGTTGGCGCTAGCGCGCCGCCGTCAGATCGGCAAGTGTTGGCGGGCGTGAGGCGACTCGCCCGCTGAGCGCCCGACCGAAGGCTCTCACCCCGCGGAGGGTCTAGGGGTTGCCAACGCTCAGCCCGTGAGTACAGAGAATCCGTGGTCCCAGGCGTCACGTGCGCCGCCGATCTTGACCCAGGCGATGCAGATCGCCTCGAGCTCCCGCGATCCTTCGATCCCGCCGATGTCGATTGGCTCAGGCCAACCGAAGTCGACGAGCACGTCGCCGACCACACGCTTCGCCTGCGCATCGTCGCCCGCGATCAGCATCGTCGGCACGCCCGCGCTGAAATGTGGATCGACGAAGTACGCGCTGCCAATCGTGTTGAAGGCCTTGACGACCTTCGCGTCGGCGATCGCTCGCTGCACCTGTTCCCCGAGCGAATCTTCGCCGCTCACCGAGAGCTTCGGTGGGAACCCTGCCGAGAAGTCGAGCGGGTTCATCGCGTCGATCACGACCTTGCCCGCAAAATTCGCCGGTCCGGCTTCGGCAATGGCGTCAGCGGCGGCCTGCCCGAGCACCGCGAGCACGAGCAGTTCGCCGTGCGCCGCTGCCTCGGCGAATGTCCCTGCCGCAACGCCGGCGCCCGCATCGGCCAGCCATTCGCGGAGCTCGGGCTTGTCCGGGTTGCGCGACCCGATCATCACATCGTGGCCGCGGCCCTGAAACCCCGCCGCGAGGCGACGTCCGACCTCTCCGGTTCCCAACACGCCCACCCGATGCGCTGCCAGCCGTTGGTCTGTCATCTGCCCTCCAGTCGCGATCGTCTTGCCTCCCAGCGTAGTCGAGCTGTTTCGCCCGGGCGCTCTCACTGGAGGACCCTGTAACCACGAACCCAGCGGCCAATTGCTGAGCGGCAATCACAATTCTGCGTGAGATAACACGGATCGCGCGCGGTGCGGTCCACCATTACGCTGAGCCTCGTGGATCACGACGCCCAGCCGAGGCTTCCGTCGCGACCGCGGCGCACATATCGCCGGCGGCGAACCGTCGCGGTCGCGGTATTCGTCGTGGTGCTCCTGGCCGCCCTGGTCGGCGCGCCGGCGCTTGTGCCCGGGGTTGCCACGCACGGTGCGCGGGTTGTGCGCTTCACGATCGACAGTCGGCTTGTTCATCAGGCGCTCCCGGTGGCGGCGGTGATCCCTGGCGGTGGCACCGGCTCGCCCCGGCCGTTGCTCGTGTTCTTGCACGGCAAGGGGGGAAATGAGAACTCGAGCATCAACGCTCAGCTGTTTGCGGCGCTGGCGACGCTTGGAAAGCGTGCTCCGGACGTCGTTTTTCCCTACGGTGGCGCTGACTCCTACTGGCATGACCGCGCGGATGGAGCCTGGGGCTCCTACGTCTTACGCGAGCTGATCCCGCAGGCGATCAGCCGCCTTCACGCGGACGGAGCGCGCATCGCGATCGGCGGCGTCTCGATGGGCGGCTTCGGCGCACTGAACCTCGCGCGTCTTGATCCGGGCCGCTTCTGCGCTGTCGGCGGCCACTCCGCAGCGCTCTGGCTGAGCGGCTCAGAGAGCGCCGCCGGCGCGTTTGACAACGCCGAGGACTTCGCGCGCAATGC
>CAVPFP010000006.1:0-59113 GCA_963703775.1 uncultured Solirubrobacterales bacterium | reverse complement strand
CACCGAGACGAACACGTTGAGGTTGTGAAGCTCGGCGTTGTAAGACGAGACGCGGCGGGGCATGCCGAGCATCCCGGCGATGAAGAGCGGGAAGAACGTCAGGTTGAAGAAGATGAACATCGTCCAGAAGTGGGCCTTGGCGAGCGCCTCGTTGAGCTTCAGACCGGTCATCTTCGGCAGCCAGAAGTAGATCCCGCCGAGGAGGGCGAAGACGAGGCCGCCCATGATCGTGTAATGGAAGTGCGCCATGACGAAGAAGCTGCCGTGAAGCAGCGTGTCGGCGGGAACGTCGGAGAGGAACACCCCGGAGAGCCCACCGAAGAGGAAGTTGAAGAAGAACGCCATGCAGAACAGCATCGGGACGGTGAAGCGAATCTTCGCGCGCCACATCGTCCCCATCCCGTTGAGGAAGATGAACCCGGTCGGAATCGAGATCAGCTCGGTCGAGAGCATGTAGAACGGCCGCAGGTTCGCGTTGATGCCGCTCATGAAGAGATGGTGCTGCCAGACCATGAAGCTCATCAGCGCGACGCCGAAAAGGCCCGCGACGGCGAGCTTGTAGCCCCACAGCGGCTTGCGCGCGAAGACCGGCAGGATCTCGAGCACGATGCCGAAACCGGGCAGCGCGAGGATGTAGACCTCCGGGTGGCCGAAGAACCAGAAGAGCTCGTCCCAGAGCAGCGGACTGCCGCCGGAGCTCGAGACAAAGAACGTCGAGTCGATCGTGCGGTCCGAGATCGTCATAACGATCGCCGCGGCGAGCACCGGCGCGGAGAGCACCGCCAGGATCGAGGTCGTGACGAAGCCCCAGATCACGATCGGCAGGCGGTTCCAGGTCATCCCCGGGGCGCGCTGGGTCACCACCGTGACGATGATGTTCAGACCGACGAGCACCAGCGAGATGCCGATCAGACCGAACGAGACGAGGTAGGCATCGATCCCCGAGCGCGCCTCATCGGCGAGTGGCGCATAGCCCGTCCAACCGGTCGGGAAGCCGCCGAGCAGCGTCGCCGAGAGCAGCACGAAACCCGCGAGAACGGTCAGCCACATCGTCAGCGACTCGATCCGCGGGAACGCCATCCGTCGCGTGCCGATCAGGATCGGCACGAGGTAGTTGCCGAGCGGGCCGATCACGCCGGCCGACATCATCATCAGCATCATCGTCCCGTGCAGGCCGACGAGCGTGAGGTAGTTGCCGGCCGGGAAGATGGTTCCGTGGACGCTCGTGAGCTCCGCGCGGATGAACATCGCGTTCAGGCCGGCAATGAAGAAGAAGAAGAGCGTCGCGACGAGGTACTGGAGCGCGACGACCTTGTGGTCGGTGCACAGGCGCAGATAGCGCCAGGCGCTCCCGTCGTTGCCCTCGTGCAGGGCGACGGGGCGCCCGAAGATCCGCGCGATCGGGTAATTGAAGAACCCGAGCCCAGCCATCCACCCGAGGATTGCGAAGCCCATGCCGATCAGTACGGCGTCGTCGTTCTGGTCGGTGCCCGCGTTCCAGGCCGTGTGCCCGCCGATCACGGCGCCGAGCTTGTGGCCGAAGTAGTAGGCGACGATCGCCGCGAGCGTCGCGGAGACGACGTTGAAGCCGAGCAGCGACCCGAGCCGCGGGGCGTCGGCGCCGGAGCTGCTCACTGGCACAGTGGCTGATTCCATCTCACCCGTTCCGGATCGGTTGTGGGCAGTAGGTCGTCGAGTACGGCGGCAGCAGCTTCGTGACCGCGGCGTACCTCGTCTCCTCGCCGGTGCCGCTCGGGTTCATGTGGCGTTCCTGATCGGTTGTGGATAGTAGGTCGTCGAGTAGCGCGGCAGCTGCTTTGTGACCGCTGCGTATCTCGTCTCCTGGCCGGCAATCCATTGTTTGAACTGCCTTGCCGCGACGACGTTGCCGGTCGTGTTCATATGCCCGTGGAAGAGGCCGCAGAGCTCGTTGCAGCGGACCTGGAAGGAGCCCGTGCGGTCGGCGGTCACGAACGCGACGTTATCCGCACCCGGCACGGCGTCCGCCTTCACGCCGAGCTCGATCGCCCAGAAGCTGTGGACGACGTCGAGCGAGGTGACGTGGAACTCGACGTCAGTGCCGACGGGAATCTCAAGCGTCGGCGTCTCGACGCCGCCGTAGGCGGGGTAGCGGAAGGTCCAGACCCACTGCTGGCCGATCACCTGGACCTGTAGTGCCTTGCCCGCATTGGCCGGCTTGGCCAGCGGGTTCGGGCCCTCGCCGCTGCCGACCCCGCTATGGCCGGCACCGGTCAACAGATCGATCGAGCCGTAGGCAGCGAGCCCGAGCACCATGCAGGCGGTGACCGCGATCCAGGCGATCTGCAGGCGCGCGCTGCCGCGATCGGGTGGGCCGTCTTCGATCGCGGCGCCAGCGCTCGCGCGGAATTGGACGGCGGCGTAGCCGAGGTAGCTCCAGACCATCGCGAGGACCGGGAGCGCGATGGCGGTGAGGGTGACGATCACGTCATGCTGGGCACGCGTGTCGTTGGTCATCGAGCCCGGCGGGATGTCGTGGCCGAGGATCACGACGACGACGACCTCGAGGACGATCGTCAGCGCGAGCCAGAGCGCGAGGAAGTTCCGCAGGTGGCTGCGTTCGTTCACGCGACCTCGATCATGCCGTCCATGTAGCCGATCGTCTGCATCGGCCCGCCGAACCCGTAGAGGAAGCCGAACGCGCACGGGACGATGCACTGGAAGCGGTAGTTGCCCGGCTTCGGCGTCTTGAAGGTGAAGCTGATCGTGTTGTGCGCCTCGCCGGTATTGCAGGGAGCCGCCGCGCACTGGTTCTTGGCGTCGTCGTCAACGCCTGGCAGCGGCACGTTCAGTCCGATGTCCGGCGCGGTGAACGTGTGCGCGGGCGAGGCGGCATCGACGTAGCTCGTGGAACGCCCGTTGAAGTTGATGACGCCGCCGATTGTGCCGCGCACGTAAGCGAAGAACGGGTTGCGAAGTCCCGTAGCGGTGTCGTACTCGTAGACCGTGACGTGGACGTAGCGCGTGCCGGCGGGATCTTCAGGATCGTCGAGTGCTGCCAGCGCCCGGACGGGTCACGGGCCTCGTAGGTCACCCAGTCCGGGTAGGGCGCATGCCCGTAGGCGCCATCGGTCTGGAGCGTCAGCTGCGCCGTCGTGCCGTGCACGGTGGCCGCGACACCCGGCGGCGCCTCTTCGAGGATGAAGATGAAATAAACGACAATGACGGCGACCAGCAAGCCAAAGCCCGCGATGACGCCCACCGCCCGTCCTCTCATGCCCGGCTGTCTACTACTCTGGCGAGCCTTTTGCAAGGGCGCGGGCTCGAGATCGAGCGCACTTTCACGCTCTGGCCCGGCGCGCCTGCTTCGTGCGGTCGACCTTCGCCAGCGTCACCTTGCGCAGGCGCACCGCGTCCGGCGTGACCTCGGCGCATTCGTCGGGGCGCAGCAGCTCGAGCGCCTGATCGAGCGACAGGTGCCGGTGCGGGACGAGGCGCACGAGGACCTCCGAGGTAGAGGAGCGCATGTTCGTCAGGTGCTTCTCCTTGCAGGGGTTCACGTCGAGGTCGTCGGCGCGCGCGTTCTCCCCGACGATCATCCCCTCGTAGACCGGCTCACCGGGGGCGATGAACAGCGTGCCGCGCTCCTGGAGGTTCATCAGCGCGAACTGCGCGGCGGCGCCGGCGCGGTCGGCGACGAGCGCGCCGGTCGGCCGCTGGCGCAGCTCGCCGGCCCATGGCTCCCAGCGGTCGAAGACGTGGTGGGCGATCCCCGTCCCGCGCGTCTCCGTGAGGAACTCGGTGCGCAGGCCGATCAGGCCGCGCGTCGGGACCAGGTACTCCATCCGCACCCAGCCCGTTCCGTGGTTGACCATGTGCTCGAGGCGCCCCTTGCGCAGCGCGAGCAGCTGCGTGACGACTCCGACATAGTCCTCGGGAACGTCGATCGCGAGGCGCTCGACCGGCTCGTGGCGGCGCCCGTCGATCTCCCGCGTCAGCACCTGGGGCTGGCCGACGGTCAGCTCGAAGCCCTCCCGGCGCATCAGCTCCACGAGGACCGCGAGCGCGAGCTCGCCGCGGCCCTGCACCTCCCAGGCATCCGGGCGCTCGGTGTCGAGCACGCGGATCGAGACGTTGCCGACGAGCTCCTGATCGAGCCGCGCCCTCGAGCTGCGCGCGCGGTCAGCTTCGTGCCGCTGTGGCCGGCGAGCGGCGAGGTGTTCAGGCCGAGCGTGATCGAAAGCGAAGGCTCGTCGACGCTGATCACCGGCAGCGGGCGCGGATCGTCGATGTCCGCGAGCGTCTCGCCGATCGTGACCTCGGCGATCCCCGCGATCGCGACGATCTCCCCCGGCCCGGCCTCCTCGGCGGCGACACGCTCGAGCGCCTGCGTGACGTAGAGCTCGCCGATCTGCGCGCGCTCGATCGACCCGTCCGCACGGCACCAGGCGACCTGCGCCCCGCGTCGCGCGACGCCGTTGCGGATCCGGCAGATCGCGAGGCGCCCGACATAGGGCGACGCATCGAGATTCGTCACGAGCGCCTGGAACGGGTGCTCCGGGTCGTGCAGCGGCGCCGGAATCCGCTCGAGCAGCAGATCCATCAGCGGCGCCAGGTCGCTGGCCAGATCGCCAAGCGAGAGGCCGGCGCGGCCGGCCTTCGCGTTGGCGTAGACGATCGGGAACTCGATCTGCTCGTCGGTCGCGTCGAGGTCGAGGAACAGCTCGTAGACCTCGTCGACGACCTCGGCGACGCGGGCGTCGGGGCGGTCGACCTTGTTGACGACGAGGATCACCGGCAACCCCGACTCGAGCGCCTTGCGCAGCACGAACCGCGTTTGCGGCAGCGGGCCCTCGCTCGCGTCGACGAGCAACAGGACCCCGTCGACCATCGTGATCCCGCGCTCGACCTCGCCGCCGAAATCGGCGTGTCCGGGCGTGTCGACGATGTTCAGCTTCACGCCCCTGTACTCCACGGAGGTGTTCTTCGCGAGGATCGTGATGCCCTTCTCGCGCTCGAGATCCATCGAGTCCATCACCCGCGTCGCGACCTCCTGGCCGGCGCGAAACACGCCCGACTGCCAGAGCATCGCGTCGACGAGCGTCGTCTTGCCGTGATCCACGTGGGCGACGATCGCAACGTTGCGGATGTCGCCGCGGGGCGTGAGCACTTATCCGCAGGCTATTGCACGGCCTATTCGTGCGGGTGATTGGGTAGCCCGGTAACGTCTGTCGCGCGAATCGCAGCCAACCGTCAGGAAACCGATAAATGGCATATGACCCGACAAGCACCGAGGGGGTTCCGCAGGCGGGGCGCGCGCGGCTCGAGCAGAACCGCGCCGGGCTGTTCACGAGCGACCTGTCGGTCAACGAGTTCCTGCTCGTGCGCCAGGCCGGGTTCCAGCCGGTCGGGCTCGTGATCGGGTCGAGCATCTACCACATCGGAATCCAGCTCGCGAGCTACCGCCAGAACCAGGAGCTCGATGTGCTCTCGCAGGCGATGTACCAGGCGCGCGAGCTCGCGATGACGCGGATGGAGGAGGAGGCAGACCGGCTCGGCGCCGATGGCGTCGTCGGCGTGCGGCTCGACATCGGGCGTTACGAGTGGGGCGAGAACATGGCGGAGTTCATCGCCGTCGGCACGGCGGTGAAGCACCGTGGCGGGGAGCTGCACCGGGCGCCGTCGGGGCGGCCGTTCACGAGCGATTTCACCGGGCAGGAGTTCTGGACGCTGCTCCAGACCGGGCACCGGCCCGTCGGGATGGTGATGGGCTCATGCGTCTACCACGTCGCGCACCAGACGATGCGCCAATCGCTCAAGCAGACTCGGCCAGAACGTCGAGCTGCCGAACTACACGCAGGCGCTCTACGACGCGCGTGAGCTCGCGATGGAGCGGATGCAGGCCGAGGCGCTCGAGGCGAAGGCCGAGGGGATCGTCGGCGTCGACATCCACGAGCGCTCGCACGGTTGGGGCTCGCACGTGATCGAGTTCTTCGCGATCGGCACGGCGATCATCCCCGCCGAGGGCAGCGCGGATCACGTGATCGCGCCGCCGCAGGTCGTGCTCGACCTGAGCTGAGAGCTCGCACGGCCGCATCGGCCGCGCCGCTGCTCAGAGGTTGAAGCGCCCGCCCTCGTAGATGACGCGCGTCGTCCCGTCGCGGAGCGTCGCTGTGACGGTGCGGTCGCTCGTCGAGACGATGTCGGTGTGCACGCTCGAGTTGTTGAAGCCGAGGCGCTCCCACTCCGACTCGCTGACCGTCGCTGGATCGCCGTTGAAGCAGTCGTGGTAGGCGTTGCCGAGCGCGATGTGGGTGTTGCCGAACGGGCCGCCGACGTTCTCGTCGTAGAGCGTCTCGGCCATGAAGCGGGTGATTCGCGAGAAGCGGCTGTCGGTGAGTGAGAACTCACCGACCTTGTCGGCGTTCTCGGTCGCGATCATCTCCCTGATCACGTCCTCGTTCTGCTCGGCGCTGGCGTCGACGACGCGACCGTCCTGGAACTCGAGCCGCACGCCCTTGACGACGTTGCCGTAGCGATAGAGCGGCTGGTTGAAGTAGATCCAGCCCTCCGTGCCGCGCCAATCGGGGCTCGTGAAGATCTCGAAGCTCGGGATGTTGCGCCCGCTGCCGCCGACCCACTGGCGGCTCTCCCCCATGCTCACGATGAGATCGACGTCATCGCCCTGGACGTGCAGGCGGTCTATCTCGAGCGCGTTGAGGCGGTCCTTGTAGTCGGTGATCTGCGCGTTCACGTCGCGCCAGCGCGCGATCGGGTCGGGGTGATCGAGGAAGCAAGCGTGCACGATCTGCTCCCAGTACTGCTCCTCGCTCATCCCGGCCTCCGCCGCCATCGCGGGAGTCCCGTAGAGCCCGAGCGTCCAACTGAAGCGCCCGGCGTTCTCCTTCTCGGTTCGCCAATCCATCCACGGCTTCATCGAGGCCGAGCGGCGCATGATCCGCTCCGGCGGGACGCCCTCGAGCGAGTGCAGATCGGTGTCGGCGATCACCGCCACCATGTGGTCGAGCTCGTCGACGAGCCCGCGGCGGTAGCGGGCCGGGAAGTAATCGAGTTGCGCGTCGGATGCGAGCTCGAAGAAATCGCGCGCGAGGTTGTAGTCGGCGTCCTCGTCGGGGCGATAGTCGCCGACCACGTGTGCGCCGGCGCGCAGAACGGCGCGCGTCAGCTCGACGTACAGCGGCTTGGCGCTCTCGTTCGCGATCACCAGCACGACCTCGCCGGGCTGGACTCCTGCGCCGCCGCCGAGCGCGAAATCAACGAGGACGCGCGCGTAATTCTCGAGAACCGCGGGCGGGGGCGTGTAGCTCACGACGCGACCCTACCCGATGCCGGGCGTCGTATGCGTTCGCGTTGCGAACACCTAAATGGCGCGCCGTCGAGAATTCATTTTCGCGCAGAATGCGCGATCGGCCGCCGCGGCCGCTTGCATGCCGTCGGGCGGCCACATATGTTCACCGAGGACGCGGAACGAGCCGCAGAGAGCGAGGCCATCGAGGTGTGAGGCCGCGCCACCCGGAGACTGGAAAGCTCCCCTCGGGGGGTCAACCGGAGGAGGGTTCCTCGGAACGGCTCGCTTCCGCGTCTTATTTGTTCTCGGGGACCGCCGCTTCGGCCGTCCGCTCGCGCACGATCCACGCCGCGAGCACCCCGCCGACCGCGCCGAACAGGTGGTCCTGCCAGGAGACGCCGCGCTGGGGCGCGATCGAGAGCAGCAGCGCGCCGCCGAAGAGGACGACGACCAGCACGCCGATCACCAGCGCCACCGCCTTGCGCGTGAAGAAGCCGCGTGCGATGAGGAAGGTCGCATAGCCGAACACGATGCCGCTCGCTCCGATCGTGTCCGTGCCGGAGGCGCTGAGCGCCCACGCGCCGAGCCCGCTGACGAGCGCCGCGATGACGGTCACGGCGATGACGCGGGCCGGTCCCTCGAGGGCGATCACGAGCCCGAGGATGATGAAGGGGATCGTGTTGGAGATCAGGTGGCCGAAGCCCTCGTGCAGGAACGGCGCGCTGAGGATGCCCGGCAGGCCGGACAGCCGTCGCGCGATGATTCCGTCGCCGTCCAGGCGCTGGCCGTCGAGCGAGTTGATGATCTCGACCACCCACATCACCGCGACGAGCAGCCCGACGACGAGCGTCCCTTCGTAGAGCTCCTCACCGAGGAAATGCCGCCGCGCGGTCGTGGCGCTCACATGCACAGTCTGACCGACCTAGGATGCGCGAGTGCGCACCACCGCGATGGGCATCCGGCGGGGGCGGCGGATGCTGATCGTGGGCGTCCCGGCGCTCGTCCTTGCCGCCTGCGGTTCGCAGCGCAGCTCACTGCCACCGCCACCGGCGGGTTCATCGGGCTTCGTCCCACTCGCACGCCTCGCGCGCTACCCCGAGGTTTACGTGGGCGCGAGCGTGACGACGATCGGGACGCTGCGCAGAGTTGGCGCCGCATACGTGCTGAGCGCCCCGGGCGTGCGACGCAGGATCGAAGTTGTGCCGTCGGCTGCGGCTTCGCGCTGGCGGGGGCGGCGCGCCGAGGTGAGCGGGACGATCGGCGTGACCTTCGCAACCGGCTTCGAGGTGACGCTGGGCCGGATCGTGGCGCCGCGCTGAGTGCCCCCCGCGCGGCGGGGCGGGAACTCACTCGCGCTCGGCGTTCTGCTCGGCCTTCAGCCGCTCTCGTTCGTCGAGGCGGGCGTCACGGCGAATTTGCGCTTCGTGCTCGCGCCGGCGGCCCTCCGCGTCCGTCGGCACGAGCGGCGGGACCGCCACGGGCCGCCCGTTCTCGTCGACGGCGACGATCGTCAGGTAGGCGCTGTTCGTGTGCCGGCGCGCCCCGGTCAGCGGATTCTCCGCCTCGACACGCACGCCAACCTCCATCGAGCTGTGCCAGACCGCGTTGACGCGCGAAGTCAGCGTCACGAGCTCGCCCACGAACACCGGCACGAGGAAGGTCATCCGGTCGCAGGCCGCGGTCACGACGCGCGCCCGTGCGTGACGGATCGCGGCGAGGCTGGCAGCCTCGTCGCACAGCTTCATGATCACGCCGCCGTGCACGGATCCGACCAGGTTGGCGTCCTGGCGACCCATCCAGGCGGTCAGCGTGGCAGCTGGCCCTCGATCATCCATTGCAACTCATCGTAGGCCTTCAAGCCGCCGCTCTCCGGGCGCCGATCACAAACCCAGGCGGGCCGCTCGGCCTGCGCAACGGCAAAGGCACTTCGCTTGAATCTCCGGTTGACGACCCAGGACCCTGGGAGCACGCACGCCCAGGTTGACGACCCGGAGCTCCTTCATGCGTTCCGCGACCTTTTCGAGTACGCCGGCGCGCTGCTCGCGATCCTTGACGCGGCGGGACACTTCGTCGCGGTCAGCCCGGCCTGCGCGCGGGTCCTCGGTCACGGTCCCGAAACGCTCGTCGGGCGCAGCCTGTTCGACTTCGTCAGCACCGCGGACGCGAAGGCGATCGTCGGGGCAAAGCGCGACGGCGACTCGTTCTTCGAGCTGCTCGCGCGACACCGCCACGGCGACGGGTCCTGGCGCTGGCTGCGCTGGAGCGGCGGGACGCATGGCGAACGCTGGTTCGCCGCCGCCCGCGACGTCACCGCCGAGATCCACCTCGAGGACCGCGTCGGCCGCGACCCACTCACGCAGCTGCCCAATCGCGACGTGTTCGCGGAGGAGCTCAACGCCGCCGTCGCGCGCTGCCGGGGCTCCGACCGGCGCATCGTCGTCCTGTTCGTCGATGTCGACGGCCTCAAGCAGATCAACGACAGTCTCGGCCACGATGCGGGCGACCGGCTTCTGGCTGCGGTCGCGGATCGCCTGCGGATAGTGGTGCGAAACGACGACGTCGTCGCGCGCCTTGGCGGCGACGAATTCGGCGTCTTTGTCGAGTCTGCGGGCGACGAGCACGAAGCACAGTCGCTGGCGGCGCGAATTCTCGGCGCCCTGAGCGAGGCTGCTGATCTGGGCAGCGGCCTCGTCGCAACGTCGGCGAGCATCGGCGTGACGATGACCGACGGGATCGACCGCGACGGGGCCCTCGGGCTCGTCCACGAAGCGGACGTGGCCATGTACCACGCCAAAGCCGCGGGGCGCAACCGCTTCGTGGTCTTCGACGACGCGATGCGTGTCGAGATGCAGCCTGCGAAGCGACGTCGAGCGCGACCTGCACCACGCGCTGAGCCGCAACGAGCTCCTGCTGCACTACCAGCCGATCGTCTCGCTCACCGATCAGAGCCTCGTCGGCGCCGAGGCACTCCTGCGCTGGAACCACCCGACGCGGGGAATCCTCTTTCCGGATGCGTTTCTCGGGCTGGCCGAACAGAACGGCCTGATCCTGCCGATCGGGCGCTGGGCGCTGCAGACCGCAGCCCATCAGGCGAGCTCGTGGGCGCTGCTCGACGCACCCGAGGTCACGGTCTCCGTGAACCTGTCACCCCGCCAGCTGGCCGATGAAGAGCTCATACCGACCGTGGTCGGACGCACTCAGCAAGAACAGGTTGCCGCCCGAGCGGTTGTGTCTCGAGATCGGGGAGGCGGCGATCATCGGCGGCGCCGGCCGCGTGGCGAGCCGGCTGCGCGAGTTGCGCGAGCTCGGCGTGAAGATCGCGTTCGACGACTTCGGCTCCGGGTACTCGCCGCTGCGCGCGCTGCTCCAGCTTCCGATCGACACGATCAAGCTGCACAAGGCGTTCGTGTCCGACTTCTCATCCGGAGGCTCGCGTACGACGCGTGCGATCCTGTTGGCCACGGTGGCAGCGGCGCGCGAGCTCGGGATGAGCGTGATCGCCTGCGGTGTGGAGGATCCTCGCCAACTCGAGGCGCTGCGCGCGGCCGGTTGTGACTGCGCGCAGGGCAACGGGATCGCACCACCCGCGCAAAGCGATGACCGCGCCGCCGCGTAGGCGCCGCCGCGTTCGTGGATCGGGCGATCAGGCAACGCTAAGCGTGGCTTGAGCTTCATCGCCGACGATTAGCGACAGGTGCCCGCAGGTGACCCGCCCAGAGTGACCCCCAAGCACCCCCATCTGAGCCTCGAGAGCTTTCACGCCCGAGCGGTCACGCGCGCACGCCTGCGCGACCGGCGCGAGCGCGTCCGCAGGATTCGTTCGCGGGTGCTAGCGCTCACGGCGCTCACGTTCGCGCTCGCGTGGCTCGCGATCGGGATTCAGATGGCGGTCGGCGCCGATCCGGCGCTCGTCGCCGACGCACGGTTGCGCGCTGAGCGGGTCGCCGAGATCGACGCTGTCCGCCGCGCCGCGCAGGCCAAGCAGGAGCTCGCAAAGGCCGAGGCGACGGCAAGGCGCGAGCGGGCCCGCGAGCGGACGCTCGCCAGGGAGGGCCGCTCCGAGCACACCCGCGCGGCTCGCGCCGCGGCGCGGCGTGCAGCCGACGCGCAAGCGGCCGCGCAAGCTGCTGCAAAGCGCGCCGCGGCCGCGGCGGCGGCACCACCGCCGGCGGCGAGCACACCCGTGGCGAGCACACCAGCGGCAAGCAGCCCGCCCCCACGCCCGTCGTGACCCGCATCTCCTAGACGTTCGCGAAGTTGATGCCGAGGCTCTGCAGCGCGCTCTGGGCCTGGGTATTGAGGATCGTCAGCTCGTTCGTCCAGATCAGCACGCCCATCGCAATCAGGACCGTCCCGCCGATTGCGACCACGGCGGTGTAGTGGCGCTTGACCACCGCGAACAGCCGCGTCATGCGGTCGAAGGCGAGCGAGCTGGCAAGGAACGGGATCGCGAGGCCGGCGGAGTAGAAGGCGAGCAGCAGCGCGCCCCTCCCCTCCGAGCTGGCCGTCGACGCCGCGCCGAGGATCGCGGTGAGCGTCGGGCCTACGCAGGGCGTCCACGCCACCGCGAAGGCGACGCCGGCGAGCACCGGTCCGCCGCGACCGGCGCGCGCGAGCAGGCGCTGCGGATGCCATTCACGGCCGAGCCGCGGCACCGCGGCGCTGGCGAGGTAGAGCACGCCGAGCGCGACGATGATCGCCGCGGCAATCCGCGCCAACAGCACCTTGTTCTCGGTCAGCGCCGAGCCGATCGCGGTGGCGCTGAGCCCGAAGAGGATGTTGATCGTCGAGAAGCTCACGACGAACAGCAGGCTCGGCACGAGGACGCGGCGCTTGCTCGCGGCGCTCAGGTCGCCCGGCTCGACACCGACGACCGTCGAGAGATATCCGGGCACCAGCGGCAGCACGCACGGCGAGAGGAACGAGACGGTGCCCGCCGCCACCGCGGCGAGGAGCCCTACGCCCGAGGCTGGATCCGCAACGGCAACCACGCCAAGATCGTAGAGCCCGCAAACAGCTCGGCGCGCACCGCTGCGCTCAACTCGCCCACGCGCGCTCTCCGAGCGCGGCGATCGCGCGCGAAAGCTGTCCCCCCTGCCAGGCGATCGGCGGCCGTCCGGGCTCCTCCACCAGTAGCTCAGCGTTCGGCAACGCCGCGGCGTAGCGCTGCGCCGTCGCGAGCGGGTGCTCGGGGTCGGCGTCGTCGCGGTCGGCGACGACGGTCGCCGGCAGTGCGATCGCGGCAAGGTCGGCGAAATCCTCGAACGGTCGCGAGCGCGGGACCGCCGCGAGCGCATCGGCGACCGCGTCGAGGTTCTGATGAAGCGCCAGTCGCTGGCTGATCACTGTGCGCACGAGCTCCCGCCAGCGCGGGGCGAGCGCTGAGACGTCGAACGCGTCGAGGAATGCCGGGATCCCACCGGTCCTCAGCGCGTTCGAGAGCGCGTCCCAGCGCGGCAGCTGCGACTCCGCTGTGGTTGGGTCGTAGGCCGGCGTCACGAGCACGAGCCCAGCGACGCGTTCGGGGCGCTCGAGCGCGAGGCGCACCGCGGTGTGGGCGCCCATCGAGGCGCCGACCAGCAGGGCGCGTTCGAAGCCGAATGCGTCGAGCACGCGCGCGAGGTCGTCTGCGAGCGCCGCGTAGGAGTAGTTCCCGTCGTCGGGGGCCGCGGAATCGCCGTGACCCGCGCGCGTCGTAGAGGACGACTTCGTAGCCACCGCGCTCGAGCGCACGTGATCCGAGCAGCACGTAGCGGCGCGTCGCCGTGAGGCCGTGGAGCCCAACCAGCGGGCGTCCCGAACCCGCGACCTCGACCGCGAGCTGCACGGGCCCGTCGATGGCGCGTTGGTCCACGACCGCGGATCGTAGGCTGTGTGCATGACCGTGATCGATGTGAGCGAAGCCGAGTTCCAGCGAGAGGTCATCGACCGCTCGCGCACAACCCCGGTCGTCGTCGACTTCTGGGCTGAGTGGTGCGGCCCGTGCCGGGCGCTCGGGCCACTGCTGGAGGCGGCGGCGGCCGCGCGTGACGGCGAGGTGATCCTCGCCAAGGTCGACACCGACGCCAATCCCGGAATCGCTCAGGCTTTTGGCATCCAGGGGATTCCGGCCGTGAAGGCGTTTCGCGACGGCGCCCTCGTCGCGGAGTTCGTTGGCGCACAGCCACGCGAGGCGGTCGAGGCGTTCTTCGATGCGCTCGTGCCGAGCGAGGTCGATCGTCTCGTCGCCGCCGGCGATGAGGAGTCGCTGCGCCGAGCGCTGATCCTTGCCCCGGGACGCGCCGACGCCGCCGTGCCGCTCGCGCGCAGCGCCCTCGCGCGAGGTGCATCGGAGGAGGCACGCGAGCTCCTCGCCGACGTTCCCCCGACCTTCGAGGCCGACGGTCTGCGCGCGCGGATCGAGCTGGAGCGCGACGGTCGGCTCGCCGACGCGCTCGCGGCGATCGATGCCGGTGAGATCGCCCGCGCGTTCGAGCTGCTCCTCGACGCGCTGCGCGACGGCGGCGATGATCGCGAGGCCGTCCGGCGGTTGTTGGTCGGCGAGCTCGCTCGGCTCGCGCCCGACGAGGCGCTGGCGCGCGAAACACGCCGGCGCCTCGCAGCCGTTCTGTTCTAGCCCGCGACGTCTGCGGGGGGCGCGACAATCGACCGGTGACGGCCCAACGGCGCGTGATCGCCCACCTCGACATCGATGCGTTCTATGCCTCGGTCGAGTTGCAGCGCCACCCAGAGGCTCGTGGGTTGCCCCTGGTCGTCGCCGGAAGCGGTCCCCGCGCCGTGGTCACGACGGCCAGCTATGAGGCGCGCCGTTACGGGATCGAATCGGCGATGCCGGCTGCGCGCGCCCGGATGTTGTGCCCGCAGGCGATCTTCCTCGCCCCCGACTTCGCCGCCTACCGGGCCAAGAGCCGCGAGGTTTGGGAGCTCGTGCGAAGCCGCTTCGCCGTCGTCGGCCAGGTCGGCATCGACGAGGCCTACCTCGACCTCAGCGAAGTGGAGCGACCGCTGCCGGCTCTGCGCGCCGTCGTCGCCGAGGTCCACGAAACGACCGGGCTCGTCGTGTCAGTCGGCGTCGGGCCGTCGCGACTGGTAGCCAAGACCGCGAGCGCCGAGTTCAAGCCCGCGGCCTTCGTCGCGATGGGACGCGAGCAGGCGGCGGCGCACTTCGCCGCCCACCCGGCCCGCACGCTCCAGGGTGTCGGTCCGAAGACCGCGGAGCGCTTGGCCGGCATCGGCATTCGCACGATCGGCGAGCTCCAGACCGCACCTCCAGAGCTCCTCGTCGGCCGCTTCGGAGAACGCCAGGCACACCTGCTCTGTGCCCGCGCGCACTTCCACGACGACAGCCCGGTCGAAACCGAGCGGATCGCTAAATCGCGCTCCAGCGAGGTGACGTTCCCGCGCGACGTCAGCGATCGATCGGAGCTCGAGGCGACGATGATCGACCTCGCGCGCGAGCTCGCCGATGGGATGCGAACTCGCGCGCTACGCGCCCGCACCGTCGCGGTCAAGATCCGCCTCGACGACTGGACGACGGTGACGCGTGCGCGCACCCTGGCCTGTTTCGTCGATGACGCTGCGACGATTGGGGGAACGGCGCTCGAACTGCTGCGCGCCTACGGGCCCGCGCGTCCCGTGCGTCTGCTCGGCGTGCGCGTCGCGGCCTTCGAAGACGAACACCCGCCGCCACCGGTCGACGGACAGCTCGCGCTGCCCGTGTAGGCAGCGAGCTGGCACGATTTCGGGCGTGCACGTCCACATCCTGCCCTTCATCATCGTCGCGATCGTGCTCGTCCTCGCCCCCGGTCCCGACACCGTGCTCGTGACGAAGAACGCGCTGCTGCACGGCCGTCGCGCCGCGCTGGCGACGGTCGCCGGCATCAGCGCCGGCCTCGTCACGTGGATTGCCGCGGCCGCGGTCGGACTCGCAGCGCTCCTGCGGGAGTCCCACACGGCGTTTACGGCGCTGCGGATCGCCGGCGCCGTGTACCTCGCCTGGCTCGGTCTCGGCGCGCTACGCGCCGCCTGGGGGCGCCAGGGCGAACCCTCCGTGGTGGCGGCTCCACCGGGCGGGATCGGGGCCCAACGCGGCTTCCGCCAGGGCCTGCTCTGCAACCTCGGCAACCCGAAGATCGCCGTGTTCTTCACGAGCCTGCTGCCACAGTTCGTATCGGGCCACAGCCCCGGTGCGCTGCCGTTTCTCCTGCTCGGCGCCGTCTTCGCACTGCTCGGCCTCGCCTGGCTGACCGCGTACGCGCTGCTCGCATCTCGGTTCTCGGCGCTGCTGGGCAACCAGCGGGTCAAGTCCGCACTCGACGCGATCACGGGATTGGTCCTGATCGGGGTGGGCGTGAGGTTGGCGGCGGACGGCTGAGCGTCCACGGGCCGCGAGTCCCGTCAGCGGCTGGCCCAGACCTCGGTTAGGTCGCCGGCGCCGAGGGCGATCTTCGTCGCATACGTGAGATCGAAAGCGCGGCCGAGTACGTATGGCCCCCGGTCGATGACGGGGACGCGCACGAGCCGGTGCCGGTAGCGGAAGGTGACGATCGTTCCGCATGGCAGCGTTCGGCTGGCGACGCCGCGCGTAGCTGCCGTGAGCTCCGTGCCGCAGGCGGTGCGCCCGGTCAGGTCATACCAGGAGACGAGAACGCGGTGAAAGACGGTGAGCCTCGTTGCCGGCGTGTAGTAGACGCCGTCCGAGCCGGTCAGAGCGAGGCGCAGGACGTGGGTTCCCAGCTTGCGCTCGCGAAATCGCAGTTGGAAGCCTCCAGCCGGATCGGATGCGAGTCGCGTGGCCGTGAGATGCCATCCGTGCCTGTCGCGCTCCTGCAGCGCGACGCTCTCAGTCTCGAGCGTCGGCGCGAGCATGCCCGCGAGGGTCGCCGGTTGGCCGGCGAGGACGTCGCTCGTGAGCAACCGCGACGAGAGAACTGCATCGCCGAATACCGGCGTGCGTACGACCTTCGTGCTCGAGGTCCCCTTGCCCTGCGCGACCCCGGCCGCAAGAGCGGCCACGCACGGAATTACCATCACGCCCGCGACGGGCGCGATCAGCTTTGAACTGATCACACGTACTCCTTTGCTCGCCGCCTACGGGGTTAGCTGTCGGGCTCGCGCGAAACGGTCGCGGCTCACCATGAGCCGGATCCTTCTCGCGCTACGGCCGCAGTCGTAGCGGCCGATTCGCCCCATCCGCATCCCTTGTCGACAAGTGGCGACGGGCTGCGGCAGTGGGTCCCCCGCTCGCCCACGCTTTGTGCAGGGCGACTCGGCGGTCTGTTTATGAACCGTGGGGCATGCTAGCGAGCCGGCCGGTCGGGCGCGCAATTACCTGGAATCGTCCGGGATAATCGGGGTCATGGAAGCGTCCTCGACCCTGCGCATGGCACTGTGCCAGTTGAATGCCATCGTCGGCGACATCGATGGCAACGAGCGGCTGATCACGCGCGGCATCGAGCGGGCCCGGGCCGCTGGGGCGCAGGTCGTAGCCTTCGGCGAGCTGGCCGTCACGGGCTACCCGCCCGAGGACCTCCTCTACAAGGAGCATTTCCTGCGCGACGCGCGCGCGGCAGTCGGGCGTCTCGCGCAGCAAACGCAGGGGATCGTCGCGGTGGTCGGCTTCCCCGAGCGTGCCGCGGCCGTGCACAACTCGGCCGCCGTGCTCTTCGATGGCAGCGTGGCTGGGATCTACCGCAAGCTTCACCTGCCGAACTACGGCGTCTTCGATGAGCGCCGCTACTTCACGCCGGGCACCCGACCGGGTCTGATTGAGATCAACGGCGCGTTGCTCGGGATAACGATCTGCGAGGACATCTGGGTCGCGGGCGACCCCTGTGCTGCTCTGGCGCGGGCCGGCGCGTGCGCGACGCTGAACATCTCGGCCTCGCCCTACCACGCCGGCAAGGGTGTCGAGCGCGAGCACGACGTCGTCGGAGGGCGCGTGCGCGAAACGGGTATCGCGCACGCGTTTTGCGCGATCGTCGGCGCCCAGGACGAGCTCGTCTTCGACGGTCACTCGTTCGTCCTCGACGGCCGCGGCCGGCTGATCGCTCGAGCAGTCCAGTTCGCCGAGGATCTGCTCGTCTGCGAGATCCCGGTGCGCGCTGGGACGCCGGCGCACGGCGGCGAAGTCGATGTGCTGGCGCGCGTGGCTCTGCCGACCCCGCGCGGCGCGGCGGTCGAGCCGCGCGTGGCCGCGCTCCTGGAGCCGCGAGAAGCCGAGATCTACGCGGCCCTGAGCCTCGGTCTGCACGACTACGTCGCGAAGAACGGATTCCGCCATGTGGTGCTCGGCCTGTCCGGGGGCATCGACTCCGCGCTCGTCGCGACGCTCGCCGCGGACGCGCTCGGCGAGGATCGCGTCAGTGTCGCGTTGATGCCATCCCCGTTCTCATCGCAGGCGACGCAGGCCGACGCGCGCGCGCTCGCCGCGAACCTCGGCGTCGAGCTACTCGAGCTTCCGATCGACGGACCCTCGGAGAGCTACCGCGAACTCCTCGAGGCCGCTTTCGCGGGGCGTGAGCCCGACCTCGCAGAGGAGAATCTTCAGGCGCGAATCCGTGGCAACCTGCTGATGGCGCTCTCGAACAAGTTTGGCTGGCTCGTCCTGGCCACCGGCAACAAGTCAGAGATGTCGGTCGGCTACACGACGCTCTACGGCGACCTTGCCGGCGGCTTCGCCGTGATCAAGGACGTCGAGAAGACGCTCGTCTACGCGCTCGCGCGCTGGCGCAACCGCGGCGGCGGGCCGATCCCGCAGTCGATCATCGACCGCCCGCCCTCCGCCGAGCTTCGCGCGGGCCAGCTCGACTCGGATTCGCTGCCGCCCTACGACACGCTCGACGCGATCCTGCGCGGCTACGTCGAGCACCATCTCGACCGCGAGGAGCTCGTCGCGCAGGGCCTGCCCGAAGACGCGGTTGACGAGGTCATTTCGCTGGTCGATCGCGCCGAGTACAAGCGCCGGCAGGCGCCGCCGGGCGTCAAGATCACCGAGCTCGCGTTCGGCCGCGACCGGCGGATGCCGATTACGAACCGCTACCGCGGCTAGCGACGCCGATCGCCCCGCCACCCGGGTCGAGCCGCGCGCGCCAGCGATCCTCGATCCGCCCGAAGCGCCATGCCGCGAGACCGACCAGCCATGCGCCGACGAACAACCCGGCGATCGCGAACCCGAGCGTGTTCATGTCGACGTTCTCCAACCAGGACCAGAACCCGCCGGCCAGATGGAGCTTTGATGCGGCGAGTCCGCCCAGCTCGATCGTCCCGATCAGGACGGCGACCGCGACCGACAACCCCGTCACGGCGAGGTTGTAGAAGACCTTTCGCACCGGCGTGTCGAGCGCCCAGCCATAGGCGTTGCTCATCAGCCAGCCGTCGAGCGAGTCAAGTAGCGACATCCCCGCCGCGAAGAGCAGCGGCAGGCTGAGCACGCCATACCACGGGAGCCCGGCGCCGATCGCGCCGGCGGCGAGGACGAGCAGGGCGATCTCGGTTGCGGTGTCGAAACCGAGCCCGAAAAGGAGGCCGACCGGGTACATCTGGGACGGCCGCCTGACTCTGCGCGTCACCCGTGCGAGCAGGCGGTTCATCATGCCGCGCATCTCGAGCTGGCGCTCGAGCGCCGCTTCGTCGTAATCACCACGGCGCGCGCTCCTGAGGGTCCGGTAGATCCCGACCAGGATCGCCGTGTTGAACGCTGCGATCAGATAGAGAAAGCCGCCGGAGGCGAGCGTCCCGAGCCAGCCCGCGGCAGCATGGAGCTGCGAGCCTCGATTCACGACCTGGCCGCCCAGTCCGCGCACGCCGAACGCGAGCGCAGCGGCGAGCGCAAGGACAACGGTGGAATGGCCGAGCGAGAACCAGAGGCCGACACTGACGGGCGCTTCGCGCTCACGTGCGAGCCGCCGCGTCGTGTTGTCGATCGCCGCGATGTGATCAGCGTCGAAGGCGTGGCGAACGCCGAGGACATACGCGGTCAGCGCCACGCCCACGGTCAGCCCTCCCGCGCTGCCGCCGCCGTGGTGGAGAGTGCTCAGAATCAGCACGAGCGTGCCGATCCCGAGCATGTGAAGGCCGGCGACGACGAGCGCCATCGAGGCAAGCGTGCGCCGGCGGGCCTGGTGGGAGACGGCGTTCACACCCTGAGGCTACGCGACGCGTCGCCGAGCGCCGTCCGTTCTCTCTACTGGTGCTCCTGCCAGCGGACCGCGACGGTGACGCGCGAGACGGCGCAGCGGCGAGCGTGATCGTCGAGCAGCTCGACATCCCAAACCCAGGTCGTTCGGCCGCTGTGCAGCGGTCGCCCGACCGCTTCGATCGTCCCCTCGGCGACTGGTCTCAGGAAGCTCGTGTGGTTGGCAAGCCCAACCGTGTAGCCGCCGTCGCGCAGCACGCCGGCTGCAGTGCCACGCGACGCGAGGCTCTCGGCGACGGCGGCATAGACGCCACCGTGAACGAGGCCCACGGGCTGAAGCAGCTCCGGCCGCACCGCGAGCCGGCCGCGCACGAGCTCTGGGGTGATCTCGAGGAAATCGAGCCCGAGCAGGCCGTCGAAGCCGGCGCTCGTGCGCAGCAGCTCGTCGACCGCGTCCACTAACCCGCGATGCGGCGTAGGTCCCGAACGAGCAGCAGATGCTTGAGGTGCGTCGACACCGTTGCGAGGTTGTCGAGCGCTTCGAGCGCCTCCTTGCGTCGCTCCGGGTTGCGCGAGCGCAGTGCCGGCGCGAGGATCTGCTGCAGGAGGTTCGCCTCGCGATCGACGGAGGTGCGGAACACGCGCAGGTTGCGCCCGCCGACGCCGTAACGGGCGAGCTCGCGGACGGCGCGGACGATTTCGCGCTCGCTCTCGTCGTAGTAGCGGGTGCCGTCGCGCCGCTGTCCCTCGATCACGCCGTACTCCTCGAGCTCCGCGACCAGCTCAGGGTCGGCGCGAGTCTCCTCGAGCACCTCGGCGAGGGTGTAGTAGATCGCTGCGTCGCTGACGGTCACGCCGGAGCGAACTCGCCGCTGTGCCTTCGCGCCGTCTCCCGGTGGCATCTCGGGTGCGCCGGAGCGGCCATTGGCGAGCTCCTGGCGGATCACTCGCAGCGGCAGGAACTCGTCGCGCTGCAGGCGCAGAATCGTGCGAAGGGTCGTGACGTCATCGGTGCTGTATTTGCGGTAGCCGCCGGCACTGCGCTGCGGAGCAAGCAGTTTCTGATCCTCCAGGTAGCGGATCTTCGAGATCGAGATACCCGGGAACTCCGCTGAGAGGGCCTTGCAGACGGCGCCGATCGTCAGCTGCTTCGCGCTGGTGCGCCGCGTCTCAACGGGCTGTAGCTCGGACGTAGCGCTCATGTCACGCGGAACGTCAGCTTGTACTTGCCGATTTGCAGCTCATCGCCGTCGGCCAGCCGTTGTGAGTCGATCCGCTGGCGATTCACGTAGGTGCCGTTCAGCGATCCGCAGTCGTCGAGACACCACTCCCGCCCACGCTTGACCAGTAGCGCATGGTCGCGCGAGACGGTGATGTCGTCGAGGAAGACGGCCGAGTCCGGGCGCCGGCCGATCGTCATCTGCTCGCCCTTGACCGCGAAGCTCTCGCCAGCGCGTCCGCCGCCGGCGCGGATGACGAGCGCGGCCCCCGCATCGGCCATCTCATCGATGTCGACCGGGATGAAATCGCCCGTCTCGCCGACCCGGTAGGTGGCTGTTGTCGGCTCACCACTTTCCTCGCGATCGATCAACGCGCCGCACTTCTGGCAGTAGTTCGCGCCCTCGGGATTGATGAACCCGCACTCTGCGCAGTGCAATGCCACGGCAACGACCAGCTCAGTTCGTCTCGGGTGCCGGGTCGCCGGTCGCGCGCCCAGCAAGGATCTCCGTCAGCCGCTCCACGTCGGTGCCGCTGATGATCTCCTCCCCACCGTCGTGCTTGCGCCGCAAACGGTTCACCAGCTCCGCGCGGAGGATGTCGATCTTGCCGTGCAGCAGCCGGCGCTGGTATGAAATCTCGGTCTCCTCCTTGCTCAGCTGCGAGATCAGCTCCTTGAGCTCCTTGTCGCTCAGCGCGCCAAGGTCGGGAAATGTTTCGTCCATGATGTCCTCCAGGAAGGGGGGCCGAGACCCGAGTATAGACAGGGTTTCGGCTAAGGGTCAAGTTGAGCTTGAGCCTGCAAAGCCCTCGCGGAGGTAAAGTGCGGCCGCGATCCAGGCCAATGCGAGCCCGACGAGGAAGAAACCCTCGCCCACATCGTGCACGCCGATCAGCACGAGCCAGATTCCGAACATCGTTGGCGCGACGGCGATCCGGCCGACCCAGTTGATCCGCAACGAGTGCCCGCGCGACAGCCACGCCTGCCCCGCAGCGAGCATCAGCAGCTCGCGCGCGAGCAGGGCGGCGAGCGCCCAGCGCGGCAGCAGCTCATACGACCAGCAGGCGACGCCACCGGCCAGCACCAGCAGGCGGTCGATGAACGGGTCGAGCGCCGCGCCGAGGCGGCTGTACTGACCGGTCAGGCGCGCTGTGATCCCGTCGAGGTAGTCGCCGCCGCCGGCGAAGAAGAAGCAGATCCCCGCACCGGTGTCGACGCCCGTGCGCGACCCGTACTCGAAGACGAGAAACAGCGGGATCAAGGCCGCGCGCGTGAAGCCGATCGCGTTCGGGACTGTCCAGGGACGCCAGGCGCATCTGCGGCGGTCTGCGGCGGTGGCGGTCCGGAGCGGTCTAGGCCGAGCAGCCGACGCTTGCTCAGGCGAGCTCGCGGCACAGCTTCTCCAGCGCCTCGAGCGGCCGCGCCAGCGGCAGCCCCGGGCCAGCCTGCCGGCCGCGGCGGATCTGGACCTCCGCCTCGCCGCTCTCGCCGGCTCGTCGGCCGACGGTTATGCGCAGCGGGCAACCGAGCAGCTCTGCATCGGCGAATTTGTCGCCCGCGCCGAGCTCGCGGTCGTCGTAGCAGGCAGCGACGCCCGCTTCGAGCAGAGTCGTGTAAAGCGCATCCGCGATCGCCCGCTCGGGACCGCCTGGCTTGCCGATGACGACGAGGTGGGCGGTGAACGGCGCGATCGCGGCCGGCCAGGAGATGCCGGCATCGTCGGCATGTTGCTCGACCGCTGCGGCCGCGATCCGTGCCGGGCCGATCCCGTAGGACCCCATCCAGATGAGCTGCTCCTTGCCCTGCTCATCGAGATAGCTCGCGCCGAGCGCCTGCGAATAGCGAGTGCCGAGCTGGAAGATATTGCCGACCTCGATCGCCGGCTCGATCTCGATCGGGTGCCCGGCCACGAGATCGCCCGCCTCCACCGCGCGGATGTCGGCCCGCTCGAACTTGAAGTCGCGCCCCGGCTCGACCCCGCGTAGATGGAAATCGCGCTTGTTGGCGCCAGCGACGTACCCGCCCGGCGAGACGCCGGCATCGAGCAGGATCGGGAAGCGTCCATCGGTCGCGGTCGGACCGAGAAAACCGGGCGGGCCGAGCGACTCGCCGATCTCCTGCTCGGTCGCCGGTCGCCAGCTTCCGCCGAGTGCCGCCGAAAGCTTGATCTCGTTCACGCGATGGTCTCCACGCAACAGCACGAGGACAAGGCCCTTGTCATCCGCGACTACCGGAAACGCCTTGAGCAGCGCGCTCGGCGCAACCCCGAGCTGTCCGGCGACATTTGCGATCGTGTCGGCGCCCGGGGTCGACACCTCCTCGGGGCGGGAGAGCGGGGCATCGAGGACCGCAGGCCGCGGCTCGGCACTCGCGATCTCGACGTTTGCGGCATACCCGGGAGCGAGGGCCACCTCGTTCTCGCCCGCCGCGCACGGCGCCATGTACTCGTGGGCGGCCGACCCGCCCATCAGCCCGACGTCACCCGCCACGCGGTACCAGCGCAAGCCGACGCGATCGAAGATCCGATCGTATGCCTCGATGTGCTTCGCGTAGCTCTGCTCGAGGCCAGCCTGGTCGCGGTCAAAGCTGTAGGAGTCCTTCATCACGAACTCGCGCGTCCGCAGGACGCCGGCGCGTGGCCGCGGCTCGTCGCGCCCCTTCGTCTGGATGTGGTAGAGGATCAACGGCAACTCGCGGTAGGAGCGCACGACCTGCGCGACGTGCGCGGTGACCGCCTCCTCGTGGGTCATCGCGAGGACGAGGTCGGCGCCGCGCCGATCTTCGAGCTTGAATAGCTCCTCGATGCCGTAGCGGCCACTGCGCTTCCACAGCTCCGCGGGATTGATCACCGGCATCAGCATCTCGTGCGCCCCGATCCGGTTGATCTCCTCGCGCAGGATCTGCGTGATCCGCAACTGCACGCGCCAACCCGCCGGCAACCAGGTCCAAAGCCCGGCGCCAACCTGGCGCACGAGACCGGCACGCACGAGCAGCTTGTGCGAGAGCGCCTCGGCGTCCGCCGGCGCCTCGCGCTCGGTCGGCAGCAGATAACTCGACAGGCGTGTCATCGCGGCGAAGCCTACGCGACCCGCCGCAGGGCGCCAGTTATTGTCTCTGGCACCCGAACTTCAAGGAGCAGACCGATGGCCTACACCCTTCCCGCACTCCCCTACGACTTCGCCGCGCTCGAGCCGCACATCGACGCGAAGACGATGGAGATCCACCACGACCGCCACCACGGCACCTATGTGACCAACGTGAACAACGCCCTCGAGGGCAACGAGCTCGCCGAGTTACCGATCGCCGAGCTGCTGACCCAGCTCGACCGCGTGCCCGAGGACAAGCGCACCGCGGTCCGCAACAACGGCGGCGGGCATTACAACCACACGCTCTTCTGGGAGAGCATGAGCCCCGACGGCGGCGGCGAGCCGAGCGGCGAGCTCGCGAGCGCGATCGACGCGGCGTTCGGGTCCTTCGCCGAGTTCAAGGACAAGCTGAAGGCGGCGGGCCTCGCGCGCTTCGGCTCAGGCTGGGCGTGGCTCGTCCACGACGGCTCGGGCCTACAGATCGTCTCGACCGCCAACCAGGACAACCCGATCAGCGAGGGCAAAACGCCGCTGCTCGGCGTCGACGTCTGGGAGCACGCCTACTACCTGCTCTACCAGAACCGGCGCCCCGACTACATCGATGCCTGGTGGAACGTGGTCAACTGGGCGACCGTCGCCGAGCGCCACGGCGCGCTCTAGGAACCGGCTTCACGGCGGCGGCGCTCAGTGCAGCGCCGCCGCCGGGTCAGTCAGGCCGGGAAACGAGCGTCCGGCGCGCGCCGGGATGAGGTAGTTGGCGCGCTTGAGCACGAAGATGAACTCGTTGATGCCGTTGTTGACGGTGTCGGTGATCGCGGGGTTGTGGAACTGAGCACCGCTCGCGTTCATTGCGCTGCGCGTAGCGATGAAGTCATCGATCGCGCGCTGGAGCGAGACGAAGTGAAGGCCGGCCTGGCCACCGTCGGCGGTATCGAAGTCGCGGCGCAGGATCAGTGGCTTCCCGGCGCGCCGCGCGCGCGCCGAGGTCTGTGCGTGGCCCACGACGCCGTAATGGCGCACCGCCTGCGCGTAAGAGACTCGGGTCGCCCGCGGCGTCGGTCGTGAAGCGAGCGACCTGTTGCGGGGTGACTTGCGGCGCGTACATCCGGGCAACGCGCTCGCTCTCGCTGAGCCCGCCGTACCAGCTGTCGAGGCGCAGGCGCATGTAGCTGACCTGCTGGGTGGTGCCGCCCGCGAACGGCCCATCGACGATCGCGATCGCGTCCTCGCTCGCCTGATTGCGCGTCAGGCCTGACTTGAAGCCCATGTAGAGCGGCGCGCCCGCGGGCACCGGCCGGCCGGCCGGGATGCCGCCGACCCGCTGATTCGCGGCCGGCAGCCCGCTGCCGACGAAACCGGTCCGTGTCTCGCGCCAGACCAGTGCGCTGAGAGGGCGAGCGGACCATGGGCGCCGCTCAGCGGGGCGCCCTTCACGAGCGCGGCCTCGATGGCGGCCAAGCGCAGCGCCTCGTCGCTCGCGAGGTGCAGGCAGAGGTCGTAGTCGTCGATCCCCGGCAGCTCGAAGTCCGAGAGCGCCATTGCCGGCGGCACAGGCGAGCTGGTGCCCAGGACTCGCGTGAAGTAGCCAGGGCCCCAGCCGGTCGTGAACAGCAGCCCCGACGGCTCCCATCGGTAGGTCCGCTCGAGCGTTCGCAGTGCATTCTCGAGCACGCGCGCGTGCGCGGGCGTCGGCGCCCCCTTGACGTCGAAGAACAGCAGGCGGTCGTAGCGTGGCGCGACCGCATTGCCGTAACGGTCGCGCGCGAGCGTTGCGTCCCAGGCGAACTGGCGAGCCGGCAAGCCTGGCGGCTGCGCGCCTAGCGCGGCGGACGTCGCCGCACGCGCCGCGTCCTCGACACGCACTGGTTGCGAGGCCTCCCGCGGCCGCGGCCGCCGCGCCCACGATGAAGCGCCGGCGCGTCAGCGCGTCCCTGCGCGCGGTCATCGTGCTACGAGGCGGGATGCCAGTGGAACGTGAAGCTCGTCCGATGGGGATGCAGCCAGATGCCGCCGTACTCCATGTGCCGGGCGGCAGCCGGAGGGCTCACGAGTAGCGTCAGGTCGTACGTACCCGGGCCCGGCAGCGTCACGTTGTTGCCGTAGTGCGGTCCCATGTAGCGCGCGATCATCGGCCACTGGCGATCGTCATACACGATACGCCCGGCCTTGGTGATCGTCGCCCAGACGCTCGCATAGGGGATCGCGACGCCGGTCTGGGCGTCGTTGAGCATGACCATCAGGTGGAAGGCTGTATGGGTCCCAGCCTTGAGCTGCTTGAGGCCGGACCCGTTGTTGACGAGGAAGGACACGGCGCTGCGGGCCTCGGCCGTGATCCGCATCCCCTGCCACGTCGTGGACGCCAGGACCGTCGTCGGCACAGCCTGCAGGCCGTCGATCCGCCGGCTCGTCACGGTGCCGCCGTTGGAGTCGTGCGACGGCATCACCATCGCGCTCGTGCCAGAGCCGGGGCTCATGTTCGACATCGCGCTCGAGGCGGTTGCGGTCGGCGGCGCGGCCATCGTGCCGGCGAGCCCTCCCTTGTCGGCGCTCGCGCATCCGGCGAGGAGCAGGCAGGCGGCGGCCGCTGCGAACGCGCGCCTCATGTCGGCGACCCGTGCCCGCCGCGCGCGCAGTCGGCGGCAGGCTCCAGATCACGGCCGCCAAGAGAACGAAGAGGGGCCCGGCGTTGGGATCCGTTGCGCCGCCCTGGAAGATCCCGCCGAACCCCTGCCCGAGGACCCAGTACGCAAGGCTCAGCGCAACCGCCAGCGCGAGGAAAGCGCGCGCATGCCAGCGCAAGGCCACTGCGACCGCGATCGAAGCTGAGAGCGCGGCGAGGACGAAGGCCACAGGGGTCCCACCTCCCTGCAGCGCGTTGGCGACATCGACTTGAGCGCTGCTCAACCAGACCATGCCGGATGGTGCATGCATCAGCAGCGCGCTGATCGCCCCGGGGTCGCTGCTCGGCGTCTGGAGCCAGAGGTAGCCCATCACGAGCCACAGCGCGCACCAGGCGGCTCGCGCGCCGCGCTCGCGCAGCAGGCCACCCGGGCCGGCGCCCGGCCAGACGAGCAGGCCGACCAACGCGTACAGCAGAACCGCCCCGGGCGCCCCGGTGAGCGGGCTCGCCATCGTCATGAACATCATCCCGAACGCCTCGCCGAACCACCACACGGCGAGCGCCCAGGCGCAGGAGACGGCGATCGCAAGCTTGACGGTGGGCCTGTAGAGCAGGCCGATGCCGATCGTCACCTGGATCAGCGCGAACGCCGTGTTCACGGCGGCCTGGTCGTGCTGGAGCGTTTGTGCCCCCCAGGTGACGCTGTTCGCGATCCACGCCGGCTGGCCGGCGGCATTGCCGGCGAGCATGGCGATGAAGCCGTGCGAGTACATGAACGCCTGGAACTGCAGGCAGCCGTCGAGCAGCCAGATCAACCCGAGCACCGTCTGGGCGGTGCGCGCCGCGTCGGCAGCGAAGTAGTCGCGCGCGGCGGCGAGCGGCCGACCGAGCTCGGCTGTGGCGGGACGCGCGAACTCCGGCGCGCGGGTGCTCAACCGAGCGCCTCGCGCGCACTCGCGGACCGATCGAGTCCTCTCAGCGCATGCGTCTCGTCGGTCGGCGCACCGGCGACTAGGAAGTCAGCGGACCAACCTTCGCGGCCAGCTCGGTGACCGGCCAGCGGATCGTCCTCGCGCCAGTGCAACGCGAGAACGCGCAGCAGTATCCAGCCGGCCACTGCCAGCAGGTGGGGCGTCTCGGCCGCCGGCGTCGTGCGGCCCGCAGCAACGTCGACCGACGCCGTCACGACGAGCAATAGCGCGACCGCTCCGACCAATAGATGCATCCCCCGCGCGTTATCGGGCTGCCACGCCGCCAGCAGGAAGCCGATCGCGAGCGCCACATCGAACGCGCCCATCTCCCGCGCAACGTGCACCGGCGCGAGGTGATCGCTCCCGAGCACCAGCTGCGGCAGCGTCACGGCAAGCTGGATGACGGCAACGGCGACGAGTGCGAGTCGCGTTGGCGTCAGCTGCTCGGAGCGCCAGGCGGTGCGGGCAACCGCGTGTACCAACTGTGGCGGAGCCGATGGCGCGACGGGCGCAAGCGCGATTCGGGCGCGGCGCGTGACAGCGTGGGCCCGCTCCCGCCAGCCACGGCACTCCGGGCAGCAACTGAGGTGCGAGTCGAGCTCATCGATCGAGCTCGCGTCGAGCTCGCCGTCGAGGGCGGCCGAGATCGCAACACGTGCAGCAGCGCAGTCCATTGCTTGTTAGTCGTGCGAGCGGTCGATTTGGTTCCCGCCGCGCCGAGATCAGGTGCGGAGCGAGGCCAGCGTGTGCCGGACGGCGAGGACGGTGTAGGGCCAGAAGAACAGTGCACGCTCGAAGCCACGCCCGTCAATGACATAGGCAAGCTCCTCGTGGCTGATGATGTGCTCGACGATCCCGGCGCGCCGCTTGGTCGCGACCTGTACACCGACGGCATAGTCGTGCCAGACCCGCGCGAGCGCCGCAGGCACGCCGACCGCCCATTCCCACTGGGGCACGAGGCTCCACGCGCCGAGGTCCTTGTTCAGGTCGGCCTGCGTGTCGGCGTAGATGTCGGTGCTGACCGCGACGATCGGGACGCGCTTGGCGGGTGGCAGCTCGCGATCGACCTCGTTGAGGACATGCGCCGCCAGCGGGCAGAGGTTGCGACAGAACGGATCGATAAAGGTCACGATGACCGGGCGCCCGCGGTAGGCGGCGAGCGAAACGCGCCGCCCGTGCTGGTCGGTCAGGGTCAAGGAGGGCGCGCCGCGCGAGCCGGCCGGGAAGACAAACGGCGCGTTCGGCGCCACCGTGGGCGAGGCTCGGCGAACTCTCCCGCGCCTTCATGACGATCAGCGTGACGCCCGCGGCGATCGCAAGCAGGAGCGCCGCACTCTCGAGCACCAGGAGCCGGCTGAACGCAGGCCGACCCCGTGCGCGACGGCGCACGGGGCGCGTCCGGGGCACGCCGCGTCGTCGCATGACGAACGCGACGGCGGCGAGCGCGAACGCCCACGCGCCGATGATGATCGGGACCACCAAGGGCGTGCCGGAATGAGTGCCGGCGGCTGGCTGCGCAACTGACGCGCCCAGTCTCACACCGCTTCGCGCCGCAAGCGCTCGCACGGCGGACTCCGCTTCGCCGACCAGCGCACCGCTCACGCGCCGGCGTGCAAAGGCCGTCAGCTGGACGCCGCCGTGGCCGGGCCAGTTGAGCCCGACGCCATTCGGCATCACGACGATCAGCGCCGAACGGAAGCTGTTTTGGAGCTCGTAGCCGAGAAATTCGGCGTAGGCCTGCGGCTTGAGCCAGGCCTGGAGCGCCGAGCCGAGGTCGTAGACGTTTGCGATGACCGCGACGCGCACGTCCAGCCCGGCGCGGGCAGCCGCGGCCAAGAGCGCGTCCAGCTGCGCCTCCTGTCGTGCGCTCACCCTTGCATCCGCCGGGACGAAGTAGGTGTGCGTGATCAGCACGTCGCTGGCCGGGTCTCCGTCGGCGCGCGCGCTCTGCGTCGCGAGTACGCAAGCCGCGAGCGCCGTGATCGCGCCGAGAGCAAGGCGCCCTCGGATCGAGCCGAGGGGAGCTCCGAAGATCCGCCGTTTGATTCGTGCAGCCGTCACTCGACCGCACATGAGGCTAGCCGTTCGCGGCCGTAGTAGACGCAACCGGGCGCATGTATGCTGCGGCGCATGGACGGGCCGGCTGTCGCTGCGCTGCGTGACCGCGATGCGCTGGAGCGATTCGTCGCCGCAACATACCCCCAGGTGTGGCGGCTCTGCGCGGTTCTCGTCGACGCGCAAAGCGCCGGCGACCTCGCGCAGGAGACCTTCCTGCGCGCGACCAGAGCGCGCGCACGGTTTCGCGGCGACGCGGACGCGCGAACGTGGGTGCTCGCGATCGCCCGGGCGACGTGCATCGACGAGCTCCGCTCGCGTTACCGGCGCGCCCGGCGCGATGATCTGCTCACGCTCGCGCACGACGGTGAGCGCGCAACGCACGACCATGCGGGTGACGTCGCCGCGTACGAGCTCATCCGTCAACTCGAGCCGGACCGGCGCGCGGCCTTCGTGCTCACCCAGATGTTCCGCCTCACCTACGCGGATGCTGCGCGCGTCTGCGGGTGCCCGCAGGGGACGATCCGCTCGCGGGTCGCTCGTGCGCGCGAGGATCTGATCGCCGCTGGCGTCGCGGCGAGGCCGGCGGGCGGGCACCAGCGAACGGTGCCGGCCGGCGGGCGCTAGCTGTTCTCGCGCGCGCCGGCTCGCTGCTGCCAGCGCAGCGGTCGGGCGCGCAGGCTCGCCCACCACGCGAGCCCGATCAGCCACAGGCCGACGATGAACGCGATCCACTGCGCCGGGTCCGCGTTGGTGCTTGTCGCAGGCTTACTGGATGAGCCGAACCGCAACGAGCGCCCGGACGCGACAACGAGCTGTTTCACCACCTCGACCGCCATCACCGCGAGGTGCGCCCCTCCGCCTGCCCGGCTGACGACGGGTGCTGCGCGCGCGGCGACGATCCCGGCGCGCGCCTGGAAGCCGACACCGCCGGGCATCACGACCAGGATTGCCCCGTGGTAGAGGAGGGAGAGCTCCTCGCCGAGATAGCGAGCGTAAGCCGCCGGGCGCTGCCAGAGGACGCTGACGGAGCCGAGATCGCTCGGGGAGGCGATCAGTGCCGACACGGATCGGGTAACCGCCGCCGGCGGCCGCCGCCACCGTTGCCTCGAGCTGCCGTTGCGCCGCTGGCTCCAGGCCTGCGTTTTGCGGGATGAAGGTGTCCTGTGTGGCGAGCACGTCACTTGCCGGATCTCCGTCGGCACGCGCGCTCGGTGTCGCGATGCCAAGCAGCGCGAGCAGCAGCGCTCCGGCGAACGCCAGGCGCAGCCGCGTGAGAGCATCGCTGCCTTGGCGGTGAGAGCGGAGCACAATCAGTGAGGATGCCAGCAGCAGCGGCTCGGGGACTCGCAGGGCGCGCGCTCAGGACGCTTCTGCTTGCTGGCGCAGCGACGGCGCTGTCGCCGAGCGTCGCGAGCGCCGACGGCCCTAGCGCGCCCGTCGCGACCGGCTACCTCGCGCGGATCGCGCATGCCCCAATCGGCGTGCGCGCGAAGGTCGTCGACGGCTACGTGCGGCTGTGGCTGTCTGTGCCCGCCCGCGAGACATTGGTCGTGCTCGACTACCGCGGCGTGCCGTACCTTCGCTTCGCGCGCGCCGGTGTGGCGGTGAACGAGCGCTCGGAGATGTACTTCCTCAACGCTACCCCGGTCGCGCAGGCGCCGCCCCCGGGCCTGTTGCGCAGCCCGCTTTGGGTGCAGGTGAGCCGCCGCCACAGCTACGAGTGGCACGACGCTCGGTTGAGCGCCCTGAGCACCGTCGCGCTGAGCCCGGGCCAGTCGTATGTCGGGCGCTGGCGGATCCCGGTCCTACTCAGCGGCCGGTTGACCAGCGTCAGCGGCGGGCTCTGGCACGCCGCCGACCCGTCGATCGTCTGGTTCTGGGCGATCTTCGCCGTGTTGGCATGTGCGCTCGCGGGCTGGCGGGTGCGCTCAAATCGCCTTGACGCGCGGCTCGCGCGCCTGCTCGCACTGCCCGCGCTCGGCGGGATCGCCCTCGCCTCGCTCTCGCTCGAGCTTCACGGCCGTCCCGACGTGCCGGTTTCCCAATACGTCGAGCTCGCCGTGATCCTCACGTTCGTCGCTTGGGCGCTCGTCCGTGTCGCGAGAACCCGTCCCGGCTACCTGACCCACTTCGCAATCGCCTTTCTCGCCTTCTGGAAGGGCATCGAGCTGATCCAGTCACTGCTCAGAGGGTTCGTCCTTCTCGCACTGCCCGCTACGATCACCCGCGTCGCGACGGTCCTCTGCCTCGGCTTCGGAGCTGCGTTGGCGCTGATCGCCTTCCGTCTAGCCGACGAGCCGCTCGTCGGGGGATTACGCCGGGGCAGGTCAGCTGATGAGTCAGACGAGCAGGACCAGTTGCAACGGGCCGCGCCGGGCCGATAGGCCCGCTTTCCTGTGCATCACGCTGGCGTGCGCCGCGCTCGCGGCCTGTGGCGGAAGCTCGCAGGCGATCCCGCGCGCGCTGCTGCGCGAAGCGCGTCCGGTCGGCGCCGGGCCGCGCTTCCAGCCCGCTGTCAGCGGCGCCGTCGTCGGCGATTGCCGGCCTGCTCTGGGCCGCCGCTATGCGGTTCACGTCGAGGTCTTCGCGCAGAATGAGGTGGTGATCGTGCCGGCGGGGATCGGGACGCGGGCGCCGCGCACGCTGCAGGACGGCCAGGTGGTGCAGGCGCGCTGCTTCGGCGCACTCGTCACCCTCGCCCCCACCGGCGTCGTGCTCGTCCGCAAGGGCGTGAGACTCAGGCTCGGCGACCTGTTCCGCGCCTGGGGCGAGCCGCTGTCGCGTGAGCGGGTCGCGTCGTTCCGCGGCAACCAGCTGCGAGTGTTCGTCGACGGCCGGAGCCGGCGCGGGTTGGCGAGCGCGCTACCGCTACGCCGCCACGCCGAGATCGTCCTCGAGCTCGGGCCCTACATCCCGCCGCACCGCGCCTTCGCGTTCCCGCCGGGCGAGTAGCTAGGCCCGCGAGAAGCGCCGTCCGCTGACCGGCGACTCGTCCTCGTCGAGCGCGGCCGCGCCGTTCTCGGCGGCCGCCGCGGCCTCCAGGGCCGCGAGCCGCTCGGGTGTCAGCTGGCTGTCGTCCTCGTGCTCGGCAAGCCAGGCCCGCGCCTCCGCCGCCTTCGTTTCGTCGCGCACGACGGTGCGCCCTGCGGCGTAGTAGCGCTCGATCTCGGCGAACAGCTCGTCGACGAGCTGGTCCGTCGGCACCTTCTTGATCGGCTCGCCCTTCGAGTAGATCATCCCCATGTTCTTCGCGCCGGTGATCCCGAAATCGGCGTGGCGCGCCTCGCCGATCCCGTTGACCGCGCAGCCGAGGATCGAAACCTCGATCGGATCGTCGTAGGCCTCGAGCCGGCGCTCCACCTCCGCGACGACACTGTCCATGTCGAACTGCAGGCGTCCGCAGGTCGGGCAGGCGATCAGCACCGGTCCGCGCTCGCGCAGCTTGAGTGCCTTGAGGATCTCCCAGGCGACCTTGACCTCCTCCTCGGCATGGAACGTCGAGAGCGAGATGCGGATCGTGTCCCCGATCCCGTCCGCGAGCAGCGTGCCCAGCCCGACCGCCGACTTGAGCGATCCCGACCATTTCGTCCCGGCCTCGGTAACGCCAAGGTGCAACGGGTACGGGATCCGCTCGGCGAGCATGCGGTTCGAGGCGATCGTGTTCGGGACCGAGGTCGACTTCATCGAGACCTTGAAGTTCTCGAACTCCAGACGCTCCATCAACTCGACCGTCTCGACGGCGGCGCGCACGAGCGCCTCCACGGGGTTCTCGAACTCCAGCTCGCGCAGGTGCTCGGGCAGCGACCCGGAGTTCACGCCGACCCGCAGCGGCGTGCCGGTGGCCTTCGCATGCTCGACGACGATCCCCGTCTTGTCGTGACCGCCGATGTTGCCCGGGTTCAGGCGCACACAGTGCGCGCCGGCGTCGATCGCTTTGAGCGCGAGCGTGTAGTTGTAGTGGATGTCGGCGATCACGGGGATCGGCGAGGCCGCGACGATTTCGTGCAGCACGCGCGCGTCCTCATCGCGCGGCACGGCGACGCGCACGATGTCGGCGCCGGCGTCGGCGACGGTTTGAATCTGCGCCAACGTCGCCGCGAGGTTCGCGGTCTCGGTCTTCGTCATCGTCTGGACGGCGACGGGCGCGCCACCGCCAATCGGCACGCCACCGACCATGATCTGCCGCTGGGAGGGCATCTGCAGTGAGATTCTAGCTGCGGTGACGGCCTTGCCCTCGCGGTGGTGGCGGGGATTCGTGCTGAGCCGTCATCCTCGCTTGGTCTTCGCGCCGGCGGGCGGATGGTCGGCTGCGCCGAGATTCCCTTGCGGGCAGCAGGTGCCGCGGCCGGCGGATCGCAGTCGCGGCACGACTAAACCGCGCTCTCCAGCAACCGGCTTGCCGTGGCCTAGCCGCCCGTTAGGTGGCTGATGTTGTTGGAGAGGCCTGTCACGACGAGGAAGCCGAGCAGGACGATGCCGACGGAGCTGAACTTCCACATCGCCTGGGTGCTCACGCGGCCGCCCCGGACCTTTTCCGCGACCGACCAGAGCACGTGGCCCCCATCCAGCGGCAGGAATGGGAAGAGGTTGATGACGCCGAGGACGAGCGAGACGAAGGCAATGATCAGCAGGCCGTACACGGGGCCGAGTGCAACAGCCTGCTCGGTCACCTGCGTGATGCCGATGATGCCGCTGATGTGACTGCGCGCCTTGGCGCTCGTCAGGGCGTGGACGAGCCCCGAGACGGTCGAGGCGGTGATGCTCCACATCGTCGCTGCGGACGCCCCGAGTGCCGCGAAGAGGCCGAAATGGCGGGGCGCAAGCAGCTCCACGCCGATCTGCATGTGGTGCGAAGCGCTCACGTAGCGCGGATAGATCGAGATGCGCCGTCGTGCGGTCCCGCGCTTGACGACGAAATCGAGCGGCCGCATGCCTTGGCAATGCGCGGTCAGCGCGCCCGGGCAGCGGTCGGCGCGAATCGTCCGCAGCACGCCGCCGTAGCTGGCCGGACGCCCGTCCAGCGAGACGATCTTGTCGTCCAGGCGCAGATGCCCATAGGCCGCGTAGCCGCGCCCGATCGCGTCGACGTAGGTCCCGTTCGTGAGCGTCTGGACCTGCGGCGCGATGTTCGAGAGGGTGTTCGCCCCGCCGAGCGTCCCCGCCATCAGCACGGCGGCGAAGACGACGAAGGCGATCAGCAGGTTCGTTCCGGGCCCGGCGAGGATCACGACGATCCGCTTCCAGGGCGGCTGCGCGTAATAAGCGCGCGCGCGCAGCTCAGGGTCGAGATCGGTCAGCTCCTCCGGGCTCATTCCGGTGATCTTCACGTAGCCGCCAGCCGGGATTGCGCCGATCGCGTACTCCGTCTCCCCGCGTTTGAACCTGACGAGCGTCGGCGGAAAGAACAGCGAGAAGCGCTCGACGCGCATACCGACCGCCTTCGCCGCGAAGAAGTGGCCGGCCTCGTGCAGGATGATCAGCAGGATGATCCCGCCGATCGCGATTGCCCAGGCCATCGCCGGGAAGTGTCGCAGGCGCAGCCGAAAGCTCGGCTAAAGCGCGGAGATCCGGCGCGCCGCCACTTCGCGCGCCGCCGCATCGAGCGCGAACAGCTGCTCGAATTCGCGCAGCGGCTGCGAGCCAAGCTCGTCGAGGGTCGCCTCGATCACCTCCGGGATCCGCATGAATGCGATCGCACCGTCGAGGAAGGCGTGCACCGCGACCTCGTTGGCGGCGTTCATCACGCAGGGGGCTGCCCCGCCGGCGTTCGCCGCTGAGCGAGCGAGTCTCAGACACGGGAACGCGTCGAGGTCCGGGGCCTCGAAAGTGAGGCTCGCCGCGGCGAGCAGGTCGAGGCGCGCCACCGGTACGTCGACGCGCTCGGGGTAATGGAGGGCGTAGGCGATCGGGACGCGCATGTCTGGCAGTCCAAGGTGCGCGAGCATCGCGCCGTCACAGAGCGAGACGAGCCCGTGGATGATCGACTGCGGGTGAACGACGACATCGATCTGCGCGTAGGGAACGCCGAACAGGTGGTGGGCCTCGATCAGCTCGAGGCCCTTGTTCATCAGCGTCGCCGAGTCGATCGTGATCTTGCCGCCCATCTCCCACGTCGGGTGCTTGAGCGCCTGCTCGACGGTCACGCTGTCGAGCTCCGCGCGCGTGTGCCCGCGGAACGGGCCGCCGGAGGCCGTGATCGTCAGGCGCTCGATCGTTCCCGCGCCGTGAGCGCGCTCCGCGAGGATCAACTGGTGGAGCGCCGCGTGCTCGGAGTCGACGGGGATGATCTGTGCGCCGGTCGCCTCGGCCAGCGCGGTGACGAGCTCCCCGCCGGCGACGAGCGACTCCTTGTTGGCGAGCGCGAGGTCGATTCCCTCGCCGAGGGTGACGATCGTCGGTAGGAGCCCGGCCGAGCCGACGACGGCGTTGAGGACGATATCGGCGTCGCACTCCAGGATCAGCGCGGCGATCCCGTCCGGGCCGCCGAGCACCTCACCGTCGGGCCAGGCGTTCCGCGCGGCGTCGGCCGCCGCCGGGTCGGCGAGAGCGATCCGCTTGACCCCGTGCTCCTGTGCCTGGGCGATGAGCGCGCGCCACGAACGCTGCGCCGACAGCCCGACAACCGTGAGCTCGCCGGAGCGCCCGACCACATCGAGCGCCTGCACGCCGATCGAGCCGGTCGCGCCGAGGATGACGACGCGCCGAGCCATCAGCGCGCGACCAAGATCGCGTGCCAGATGTAGTAGCTCGCCACCGCCGTGAAGAGGACCGCATCGAGGCGATCGAGGGCGCCACCGTGGGCGCCGAACAGCCGCCCGGTGTCCTTTGTGCCGGCGTCGCGCTTGATGTAGCTCTCGAAGAGGTCGCCGAGCGGCGCGGCGAGCGCGATCCCCGCGCCGAGCGCCAGCGCATCGCCCGTGGACAGCCAGGACTGAAACCGGCTCGCGACGAAGACGGCCGCGAGCGCGCCGAGGACGCCGAAGATCAGGCCCTCGACCGTCTTGTTGGGCGAGATCGTCGAGGCGAGACGGTGGCGTCCCAATGCGCGGCCGCCGAGGTACGCGACGCTGTCGCCGACGAACGTGCCCGCGAGGACGTCGAAGACGATCCCTTCACCGTGCGGCAGGCGTCTCAGCAGCACGGCATGGGCCAGCGCAAGCCCGATCCAGACGATGCCGAGCAGCGTCAGGGCGATCCCGAACGTCCCGCCCTTGCTGATGAACAGGGTGACGATGAAGGTCAGCGGGATCGCGGCGACAGTCGCGAGCAGGACCTGCTGGTAGCCGCCGAACTGCGCCGCGGCGAGGAGCCCGACGAGCGCAACAAGTGCCGCCGGCAGCGCCATCCGCGCGCCGACATAGAGCTCGAAGAGCTCGTAGAGGCACGCGCCGCCGAGCAACGCAAGCGCGATCGCGAACGGGAGACCACCGAGCCAGACGAGCACGCTCGCGACGGCGAGCGCCGGCGCGCCAACGAGAACGCGCGCGAGCAGCTCCGAGCGCGGCGGATCCGCGGACGCGGCGGAGGAGGAGTCGGCGCCCATCAGCCCACGCTAGCGGCCGCCGAAGCGGCGGCGCCTCGCGGCGTACTCGCTCAGCGACTCCTCGTAGGCCTCACGGCCGAAGTCGGGCCAGAGCTCGTCGCGGAAGACGAGCTCCGAATACGCCGACTGCCAGAGCAGATAGTTCGAGAGGCGCCGCTCCCCGCTCGTGCGGATGATCAGGTCGGGGTCGTGCATCTCGGGCGCGTAGAGGAGCTCCCTGAAGGCGGCCTCATCGCCGCCGCCGAAGCGTGCGGCCGCATCGAGGATCTCCGCGCGCCCGCCATAGTTGAAGGCCACGAACAGGGTGATCGTGTCATTGTCGGCCGTCTCCTGCTCGGCCCAATCCATCTCGCGCTGGAGCGTCCGTTTGATCCCCTCGCGGCGGCCGATGAAGCGCATGCGCACGCCCTCGGCCTTCAGCTCGGGGGTCTCGCTCGCGATCCGCCGGCTGAACATCCGCATCAGCGCGTTGACCTCGGCCCGCGGGCGCGACCAGTTCTCCGTGGAGAACGAGTAGACGGTGAGCTCCTTCACGCCCAGCTCGACCGAGTCGCGCAGGCGCGCCTTCACCGTGTCGGCCCCCGCCTCGTGCCCGGCGGCGACGGACACGCCGCGGCGCTCGGCCCAACGGCCGTTGCCGTCCGTGATGATCGCCACGTAGCGCGGCCGGCCGGCGTGCGCAGCATCGGGCTGGCCCGCGGCGCCCCGGCTTGCGGTGCGGCGGCCATCAGACCTCGAGGATCTCTGCTTCCTTACCCTTCAGCAACGCATCGAGCTGCACTGATCGCGGTGTCGGTGAGCTTCTGCAGCTCGCCCTCGGCGCGATGCTCGTCATCGGACCCGGCCTCGCCGGCCTCCTTCAGCTCGCGCAGGTCGTGCATCACGTCGCGGCGGACGTTGCGAACCGCGATTCGTCCCTCCTCGACGATGTGGCGCGCCACCTTCACGAGCTCGCGCCGACGCTCCTCGTTGAGCTCAGGGATCACCAGGCGGATCAGGCGCCCATCGTTGGACGGGTGCAGGCCGAGATCGGACTCGTTGATCGACTTCTCGATCGCCTTGATCGAGGAGGCATCGAACGGCTGGATGGTGAGCAGGCGAGCCTCGGGCGCCGAGATCGTCGAGAGGTTACGCAGCGGCGTCGCCGTGCCGTAGTAGTCGACCTCGATGCGGTCGAGCAGCCCCGGATTGGCCCGTCCGGCACGCACCGACCCGAGCTCGTGGACAATCGCCTCGACCGATTTGTGCATCCGGTCGCGAGCGTCGTCGAGCAAGTCGTCGATCAGCGCCATTGCAGGGGAAACGCCGGCATCGAGGCGGGAGGATAACGCGCGGATTGCCCCCGCGCGCGGGGGCACGGACGCGGTCGGCCAGCCCGATCCGCGCTCAAGGCGTGCTGACGAGCGTCCCGACGCGCTCCCCGTTGAGGATGCGAACGATGTTCCTCTCGTCGTCCACGTTGAAGACGTGGATCGGAAGCTTGTTCTCCATGCAGAGCGTCAGCGCCGTCGCGTCCATCACCGCCAGCCGGCGCTGGATTGCCTCCATGTGCGTGATCTGCGGGATGAACTCGGCCGTGGAGTCGATGGCCGGGTCGGCGGTGTACACGCCCTCCACTCCATTCTTAGCCATCAGGATCGCGTCGGCGTGGATCTCGCTCGCTCGCAGCGCCGCTGCGGTGTCGGTCGTGAAGAACGGGTTCCCCGTGCCAGCGGCGAAGATCACGACGCGGCCCTTCTCGAGGTGGCGCATCGCGCGCCGGCGGATGTACGGCTCGGCGACCTCCTGGACGGTCATCGCCGACTGCACGCGCGTATGGACTCCCGCCTTCTCGCATGCGTCCTGAAGCGCCAGCGCGTTCAGCACGGTGGCGAGCATCCCCATGTAGTCGCCGGTAGCGCGATCCATCCCCTCGGCGGCGCCCTTCAGGCCTCGGTAGATGTTGCCGCCGCCGGGGACGATCGCCAGCTGGACGCCGGTCGCGATGCAGTCGCGCACCGCCGCGGCGATCGCCGTGACGCGCGCCGGCTCGATCCCGTATTCGAGCTCGCCCATCAGCGACTCGCCGGACAGCTTGACGAGCACGCGACCGAACCCGGCTCCCGCCCCCATGGTCGCTACTCGCCGACCACGAACCTGGCGAAGCGTCTGATCAGCACGTTCTCACCGGTCTTGGCGGCGATGTCGTTCTGTAGCTCGCGGATCGTCTTGCCCTCGTGCTTGTCGGCGTTGACGTGCACCTGTTCGAGCAGCACGACCTCCGACAGCCACTTCTGGAGCTTGCCCGCCGCGATCTTCTCGCGAATCTCGGGCGGCTTATCGGCCGCCTCCTGCGCGAAGATCCGGAGCTCCGCCTCGCGCGCGTCGGCGGGAACATCCTCGCTGGTCAGCCAGCGTGGCGCCGCCGCCGCGACGTGGGCGGCCACCTCGCGAGCGAACCCCGTGAAATCCTCGGTTCGCGCCACGAAATCGGTCTCGCAGTCGACCTCGACGAGTACGCCGACCTTGCCGTTGTGGTGCAGATAGGCCTGGACCGTGCCTTCGGACGCGACGCGCTCGCCGCGGTCCTCGATCCGCTTTCCCGCCTTCACGCGCAGGATCTCGATCGCCTTGTCGACATCGCCCCCGGATTCGGTGAGCGCCTTCTTGCAGTCCATCATCCCGGCGCCGGTGCGGTCGCGCAGGGCCTTCACATCGCCAGCTGAGATCGCGCTGCTAGACATTCGTGGGAGCCGCCTCCTCGTCGGCAGCCGGCTGCGCCTCGGCGCCGGCCGGCTCGGCCTCCTCGGCCGAGGCAGGCGTTGATTGGTCGGGCGCGTCACCAGCCGGCTTTGCGCCAGCTGCGGGTTTCTTGGACGCGCGACGACGACGCTGGGACGTGGGCTCGGGCTGGGCCGGTGCCTCGGGCACGTCGGGCGCCGCCTCTGCGGCCGCCGGCTGCTCGGATGGCGGTTGCGCCGGTGGTTCGGGCGCGACCGCGGCGGCGGGCGCCTCGGTCGGGGGTGCCTCGGTCGCTGCGGCGGCCGGTGGCTGTTGGGGCGTTGGTGGTGCCTCGCTCGGCGCGGCGGCGGGCGGTTGCGCGGCGGCGGGCTCGGGTGGTGTACCTGCGCCGGTCGCGCGGGCCGGCTCGGGGGCGCGTGCTGGCTCCGCTGGCTGGGGTGCCGCCGGCTGGGCTTCGGCAGTCGCCGCCGCCTCAGCGGCTGCACGTTCCGCGGCCTCCGCCGCAGCGCGCTCCTCGGCCTCACGGCGGGCGCGCTCCTCGGCCTCACGGCGGGCGCGCTCCTCGGCCTCCTGGCGCGCGCGCTCCTCGGCCTCCTGGCGCAGGCGCTCCTGCTCGGCGCGGTAGGCGCTCGCCTCCTGCGAGACGACGTCGCCGATCGCCTTCGCGATGATCGTGCACGAGCGGATCGCGTCGTCGTTGCCGGGGATCACGTAGTCGATCCCATCGGGGTCGCAGTTGGTGTCGACGAGGCCGATGATCGGGATGCGCAGTCGTTGTGCCTCGCGGACGGCGATTGCCTCGGTCTTGAGGTCGATGATGAAGATCGCGTTCGGCGTGCCCCGCATGCCCTTGACGCCGCCGAGGTTCGCACGAAGCTTCCCGAGGTCCGCCTCGGCCGCCATGCGCTCGCGCGTCGGGAGCAGCGCGAGCTGTCCTTCGCTCTCGTAGCGCTCGAGATCGCTGAGGCGCTTGATCCGCTCGCTGATCGTCTGGTAGTTCGTCATCAGCCCGCCGAGCCAGCGATGGTTCACGTAGGGCATCCCGGCTTCCTCGGCGACGTTGCGGATCGCGTCCCGCGCCTGCTTCTTGGTCCCGACGAAGAGGATCGTGCCACCGCGGCGCGCGATGTCAGCCGCGAAGGCCTGCGCCTGGTCGAGCAGGCGCTGCGTCGTCAGCAGGTCGATGATGTAGTTGCCGTCGCGCTCGCCGAAGATGAAGCGCCGCATCTTCGGATTCCAGCGGCGAGTCTGGTGGCCGAAGTGAACGCCGGCCTCCAGTAGGTCCCTGAGCTCGACTCGAGCCACTTTACGTCTCCCTTTTTCGATTCTGGCGTGCCGCCTGGCCGGCCGCGGGACCCGAGGATGCAACCTCGGGCAGGCGCGCGGTCGTGTGCGCCGGACGGGTAGTGGATTGTCCGGTACCGAGGATACGCGAAAGCTCAGGCGCGCCGCGCGCGCTCGAGCGCTTGCGCAAGGTCAGCGGGCAACGACGAGTGGAACGCAAGCCGCTCGCCGGTGCGCGGTTGCTCGAGCTCGAGGCGCGTCGCGTGGAGGAACTGGCGCTCGAGGCCGAACTCGACCATCCCCCCGTAGTCGCGATCCCCGCAGAGCGGGTGGCCGATCGCGCGAAAGTGCGCGCGGATCTGGTGCGTGCGCCCGGTCTCGAGGCGCACGCGTAGCAGGCTCGATGTGGGCAGGCTCTCCTCGAGCGTGAAATGCGTGCGCGCCTCACGCGGCGTCGCGGTCGCAATCGACATCCGACGGCGCAGGCGCAGGTCGCGACCGAGCGGAGCGTCGATCGTGCCCGCTTGCGCGGGCGGGCGGCCGCTGACGAGCGCGAGGTATTCGCGAACGACAAGTCGCAATGCGATCGCGCGCTTGAGCGCACGATGCGCGGTGTCGCTCTTCGCGACGACGAGGAGGCCTGAGGTGTCCTTGTCGAGGCGGTGGACGATCCCGGGGCGCCATGGCTCGCCGCCGGCCACCCCGCGTACGGCGAGCAGCTGCGAGAGGGTTCCGTGTGCGTGCCCGGCAGCCGGGTGGACCACGAGACCGGCAGGCTTGTCGACAACGAGCATGTCGGCATCCTCGTAGACGATCGCGAGTGCCACGGGCTCCCCCGGATCCGGCGCCGGCTCGGCGGGCAGGTCAACGACGATCCGCTCGCCGCCCGCGAGCACGCGCGACTTCGCCGCCACACGACCGGCGATGCGTACGGCACCGAGCTCGATCCAGCGCGCCGCCTGTGCACGCGAGCCGGCATGCGCCGCGAGATAGCGGTCGAGCCGCTGTCCCGCGGCCTCAGGTGGTGCTTCGAGCTCCACCGCGGGTGATCAGCAGGACGAGCGCGATCACACCGAGCGTGATCGCGCTGTCAGCGACGTTGAACGCAGGCCAGTGCGGCAGCTTGATGAAGTCGGTCACGGCGCCGAGGCGGACGCGATCGATCAGGTTGCCGAGCGCCCCGCCGGCGACCATACCGGTCGGCAACCACAGCAACGGGCGGGTCGCGAAGCGCGCGAAGAAGCCGAGCAGGAGCGCCAGCACGGCAAGCGCGAGCAGCGTGACGACGACGACGCTGCCGCTCAGGGCGCTGAAGGCCACGCCGCTGTTGGTCGTGCGGACGAGCGTCAGCACGCCGGGGACGACCGCGGTGCTGGCGCCCAACGCGAGGGAGCTACGCAGGAGACCCTTGCTCACCTGATCGAGAATGATCACGACGGCGGCGACGCCCGCCACACGCAGCCAGCTCTCGCGTGCCGCCGGCCGCGGCTCAGCCACCGCTCGTGATCGCCCGCGCGGCCAGCGAGCCGGCCAGGCGTACCGCGGCAATCGCGATGATCGGGCTCAGGTCGAACCCGCCCATCGGTGGCAGGATGCGCCGGCATAGGCGCAGGTACGGCTCGCTCACATCCGCAGGAAGCTCAGCGCCGCGTCGCTCCCGCGGGTGTACGGCACGCGCAGTCCGAAGGAGAAGAAAAGGCTCGAGATGACATACGCGATGATCGCAACGGTGTAGACCCAGGCGAGATCGTCGACGAATTCTCCAGCGTGAAACTGGAGGCTCGAGAGCGCGATGATCATCGCGTGCTGCCGACCACCGCGGCGGCGGCGTCGCTGAACGCACTGCGCAACCCCGCCCGCTCGAGTACGCGCAGGCCGCGCGCGGTCATCCCGCCGGGCGAGGTGACCTCGCGTCGCACAGCGAGCGTGTCCATGCCGCGTGCCTCGAGCACTGCGGCGGCGCCGGAGATCGCCGCCCCGACCAGCGTCGCAGCCTGATCCGCGGGGATGCCTTGAGCCACAGCCGCATCCACCCAGGCTTCGGCGATCAGCGCGACGTAGGCCGGTGCCACGCCGCTGACGGCTGTGGCCGCATCGATCAGGCGTTCCGGCAGCCGCATCACGAGCCCGACTCGTGCGAGGAGCTCGTCGAGGCCCTCGTCGCCGCACACGCAGGTGACCCCCTTGCGCAGCGCGACGGCGGTGTTCGGCATCGCGCGCGTGACGGTGGCACCAGGCAGCGCGGCTTCGACTTCGGCGATCGCGACGCCGCCGAGCAACGACAGAACCGTCCTCGCGCCCTGAAGCTCGCGTGCGACATGGGCGAGCTGGGCGGGCTTGTGCGCGAGCACGATGACGTCGGCCTGCGCGACCAGCTCTGTGTTGCTCGCGACCACGCTGCCATCGAGCTCGGCCGCGAGTGCGCCAGCGCGTCCGGAGCCGCCGTCGCTGAAGAGCGCGCGGTCGCCAAGCCCAATCGCGAGTGCGCGGGCGATGTTTCCCGAACCGACGAAACCGAGCGTCTGCACAAGCGCAAGGCTACCTCGCATGCTCCCGCTGCGGCCCTATAGCCGTCGGCGCGACGGCCGATAACTCACGTGGGCAACTGAAGCGCGCGCGGAGGCCGTGTGGAAGCGCTGACTGAACGGGACATGATCGAGCTTCAACGCCCGGCCGCTCGCCTGAGCGGGTCGAGCTTCGCGCTGCGGGCGATTTACGCCGCGATGGCGGCCGTCCTCGCCGCGTACGCGACTTCGCTGATCGTTCGGGGGCCCGGCGGGCCGACCTATACCGCGCTCGACGGCTGGGGCGTGGCGGGCTTCGAGCTTGCCGCCAGCGTCCTGATCCTCGTCCGTGGCGTGCGCAATCAGCACGATCGGCCGTACACCCTCTTGCTCGGTATCGGCGGCACATCGTGGGCGCTTGGCGATTTCGCGATGACCTATGAGACGCTCGGCGGCCACAGCGCTCCGACGCTGTCGGTTGCCAACTTCTTCTGGGCTGGCTTCTTCCCGTTCGCCTACCTCGCCGTAATGGTCCTGATGCGCCGCGACGTGCGCAGGTTCACCGCCGCCAACTATCTGGACGGCGTCATCGCGACGCTCGCGGTCGCGTGCCTGATCGTGGCGTTTGCCTTCCATCCGATTGCCGCGGCGGCCGGGGCCGGGAACAAGTTCGCCGCGGTCAACCTCATCTATCCGCTCTGCGACGTCCTCCTCACCGGGCTGACGATCGGCGGCATCCTGCTACTCCCGCGCGGTGGGCGGGCGCGCTGGTATCTGATCGGGACCGCCGGCATCGTCAACGCGGCCGGTGACACCGCGGCGCTCTTCCCGAGCCTGACCGCCAGCCAAGTCGGATGGTTCCTGAACGCGATGGCGTGGCCAACATCGCTGCTGCTGATCGCCGGCGCTGTCTGGCTGACGCGCGATCCGCGGGCACCGGCGCGTGAGCAAACGGGTTCGGGCTTTCGCATCCCGGCTTACGCGGCCAGCGTCGCCATCGCGATCCTCGTTTACAGCGTCGTGCACTCCAGTCAGGCCGTTCTCGTCTTCATCGCGCTGACGCTGGCAACCGCCGGGATCCGCTTCGTCCTGGCGCTGCAGCGGATGAACGCGATCAACGAGCAGCGCCACCGCGAGCTCGAGGCGGCCGCGCAGGCCGAGCACGACTCGAAGCACGTCCTCCAGCGTGCGGTCGAGAGCTATGCGGCGTTCGCCGTGCGCGTCGCCGAGGGCGATCTCACGGCAACGGTTGCCGTCGATGAGGACCCGGAGCTTGGCAGCCTCGCGGAGAGTCTCAACACGATGGTCTCGGGCCTGGCCGAGATCTCGACCGAGATTCAGACCGGCGTGCATGACATCGCCGCTTCGACAGCGCAGATCCTCGGCTCGGTCACCACGCATACGGACGGCGCGAGCCGGCAGTCGAGCGCGATCAGCGAAGCCACCGCGACCGTCAACGAGCTCCGCATGGCGGCCGATGACAGCTCCGCTCGCGCGCGTGATGTCGCGTCGAAAGCCGCGAACTCTGCCCGCGTGAGCGACGAGGGAACCGAGGCCGTGGCCGCGCTCGCCGGGGCGATGCGCGAACTCGGCGAGCGCACCACGGACATTCGCAAGGAGCTCGTCATGCTCTCGGATCGCGCCCAGCAGATCGGCGTGATCACCGACACGGTCAACGAGCTGTCGTCGCGTTCGAAGCTGCTCGCGCTGAACGCGACGATCGAAGCCGCGCGCGCCGGCGAGCACGGCCGGGGCTTCGCCGTCGTGGCCGATCAGGTCAGGGACCTCGCCGACCAGTCGCAGGCCGCAACTGCCCGCGTTGAGTCGATCCTCGACGAGGTCCGCCAGGCAACGAGAGCGTCGGTCACAGCCAGCGAACACGGCGCGGAGGTGGTCGAGCGCGCGCTCGATTTGACCACGCGCGCCGATGAGCGGATCCGCAACCTCGCACGAACGATCCGCGATGCGTCCGACGCGGCCGAGCAGATCGCCTCGTCGGCTGAGTTCCAGAGCCTCAGCATGGATCAGATTGCCGAGGCGATGGCGAGCATCGAGGACGACACGGTTCAGTTCGTCGCCGGTGCGCAGTCATCTGAAGCGGCCGCACAGCGACTCACCGAGCTTTCGGACAAGCTTTCGACGCTCAGCGAGCGCTACCGCGTCTCCGCGGCAGCCTAGCCTCGCGCGCTAGGCCTGGTTGAAGAAGCCCTTCTCGATCAACCGCGCGCGCTCTTCGGCCGAGAGCTCGACGTTGCGCGGGGTCAGCATGAAGACCTTGTCGGCGATGCGCTGCATCCCGCCGTCGAGTGCGTAGGTGAGCCCACTCGCGAAGTCGATCATCCGCTTCGCGAGATCGTGGTCAGCCTCCTGCAGGTTGATGATCACGGGGACGTCGCGCTTGAACTTGTCCGCGACCTGCTGCGCATCATTGAAGGACTTGGGGTGCACGACGTGGACCTGGAACTCGCGCCCGTTGCCAGCACGACCGCCCGGGACCGAGCGCAGCACGGTGTTCTGGCGCCCGCGCGGCTGCTCGTCGGCGAAAATCTCGTCGATGTCATCGCCGCGGCGCCGTGAGGCTAAGCGACGCACGTTCGCGCGTTCGCGGTAACGGTCCTCGAGCGCGAGCTCGGGTCCCGTGTCCGGGTCGAAGTCCTCGTCGTCGTACTCCTCAGCAAGACCGAAGTAGACGAGCGTCCGATGCCATGAGTCCTTTAGGGCCATGCTTGTCTTTTCGCGCGCACCAGCCAATATCCCTGCTGGAGAAAAACACTTTAGCGCCCATTCGCACCTATCGGTACAGCCTCGTACCGAGTCGCACAAATGTTGCACCGGCTTCGACAGCCACGCCGAAGTCCTGGCTCGTGCCCGCGGAGACGTGTTTGAGCCCGCTCTCGCGCGCGAGTCGCGCCAGCTCTTCGAAATACGGACGGCTTCGCTCAGGTTCGTCCGTCTGCGGCGGCATCGTCATCAGCCCGACCACCGGAACCGGGCTGCGCGCAATGAAAGCGTCGAGCGCTCGGGGCGCGATTCCGACCTTGCCCGGCTCGCCGGCGACATTCACCTCGACCAGGATCTCGAGGCCGGCACGGGCGTGGCGGGCGAGCTCAAGCAGCGCCGACTCGCTCGCGACCGAGTGGATCAGCTCCACGTGCGGGGCGATCGACTTGACCTTGCGCGACTGCAGCGCACCGATGAAATGCCAACGCAAGCGGCCCGCGGCGACGGCGGACTTCTCGACGAGCGCCTGTGCGCGGTTCTCGCCGACGATCGTCACGCCGGCATCGGCCAGCACGGCTAGGTCGGGTGCCGCCAGATACTTGACGGCCGCGACGATCTCGACTGCTCCCGGATCGCGCCCGACGCGCGCGCCCGCGGCGGCGATCTCGCCGCGCACCTCGGCGAGGTTCGCGCGCACGCGTGCGACGTTCAGCGCAGCCATGCGAGCCCCGCCTGACGCCCTGCCTGCGATCCATCGCGACGGTGCGAGAAGAGCTCCCCGGCAGGCGCACAGATCGTGCAGACATCGACGTTGGCGGGGTGGGCGACGCCGACTGCGGTGAGCTTTGCGGCGGCGACGGCGCGCAGGTCAAGCAGCGGCCCGCGACTCGCCTTGTAGCGCGCGAAGGCGGCATGGACCTCCGGACCTGCTTCGTAGCAACAGACCCCCGCCCCGGGGCCGATCGCTGCCTCCGTGGGGTCGGTGAGCTCGCGCAGGCGCGCCACCGCTGCCTCGATCACGCCGCCGGCGAGCCCGCGCCAGCCGGCGTGGATCATCGCGAGCGCGCCAGGACCCGCGACCACGATCGGCAGGCAGTCGGCGACGTGAACGCCAACCGCAGCATCAGGTTCCGTGCAGAGGAGCGCGTCGGCTTCCCACTCGCCGACGCTGTAGCCGCCCATCGCGCGCGCCCTCGCGACCGTTGAGCCGTGCACCTGCGCCGGGACGGTGATCGCGGCCTGGCCGAGCGAGCTGAGCAGGCTGGCGCGGTTGCGCTCGACCTGCGCGGAAAGCATCGCCCTGGGTTCGCCCGAGGTCGCCGTCCGCGACCCCGGTGAACACGGCGGTCGCGTGCGTCAACTCGACCGTCCACCTCACGCGCCGCTCCCGAGGGCGCTCGCGAGCTCCGCCTCGTACCCGCCGGCGATCTCGCCGTCGAGCTTGCGCCGCAGCGTGCGCTCGAGGCGTGCACCGAGCTCCGGGACCAGCCGGTACCCCGAGCAGCCAGCAGGTCGTCACCGCCGATCTCCAGCTTTACGTGGCGCAGCTCGCCCAGCCATTGCTTCGCCTGCTCGGAAGCTCCGAGGGCGCCAACGACCGCGACAGCCTCGACCGGAACGTCGCGCAGGGCGTCGCGAAGCTCGCTTGGCCGCCGCGCCGCGAGCGCGGCGGCGGCGAGCAGCGGCGCGTGCTCGGCGCTGCGGATGACGGCGCGTTCGCGCGCGGTCAGCTCGAGCGAGTCAAGCCAGGCAGCGGGCGCTTCGCGCGCGACCGCGGCGAGGATCGTGAGCGAGCGCTCGGCATCGGTCGGAGCGAGCGCCAGGGCGCGAGCGACGAGCGAGGGATCAACGTTGAGCTTGAGCCTGGTGGCGAGGCTGGCGAGCGGAACGACCGGGTCCGGCTCCTCGAGCATCAGTCGCAGCTCGCCTCCGATCCGAGCGCCGCTCAGCGTGTCGAGGCTCGCCTGCGACGCCAGCTGCGCGGTAACCGGATCGACAACGAACCCGAGTCGCGCGCTGTAGCGCGCGAGGCGCAGGATCCGTGTCGGGTCGTCGATGAAGCTGCGATCGTGGAAGACGCGCAGGCGACGCGCGTCGAGATCCTCGAGCGCGCGCTCGGGAGCGTGCAGCTCGGCATCGTCGAGCGTCACGGCGAGCGCGTTCACGGTGAAGTCGCGGCGCGGCAGGTCCTCCTCGAGGCTCGCCGGCTCCACGAGCGGCAGCGCGCCCGGTCGCGGGTAGCGCTCGCGCCGGGCCTGGGTGAGCTCGAGCTCGAGGCCCGTCGCGCGACACGTGGCTGGCAAGAAACGCCGCATGGTGGGTCACCTTGCCGCCGATCTGCTCGGCCAGCGCGCGCACGTCCCCCTCGACCACGAGGTCGATCTCGCGCGGTTCGCGACCGAGCAGCACGTCGCGAACGAAACCGCCGACCACCGCGATTCGCGGACCGCTCAGCGCCAGTACGGCGGCGCCGCCGGGGCGCGCCGCGAGCGCGTCGATCACGACCTGCGGCTCCATACCGTCAGTGTTGCGTGATGCGGACCGGAATGCCGGCCGCCGCGATGTGCTGCTTTGCCTCCGCGAGCGTGTAGGTGCCGTAGTGGAAGATCGATGCGGCCAGCACGGCGTCCGCGCCCGCCTCGAGCGCAGTGACGAGATGATCGAGCGTGCCGGCGCCACCGGAGGCGATCACGGGTACGCCGACCGCCTCGCTGACCGCGCGCGTGAGCGCGAGGTCATAGCCGTCGGTCGTGCCGTCGCGGTCCATGCTCGTCAGCAGCACCTCCCCCGCCCCACGCTCGACGCCTTCGCGCACCCACGCAAGCACGTCGCGCGCGACCGCATCGCGCCCGCCGCGCACGTGGACCTGCCAGCGCTCCGGACCGTCCGCCTTCGCGTCGATTGCGAGGACGACGCACTGCGCGCCGAACTGGCGCGCCAGCTCCTCGATCAGCTCCGGGCGTGCCACCGCCGCACTGTTGATCGAGACCTTGTCGGCGCCTGCATCGAGAACCGCCTGCGCATCGGCGACCGAGCGAATGCCCCCGCCGATCGTGAACGGGATGAAGACCTCGTCGGCGGTTCGCCGCGCGAGCTCGACGATCGTCGAGCGACGCTCATGCGTGGCGGTGATGTCGAGGAACACGAGCTCGTCGGCACCCGCCTGGTCGTAGAAGGCCGCGAGCTCGACCGGGTCACCCGCGTCACGAAGCTCGAGAAAGCGCGTGCCCTTGACGACACGGCCGCCGTCCACGTCCAGGCAGGGGATCACGCGCTTCAACTGCACAGTGCCGCCATCGCTTGCGCAAGCGTGAATCGCCGCTCGTAGAGCGCCTTGCCGATGATCGCGCCCGCCAGGCGTGGATGACCGAGCTCGACGAGCGCGCGCAGGTCATCGAGCTCACCGATCCCGCCGGCGTAGAGCAGGTCGCCGCCGATGACGCCGGCGATCTCGCGCACGGCGTCGAGGTTCGGACCCGCGAGCGTCCCGTCGCGCTCCACGTCCGTGTAGATGAAGTGCCTCACGCCGCGCGCGACCAGCTCTTCGACGGCGGTGGCGGTCGGCGTCGTCGAGGTCTCGAGCCAGCCCTGCTTCGCGACGAGCCCGCTGCGCGCATCGACCGAGACGATGACGCGTTCCGGCCCGTAGTGCTGCAGCGCGTGCTCGAGCATGCCTGAGCCGTCAAAGGCAGCGGTGCCGATGATCATTCGCTGCACGCCGGTTGCGGCGGCGGCGTCGACCGCTTCGTTAGAGCGCAGTCCGCCGCCGAGCTGGACGAACAGGCCCGTCTCGGCGACGATCTCGCGCACGCTCGCGAGGTTGACCGGCTCCCCGCGGCGCGCCCCGTCGAGATCGACGATGTGCAGCTGCTCGGCGCCCTGCTCGGCCCAGCCGCGAGCGGCATCGAGCGGTGCGTTCGCGTAGGTCGTGGTGCGCGCGAAGTCGCCCTGCGCGAGGCGCACGACGTGCCCGTCGAGGATGTCGACCGCCGGGTAGGCCCGCATCACGCGGTGACGCAGCTCGAGACGAAGTTCGCGAGCAGCGCGAGCCCGTCGAGCGATGACTTCTCGGGGTGAAACTGCAGGCCGACGAACGAGTCGCGAGCGACAGCGGTGACGAAGCGTTGTCCGTACTCGGCTTCGCCGAGCACGTCCGCCTCGGAGCTGGGCCGGCAGGCGTAGCTGTGCACGTGGTAGTACGGGACGTTCTGCGCGACCCCGTCGAGCAGCGGCGTGGCGCCCAGCCAGCTGACCGGGCTCCAGCCGATGTGCGGGAGCTTCAGTCCCGGCGTGGAGAGCTCGACAACCTCGCCGGGAACGATCCCGAGGCCGTCCGCGCCGCCGTGCTCGCTCGAGCGCTCGAAGAACAGCTGCATGCCCAGGCAGATGCCGAGTATCGGCATGCCGGCAGCGGCGCGCTCGATCAGGAACGAGTCGAGGCCGAGCGCGCGCAACCGCTCCATTGCGCGCGGAAACGCACCGACGCCGGGGACGACGAGCGCGTCGCACGCCGCGAGCGCTTCCGTCTGCGCGGACACCGTCACGCGCGCGCCGACGTGCTCCAGCGCCTTCTCTACCGAGCGGCGGTTGCCCATCCCGTAGTCGACGACACCGACCGCGGTCCCATCGTGCGCGACCCGTCGCGGGCGAAGCCCGCCATAAATCATCTAAAGCACGCCTTTGGTGCTCGGCACGCCGCTCTCCGTCGGATCGAGTGCGACCGCAGCGCGCAGGGCGCGGGCGAAGGCCTTGAAGGCCGCCTCGATCATGTGGTGGGCGTTGCCCGGCGCCTCGAGCTCGATGTGGATCGTCAGCTTGGCGTTGTTCGCGAGCGCGCGGAAGAACTCCTCGAGCAGCTCGTGGTCAAAGCCGCCCGTGCTCCCGGGCGGGAGCTCACCGGTCAGCGCGAGGTAGGGCCTGCCGGAGATGTCGATTGCGCAAAGCGCGCGCGCCTCGTCCATCGGAACGATCGCGTGGCCATAGCGATAGATGCCGGCGCGGTCGGCGAGCGCCCGATCGAGCGCCTGCCCGAGGACGATCGCGGTGTCCTCGACCGTGTGGTGACCGCCCGTCTCGAGATCACCGCTGACGGCAACATCGAGATCGAGGCGACCGTGGCGCGCGAGCAGGTCGAGCATGTGGTCGAGGAAGCCGACCCCGGTCTCGCGCGTGCCGGCGCCCGTGCCGTCGAGCGCCAGCGAGACGCGTACGTTGGTCTCGCGCGTCGCCCGATCGATCTCAGCTTTGCGGCTCATCCTGGGGATTGTCCTGGATGTCGGGCAGGCGCGCTCGCATCGACTCGGCGTGCATGCGAAAGCCCTCGGCGTCGGCGATCGCGCCACCAGCCGCGACGAGCCCGGGGAGCGACTCGGGGGTGATGCGGACCTCGGCGAGCGTACGGCGGAAATGCTGCGGGCGCAGCCCCGACGCGAAGCGCGCCGAACCCCCCGTGGGCAGGATGTGGTTCGAGCCGGCGACGTAGTCGCCGAATGCGGTCGCGCTCGGCCAGCCGACGAACAGGCAGCCCGCGTTGCGAACGTCTGCTGCGAGCGGTTCACACTCCGGCCCGATCAGCTCAAGGTGCTCGGCCGCATAGGCGTTGGCGAGCTCGAGGCCATCCCAGGCCGTGGCGAGCTCGACGAGGACGCAGGTCGCCTCGCTCGTCAGCTTGCGAGCCCGCTCGATCGCCTCGAGATCGGACTGGAGCGCGTCGAGTAGCGCAGCGTCCGGCGCCGCGGCGATCACCACCGTCGCGGCGCCGTGCTCGGCCTGCGCGAGCAGGTCGAGAGCGATCAGGCGGATCGAGCCGGCGTCTGCGGCGTCGAAGAGAACGAACAGGTCGCTCGGTCCGGCGAACCCGTCGATGCCGACGCGATCGCTGAGCAAGCGCTTGGCTTCCTGCACATAGAGGTTGCCGGGACCCACGATCACATCGACCGGTTTGACCGTTTCGGTCCCGAGCGCGAGCGCGGCGATCCCCTGAGCGCCGCCCGCCCTGTACACCTGTTCGATGCCGGTGAGCGAGCAGGTCGCGAGCAAGACGAGGTCGATCGGCGGCGGCGTGCAGACGACGATGTCGCGAACCCCCGCCGCGCGCGCGGTGACGACACCCATGACGACCGTGCTCGGATAGGGCGCCGCGCCACCGGGTACATAGACGGCAGCCCGGTCGACCGGCAGCTCGCGCAGCAGCACCCGGTGCCCCTGCGAGAGCGGGATCTCGTGATCCTCGCGCAGCGCCCCGCCCCAGCTGACCGCCGCGACGTTCGCGATCGCGACCTCGAGGCCCGCGCGAACCTCCGGCGCGAGGCCGGCGGCGGACGCCGTCAGCTCCGCCGCGCTGACCCACGGGTCGGGCGCCGGGGACTCGTCAAAGCGCTCCGTGTACTCGAGCACGGCCTCGTCGCCGCGCTCCGCTACGGCGGCGATGATCGCGGCGACGGCGGCGCTGACGTCCGCACCCTGCGGCACGAGGCTACGAATTCGGGGGACGAGCTCGGCGCCGCCTTGCAGGCGCTCATAGCGCACCGGCACGCTCCAGCAGGTCGTCGATAGCTGCGGCCTTGAGCTTGTGCGCGACGGGGTTTGCGATCAGGCGTGCCGTTGACTCGGCAATCTCCTCGCGGACGACAAGGTGGTTTTCGCGTAGCGTCGAGCCCGTCGCGGTGAGGTCGACGATCGCCTCGACCAGGCCCGTGAGCGGTGCGAGCTCGACCGAGCCCTTGACCTCGATGATCTCCGCCTGGCGGCCGGTGTCGTCGAAGTAGCGCGCGGCGATGCGCGGGTACTTCGTCGCGACCCGGATGACCCCCAGGCGTCGCAGCGCCGCGATCGCCGGGTCCGGCCCGTCACGGGTTGCCATCACCATGCGGCAGCGCCCGTAGCCGAGGTCGCGCAGTTCGTAGATGTCGCGCCCACCGCTGCTGGTCGCGTCGTCGCTCTGCTCCATCAGGACGTCCTTGCCGGTTATCCCGAGGTCGGCCGCTCCCGCGGCGACGTAGGTCGGGACGTCCGACGGTCGCATCGTGATCAGGCCCACGTCGCTGAACAGCAGCTTGCGATCGTTCGCGCGGACCTCGTCCGTCCGGACGCCGAGCCCGTCGAGCCAGTCGAGCGTCTCGGCGAACAGTGCGCCGCGCGGGATCGCGATGACCAGGCGCTCCCCGTTCACAGCCGCTCCTCCGCGGCGAGTGCGATGTGCAGCCGGTCGACCCCGATCGCGAAGCCCACCGCGGGCAGGCTGTGCCCGAACTCGCCGAGCAGGTTGTCGTAGCGCCCGCCACCCCCGAGCGGCATCCCGAGCGCAGGGTCGTAAACCTCGAATACGGCGCCTGTGTAGTAGCCCGGGGCGCGCGAGAGGCCGAGGTCGAAGATCACGCGCTCGGCCACCTCGGGCTCCAGCAGCCCGTGAACGGCCCGCAGCCCGGCAACCGCGTCGGCGACGGGCCCGCCGGCCCGTGCAACACGTCGCCACCACCGCGCTGCTGGGGCACCTCGAGCAGCAGCTTGATTGCCGGCTCATCGAGTTCGAGCTCCCGCAGGCCGCGTTCGAGCCCGACAAAGTCGCCGCGCGCGAGCTCCGCGAGCAGCGTGTCGCGCTTGTCGTGCGCAACGCCGAGCGAATCAGTAGAGCCGGGTAGAGCGTCGCGTCGCCGAGCCCCACGCGATAGCGGCGCAGCCCCGCGGCATCGAGTGCACGGCAGAGGACCGTCAGGGCCTCGGCGGTCCCTCCCGGCGCCGGCGCGCCGATCAGCTCGACGCCGGCCTGGAGGAACTCGCGCGGCTGGCCGCGCGCCGGGCGCACGCCGCGATAGGAGTGCGCGAAATAGCAGAAGCGATGCGGCGGCTCGGCGCTCGCGTAACGCGTCGCGACTACTCGCGCGATCGGCACCGTCATGTCCGATCGCAGGACGAGCACGCTGCCGTTCTCGTCGAAGACGCGGTAGGCCGGTCGCAGCCCGCCGTTCGCCCGGCCGATCACGGTCTCGTACTCGAGTGCGGGCGTGTAGATCTCGCCGTATCCGGCGGCGCCGAAGACTTCGCGGATCGCCTCGGTGATCGCGCGCAGCTCGCGCATCTCGTCGGGCAGCACGTCGCGCGTGCCGCTGGGAATCGGGTGAATCATCGGGCCCTGGAAGGTACGGATTGCGCCGCGTCGATGCGGTCCCGGCGCGGCGCGCGGCCCCCCGTACGCGTCAAGCCTGCGGGCGCCGCCATGCAAGCATGACGCCGTCGCCGATCGTCAAGCAGGACGTTGCTCGTTCGCTCGTCGGCCTGCACGCGCTCGGTGAACTCGCGCATGCCCCGCGTGTGGGGGTCATTGTTGTGCTCGTCGAGCACGTCGCCACCGCGAAACAGGTTGTCGGCGACGATCACGCCGCGTGGCGCGAGCATCGGCACCACCGCCTCGTAGTACAACGGGTATTCCGGCTTGTAGGCGTCGATGTAGACGAGGTCGAACGGTCCCTCGAGGGTTGGGAGGATCGTGATCGCGTCACCGACGAGCAGATCGATCCGCTCGGCGTAGCCACTCTGCTCGATGTGCCGGCGAGCAATCTCGACATGCTCGGGGTCTCGCTCGAGCGTCACCAGACGACCGAGGGGCCCCATCGCGCGGGCAATCGCGACGGCACCGGCACCGGTGAAGGAGCCGATCTCCAGGGCCCTGCGTGCCCCGCCGACGACGATCAGGGCCTCGAGCAGCCTGAGCTCGGCGAGACCGCTCATCATCTGCGGGGACGCCATGTTGGCCAGCGTCCACTGCGCGATCTGCTCCAGTTCGTCTGGGAGCTCTGAGGTGTACGCGAGCGCGTGGCGCTCCGCAGCGGGAAAGATCAGTTCTGCCATCTTGGCTTCAGCGTAGCGGCGCCTGCGCGGACTGTCACGCCGCCGATGCGAGCGTCCTACGCGCCGCCGTACGTCACGACGAGATCGGTCGCGATGCCGGCGAGAAACCCGAGGGCGAGCGCGTAGAGCCCGAGCGTTCGATGCCCGTGCCGGCGGACCGCGGTCCAGATCTCGCCGACGACATACAGGATCGCACCGCCGGCGAGGGCGTAGAAGCAAAGCTCGAGGGCGCTCGAATGAACCTGGTAGCCAACGATCGTGCCGATAAACGTCGGCCCGCCACCGACGAGACCGGCGAGCCCGAGCCAGGCCCACGACGGGCGCACCCCGCCGAGCGGCCCCACGATCCCGAACCCTTCCGTCGCGTTGTGCAACCCAAAGCCGATGATCAGCACGGTTGCGAGGCCGATCGCGCCGGTTTTAGCCGCGACGCCGATCGCGAGACCCTCGGCGAAGTTGTGCAGCCCGATCGCGAGCGCGATCGTCATCCCGGTTTGCAGCGCGCGCCGCTGCGCGTCAGCTGCCGCGCTCGAGTACTGCGCCAGCTCTGACGCACTGAGCACGGCCTCGGGGCTGCCGCCGGCGATCGGCGGGAGCGCCCGCGCGCGGCGATGCAGCGGCCGTTCGATCGCCGCGATGCCGACCGTCCCGACGGTGAATCCGACCGCGAGGAGCGCAAAGAGCCCGAGCACGTGGCCGATCCCCGTGTGACCGGCCTTGAAGCTCGCCAGGGAGCTGGCGATGATCGCCTCGCCGTGGTTCGTGACGTCCATGAAGATGAACGCGAGAATCCCCACCGAGAACATCGCGAGCGCGACGCGCACGCGGTTGTCGACCGAATGGAAGCGCCCGATCGGGAGCCCGATGAAGATCGTGAACCCAGCGATCGCGCCCAGCAGCACTGTCTCAGCGAAGCCCAACTTGGAATACCTCCCGCAGCCGTCTTAGGGCGACCCTAACACACCTATTCCGCCCGCGCAGGTCGGGAAAGCGCTGTGCGGGCGGCTGCGGTGCGGCTTGGGGTCAGCGCAGCCGACTAGCGCAGCGTGACCGCGGCCGCCCGACGTTCGCGGCGGGCGGCTATAGGGCGAGGCTCGGCTCGGCTGGGACGCGCTCGATCTGGGCGCCGAGCTCGCGCAGGCGCTCATCGATGCGCTCGTAGCCGCGGTCGATCTGCGCTACGCCGCCGATCTCGCTGCGGCCTTCAGCACACAGCGCGGCGATCAGCATCGCCATGCCGGCGCGGATGTCGGGCGACTCGAGGCGCGAGCCGCGCAGCCGCCGCGGCCCGGTAACGATCGCGCGGTGCGGGTCGCAGGGGACGATGTCGGCGCCCATCGCCGCGAGCTTGTCGGTGAAGATGAGGCGACTCTCGAACATCCACTCGTGCACGAGGACAGAGCCCTCGGCCTGCGTCGCCATAGCGACCGCGATGCTCGTCAGGTCGGCTGGGAACGCCGGCCACGGGCCGTCCATCACGCGCCGCTTGTAGTCGCCGACATCGGGCTTGACCACGAGCCTCTGCCCGCCGGGCACGATCACGTCGTTCCCGTCCAGCTCTGTTCGCAGCCCGAGGTGCCCGAAGACCATGCGGATCATCCTCAGGTCGCCGGGGATCGTGTCCTTGATCCGTAGCTCTCCTCCGGTCACGCCGGCAGCGCCATGAAGCTCCCGCTCTCGATGTGGTCGGGCGCGATCGTGTGGTGCGCTCCGCCGAGCCGGCTCTGTCCATGCACTGTCAGCATGTTCGAGCCGATCCCCTCGATCCGCGCGCCCATCTTGCCGAGCAACCGCGCGAGGTCCTGGCACGTGGGGCTCGCAGGCCGCGTTTGTGAGCGTCGTGACGCCGGGCGTGAGCGCTGCAGCCATGAGCGCGTTCTCGGTGGCCATCACGGACGGCTCATCCATGAACACGTCGCCGGCGCGCAGACCGTTCGGCGCCTCGAGCAGGAAGCCTCCGTCGTAGGAGCAGCGCGCCCCCAGCTCGCGGAACGCGTCGATGTGCGGATCAAGCCGCCGGCGGCCGATCACGTCGCCGCCGGGCGGCGGCATCTCGGCCCGGCCGAAGCGCGCGAGCAACGGCCCCGCAAGCAGGAACGACGCGCGAATCTCGTCGCTTGCATCAGCGTCCAGCGGCGCGCTCTCGACGTCGGCGCCACAGAGCGAAAGCTCATTCTCGCCATGCCACGTCACGCGGACGCCGATCCCCTCGAGCAGGGTCACCATCCATTCGACGTCGCGGATTCGCGGCACGTTGGCGAGCTCGAGCACGCCGTCGGTCAGCACCGACGCGGCGAGGATCGGCAGCGCCGCGTTCTTGTTGCCCGCCGGGACCACAGTCCCGCTCAACGGCGCGCCGCCGGTGATGATGAACCGCTCCATGGTCTTGACGATCGCATCGCTGCGAGCGCCGCGCAAGCGTAACAAGCGTCCGCCCGCAAGTTCCGTTGCAAGCGACGGATGTCGCTATCGCCCGTGTTTCCTGCCAATCCGTGCTCTGGGACCGAGGCGGAGAGCGGCGGCGCGGAGGTGCCACATCCGATCCGTCCGGAGGGCTTCCTACCGTACGAACACATGTTCTGGCGCTCCCCTCACACCTCGACTGGCGCCGTACGTCGCGCGCTCGACCTGGTTCGTACTACGTTGCTGCTCGATCCCACGCCCTATGACTGGGCCGTGGAGCTCGAGTGGTCCGACGAGCCCGTCGTGTCGCGCGCGCTCGTGCCGCTACCGCTCACGGACGCTTCGCACCGGCCTGCGCTCCGGCTGGTGCGTTCGCGCTCGCGCGTGGGTGCGGTTCCCGAGCGTCCGCAGCACTGCCTGGCTCCTGTGGGCCAGGCCTCGCCGCAGGTCTGTTCACGATCACATCGCCGCGGGCTGGACCCCCCATTGCGGGGGGCAGGCAAGCACGCGGCGGATCGCTGAGGCTGGGAGGCTGGCCGCGGCAACGCCCGCGCCGGGGCCTGAAGGGGCCCCGGCGATTCGGGCTGTCACGTTTCTGATCGCGTCGGCGTCATCCGGGTAGCTGTCCAGTACACCCCCGACCAGGAGGATCAACGATGCAACCACGAGTCGAGAGTCCAGCACAGCTTCCCGGTGTTATGCAGGCTCTGCACCGCCTCACGCTGCCGGCGCGGGAGGCCGGCATTCCCGCCGCCACGCGCCAGCTCGTCGTCCTGCGCGCCAGTCAGATCAACGGCTGCAGCATCTGCGTCGACATGCATTCGCGTGAGCTCGTGGCCGCTGGGGAGCGCAGCGAGCGAATCTTCACGGCCGCCGCTTGGCGCGAGACGCCGTACTTCAGCGACGCGGAGCGCGCCGCGCTCGCCTTGACCGAGGCCGTCACCCGAATAGCTGACCGGCCCGATCCGGTCCCCGACGAAATCTGGGATGAGGCAGCACGCCATTACGACGAAGCGCAGCTCGGCGCCCTCGTCCTACTGATCGCGGAGATCAATGTCTGGAACCGCATCAACGCGGCGACTCGTCAGATCACGGGCGACTGGGTCGAGCGCCTGATCCAGGTCCCCGCGGCGGCCGGCCGCGCGGCTTGAGGACACGCGCCTAGGGGCGAGGCGCCCACGTCAATCGATCCAGTAACGCCGGCGCGGAGGGCCGTCGGGCTGGACACGGACGTCCTCGAGCACGCCGCCGTGGCGCTCGATGACACGAGCCGACGCGGCGTTGTCCTCATCACAGGTGACGAGCACTCTGTCGACGCCTTCGGCGCGCGCGATGATCAGCCCTTGGCCCAGAATCTGGCCCGCGTATCCACGTCGGCGATCCTCGGGCCGCACGCAGTAGCCGATGTGACCGCCGAAGTTTGTGAGGAACTCGTTGAGCTCGTGGCGCACGGAGACGCGCCCGACGAGCCTCTCGCCGACGAAGGCGCCGAGGAAGGTCGAGGGCACCCAGCCAGCGGGTAGGTCGGTTCCTCGCGTGTAGCCGGCGAGCTTGCGCACATAGGTTGCCCACGCCTCGCGCGGATCCCAGGCGAGGAGAAACGGGAACCGATCCGCCGCGAGCTCGGCGTGGGCTCGCAGCGCCTCGAGCTCATCGTGCCCGCGCAAGGGGCGCAGCCGCAGTGCCACGTCGCAATTCTCCATCAGATTCGG
>CAVPFP010000005.1:0-7677 GCA_963703775.1 uncultured Solirubrobacterales bacterium | reverse complement strand
TTCTGCCGGCGCCGATTACGTATTGCTGCGGTAATGTCGTCCTTGCGCTTGTAGGCGCCGCCCTGCTGGGACTGCGCGTCGAGCAGCTCGCCCGCTAGGCGCTGGGACATCTGCTTCTCGCGCCGCGTGCGCGCGAACTCGACCAGCCAGCGCACCGCCAGCGTGCGGGCGCGCCCTGCGGGCACCTCGACGGGAACCTGGTAGGTCGCGCCACCGACGCGGCGCGAGCGAACCTTGAGCTGCGGCGTTAGGATCTTGATCGACTCCTCGAGCGCCTCGACCGGTTCCTTGCCAGAGCGCTCAGCGAGGATCGCCAGCGCGTCATAGACGATCTGCTCGGCGCGCGACTTCTTGCCGTCGACCATCACCTTGTTGATGACCTGCTGGACACTCGAGCGATGGACCGGATCCGGCGGGATCCGGCGCACCTGTGCGGCGGCTCTGCGTGGCATCAGCTCTTCTTGACGCCGTACTGCGAGCGCGCCTTCTTGCGGTCGTTCACGCCTGCAGCATCGAGGGTGCCCCGCACGACCTTGTAACGCACGCCCGGCAGGTCCTTGACGCGGCCGCCACGAACGAGCACGACCGAGTGCTCCTGGAGGTTGTGGCCTTCGCCGGGAATGTAGGCGGTCACTTCGATCGAGCCCGTGATGCGCACACGGGCGACCTTACGCAGGGCGGAGTTCGGCTTCTTCGGCGTCACCGTGTAGACGCGCGTGCAGACGCCGCGCCGCTGTGGCGCGGCGACCTTGCGCTTGCGTCCGCTGCCGGACTTGAGACCGGGCGTGGCGAGCTTCTTCTTCGGCGGCTTGCGGCCCTCGCGGACCAGCTGACTCGTGGTCGGCATGGAGGCGGACCATAGCAAAGGACGACCGCGCGGCCGGAAGCCGCTCCTCAGGGCGCCGATTGAACCGCGGCGGCTTCGCCCGCGCGCAGCGAGGGCATCAGCGCCGCCGCCGCGACAACGGCAAAGACACCGAGCAGCTGCGCGACGATCCCGAGCGCGCTGCTCGGCAGCGGATCGCCGAAGACAGGAAGCCACCGGCGATCGCCGACACGTTCGCGGTCGCCGAGGTGATCGCGATCACCGGAACGGCGTCGCCCTGCTGCAGCGACTTCGCCGAGGCGAAGAAGCCGACGATCGATGCGAGGACTGTCAACGCCAGCCACGGGCTGCCAGCAGGGCGAGCGGTCCGTGCGCGCCGGCGATTCCGGTGAGCGCCTTGATCGAGATATCCGAGACCCCGAAGAGGATGCCGGCGGCTGCGCCGAGCATGTTGCCGTGGTGCCGGCGCGGCGCGCCCGCCGACGGCCCGACGATCAGCGCGGCGCCGAGACCGCAGAGCGCGGTCTCGAAGATGATCATCCCGGTCAGCGAGAAGCCGGCGCGCGCACCGCCGCCGCCCGGAACGGTCAGCGCGAAGGCGACAAGCCCGGCGGCGGTCGCAGCGAGGCCGAGCCATTGGCGGCGCGAGACCGAGAAGCCGAAGCCACGCTCAGCCATGACCCCGACGAGCACGATCCCGCCCGCGAGCACGACCTGGACCGTCGCCAGCGGCGCGAAGACCATCGCCGCGACGTGCAGCAGCCAGGCGGCGACCGCGACGAGCATGCCGAGCATGAACCAGCGCGAGCCGAACAGCGCTCTCGCCGAGCGGACCGGCGTTGACACGCACACCGGCGGCGCAAGCTTCGCGCCGCGCTGCTTGAAGAAGAACGCGAGGTTCGTGAGAGCGCGCAGAGCAGCGCGAGCAGGATGCCTAGCTGGATCATGTCGTGACCAATACGTAGAAGGGCCGAAGCCCTTCTACTGGTCAACTATCGGCGTGAAGGCACGCCGGGCTGTAGAGCGAGCACAGTCAACCGGCCACGCGAAGTCCTCGGGGAGCGTCGCGTCGCTCCCCGAGGCTTGCCCGCTACTGGTCTTCGACGTCGAGCTCGGCGAGCTCCTCGGCGAACCCGGGTCGCTCCCGAGGCCGATCTCCTCGAGCGAGGCGAGGTCGGCCTCGAAGTCGGCGAAGCCGCTCGACCATCGCCGAGCTCGCGACGGCGAGGTCTTCCCCACCGAGCAGGCCGAGCTCGTCGACGGCGCGCGGCAGCGGCTTGGACGGCTCGATCTCGATCCGGCGGTAGCGCTTGAGGCCCGTCGCCGCGGGGATCAGCTTGCCGATGATCACGTTCTCCTTGAGACCGTTGAGGCGGTCGATCTTGCCCTCGAGCGCGGCATCGGTCAGAACCTTCGTCGTCTCCTGGAACGAGGCTGCGGAGAGGAACGAATCCGTGTTCAGCGAGGCCTTGGTGATGCCGAGGATGATGTCCTCGAACTCCGCCGCCTCGCCGCCATCGACTCGGACCTGCTCGCCGCCTTGGCGAACTCGAACCGATCGACGTACTGGCCGGGCAGGTAGTCGGTGTCGCCCTTTTGATCGACGCGCACCTTCTTGAGCATCTGCCGCACGATCAGCTCGATGTGCTTGTCGTTGATGTCGACGCCCTGGGACTTGTAGACCTCCTGCACCTCCTTGACGAGGTACTGCTCGGTCTCGGTCCGCCCGCGGATCGCCAGCAGCTCGTGCGGGTACAGCGACCCCTCGTTGAGCTGCGTGCCGGCCTTGACCTTGTCGCCCGCGAGTGACGTAGAGCCGTGTGCGCCGCGGGAACTGATGGCGATGCTCCTCGCCGGCCTCGTCGGTGATCACGACCGTCAGCGCCTTGTCTGACTCCTCGATCGAGATCACGCCATCCTGCTCGGCGATCTTCGCCAGGCCCTTCGGCTTGCGCGCCTCGAACAGCTCGACGACGCGCGGAAGGCCGTGCGTGATGTCGGCGCCGGCGACGCCACCGGTGTGGAAGGTGCGCATCGTCAGCTGCGTGCCGGGCTCACCGATCGACTGCGCGGCGATGATTCCGACCGCGTCGCCGATCTGGGCGATCTCGCCGGTCGCGATCGAGCGCCCGTAGCACGCCTGGCAAACGCCGGTCGCCGCCTCGCACTTGAGCACCGAGCGCACCGCGACGCGCGCGTTGTTGCCGCGCTCGTGATCCTCGCGGTAGGCCTCGACGATCGTCGGCGAACTCGGCGCGGTCGATCTGCTTGCCCTGCTCGACGAGCATGCGCCCGCGCTTGGTCTGGAAGTCGGCCGCCGCGACGCGCCCGAGCAGGTTGTCGTTCGGCTCGCCGTCGTCCTTGAAGACCGGCACCTCGATGTACTCCTCGGTGCCGCAATCGGGCTCGCGGATGATCACGTCCTGGGCGACGTCGACGAGGCGCCGTGTCAGGTAGCCGGAGTCGGCGGTGCGCAGAGCCGTGTCAGCGAGTCCCTTGCGGGCACCGTGCGTCGAGATGAAGTACTCGAGCACCGAGAGGCCTTCGACGAAGTTGGCCTTGATCGGCCGCTCGATGATCTCGCCCTTCGGGTTCGCCATCAGGCCGCGCATGCCGGCGAGCTGGCGGATCTGCTTGAACGAGCCACGCGCGCCGGAGTTGGCCATCATGAAGATGGGGTTCAACTCGTCGAGGTTGGCGATCATCGCCTCGGCGACCTCGTCGGTGCAGGCGTTCCAGCGCTCGACGACGGCCTCGTGGCGCTCCTCCTGGGTGATCAGCCCGGAGTCGTACTGCTCCGTGGATCTCGGCGACCTGGGCCTCATAGCGGCCGAGGATCTCCTGCTTGCTCGGCGGCACGACCACGTCGTTCTTGGAGATCGTGATGCCGGCCTGGGTCGCGTACTTGAAGCCGAGCTCCTTGAACGCGTCGAGCACAAGCGAGATCGTCGTCGCGCCGTAGCGCTGGACGAGCGCATCGATCAGACGCGTCGTGTCGCGCTTCTTCATCGACTGGTTGACGAAGACGTAGGAGCTCGGATCGAACCGATCCCCGAGCGCCTCCGCCAGGGCGCGCTCGATGCGGTCGTTGTAGATGATCCGCCCGACCGTCGTCAGGACGTGGCCGCCTTCGCGGCCGTAGGGCCGGAACTCGGCGATCCCGTGCAGCTTCACGACGCCGGCCTCGTAGGAGAGCTCCGCCTCCTGCGCGGTACGGAACACGTGCACCTTCGGGTCGTGCGTCGCGCGGTCGATCTTCGCGAGATCCTCCGCGTTCGGACCGTAGGTCAGGTAGTAGGCGCCGAGGATCATGTCCTGGGTGGGGGTGGCGAGCGGCGCGCCGTGCGCGGGCGAGAGGATGTTGTTCGAGGACAGCATCAGGATCCGCGCCTCCGCCTGCGCCTCCGCCGACAGCGGCAGGTGCACAGCCATCTGATCGCCATCGAAGTCGGCGTTGAAGGCGTGACAGACGAGCGGATGCACCTGGATCGCCTTGCCCTCGACGAGCAGCGGCTCGAACGCCTGGATGCCGAGGCGGTGGAGCGTCGGCGCGCGGTTGAGCAGCACCGGGTGCTCGCGGATGACCTCCTCGAGGACGTCCCAGACCTCGCGGGATCATCGAGTCGACCATCTTCTTGGCCGCCTTGATGTTCTGCGCCGACTTGCGCTCGACCAGCCGGGCCATGATGAACGGCTTGAACAGCTCGAGCGCCATCAGCTTCGGCAGTCCGCACTGGTGGAGCTTCAGGTACGGGCCGGAAACGATCACCGAGCGACCCGAGTAGTCGACGCGCTTGCCGAGCAGGTTCTGGCGGAAGCGCCCCTGCTTGCCCTTGAGCATGTCCGAGAGCGACTTCAGCGGGCGGTTGCCGGGTCCGGTGACCGGGCGTCCGCGGCGACCGTTGTCGAACAGCGCGTCGACCGCCTCCTGAAGCATCCGCTTCTCGTTGTTGACGATGATCTCGGGCGCGCCGAGGTCGAGCAGGCGCTTGAGGCGGTTGTTGCGGTTGATGACGCGGCGGTAGAGGTCGTTGAGGTCGGACGTCGCGAACCGGCCGCCGTCGAGCTGGACCATCGGGCGCAGCTCCGGCGGGATCACCGGGACCGCGTCGAGAACCATCATCTCCGGCTTGTTGCCCGACTGGATGAACGCCGAGACGACCTTCAGGCGCTTGACCGCGCGCGCTTGACTCTGACCCTTCGCCGTCTTGATGACCTCCGAGAGCTCGATCCGCTCAGCCTCGAGATCGACCTGCTGGAGCAGGTCGCGGATTGCCTCCGCGCCCATGCCCCCGCGGAAGTACTCGCCGAAGCCGTAGGGGCTGCCGAAGCGCTCCTTGAGCTCGCGGAAGAGCGTCTCGTCGTGCTCGATCTGCTTCGGCTCCATCGCCTTGAAGAGCTCCCACACCTGGCGCACGCGCTCAGCGGCGTCGTCGATGTAGGCCGCGGTGTCGGCGATCTCGCCGTCGAAGCTCTTGCGGAGATCCTTGAGGTGCTTCTCGCGGTCCTCGGCGGAGAGCTTCGCGACCTTGATGTCGAGCGCGTCGGCCCATAGGTGATCGTCCGGCGAGAAGCCGGTCTGCTTGCCCGTCTGCAGATACTCCTCGCGGCGTGCGAGTGATTCCCGCAGCTCGAGCAGGCGCTCCTCGCGCTCGCCGGCATAGGAGTCGAGCACCTTGTTGATCTCGCCCTCGAGCTTGTCGAGGTCGCGCGTGCGAGCCTCATCGTCGACCCAGGTCACGATCGAGGCGGCGAAGTAGAGAACCTTCTCGAGCTCCTTCGGAGCCATGTCGAGGAGGTATCCGATCCGGCTGGGGACGCCCTTGAAGAACCAGATGTGGCTCACCGGCGCGGCCAGGTCGACGTGCCCCATGCGCTCGCGACGCACCTTCGAGCGCGTCACCTCGACGCCGCAGCGCTCGCAGACGATGCCCTTGTAACGAACTCGCTTGTACTTACCGCAGTAGCACTCCCAGTCCTTGGTCGGACCGAAGATGCGCTCGCAGAAGAGACCATCCTTCTCCGGCTTGAGCGTCCGGTAGTTGATCGTCTCCGGCTTGGTCACCTCGCCGGAGCTCCAGCCCCGGATCTGCTTCGAAGACGCGAGACTGATCTCGATGGCGTCGAAGTTGTTGATGTCGATCACGCTGTCTCCTCGTCAAGCGATTCGTCCTGTGCAAGTGATTCGAGGCTGACCGTCGATCGGGACCTCCTCGAGCTCGTCGCCGTCGATGCCGAGCACGTCGGCGCCGACGAGCGTGGCCTCGGGCATGTCGTCGAGATCGTCGATCGAGTCGCGTACCTCGCCGCCGCCATCGTCCTCATCATCGGGGTCGCCGTCGGCGGCCTCCGCGTCCGGCGCAGCCTCGGCGCCCGGCAGCTCCTCGTCCACGCGCACACCCGAGAGGTCGATTCCGAGCTCCTCAGCGGCGCGCAGCAGATCGTCGTCCTCGTCGCGCATCTCCGCGCGCTGGCCCTCCTCGGAGACGACGTTGACGTCGAGCGCCAGCGACTGCATCTCCTTCAGCAGGACCTTGAATGACTCGGGGATCGAGGGCTCCGCGATGTTCTCGCCCTTGACGATCGCTTCGTAGGCCTTCACGCGCCCGACCGTGTCATCGGACTTGATCGTCAGCATCTCCTGGAGCGTGTACGCCGCGCCGTAGGCCTCGAGCGCCCACACCTCCATCTCGCCGAAGCGCTGTCCGCCGAACTGCGCCTTGCCGCCGAGCGGTTGCTGGGTGACGAGCGAGTACGGACCCGTCGAGCGCGCGTGGATCTTGTCGTCGACGAGGTGCAGGAGCTTCAGGATGTACATGTAGCCGACGGTGATCTGCTCCTCGAAGGGCTCACCCGTGCGCCCGTTGTAGAGCGTGACCTTGCCCGAGGCCTGTTCGCCCACGCGACGCTTAGGGTCGATGTCCATCTGGATCGCGCCCTTGTAATCGTTCTGCCAGCTGACGAGCGCCAGGTCGACGTCGGCGACGGTAGCCCCGTCGAACACCGGGCTGGCGACGTAGACGCGCCCGTTCGCGCCCTTCTGGTGGGCGTTCTTGTAGGCCTCTGAGCCGTCGTCGTACCAGCCCTGCGCCGCGACCCAGCCGAGGTGCGTCTCGAGGATCTGGCCGACGTTCATGCGACTGGGAACGCCGAGCGGGTTGAGGATCACGTCGACGGGCGTGCCGTCCTCGAGGAACGGCATGTCCTGCTCGTCGACGATCTTCGAGATGACGCCCTTGTTGCCGTGGCGTCCGGCGAGCTTGTCGCCCTCGGAGATCTTGCGCTTCTTGGCGACGAACACGCGCACGAGGTCGTTGACGCCGGGCGGCAGATCGTCGCCCTTGTCGCGGCTGAAGGTCATGACGTCGATCACGACGCCGCCCTCGCCGTGGGGAACCTTGAGCGAGGTGTCGCGAACCTCGCGCGCCTTCTCCTTGAAGATCGCGCGGATCAGCTTCTCCTCGGCCGTGAGCTCGGTCTCGCCCTTCGGCGTGACCTTGCCGACGAGCAGGTCGCCGGAACCGACCTCCGCGCCGACGCGGACGATGCCGCGGTCATCGAGGTTGCGCAGCGACTCCTCCGAGCGGTTCGGGATGTCGCGCGTGATCTCCTCGTCGCCGAGCTTCGTCGTCCGCGCGTCGATCTCGTACTCCTCGATGTGGATCGAGGTCAGCTCGTCGTCGCGGACGAGGCGCTTCGAGAGGATGATCGCGTCCTCGAAGTTGTAGCCCTCCCAGGACATGAAGGCGACCATCAGGTTCTTGCCGAGCGCCATCTCGCCGCGGTCGGTCGAGGAGCCGTCGGCGAGGACGTCGCCCTTGCCCACCTTCTGCCCACTCGCGACGAGCGGC
>CAVPFP010000004.1:0-4249 GCA_963703775.1 uncultured Solirubrobacterales bacterium | reverse complement strand
ACTCGCTATGCCATCTACTTCGACCGGTACCGTATTGCTGACTGGGCGACCGCCGGCGGCTTCCCCGAGGTCTTCACGACGGCCCACGATGCGCTCTTCACGCAGTGCGCGCTCGGCTCGGGTGAGCGCCTGCTCGTCCACGGCGCCGCCGGCGGTGTTGGCATGGCCGCGGTCCAGCTCGGGGTGCTCACGGGCGCCGAGGTTTTCGCGACGGTCCGCGATCCCGCCCTGCGCGCGGCGGTCACCGAGCTCGGGGTCAGCGTCCTCGCCCCCGAGGAGTTCGGCGCCGCCGGGCCGTTCGACGTGATCCTCGAGCTCGTCGGCGCGCCAAACCTCGCTGGCAATCTGGGCGCGCTCGCGTCCGAGGGCCGCATCGCCGTGATCGGGACGGGCGCCGGCACGAGCGCCGAGCTCGACCTCCGCCTGCTGATGAGTAAGCGCGCCACGCTGCGCGGCTCGATGTTCCGCCATCGCACGCTCGAGCAGAAGGCGGCAGCGGCGCGCGCGCTCGAGCGCCATGTCCTCCCGGCGCTCGCGGCGGGCGCGTTGCGTGTCCCGATCGCTGCGACCTTTCCGCTCGCCGAGGTCGCTGCGGCGTACGCCCGCTTCGAGGCCGGCTCCAAGTTCGGCAAGGTGGTCCTCACGGTCGCGTGAGCGGCCGGCGGCGACACGCCTCACGCCAGGATCAGTACGGCGGGAGCTCCGCCCACCAGTCGCCGAGCGCGCGAAACGCGCTCCAAAAGGCGCGCTTTGTGTGCTCCTCGTCGAGCGCGACGTCGATGTTCGGCACGAGCACGGCGGCCATCTGCGGTGCAAGCTGCTGAACCTCGCCGATGATCGGCACGAGCGGGCGCGCCAGCGGCAGGGCGAGCTCGTTGAGCGCGTCGAGCGCATCCTCCCCCATCAACACGATGATCTTCGGCTGCACGATCGCGATCTCCTCAGCGACGCGCGCGAGGCAGCCCGGGTCGGCGAGGGTCGTGTCGGCGACCGGACACTTGACGAAGAGCGTGCCGTAGACGGCGAGCGGGTCGATCTGCAGGCGACGCAGCGACTTCATCAGCGCGGCACCGGAACGCCCGTAGAAGGCGACGCCCTCCTCGATCTCCGACGGGCGCGGCGCGTACTTGAGCAGCATGATGTCGGCCTGTGGATGGCCAGAGCCGAGCACTGGCATCAGCGCGCCGCGCGGGCACAGGCGGCACTCCTGGATCTCGCGCGAGAGCAGGTTGAGCTCACGGATCGCGCGGTCTAGATAGCGCTCGCGGATCTCGTCGTCGGTTACAGGCATCGGCGCGAAGGTTTTCCGTGCCCCCGCTGCTTGTCCTTGGGCGTGCATCACGACTTGCGCATGGCGCGTCGCACGCGGCGCTCGCGGCGTGCTCGCCGGGCGCCCGCGGGCGTCGCCTTCGTCTCGATGAACTTCAACGCCTGTACGTACAGCAGGCTCGTCGGCCGTGTGATGATCTGCGCGTCTCGCAGCGAATGCAGGAACTCCTGCGGTCCGTCGAAGTCGTGCATCCGCACGCGCACCGAGCCGAGCCCAGCAGCGACGTGCGAGTCGGAGCCGGCGCCGGCGGTCAGCCTGTACTTGGCTGCAAAGCGCGCCGCCTCCTCATTGAACGAGCTGATCGCGACGCGCGGGTTGAAAACCTCGATCGCGTCGATCTCATCGAGAATCGCGAGCATGTGCTCGTAATCGGGCACGGAGTGCAGGCGGTCGAATGGGTGGGGCACGTAGACCACGCCGCCCTGTCGGCGGATCTCGCCGATCGTCTCCTCGAGCGTGAGCCCCCGCGGGATCCGCTCCGTCAGGAACAGCCCGATCACCTCGCCCTGATGCGCCGTCTTGATCTCCTCGCCGACGATCACCTTGATTCCACTCGCTTTCGCGAGGGCGTCGAACGCTCCCGAGACCTCGTTGTGGTCGGTGACCGCGATCGCGCCGAGTCCCTCCGCCTTGGCCGTCGCGAGCAAGACCTCGACGGGCGTCGCGCAGTCCGGCGAGTGGTCGGTGTGCATGTGGAGGTCGACGTCGATCAGTGCGCGCCCGGGCGCGGTCTTTGCCGGTGCGATCTCGCGCCGCCGGCTTGCGACCTGCTCGTAGACCTCCTCGAGCTCATCGGCGACGCGCGCCCATGACAGCTGCGCTCGGAAGCCGTCCGCGTGCTCGCGCAGCCGCTCGCCCAGGCTCGGATCGGCAACGAGCCGCGCAAGCTGCGCGGCCAGCATCTCGGCGCTGCCGGGGTCAAACAGCAGCCCGCGCTCGCCCTCGCCAAGCACTTCGCGATATACGGGCAGGGCGGCCGCGACCGGGACTGCGCCGGCGCCGATTGCCGCCAGCGCGAGGCCGGGGGCCGGAGCGGCACCTGCGGACGCGAACACGACGACGTCCGCACTCGCGAGCAGCGCCTCCCGCGCGAGGTCGTCCAGTGCGGCGAAACGCACGCGTTCGGCGACCTCACTGCGCAACTGCACGCGGCTCGAGGAGCGCGGCCGCTCAGCACCGTCGCGCGCCAGTCCCCGGGCAGGCGGCGCAACGCGCGCAGGAAAGTGCGTAATCCGGCGCGCTCCTCGTCTTCGACGTAGACGATGTGCGTCGTCGGCTCACCGGAGACGGCGCGCGCGAGGATGCTCGCGCCAGGGGTGATCACCCGGTAGTGGGCGGGAAAGCGCGCATTCAACGCCGCGCTCGTCGCCTGATAGCTGGCCGTCCGCGCGTCCAGCCGTCCGAAGAAGAGCTCGACGAACCGTCGCGCGACCTGGGTGGTGAGCAGGCGCTCCGCAGGGGTGTGGAAGCTTCCGATGTTCAGTGCGCGGGAGTGGCGCAGCGCCGCGCTCGCGGCACTCGGCGCGAACGGCTCGTGCACGTGCACGAAGTCGAGCGGCAGCGTCTCGAAGAGCTCTTCCACGATCCGCGCGACGTCCACGGGGACCGCGACGCGGCCCTCGGGACGCCCGACCGGCATCACCTCGCCGGCGGAGAAGAGGACGGGCTCGCCGCCGCCCGCGCCCCAAAGGCTCTGAGGCTCGTCGCGCGCTTCGCGCAGCGCCCGCCGCGAGCTGGCGGCGAACCGCTGCGAGCTCGACGGCGCGACGATCATCACGCGGTGGCCGCGACCCGCCAGCTCGTGCGCGACGGCGTCGATATAGCCGTTCAGCTCGCCTCCGGCGTCCCACGGCTGGGGCGAGACATGGGCGATGTCGAACGGCACGCGTTGCAGGATAGAGCCGCGGTCGCGGTACGCAGCCACGCCGATCGAGTCGATTACGCGACGTGCGGCGCGACTACAGCGACTTGAAGGCGACGTTCGTCAAGAAGTCCCGTAGCAGTCTGCGCCAGACGTCCCAGTCGTGCCCGCCGTAGAAGAACTCGGGGCGATCGTTGGCGTGCGCGTCGCCCAGAATGGCGACGTCTTGAATGGCAAACGGGTGGCACTCCGGGTCCTGTAAGCCGCCGCCGACCATGACTCGGACGCGCCGGATGGCGGCGAGTTGAGCTGCGTCGGGAACGGCGACCGCGACTGGGCAGGGGCTGAACAGGCCGTAGTAGCCGAACTTGCGCGTGTCATTGACCAGCAGAGTGCCGGCGATCCAGCCGCCGGCCGAGAAGCCGGCGACGGCGCGTTGTGACGCCGCGCTTGAGACGTCGTAGTGCGACTGGATGTACGGGATGACGGCCTGGGCCAGATCCTGGTCGTCGGCGTTTGGGTTCACCCGGCACAGCTGTTCGAGACGGGCAGCCGGTGTTTGTCATCACGACGACCATCGGCTGGATCTGGTGCTTATCGATCAGGTTGTCGAGGATGTTCGCGGCGTCGCCCTGCGTGCTCCAGTCGACCTCGTTGAGGCCGGAGCCGGGGCTGAGGTAGAGCGTTGGGTAGGGCGTCGAGCGGTGCGGGTCATAGCCGCGCGGCGTGTAGATCGCGAGGAAGTTGACGCCCCGGCGATTGGGTGCCGCCACCCCTCCCACCGAGTGGTAGCTGACGTCTTTGAGCAGGCCCTTGGGTGATGTCGGGCCTTCCCAGGAGTAGTTGACATCGTGAAACGCGGGGTCGGCGGGCACGTAGACCTGGCTTCGCCCGTCAACGGAGCCGGTGCTCACCCCGTGGTGGTCGTTCCACGCGGGATTCGCTGGATCTGACACCTCGGCGTGCGGGCAGTCGACCGATTCATCCGGGTTGGACAGCGCCTGGCTGAGACCGCAGTTGATGTAGAAGCCGTAGTTGTAATAACCCGATGGGAGCGG
>CAVPFP010000003.1:0-4925 GCA_963703775.1 uncultured Solirubrobacterales bacterium | reverse complement strand
TCGCCTTGGTGGCACGCGCGCCGGTGAAGTCCTGCATCGCGCGCACGCGACCGAAGTTGGCGCCCGCGACCAGGGCATCGCCCACGTGCAGCGTGCCGCGCTGGACGAGCAGCGTCACGCTCGGCCCGCGACCGGGGTCAAGGCGCGACTCGATCACCACGCCCGAGGCGGGTGCGTCGGGGTTCGACCGCAGCTCCTCGAGCTCGGCCACCACCTGGATCGTGTCGAGCAGCGATTCGAGCCCTTCACGCGTCTTCGCCGAGACGTCGACGAACTCGACCTCACCGCCCCACTCGGCGGGCTGGAGCCCGCGCTGAGTCATCTCGGTGCGAACGCGCTCGGGCTGCGCGCCCGGCTTGTCGATCTTGTTGACGGCGACGATGATCGGCACGCCCGCGGCACGCGCGTGATCGATCGCCTCTTCGGTCTGAGGCTTCACGCCGTCATCGGCGGCGACGACGATCACGGCGATGTCCGTGACGCGTGCGCCGCGAGCGCGCATCGCCGTGAAGGCCTCGTGGCCCGGCGTATCGAGGAAGGTGATCGCGCGACCCGCGTGCTGGGCCTGGTAGGCGCCGATGTGCTGGGTGATTCCGCCGGCCTCCCCGGCGGCAACGGAGGTTTCGCGGATCGCGTCGAGCAGCGAGGTCTTGCCGTGGTCGACGTGGCCCATGATCGTCACGACGGGCGGGCGCTCGGCGAGATCCTCGTCCTCATCCTCGAATTCGGGCTCGCTGATGTCGTCCGCGGCGTGGACGATCTCGATGTCCTTCTTGAAGTCGTCGGCGAGCACCTGAATCGCATCGTCGGAGAGCGTCTGGGTGAGCGTCGCCATCTCGCCGAGCGCCATCAGGTTGCGGATGATCTCCGGGACCGCGACGCCGAAGTACTCGGCGACGTCCTTCACCGTCGAGCCGGAGTTGATGCGGATCAGGTCGGTCGCCTCGAGCGCGCGCGTGTCGAGCGGCGCCACGGTGTCGTCGTAGGTACCCCGTCGACGGCGACCGCGACGCGGCGGGCGCCGCGGCGGTTGACCGGCCGGGCCCCCACTCGTGCGCCGCGAGGCCTGCGAGTCGATGACGACGCGACGGCGCCCGGCGATCGCGCCGGGGCGCTGCTCGCCTTGGCGCGAATCGCGCGTCGGGCGCGAGCGGCACCGCGTCTGCTCCGCCGTCCGCTCCCGCGCCGGCGGCGCCCGCCGCCGGGGCCGCGACCGCAGCGGGACTTCCAGCCGGCGAGCTCGCCGCAGCGGAGACGCGGGCCGGCGGTGCGCGCGCCGTTCGCGCGGCCGTGGCGCCCGCGGCGGCGCTCGCGCGCCGGCGCGAGCGCGCCCTGCGCCGCGCTCTCCTCGACCTTTGAGCTCGGGGCCTTCGCCTCGATTCCGGCAGCCTGCAGCGTCGCGATCAGCTCCTTGGTCGGAACCCCCGCCTGCTTGGCTATCTCGTGAACGCGTTTCTTTGCCATCTAATGGTCGATTCTACGTCGTTGCTGGCAGTTCCTGGCTGCGCACGGCGCCCTGCGGAGCGCGCCGCCGGCCTCGCTGGGCTCGGCTCAGGAGGCGACAGGCACAGGCTCGCCGCCACCGCCCGCCTCGAGCGCCTGGTGCGCTTCGAGGCCGCAGTAGCGCGAACCCGGGAGGGAAGCGTTCGGGCAGCGGCGGCCGTTCGACATGATCGCCGCGCAGCGACCTTGCGTCTCCTCCTCCTCGTAACCGTGCTCGGCCTCCTCGGCAGCGAACTCGGTCTCGGACTTGATGTCGACGCGCCAACCGGTGAGGCGCGCGGCCAGACGGGCGTTCTGGCCTTCGCGGCCGATCGCGAGCGACAGCTGGTCGTCGGGGACGATCACCGTCGCCTGCTTTGCCGCGTCGTCGACGAGCACCTCGCGCACGCGCGCGGGCGAGAGCGCCTTCGCCACGAAGCGGGCGGGCTCGTCGTTGTAGGGGATGATGTCGATCTTCTCGCCGCGCAGCTCGGACACGACCATGCGCACGCGCGAGCCGCGTGGCCCGACGCAGGCGCCGACCGGATCGACGCCGTCGGCGTGGGAGATGACCGCGATCTTCGAGCGGTAACCGGGCTCACGCGCGACGTTCGCGATCTCGACGAGGCCATCGGCGATCTCCGGCACCTCGAGCTCGAAGAGCTTCTTGATCAGCTCCGGGTCGCGGCGCGAGACGATGATCGACGGGCCCTTCGCCTGCGGCGAGACCTCCTTGATCACGGCCTTGATCCGCTGCGAATGGTCGTAGCGCTCGCCGTCGACCTGCTCGGACTTCGGCAGCAGCGCCTCGACGCGCTCGCGCAGCTGGACGAGCGTGTAGCGCGAGTCCGACTGCTGGACGATGCCCGTGATCAGCTCACCGACGCGGTCGCGGTACTCCTCGAACATCATGTCGCGCTCCGCCTCGCGGATCCGCTGGAGGATCACCTGCTTGGCGGTCTGCGCGGCGATCCGCCCGAAGTCGTCTGGGGTGACGTCGCGCTCTTCGATCTGGTCGCGGTACTGCTCGAACTTCGCCGGGTCGATCTCCGGCTCCTCGGGCTCGCGCATCTCCCCCGTCTCGGGGTCGATCGTCGTGCCCTCGTCGATCGTCTCGACGATCAGGTGCGCCTCGAGCTGCTCGGGGATGATCAGCTCGATCACACGAAAATCGGCGGTCTCGCGGTCGATCTCGACGCGCGCGTACTTGGCGGCGCCGGGCTGCTTCTTGTAGGCAGACAGCAACGCATCCTCGAGCGCGACCATCAGCCGCTCGGAGTCGATGCCCTTTTCCTGGGCGAGTGCGTGCATTGCGTCGAGAATCTCGCGTGACATCGCTCAGTCCTCCAGCAGGTGGGAGCGCTCGATTGCCGCATACGGGATCGCGATGACCCCGTCCGGAACTGCGAGCGTCACCTCGTCGGTGGATGCCCCGACAAGCTCGCCGGTGAGATTCCGCTCGCGCGAAGCTCTCGCAGCCGGTCGCGAGACGAACGCGCGCGCGACGCCCGACGAAGCGACGGAAGTGCTCGGGCTTCGCAAGTGGCCGGCGCGGGCCTGGCGAGCTCACCTCGAGCGAGTCGCTGCCACGCAGCTCCGCGAGCGCGCGCGCGACGCGCTCTGTGTGCTCGAGCGTGACCCCATCCGGATGGTCGATGAAGACGCGCAGCGTCGACCCCGACCGCTCCACGGCCAGCACTTCGATCGCGGGCTCGATCGCCGCGACGCGCTGCTCGATTTCGCTCTGTAGCTGGTTCATGACGAAAAAAAAGCGGGCGAGCGCCCACTTCCGGTTAGGGACTGCCGGTCTTCCGTGACCGGCACGAAAGCTGTTCGCTGAGTCTACCAGCATGGGGGCGGCTATTCTCAGCGCCGCCGATGCGCGCACGCCCGGTCCTCGCCGCGCTCCTCGCGGGACTCCTCGCGTCTTCTGCGGCCGCGGCCGGCGCAGACCAGCCGAGCACCTGGCTCTGCCGCCCGGGCTTGACTTCAGATCCGTGCGCCTTCTCGCTGGCCGCGACCGCCGTGAACGCCGCCGGCCGGCCGTCGCCCGTGAAAGCGAGCGCGGCACGCACGGGCGCGTTCGACTGCTTCTACGTCTACCCGACGGTGTCCCCCGAGACCTCGACGAACGCGGACCTGCGGATCTCGCCGGCCGAGATCGCCGTCGCGCAGGCGCAAGCCTCGCGCTTCGCGCAGGTCTGTCAGGTGTACGCCCCGATCTACCGTCAGGTCACGCTCGCCGGCCTGCTCACCGGCGCGGGCACGCAGGCCGGCCCGCTCGCGACCGCGTACAACTCGATCGCGGCGGGGTTCGAGGACTTCCTCGCGCACTACAGCGACGGGCGCCCGTTCGTCCTGATCGGCCACTCGCAGGGGGCCGCGATGTCGATCCTCTTGATCCGGCGGCTGATCGATCAGGTCCCTGCGCTGCGCGCGCGCCTGCTGCTCGCGATCATCCTCGGCGGCAACGTCGAGGTTCCCGCGGGCAAGCTCGTCGGCGGCAGCTTCAAGAACGTCCCCGGTTGCAGTCGCCTCGGCGAGACCGGCTGCGTCATCGCCTACTCGAGCTTCCCCTCCACCCCGCCCGCCGGCGCCCTGTTCGCGCGCGCCGGGGCAGGGCGTCTCGCTGCAGTCCGGCCAGACCGCCACCCAAGGCCTCGAGGTCCTCTGCACCAACCCGGCCGCGCTCGCCGGCGGCAATGCGACGCTCGACCCCTACTTTCCCTCGCTCGGCCGCGAGCCGACGCCCTGGGTCACCTTCCCCGGGCTCTACGACGCGCGCTGCGAGCAGGCCGCCGGCGCCTCCTGGCTCGACGTGACGAAGGCGACCGCTCGCTCCGACCCCCGCCCGACCGTCACCGAGCACGACGGTCCCCTCTGGGGCTATCACGCCGACGACGTCAACCTCGCGCTCGGCAACCTCGTCAGCGACGTCGCCGCGGCGGAGGCGAGGTGGCGGAAGCCGTGAGACTCAGGCGCCGCGCAGGCGGTCGATCGCGTCGAGCAGCTCGCGCGCGATCTGCGCCTTCGGCGCCCGCGGGATCTCCTGCTCACCGTTGGCGCTGATCAGCGTCAGCGCGTTGTCCGGCACGTCGAAGCCGATCCCCTCCTGCGCGACGTCGTTGTAGGCGATCAGGTCGACCTGCTTGCGCTCGAGCTTCGCGCGGGCGCGCGCGAGCCCGCCCTCCCCGTGCTCGGCCGCGAAGCCGATCAGGACCTGGTCGGGCCGGCGGCCGCTCGCGAGCCGCGCGAGGATGTCATCGGTTGACTCGAGCTCGAGCGTGATCGCGGCGTTCTCCTCGCGCGCGAGCTTGCTCGGGCGCGGCGCGGCGGGACGGAAGTCGGCGACGGCCGCGCACATCACGATGACGTCGGCCTGCGGCGCGAGCTCATCGCAGGCGCCGGCGAGCTCAGCCGCGGTCGTCACATCGACGTCCCTG
>CAVPFP010000002.1:0-7706 GCA_963703775.1 uncultured Solirubrobacterales bacterium | reverse complement strand
CGCTCGTCGACCAGCCGATGCCGCCGAGTGCGTTCCACAGCAGGAACGTGCGCCGGCGCATCGTGCTCGCCCCAGCGAGCCAGGAGGCCCAGATCCGCAGGCCCGCGATCCAGCGGCGAAGAAGACGGCCTTCGAGCCGTGGCGCTCGAAGAACGGGTCGCCGATGGCGAGCATCCGCTGGCGCTCTTCATAGAATCGGCCCGGGCGCTCGAGCAGGGCGCGCCCGCCGCGACGGCCGATCTGGAAGCCGATGTTGTCGCCGATGATCGCCGCGGCCGACGCGAGCACGATCACGAGCACGATGTTCAGGCGCCCAGCGCTTGCGGCGAGTCCGGCGAAGATGACGGCGGTCTCGCCTGGCAGCGGGACACCGAGCGCCTCCATCGCGACGATCACCATCAGCAGCGGGTAGCCGAGGTTCTGCGTGACGCTGAGCAGGCTCGCGAAGACCATGTGGGGCGCGCGCCGCGGCCACTCTAGGATCCCGCGGTGCCCGCATTCTCCACGATCGCCTCCGACCCGGCCAGCCGCGCTCGCGCCGGGCTACTCGAGACGGCCCACGGCACGGTCGCCACGCCGGCGTTCGTGCCCCTCGCGAGCACGGCCAGCGTGCGCGGACTCGTTGCCGAGGAGGTCCTCGCGCTCGGCTACGAGATGGTCCTCGGCAACACGTTCCATCTGCACCTGCGGCCCGGCGGTGAGCTGATCGAGCGCCTCGGCGGGCTGCACCGGTTCATGGGCTGGGAGCGGGCGATAATCACAGACTCGGGCGGCTTCCAGGTCTTCTCGCTCGGGCACGGGACGGTCGCCGACGAGATCAAGGGACGGCGCGGCGGCGGCCGGCAGGGGTCGATCCTCACGATTGATGAGGCGGGCGTGCGGTTTCGCTCGCATGTCGACGGCGCTGAGCGCTTCATCACCCCGGAACTGTCGATGGAGGTGCAGCATCAGCTTGGCTCGGACATCGTGCTCGCCTTCGACGAGTGCACGCCGTTCTACATCGAGCGCGACTACACGGCGCGCTCGACCGAGCGCACCCATCGCTGGCTTTCGCGCTGCCAGGAGTGGCGCGCCCAGCATCGGGACACCTCGCTGTTCTACGGAATCGTGCAGGGCGGCGTGCACGCGGACCTGCGCGCGGAGTCGGTCGCGGCGGTGGCCGCCAGCGGCTGCGACGGCATCGCGATCGGCGGATCGCTCGGGCGCGACAAGGAGCAGATGCACGGCGTCGTCGAGTGGTGCACGCGTGACCTCGCCGCGCTCGCGCCCGAGCGTCCGCGCCATCTGCTGGGGATCGGCGAGATCGACGACCTGATCTGGGGGTTGAGCTTGGCATCGACACGTTCGACTGCGCGATGCCCACCCGGCTCGCCCGCCACGGCGTCGCGCTCGTGCCCGACCCCGCGACGCGCTGGCGACTCGAGGTCGATCGCCCGCGTCGGCGCGAGGCTCCTGAGCCGCTCGTAGAAGGGTGCCCATGCCCAGCTTGCTCAGCCGGGCTCTCCCGTGCCTATCTCCACTTTCTCGCCCGCGGCGGCGAGCTGACCGGTGCCCACCTGCTGACCCTGCACAACCTGACGTTCATCGCGGCGCTGATGCGTGAGCTGCGCGACGCGATTCGGACCGGCCGCTTCGCCGAGACGGCGGCGCGCCTGCGTGCCGGCGACGCGCCGGCGTACGGCTTGCTGTAGTCGGCCGCCCTACTGCTGGTTGTTGCTGACGACCTGCTGGAGCTCCTGCGCGGCGTTGAGGGCGTTCGACGACCAACGGCCTTGGAGGCTCAGCTTGTGGTGCGAGCCCCCGCTCAGCGAGATGATCAGCACCACTGCCACTACCGCCGCGAGCGCGAGCGCGGCGGCCAGGACCAGTAGCCGCGTGCGTTCCCGCTGGCCCAGCCGGCGATTTGGACTCGGCGGCTGCCGACCCGACGCCGGGCCGTTCGCAGGCCGTCGTTGCGGCCCCGGTCGCGGCTCGCGCGCCTTCACGGCGGTCGGAGCGCGCAACGCTCCCGCCTGGCGTGCGACGACGGTCGCGTCGCTGCCGCGCCGGGTGATCACGGTCGCTTCGGTCTCCTCGGCGGGCAGCTCTCCGGGCAGCGGCGGGACGATCGCGACCCCCGAACCTGGCCTGATCCCTCTTGCACCATCCTCCAGCGCTCGCCCCATGTCGACGGCCGTCGGGTAGCGATGCTGTGGCTCGAGTCGCAACGCCACGTCGACTGCGAGGGCGAGCTCCGGGCTCACCCCGGCGACCAGCGTGTCGAGCGGCGCAGGGCGGGTCTCCTGCTGCTTGATCGCGAGCTCGGTCAAGGACTTCCCTTCGAAGGGGAGCCGTCCCGACAGCAGCTGATAGGTGACGACGCCCAGCGCGTAGATGTCTGCCGCCGGGCCGGCCTCCTCGCCGTGCGCCTGCTCGGGTGCGAGGTACGCGGCCGTCCCGAGCACCGAGCCGACCTGCGTGATGCTCGACTGCTCGGTCGCCTTGGCGATGCCGAAGTCCGCGAGCTTCACGCGGTGATCGTTGGCTCGCAGGATGTTGCCGGGCTTGACATCGCGGTGGACCACGCCTTTGCGGTGCGCGTAATCGAGTCCTGCGCAGCACGCGATGATGATCGGCAGCGCCTCCTCGGCCGGCAGCCAACCGCGCGCGCGAAGGATCTCCGCCCCGGACTGTCCCTCGATGTACTCCATGACGATGAAGTGCTGATCGGTCTCTTTGTCGAGCCCGGAGTCAAAGACCTGGACGACGTTCTCGTGGATCAGTCGGGCCGCGGCGAGCGCCTCACGTTGGAAGCGCGACACGAATGTGGGATCGTCGGCAAGGTGCTCGGCGAGCAGCTTCACGGCGACCAACCGCTCGAGACGTTCATCGAACGCTAGGTGGACGGTCGACATCCCGCCGGAGCCAAGCCGGCCTTCGAGACGGTAACGCTCCGCGATCAGCGTCGCCATATCAGTTGCTCGCCGCCCCGCCGACGCCGCCGCTCGTTCCGCTCGCTCCCGTCGAGCCGCTGTCTCCAGTCGATCCGCCGCCCGGGCCGATACCGCCGCCCGTGCTCGTGCTGCTCGTCGGACCGGTTGCCTCCGTCGGGCCGCTCGGCCCGGTGGTTGTGGCTCCCGTCGGGCCGGTCGGCGCTGACGTGCCGCCCTCGGTCGTTCCCGTCTGACTGGTGGACGTCGTGCCGGTCGGTCCGGTGCTCGTCTTGTGCGGCTTGTGTGGATGGGTTGGCGTGGTGGACCCCGTGCTCGGGGGCCCGCACTGAACCCGCGCCTCGCTGGCGAGGTCGGCGTAGCCCTGCTGGAGGTTGCCGCTGAGCCGGCCGTCGACGCTCGTTGGGAGGCTGTTGATCGCGATCGACACGCTGTCGAGCGCACTCTGCGTGCCGGCGCAGCTGTGGTTTGTGAGCGCCGTCGTGAGCGCGGTGAGGGCGGTACCGATCCTCGTCGCGTCGCGCGGCGGTATCAGACCCGATGAGCTGCTCCCGCACGCCGACAGGGCGGCCGTGCATGCCACTGTGGCGGCGATCAATATCGGGGCGCGCCTCACTGCCCGTACTCCAGCCGCTCCGCCAGCGATTCGGGCAGCTCCGCAGCGCGGATCGCGTTCGCCGCGCCCGTGATGTCGTACTCGCAACGGCGATAGCGCGCGGCCTGGGTCGCGAGATCGAGGACCATCCACGCTGCTCGCGGGTCGCCGTCGCGCGGCTGTCCGACGCTCCCCGGATTGAGCAGCCACTCGCCGTCGCCGAACCCGACCTCGCTTCCCCCGCCGCGCCACGCGCCCGTGACGCTCGCCCCAACCTGTCGCTCGAACGACAGGGCAACGTGGGAGTGGCCAATCAGGCACATGCGGTGCGTCTGCGTGTCGAGGCAGCGCTCGGCAAGGCCGGCCGCGAGGACGTACTCCCAGATCGGCTCGCGGGGGCTTGCGTGGTAGAGGCCAACCGCGTAGCGCTCGCCGGCCGGGCGCAGACCACCGAGGAATTCGAGCGTCTTATCGCTGATCGCCCCGCGTGTCCAGCGTACGGCTGCTGCCGCGGTCCGCGAGAAATCCTCGAGCGATACCTCGCCTGTGACGGCAAGGTCGTGGTTGCCGGCGAGGCAGACAGTCGCGTGCTCGCGCGCGAGACTCACACAAGCATCCGGTTCCCCGCCGTATCCGACGAGGTCGCCGAGGCACCAGACCTCCTCGACCGAGCTTTCCGCGATGTCGGCGAGTACCGCTTCAAACGCGTGACGGTTGCCGTGGATGTCGGAAATTATTGCGACCCTCATGAGCCGAGAACGGCGGCCACCGGCCGCAACGCTGTGCGTCAGTCTTGCAGCACGGGGAGGCGGATGGCGCCACGAGCCGGCCGCTTGCAGGCGCGCTATCAGCGGCGCGTCTGCGCCGCTGCACGGCTACGAGTCGGCTTCGTCCTCGGGCTCGTCGGCGCCGAGTGGCGGATCGCCGGCTGCGCCCTTGAACTCGGGCAGGTTCTGGATACTCTCGCGCGCGGCCCAGCGCGAGTAGTTCTCCTCGAGCGCGTCCATCAGCTCTCGCATGAAGCGGGGGGAAAGGTTGATCCGTGAAACGACGACTCCGGGGATCTCCCCAGTTTCGATCTCGTGGTCGACCCGTGCGAACGTGATCGTGAACTCATACGCCGAGTGGCTGATGTTCGCGAAGTTCGCGTAGTGGCCCGCCATCACCTCGGGGGCGAGATGAATGTTGATCTGGCGCTCGCTGGGCGGCTCTGAGCTCATCGAGCTTAGTATCGCAAGGCGTGCGCATCACCGTCATAGCGGTTGGACGGTTGCGTGCTCCGTACGCCGACGACGTGGCTCATTACACCAAGCTGTTGGGGCGTTATGCCCGCCTCGAGCAGATCGAGCTGCGCGATGGCGAGCGCGTGGGCGCGCGTCTCGCCGAGCGCGACTTCGTCTCGCTGCTCGCGAGCGAAGGCAACAGCTACGACAGTCACGGCTTTGCACGCTTCATCGGCGAGCGGCGCACGTCGGGACGCGACCTTGCGTTCGTGATCGGTGGGGCGCACGGGCTTGCGCTCGAGCGCGCCGATCACCGTCTCTCGCTCGGTGCCCTGACCCTGCCGCACCAGCTTGCGCGCGTAGTCCTGCTCGAGCAGCTGTACCGCGCGCACAAGATCATCGCCGGCGAGCCCTACCACTACTGAGCGCCAGTACGCTGGAGGCATGGGTCCCGTAGAGCACCTTCATCGCGTCGTGCGCGAAAGCGCGGCCGCACTGGTGACGACGGATCGCGAGGCGCTCGCGGCCCAGATCAAGCTCGAGCGCCCGCCGCGAGCGGACCTTGGCGACTACTCGACGAATGCGGCGCTGCTGCTCGCACCGCGGCTACAGAGCGCTCCGCGCGAGGTCGCGGAGCAACTCGCCGGCGTGCTCGCCGACCGGCTGGGTAACGCGCTCGCGCGCGCTGACGTCGCGGGTCCCGGCTTTCTCAACCTGTTCCTGTCCGACCTCTGGCTGGTCGACGGGTTGCGCACGATCCTCGAGGCGGGCGCTCGCTACGGCTCGGTGACGGCCGACCGCGAGATTCCCGTCAACGTCGAGTTCGTCTCGGCCAACCCGACAGGCCCGGTCCACCTCGGTCACGCCCGTGGCGCCGCGTATGGCGACGCGCTCGCGCGGTTGCTGGCCTGGCGCGGCTGCAGCGTGACCCGCGAGTTCTATGTCAACGATTACGGCAGCCAGATACGCAAGCTGGGGGAGTCGGTGCGCGCGCTTGCCCTCGGCGAGCCGATCCCTGAAGGCGGCTACCACGGGGACTATGTGGCCGAGCTCGTGCCGGCCGAGCGCGCGCGTACGCTCGACCTCGATGCGCTGTCGCGCGAGGCGCTCGATGCCTGCCTCGAGCTGATCCGTGGCTCGCTCGAGCGCTTCGGCGTGCGATTCGACATCTGGTTCTCCGAGCGCTCGTTACACGAGAACGGAGCGGTGGCATCCGCGCTTGCCCGGCTCGATGAGCTGGGGGAGACCTACAGCCAGGATGGCGCGCTCTGGCTGCGTAGCACGAAGCACGGTGACGACCGCGACCGCGTGCTGATCCGGTCCGACGGCCAGCCCACATACTTCTGCTCCGACATCGCCTACCTCGAGGACAAGCGTTCGCGCGGCTACGCGAAGCTGTTCTATGTGTGGGGCTCCGACCACCACGGCTACGAGCCGCGGATGAAGGCGGCCCTCGAGGCGCTCGGTGGGCAGCGTGACGAGATCGAGCTGATCGACTTCCAGTTCGTACATCTGATCGGCGGCGGCGAGCGGATCGCGATGTCCAAACGCGAAGGCGAGTACGTGACGCTTGACGAGCTGACGACGGCGATCGGGGTCGACGCCGCTCGTTGGTTCCTGCTCGCGCGCTCGCACGACACGACGGTCGAGATCGACCCGGAGCTGGCGACGCGCAAGAGTGCCGACAACCCCGTCTATTACGTCCAGTACGCGCACGCACGGATATCTTCGGTGCTCGCCCGGCTGGCCGAGGATCGTGTCGCGCGGGCTTATTTCGAACTTGCACCGAGCGAGCCGCTGCATCCTTCGGAGCGCGCCCTGTTGAAGCGTCTGCTCGCGTTCCCCGAGGATCTGGCCGAGGCGGCCGAGCGGCGGGCGCCACACCGCGTCGCCGCCGCGGCGCTCGAGCTCGCGCAGGAGTTCACCGCCTTCTACCGCGACTGTCACGTCGTCGGCGCGGAGCCCCCCGCTACCGAGACGCTGCGGATCGCGCTCTGCCTCGCCGCAAGGCAGGCGATCGCGATCGCACTCGAATTGCTCGGCGTCAGCGCGCCGGAGCACATGTAGCGGCGCCCTGGCCCGGCGGGCCGCCGGCGGCGGTAGCGCTCAGCTGTCGTAGCGTGCCAGCTCAGCCTCGAGGCGCACGGTGTCTTCGCTCGCCAGCACCGGGCCGGCGTCCGCCGGCCCGGGGCGGGCCGCGCCGGCGCCAGCGCGGCAACAGGATCACCAAGAGCGATGCGAGCGCTGCGACGACTGCGATTGGGACTGCGTATACCGCGATGTCGAAGCCGCTCGCCTGCGGCAGCGCGAGTACGTGCTCGCCGTACTGCGCGACCAGCGCCTTCTTGATCTGCGCGAAGGTGTCTCCCGCGTCGATCAGCTGCTGGATATAGGCGCGCTCCTTCTCGGCCTGAGGCGATTGCGCGTTTGCAAGCGGGATGTTGCAGGTCACGCACATGAAATAGGGGAGGACCTTCGCCATCGTCGTGCGCTCGGTGGCAGCCGCTGTGCTCGCTGGAGCGAGCATCGCGGCCAGCGCCGCAATGAAGGCCAGGCGTCTCATGCCTGTGCCGCCGCGTTCATCGCGTGCACCAGCCAGGCCTCGCTCGTGAGCTCGCCGCGCGAGATCGCCACCACGCGTAGGTGCCGGTCGAGCACGAAGGTTTCCGGGAGCTGCGCCGTGCCATACCCCTCGGCAAATGATCCGTCGATGTCGCGCAAATTGGGGAACGTGAGCCCGTGCTGGCGCAGCCAGCTCACCGAGTAACTGGTGATGTCCTTGTACGTAACCCCGAGCACCGTGCCCTCGTGGCGCGCGCTGAGATAACGCTCGGCGCGTTCCAGGAGGCCGGATTCGGCGCCGCATGTCGAGCACCAGGACGCCCAGAAGTTGATCACGACCACCTGGCCATGCCAGCGCTCGAGCGCCGCAGTGCGCCGGTCGATCCCGACGAGCAC
>CAVPFP010000001.1:0-11161 GCA_963703775.1 uncultured Solirubrobacterales bacterium | reverse complement strand
GTTCCTGTTCACCTACTGGTTCAGTTGGTCTGCTCAGCGTTGGTGGGCGGATGCGCCTGCGGAGCATCGACTCGTGGTCTGACGTCGCCTACAACTTCCGCGGCGACTGGCAGATGCTCTACCGGGAGATCGCCGTCGGCTTCCTGCTTGCTGGCTTCGCCGCCCAGATCCCGCCGCAACGCTGCGCGAGGCCTTCCTGACGAGCTCGCCGCACGCCGTCCAGGTGCTGTGGGGGGCGCTGATCGGCCCGCTGATCGCGGTCGCGAGCTTCGTCTGCTCGGTGGGCAACGTGCCGCTCGCGGCGGTGCTGTGGAGCGGGCGATCGGTTTCGCCGGCGTCATCGCCTTCCTCTTCGCCGACCTCGTGATCGCGCCGATCATCGCGATCTATCGCAAGTACTACGGCTGGCGCTACGCGCTTGCGATCACCGCGCTGATGGGGGTGACGATGGTCATGGCCGCGATCATCGTCGACCTTGCTTTCGGCGGTCTCGGATTGATTCCGACGCGCGCGACCGTCGCACGCGCATGTGTTCGCCGCCGTGCGGGCCGACTACAAGCTGGTGCTCAACCTGATCGCCGGCGGGGCGTTCATCAGTCTGTTGGGTCTGACCGTCCGCCGTGGGGCGACGCGGACCCGGTACCGCGGGATGCAGTGGATCGTCGCCGGGCACTTGCGCGCGACCGTGGCTGGACGGAGCTACTTTTCTGTTGCGAGGGCTGCCGGCACGCGCTTCGAGCACGAGGCTGGTCTGCACGGCGTAATGCCAGCGCGAAGGCGGATTCGTTCGGACGCGCGTCCGGGGCTATCGTTAGTCGCCGTGGAGAGGCCGCGAGTGCTGCTCGCCGACGATCGATCTGGGCGGTTCGGGCGCTGCTCGCGGCGACGCTCGCGCCGGAGTTCGAGATCGTCGCCGAGGCCACCGACGCGGTCGAGGCGATCGCGCTCGCGCGCAAGCACCGTCCGGACGCGGCGCTCGTCGACCTGAACATGCCGGAGGGTGGCGGCCGTGTCGCCGTCCCCGGGATCGTCGCCGCGTCGCCGGGGACCGCGATTGTCGTGATCTCGGGCGATGAGGAGGATCGATCGTTCGCGAGCTGATGATCGGCGGCGCGATCGCCTACGTCCGCAAGGGCACCGACCCGGGCGAGACGCTCAACCGGGCGATCGTCGCCCACAAGGACACCCGCCACGACGTGTAAGCGGCCGCCTAGGGGATAGTGCTAGACGACCTAGCGCTATTCTCTCGCGCGAGATGGTGAGGCGTGCGGGTTGATCGTTTCGAATCGACGGCTGGGTGCGATCAGTTGAGCCGCGCGCCGGGACGACACCGCGCCGCGAGGACTCCCGCGGATGATCGAGATCCTGGCGTGGTGAGATGCTGCTGCTGAACGAGCAGGAGCGCGGACCGGGCGGCGAGGTCGACTCGAGCGAGGCGCTGTTTCGCGAGGCGCGCAGGCGCGCGCGGCGCCGGCGCCTGCGATGGGGCTTCGCGGTTGCGGTGGTCGTCGTAGCTGCGGCAGGCCGCCTGCCGCTCTCTGTCGGGCCCCGCCGGCAGTGGTCGGGTCAGCGAAACGTCCAGCCGCCCGTTCGTGAACATCCGTGCCTTCGCCAAGCACGGCGAGCTCGCTTTCGTCTCGCGCGGGAAGCTGTGGCTGCTCGACGGGCCTCGCGCGAGCCTGCGGCGGCTGCCACTGCCGGCGGGCTTGAGCGCCGAGACGCCCCGCTTCTCGCCCGACGGCCGTTGGCTCGCGTACCTCGCGACGCGCGGATCGGGACTATCGGCCGGGCCCGTCGGGCTCTGGGTGGTGCGCGCCGACGGAACGCGGGCCCACCGCGTGGCGGGGCGCGACATCGCCCAGTTCGTGGGTTGGAGCCCAACGAGCGATCTGCTCGCGCTGAGCACACAGCGGGAAGAGCCGTTCCCGCCTTACCCGACGGTGGCGCGCCTCGAGCTCGTCAGCGCGGCTGGCTCGCGCCGCACGCTCGTCGACCTGCGCCCGAGCCGCGCGCACCCGGATTCGATCGAGGATGCGGTCTGGTCGCCGGACGGCCGCGCGATCGCCGTCTCGACCAACGACCTGTTCCTGGACGGGGGGACCCGCATCCGCTCCTACCCGATCGACGGCGGCGCGCCAACCACCTGGTTTCGGATTGCGACGCGGCAGCGGCTCGCGAATGCCTGCACCGGTTGCGGTGGTCAGGGCGTGATCGCCGCCCTCGCAGCATGGCCTGCGCGCTACGGAATCCTCTTCTGGGTCTTCTCGAGCGGCATGACGCACAACAACGACGCCACGCCGCTCGAGGAGCTTTCGCGGCCGGGGAATGCGCCGTCGGTGCTCGCGCAAACCCTGTCCGACGGCGTCACCGACGCGCTCGCGGCCGGTGCCGGCGGCACGCTCGCGGTTGTTGGCGCCGGCAACGGTGGGCGCGAGCTCGCACAGGGCAAGACCGTCGAACATTGCAATCCGACGACCGTGTCCTGCGCGCCGGTGCCCGGCGCCACGGCGTGGGCGGGCCGGAGCGGATCCGGCGTCTCGCTCGATCCGGCGTGGTCGCCGAGCGGCTCACTGCTCGCGTATGTCCGTGCACCGGTGCTGCTCACGTCAAGAGCGTCGTCGGCGACCTGGTTTGCCGACCACATGCTTTATGTCTGGAACGCACGGACCAACCGCACGCGGCGGATCGGTGCGATCAGCGGCGCGCAGGTGCCGGTCTGGTCGCGCGATGGGAAGCAGCTGCTCTACGTGAGCAACGACGGGCTGTGGCTTGTTCCGGCGCGCGGGGGCAAGTCGCTCGAGATCGCGCACCCGCTGTTTGAGCCGGCGGGCCTCTATACGTCGGGGACGGACGATTACTTCGACCAGATTCCCTGGAGGAACCAGTTCAGCTGGTCCTCGCCGTAGGGGTCGTGGCGCCCGCGCAGGCGAGCCGCGACAATCCCAATATGCGGGTGCTTGTCGTCGAGGATGAGGAGAAGCTTGCGAGCCTGCTGCGCCGTGGGCTTCGCCGCGCCGGGATGGCCGTCGACGTGGCGCGCGACGGCGAGGGCGCGCTGACCCGCGCGACGAGCACCGACTACGACGTGATCCTGCTCGACGTGATGCTCCCCGGGCGCGACGGGTTCGACCTTTGCCGGATGCTGCGCGAGCGCGACGTGTGGTCGCCGACGCTGATGCTGACCGCGCTCGGCGAGGTTGAAGACCGCGTGCGCGGGCTCGACGCGGGCGCCGACGACTATCTGACGAAGCCGTTCAGCTTCGAGGAGCTGCTCGCGCGGATCCGTGCCCTTACGCGGCGTCCGGTCGGGCCGCGCTCGGCGATCCTGAGCGTCGCCGACCTGCGCCTTGACCCGGCCGCACGCCGAGCGTGGCGCGGCGACGTGGAGCTCGCACTGACCGCGCGCGAGTTCGCGCTGCTCGAAGCGTTCATGCGCCGGCCGGGGGAAGTCCTGAGCCGCTTCGACCTGCTCGAGCACGTCTGGGACGAAAGCTATGAGAACCGCTCGAACGTCATCGAGGTGTACGTCGGATACCTGCGCGACAAGGTGGACCGCCCGTTCGGGTGCAACTCGCTCGAGACCGTGCGCGGTGCGGGCTACCGGCTGCGCCAGGAGGAGCAGGTGATCGCGTGATCGCGCGCTTCGAAGCCTGGTTCGCCCGCCGGTCGATCCGCCTCAAGCTGACGCTCGCCTTCGCGGGCGTGTCGGCGGTGCTGCTTGGCGGGCTCGCCCTGGCGCTCTACTTCTCCTTCCAGGTCGGCCTCGACGATGGGATCAACCGCTCGCTTGACACTCGCGCGGCCGAGCTCGGCGCGCTAGAGCGCCCCGCGAAGCCGACACTCGCCGCGCGCCCACCGCTCGCGGAAAGCTCGGGAGCGTTCGCGGAGATCCTGAGCGCGCGCGGCACAGTGCTCGACGCGACCAGCGGCCTGCGCCACACGCCGCTGCTGGACGCGCGCGAGATCGCGGCGCTGCATGGCTCGACGCTGCTCAGCGGCCGCGGCAACTCGCGCCTGCTGGCGCGACCGCTGCGCGGCGCCCATGGCGAGGTCCTCGTCGTCGGCGCTTCGCTGGCGCAGCGCGACCACGCGCTCAACGTTCTCGGCGACCTGCTCTTCTTCGGCGGCCCGCTGATGCTCCTGTTGAGCTCTGGGGCCGCGTACCTCGTCGCCGCCAACGCGCTCGCGCCCGTCGAGCGCATGCGCCGCCGCGCCGCCGAGATCTCGGGCGGGGAGCGCGACGCCCGCCTGCCGGTGCCGGCGTCCAGCGATGTCCTGACTCGCCTTGGAGAGACGCTGAACGCGATGCTCGGCCGCGTCAGCGACGCGGTCTCGCGCGAGCGCGCGCTCGTCTCGCACGCAAGCCACGAGCTGCGCACGCCGCTCACGGTTCTCAAGCTCGAGCTCGAGCTCGCGCTCGACCCCGAGCGCACCCGCGAGGAGATGGCCGACGCGCTGCGCTCAGCCGTCGAGGAGGTCGACCGGCTGACGCGCCTTGCCTCCGATCTGCTCGTCATCGCGCGCGCCGGCGAAGGCCAGCTGCCCGTGCGTCCGCAGGTGGTCGACGTCGCCGTGATGGTCCGGGCGAGCGCGGAGCGTTTCGACCGGATCGCGCGGCCCGAAGGGCGGACGATCCGCACCGACACGCCCGATTCGCTCGTCGTCGGACTCGACCCCGACCGGCTCGAGCAGGCGCTCGACAATCTGCTTACGAACGCCTTGCGCCACGGCTCCGGCGCGATCGAGCTCGAGCTGCGCGAGCGCGACGGCGCCGTCGAGTTGCATGTCTTCGACGAAGGGCCGGGATTCCCGGAGGAGTTCCTTCCGCATGCGTTCGAGCCATTCACGCGCGCCGAGGCCTCGCGCACCGGCGAGGCGACCGGTCTCGGCCTCTCGATCGTGCGGGCGATCGCCGAGGCCCACGGCGGCAGCGCCGGCGCCGGCAACCGCACGGGGGGTGGGGGTCACGTATGGGTGCTGCTGCGCCCCGCCGAGCTTGGGCGGGACATGCGCGCGCACCGCAGCTCGATGGCTCCCGCGGGGAGCCGCTCGACGTGAGGGTCCGCCACGAACTCGACCGCGCTCGTCGCTAGCATTCGGCACTATGCGGGGGCAAGCTGCGAGGACTACTTTGGCGTGCTTGGCAATCGCGCTGCCGGCGGGCATGTTGGCCGCGAGCGCGCAGGCCGGTCAGGCGCACGTCGCGAAGCACCACAAGAAGCACCACAAGAAGAAGCACCACGCGGGGTCCGGCACCACCGGCGGACCCTCGCTGACGGTAGTCGGCTTCGGGGTCAACCACCTGTACGTCGCCGACGGCGCGACGATCAGCGACGCCGCCGATTGCAGCACGATGGTGCAGGGCAATGGCTATCTCGACGGGCCGCCCCAGAACATCTACATCAACGCCTACGTCAAGGCGACCGGGATCCCGACGGATGCCGCGACCCAGATCGGCGAGGACTTCCCGGGCGCGGACGCCACGGTGCGCATGAGCACGCGGCAGCTGCAGCTCAGCCCCGCGGTCCCGTGGTCGCAGGCGCTCTCTGCGAGCACACTCGGCTTCGGCACGCCGCCGGGCTCGCAGAAAGACATCTTCCGCGGCGGGCTGTTCGGAGAAAACGACCCGAACGGTCCCTCGGCCTCCGACTTCAATGGCAGCTACAGCTTCGAGGTGTCCGTGGACGTCAACGGCAACACGCTCGACTCGACCGCCACGGCGACGGTCAACTGCCCCTACGGCTAACCCCGGATCAGCGATAGCACCTCGTCGCGGCGGCGCTCCATGTCCTCGCGTGAGACGAGCGACTCGAGGCACAGTCGCAGCAGCGGCTCGGTGTTCGAGGAACGCACGTTGAAGTGCCAATCGGGATAGTCGATCGAGATGCCGTCGAGCGTCGACTGCTCGGCATCCGAATAGCGCTCCGCGATCTCTGAGATCTTCGCCGGCGCATCGGCGACCTCGCTGTTGATCTCGCCCGAGATGAAGTACTTGTCGCGGAACGCGCGGACCAGCTCCGAGACCGGGCGGCCGGCGCGCGCCGCGATCTCGAGCATCAACAGCGCCGGGATCGTGCCCGAGTCCGCGCAGTAGAAGTCACGGAAGTAGTAGTGGCCGGAGACCTCGCCGCCGAACAGCGAGCCCTCCTCGCGCATCCGGCGCTTGAAGAACGCGTGGCCGACGCGGTTCGGATAAGCGGTGCCGCCTTCGGCGGCAACCGTGTCGGCGACCGCCCGCGAGGCGCGCACGTCGTAGAGGATCGTCGCGCCCGGGTTCGCGCGCAGCAGGCTCCGCGCGAACAGCGCGGTCATGAAGTCGCCGTCGATGAATTCGCCCTGCTCGTCGATGAAGAAGCAGCGGTCGGCGTCGCCGTCGAAGGCGATCCCGATATCGGCGCCCTCCGCCTTGACCTTGTCGATGATGAAAGCGCGGTTCTCCTCGAGCAGCGGGTTCGGCTCGTGGTCGGGGAACTTCCCGTCGGGCGTCCAATAGGTCTCGACGAGATCGAGGCCCAGTCGCTCGAGGATCGGGCCGACCATCGGCCCGGCCATCCCGTTGCCGCCGTCGAGGACCACGCGCAGGCCCTTGATCACGTCCGGGTCGACGAAGCGGATCACCGCCTCGTCAAAGCCGCGGCGCCACTCGACGCGCTCCTGGCTGCCACCGCCCGGCGCGCGCCCCAGGCCCGCCTCGACCTTGCGCCGCACCTCGTCGATGCCCGCATCACCGGACAGCGGCAAGGCACCGCGCCCGACGAGCTTCGCGCCCGTGTACTTCGCCGGGTTGTGCGAAGCGGTGCAGACGAGCCCGCCGTCCAGACCGCGCGATCCGACAAGCCAGTAGAGGACCTCGGTCGCGGCCTCGCCGGCGTCCATCACATGCACGCCCTCGGCCATCAGGCCGGTCTTGTAGCGCTCGGTCAGCTCGGGCGCGCTCAGGCGCATGTCGTGGGCGAGCGCTATGCCGAGGTCGCGGGGCTGCTTTCCAGCCTGCTCGGCGATCACGCGCGCGAAAGCGCGCGCGATCTCCTCGGCGAGATCGCCATCGATCTGCTCGCCGTAGATCCCGCGGATGTCATAGGCCTTGAAGATCGTGCGGTCGAGATACATGCCCGTCGGGATCGTATGGGGTGGCACCATCGGGCGGCATCTACCCCGCAGGCGCGCCTCGATCACGCGCCGAGCCGCCGCACGCGCAACCCGGCCGCTACCGGAAGAGCGTCGGCCGCGCCGCATCGCGCCACCCCAAAGCCTGATCCCTAGAATCGAATGCATGTCGGGACACAGCAAATGGGCGGGCATCAAGCACAAGAAGGCGATCGTCGACGCGCGCCGCGGGCAGCAGTTCACGAAGCTCGCGCGGGCGATCACGGTCGCGGCGCGGGAGGGTGGCGGCGAGGTCGAGGCCAATGCCGCGCTGGCCAACGCGGTGCAGAAGGCCAAGGACGCGTCGATGCCGAAGGACAACATCGAGCGCGCGATCGCGAAGGGCGCCGGCGCCGGGGCGGATGCCGAGGCAATCGAGACGGTGCTCTACGAGGCCTACGGGCCGGGCGGCGTCGCGCTGCTGATCGAGGCCTACACCGACAACCGCAACCGCACCGGCGCCGATGTGCGTCACCTGCTCTCGCGCGCCGGCGCGAGCCTCGGCGAACCGGGGAGCGTCGGCTACCTGTTCGAGAAGCGGGGCGTCGTCGTCGTCGATGGCGCGCGCTACGGCGAGGAGGACCTGCTCCCGGCTGTCGAGGCGGGTGCGCTCGACATCGAAGCCGACGAGGACGTGCTCGAGGTCGTGGCCGAGCCGGGCGACCTGAGCGCCGTGCGCGCGGCGCTGGAGGCGGCGGGGGTCGAGATCGAGCGCGCTGAGCTCGAGCAGCGCCCGACCGTGCGCATCGAGATCGCCGAGGAGGATGCGAGGCGCCTGTTTCGCCTGATCGAGTCGCTCGAGGACAACGACGACGTCGGCGCAGTGCACTCCAACTTCGACGTCTCGGACGAGGTCTTGGAGCGCGTCGCGGGCTGAGACGGCCCTGGGTCGACGGCGCTGCTCCTAGCGGCCGAGCGTCTGAAAGCCGACTTCGCTCGCCCGGTCCGGCGCAGGCGTCCGGGCCGCCGCGCAGAATCAGGGATCGAACAGATGATCGTGCTGGGAATCGATCCGGGGCTCGCGAACACCGGCTATGGCGTCGTCGCTCGCCGCGGCGGGCGTCTCATCGCGCTTGATGGCGGCGTGATCGAGACCGCCGCGGGCGTGGCCACCGAGCGGCGCCTCGCGCGGCTGCACGTCGAGCTTGCCGCGCTCGTCGAGGAGCACGAGCCCGAGGCGGTCGCGCTCGAGAACCTCTACTTCGGCGCGAACGTACGCACCGCGTTTGCCGTCGGTCAGGCGCGCGGTGTCGCGATGCTTGCGGCCGGGCAGCACGGGCTCGACTGCTTCAGCTACACGCCCCAGCAGGTCAAGGCCGCCGTCTGCGGCAGCGGGCGCGCCGGCAAGGAGCAGGTCGGCTGGATGGTGAAGAGCCTGCTCTCGCTGGCGGCGATGCCCGCCACAGACCATGCGGCGGACGCCCTGGCGGTCGCGATCTGCCACGTCAACCACGCGCCCGTGGCGGCGGCGCTCGCGCGATGATCGCGCTGCTGCGCGGCGAGGTCGCGTCGCGCCGCATCGACGGGGTCGTCGTGCTCTGCGCCGGCGTCGGCTACAAGCTCGCGGTCTCCGCACCGACGCTCGCGTCGGTGCCGCCCGTCGGCAGCGAGGTGACGCTCCACACGCACCTCGTCGTGCGCGATGACGCGCTCGCGCTCTTTGGCTTCGCGAGCGAGGAGGAGCGCGAGCTCTTCCTGCTGTTGCTCGGCGTGCAGTCGGTCGGACCGAAGGTCGCGATCGCGGTGCTCGGCGGCGGCGCCGAGCGAGCTCTACGCCGCGATCGCAGCGGGGGATGTCGCGCGCTTCCAGACGGTGCCGGGATCGGCAAGCGCACCGCGGAGCGGATCATCGTCGAGCTGCGCGAGAAGGTCGGCGAGGCGATGGGGGAGGCGATCGTCGCGCGGCGCACCGGTGAGCCCGCGCCGCGGCAGATCGCGCGCGAGGGACTGCTCGAGCTCGGGTTTGCGCCGTTCGAAGTCGAGTCGCTGCTCGCCGGCGCCGAGGGGGAGAGCGCTGAGGAGATTCTCGCGGCGGCGCTGCGCGCCAACCGCCAGGGGGCGAGCGCGTGAGCACGCGCGAGCGGATCCAGACGCCCTACCTCTCGCCCGAGGACGAGCCTGACATAACGCTGCGCCCGCGCCGCCTCGAGGAGTTCGTCGGCCAGACGCCAGCTCAAGGAGCAGCTCGCCGTCGCGATCGAGGCGGCGAGCGCGCGCGGCGAGGCACTCGACCACCTGCTGCTCGCCGGACCGCCGGGCCTCGGCAAGACCTCGCTCGCCCAGATCGTCGCCGCTGAGCTCGGTGTCGCGTTCGTCGCGACCGCGGGCCCCGCGCTCGAGCGCAAGGGCGACATCGCCGCGTTCCTCAGCTCGCTCGAGCCGCGCAGCGTGTTCTTCGTCGATGAGATTCATCGCCTGCCGCGCGCGCTCGAGGAGACCTTCTACCCGGCGATGGAGGACCACCGCCTGCCGATCACGGTCGGGCAGGGCGCGGGCGCGCGTGTCGTGACGCTCGATCTGCCGCCGTTCACGCTGATCGGCGCGACGACGCGCTCGGGCCTTTTGACGACGCCGCTGCGCGACCGCTTCGGCATCCAGGCGCGCCTTGACTCCTACTCCCCGAGGAGCTCGCGGCGATCGTCACCGCGCTGCGCGGATCCTCGAAGTGGAGCTCGAGGCGGAAGGCGCGCTCGCGATCGCGCGCCGCAGCCGCGGCACCCCGCGCGTCGCCAACCGCCTGCTGCGCCGGGCGCGCGACTTCGCCGAGGTTCGCGGCGACGGGACCGTCAGCGCGGCCGCGGCGGAGGCGGCACTCGCCCTGCTCGAGGTCGACGAGCTCGGCCTCGACCGGCTCGACCGCGAGATCCTGCGCGCCATCTGCGAGCGCTTCGGCGGCGGTCCCGTCGGGCTCAGCACGCTGTCGATCGCGGTCGGCGAGGAGCGCGACACGATCGAGGATGTGTACGAGCCCTACCTGCTCCAGCTCGGGATGATCAAGCGCACGCCGCGCGGACGCGCGGCGACGACGCACGCCTTCGCGCACCTCGGGCTCGACGCGCCGCCCGCCAGCGCGCCGTTGTTCTGACCTTCACTTCCCTGAGCGGATGCGTCGCGTAGGCTGTCAGCGGCGATGCCTCACCCTTTCATCTGCCCCAACTGCGGCGAGCGCTCGATCGCCTCTGATCGCTACGAGGCGTTCCGCCGCGATGAGCGCGGCTGCTCGCACTGCGGCTTCTCGTTCCTGTTCGAGCTACTCGACGACTATTACCCCGCTCCGGACGCGGCGTTCTTCGTCGCCGATCGCGAGGGTCGCGTGATCGGCTGCGGGCGCGGGTCGTTCGAGCTGACCGGCTATGAGGAGGAGGAGGTCGTCGGCCAACCGATCGCGCAGGCGCTCGGGCTGAGCTTCGAGAACGGGGAGGACCACGTCGCGACCGTGCTCGAGTGGGGCGTCCGCGCGCTCGGCAAACCCGCGACCGTGCGAACCGAAAGCGACCGCTCGGCCACCGCGACAGCCGACCTCTTTTCCCGCCTACGATGATGACGGTGGCTTGCTGCTGGTCCTGACGCCGGCGCGCTGAGGCGGCCGAGCACCGCTTCGCCACTGACCTTCTGCCGATGACACTGCCCGCAACGCGATGAGCGACCGCCGCCGCAACGCCCTCATCTGGCGCTGGTCGCCGGGCTCGTGATCCTCTCGCTGCTCGTCACCGTGGGGATCGATACAGAGATGAGCTGGAGGAATGGAGTACTGCTCGAAGAGCTGCTGATGCAAATTTACGGAAAGAGAAAGGGCTGGAGAAAGGACGGAGTGGAAGAAGGAAAGCCGGTACTGGGTTAATGCTAGAAGGAGAGAAATGCGCAAAACATACAATGACAAGCATGCATGATGATGGTGGAGGCAACGAAACGAATTGGGGAATGGATACTGATGACGGATCTTTTCAAGGGAATACCAGTGGGAATTCTCGAATTCATGAAGCAGGAAAAGAGGTTGAAAAGAAAAGCATGCAAA